>NZ_JALEBH010000001.1:2387500-2987500 GCF_022758885.1 Sphingobium sp. BYY-5
GTAAGCTTCCCGTCTATGACCACCGGCAGGTGGCGAATGCGCCGCTTGGTCATCAGCGACAGGCCATGGAGGATTGGGGTCCGGTCATCGATGGTGATAGCCGGCGCGGTCATCACTTCCCCCACCGTATGATTGAGCGCCGCCGCGCCGTCGCTGGCGACACGATAGAGCAGGTCACGTTCGGAAAATATGCCGAGCACCGCGCCATCTTCGACCACCGGCACACAGCCGATGCGCTTTTCTGCCAGCAATTGCACCGCGGACAGCACGCTGTCGGTCGGTTTCACATGGATGACGTCGCGTCCCTTCCCCTGCAATATCGCCGCGATGGTCATGGCTGCTCTCCTTTTCGCCTGAACTGATTATATTCGGCCGCTTGATGATCCCACTTTCGCAGCCCATTGAAAAGGGATGACACACAAGGAAGCGCTCGATGATCCGCAGATCGCGGCCACGGCCTGGGGCCGGTTTCGCCGCATCATGGGGTGGATGGCGCTGGCCGGCGTGCTATGCGTCGCGGCGGCGCTGCTATTCCTCTACTGGTGGACCGGTACGCTGCTGCTCCACATGGCGATCGCAACCATATTGGGGGTCTGGTTGACCTTCATGCTGGGAACCGGTCTGATGGCGCTCGCTTTCCTGTCGCACGGGACGGGGCATGACGAACAGGTGATAGACCGGCTGAAGGACGAGGTGCCGATTGACGACTGATCGACGAGGCGAGGTGGTCCTGCGGGTGATGCCGCGGCTGACCGACATCAACAGCAACGGCCATATTTTCGGCGGCTGGGTATTGAGCCAGATGGACATTGCCGGCGGCATCGTCGCCGCGCGAATCGCGCAGGGCGCGGTCGCAACCGTGGCGATCGAGAGCATGAAATTCATCACCCCGATCCTGCTGGGCGACATCGTGTCGGTCTATGCGCGAGAAGAACGGCGTGGCCGCACATCGATCGCTATCCGCATTGATGTCGTGGCGATACGCGGCGTCGGCCAGCAGGAGGTCGAACTGACCAGCGGCCTCTATACGTTCGTCGCGCTGGACGCGAATCACCGGCCACGCCCTCTGCCCGAAGCCTGAACATCAGCGCGCAAGGCGCTCCTTATACTGATAGTCCAGCGTGCCGTTGGCCGGCACGGTCGCGCGCCAGATCCAGTCATTGCCGCGCCGCTCCATCCCGGTGGGACGCGGATCGATGTCGTGCGGGATGGTGACTTCCGCTGTGACGGCGAAGGGCCGGGCGTTGTCGAGCCTGACCGCCCAATGACGAACCTTGCGTGTTTCGGAAAGGGTGCGCACAGCGATGCGTACATCAGCGCTGACGGCAAGGTCATAGTCGACCCGTTCCCCCTCCGCCTTGTCGCCGATATCCGTTTCGCCCGCGAGCAGACGCACGCCGGCGACATCCTCGAACAGCGCGACCCGGCCGGACGGCATGGCCAGGCCGAGTCCATCTTCCTTCCGGTTCTGCACACGCAGGCGCAGCGTCATCGGTTGCGATCCATCGGTCGCGCCGGAGAGGGTGGCGGCGTAGAGGCGTTCCACCTTCACATCCGCCTGTCGCATCAGCGTGACCTGCTTCTGACCATTGGCGGCGACGTCGACAGGGACAGGCACGCGATAGAGCTTCAGGTCGCCGACATCCTCCGGTGGGGGTGGAGGTGGCGGAGGAGAAGGCGCGGCGGGTGCTGGCAGCGCAACGCGATCCAACCGGCGCTGCGCCGACACGACAATGTCCTGCGCGCCCGCCATCTCCATCAACGGCGGGGCGGGCATGTCGACCGGGAACAACTCCCAGCGCGGATGGGTGCTGGTGATGTCCATCGGCCAGCAGGTCAGGTGCAACGGGCCGCCAGTTGGCCGCGGTTTAGCCCCCCATGCACGCTTGTTGGGCTGGCCGGCGATGACATTAAGGCGCGCATCGGGAAAGCCTGTGACGCCCCCATTCGCGACGGTCAGCCAGGCCATGAGGTCGAGCGTCCCGCCATCGGAGTTCATTTCCGCCACATAGTTGGCGGCCCAGTCGAAACCTTCGGCGAGATAGGTGAGTTGCACGGTTGCGCGGGTGGCACGGTCGCTGCTCGCGATCACCGACAGGGTCGGGCGCGGCGACAGGTCCGGCGGCGCCTTGGGATAGAGCATCCGTTCGGGCAGGCCGCTGCATCCCAACGCTTCATAGCCCTGCGCGGTCTGGACGATCACGCCGCCGGTCGGACCGGCGCTGATGATCGCGTCCTGCTCCGTCACCTTGCCGGTCTTGCGATCGGTGCGACGAAGCGTGACGCTGCGCTTGAGATAGGCGTCGACCAGACCGGCGGGCGAGAGCAGCCGGGCGTCCCTGTTCTTCTCCCGTACGCCACGCGGCATGGCCGAAAGCACCGCCGTTTCCGGCATCAATCCTTCGGCCACGCCCTCGAATCGGACGACCGATTCGCCTTGGGGCAGGTCGATGGTGCGGGTTTCGGTGACAAGCGCATAGCCACCCGGCCATCTGCGATCGATCGCACCCTTGGTGCGGCCGGGCTGGCGATAGACGGTGACGGAGACCGAATCGGCCCCGGTGGAAATGACGGTGCCCGCCTGCGCCGATGCAAGACAGGTCCATAAGAGCAACAGCAGGGTTAAGAAGCGCGGCACTGGGGCGCCCGTCCGGTCAGTAGCGCGAATCGAAGGTGACGCTGAGGTCGACCGAACCATTGGCGGCCACCGGCACGCTCCATTCCATCCGGTCGGCCGAGACTCGCTTGCCCTCCAGGCTTTGCCCTCCGAGGCTTTGCATGGTGACGCGGGTGTCGCCCCACAGGCCCAGTTGCGCCAGATCGATCGTCACCGATTCGGGCCGGGCGTTGGTCAGCGTATAACGCATCTTCGTTTCCCAGCGGGAGCCGCCCTTTCTGGTGCGCTGCTCGACGGTGGGGCGCACCTTGACGTCGAAGGCGTCGCCGGTGCGCAGCGCCATGGACGACCCCATGGGCGTGTGATCGATGCTGTTCTCCCCGATAAACTGCGGATCGCCGCGCGCGTCGCGCATATAGACGCGAATTGTGCCGGCGGGGAGTTGATCGCCAAGGCCGCCCTGCTTCGAGGTCGAGAATTTGAGCACGCTCGACGCGCTCGTCGCTTCGGCCGTGCTGCCGAGCCAGCCGTTGACATATTCATAGGTAGCCCGCACCGGCGCACCCTTCACGTCGAGGAAGCTGACCTGCTTCTGCTGGGCGTTGGCGATGGTCGTGCGTGCGGCGAGCGGATAGAGATAATAGTCGCCCAGCCGTTCGCGCGCACCGCTTTCGGTTCCGGCCTGGTCGATCGCGCCGCTCGATGCCCCACCCGACGATTGCCACCAGTTGGTCCGGCCGCCGCCATCGGCGGGATTGCCCGCGACCAATATGGTCTTGGCATTGGTGAAGCTGGTGCCCGTATTGTTGGTGAGCGTGACCCAGCCCTGCATGTCCATCGCGCCCTTGGCCGCATCGAACAAGGCGACATAGTCGGCGGTCCAGCCGAGATTGGGCGTCAGATAGGAAAGCCGCGCCGGCACCGTTCCACCGCGCGCCGATTCGACTGTCACCGACAGGGTCGGGCGGGCGCGCAGATTGGGCGGCACCCGGTCGAACACCACACGCACCGGCAGGCCGTCGTCGCGCAGCACCTCGATCCGGCTGCCGATCTGGAGGACGATGCCGCCATTGGCCGCCAGAACCTTGGCCCGCTCGCGCGTTTCCGCGCCGGTTGCGGGGTTGGTGCGCACCAGCGTCACCTCCTGCCCGACCGCCTTGTCCATCAGCTTGTCGGGGGACAGGAGGTCATAGTCGAAATTCTGCTCGACAATGGAAAGGCCCGGACCGGAAAGATTCACCGTTTCCGGCCGGATGCGCGCCGATACGTCGGGAAATTCGATGCGGTTGCGCCCCTGGTTCACGACGAGTTGCCGATCATCCTGCACCAGCGACTGCCCCCCATTATAGATGGTGACGGCAACGTCGCCCTGCGCCGTGGCGCCGGTCGGGTCAGCGGCGTCCTGCGCCTGCGCCGAAAAGGGAAGAAGGGTCAGCAGCAAGGGAAGCAGGGGCGCGGCTTTCATCGGCATCTCTCCAGCGATTTGGAGAGCCTTGTGCCGGATCATGTGGCGCTTGGAAAGCGGACAAAAAAAGGGGACGGCGCAATGGGCGCCGTCCCTTTTTCATCCCCAAAAGCCGAGCCGCTTATTCGGCGGCTTCGGTCGCGGCCGTAGAGCGCGGGCGGCGAGCGCGCTTCTTGGGCGCTTCCTCGACATCCGCTTCGGCGTCATTGTCGGCGCGCGCGATCGACGGCGGCAGGACGGCGGCATCGAAGCCTTCGCCAGCCTCAACCGGTGCAACAACCTTGCGCGGGCGGCCGCGGCGGGGACGCGGCGCTTCGGCTTCCGCTTCCACGATCGGCTGCGGCGCAGGCTCGACAGCGGGATTGCCCGCCGGTCCTTCTACGCCCATTTCCTGCCGCGCAACCCCGCCTTCCTCCGCACCGAAGCGGTCACGGCGATTGCGGTCACGATAAGTGTTGCGGCCGTCACGGGCATCGCGCCCTTCCCGATGGTCGCGCGATCCCTCGCTCCGATCCTGACGACGATCCTGATCGCGCGGCGCACGCTCTTGGGCCTGATCGCGCGGAGCGCGCTCCTGAGCCTGGTCACGCTGGGGGCGCTCATAGGAGGACGGCTGTTCGCTGCGGAAATCCTCGCCCCCTTCATAGGAGGCGTCATAATCCTCGCCATCCTCGTCGAAATTATCCTCGCGAGGGCGGAAACGCTGCTGCTGCTCGTCCTGCCGTGCCCGGTTGTCGGCGAGCACGCGGAAATAATGGTCGGCGAACTGCAGATAATATTCGGCATTCACCCGGTCACCCGCCATCTGGGCATCGCGCGCCATATTCTTGTATTTCTCAAGAAGCTGGGTCGCATTGCCGCGCGCGCGGTTGTCAATCCTGTTGCCATTGTCGCCACCGCCCCGATTGTTGCCGTTGGGACGTCCATTATTATTCCGGCCGCGATTGCGGCGACCGGCCTGCCGATTGTTGATCAAGACATGATCCTTGCGTTCGCTATGCCAAACTTCACTGAAAACACTGTTCAGTCGCCATCCCCAAGCACGGCCCGAATTTCAGGCCGGATACGGCTCCGCCGGGCACAGTCCTTGCCGGACCATCACCCAGCCGCCAACGGCGCTTGCGCAGCGAGCGCCGTCATGACTTTAAGGAGCGGGAAAACGGCCTTTTCTATCAATGGCCTGTGCGACCATGTCACAAGATAGAGCCGTCCCTGACGCTGATGTAGTGGCTTTCACGCCATAAACCAAGCAATTTTCGCTTGTCCTATGGTAAATCAAGCCTTGTTCACGACGGATGGACCGCAAGAAGGCAGCGGTCATGCCCGGCGAGATCACGTCGCACCGCCACGTCCAGCCCCTTTTCCATCAACAGTGCGGAGACGCTTTCCCTCTGGTCATGGCCAATCTCGATCGCCGCCAGGCCGCCGGGCGCGATCAGACGCGGCAGGTCAGGCGCGATGCGGCGATAATCGTCCAGCCCGTCGACGCCCGCGAACAGCGCGCTGGCCGGTTCGCGCAGGACATCGCCCGAAAGCACTTCGTCCCGCGCGATATAGGGCGGGTTGATAAGGAGCAGATCGAACGGCCCCTCCACACCCTCCGCCCAGTCGCCCAGTCGGAAGACGGCGCGGTCCGCCAGACCCAGCCTGGCCGCATTGCCCTGCGCCACGGCGAGTGCAGCGGGGGAGGCGTCAATGCCAAGTCCCCGTGCCTGCGGCCATTGCGCGAGCGCCGCCAGCAGCAATGCGCCGGAGCCGGTGCCAAGGTCCAGGACGCTGCCGGGTACACGATCATGGAAATGATCGACCGCCACCTCGATCAGCGTTTCGGTGTCAGGACGTGGGATCAGGACATCGGGCGTGACCGTCAAGCTGATCGTCCAGAAATCGCGGATGCCGATGATATGGGCGATCGGCTCGCCCGCCAGACGACGTTCCAGCAGCGGGGCGAAACCGGTGGGCACATCAAGATCGCGCTGGCGCAGCAGCATATCGGCGCGCGACAGGCCCAGCGCATGGGCCATCAGCAATTCGGCGTCGAGGCGCGGCGTGTCACTACCGACAGCGAGCTGGACAGTCGACGTGCGCAGCCTGTCGGGAATGCTCACCCCGCCCCGTCCAGTTGCGCGAGACGGGCGGCTTCATCCTCCGCCATCAGCGCATCGATGACTTCGGCGAGGCCCGGTCCTTCGAGAATCTCGGGCAGGCGGTGCAGCGTCAGGTTGATGCGGTGGTCGGTGACGCGCCCTTGCGGGAAATTATAGGTGCGGATGCGTTCCGACCGGTCGCCCGATCCCACCATCGCCTTGCGCGCGCCAGCCTGCTCGCTCTGGGTGCGCTCACGCTCGGCTTCGTAGATGCGCGCGCGCAGGACCTGCATCGCCTTCGCCTTATTCTTGTGCTGCGATCGTTCGTCCTGCTGGGTCACGACGATGCCGCTGGGCAAATGGGTGATGCGGACGGCGGAGTCGGTGGTGTTCACATGCTGCCCGCCGGCACCCGAAGCGCGGTAGATGTCGATCTTCAAATCGCCGTCGGCGATCTGGACGTCGACCTCCTCCGGCTCGGGAAGGACGGCGACGGTCGCGGCAGAGGTATGGATGCGTCCGCCGCTTTCCGTGACGGGCACGCGCTGGACACGGTGGACGCCGCTTTCGAACTTCAGCTTCGCGAAGACGCCGACGCCGTTGATGGAGGCGACCACTTCCTTGAAGCCCCCCTGTTCCGAAGCATTGGCGGAGATCATCTCCATCTTCCAGCCCTGCGCATCGGCATAGCGCTGATACATGCGGAACAGGTCGCCAGCGAAGAGCGCGGCCTCATCACCGCCGGTGCCGGCGCGGATTTCCAGCATGGCGGGCCGGGCGTCGGCCGCGTCCTTCGGCAGCAGTTGCAACGCCAGCGCCCGTTCCGCGTCGGGGAGCCGGCCCTTGATGAGTTGCATCTCCTCCTGCGCCATGTCGCGCATGGCGGGATCGGCTTCCTCGCCACCGGTCATCATCTCCAGCGCGGCCAGTTCCTGCCGCAACCGGCGCAATTCGCGCGCGGCCCTCGCCACCGGCTCGATCTCGGCATATTCCTTGGACAGCCGCACGAACGCATCGGGCGCAAGGTCGCTGCGGGTCATCGACGCCTGCACCTCGTCCCGGCGCGCCTCGATCTGCGCGATGCGTTCGGCGGAGATGTGCATCAGAGCGCCGTGACCGTCCCGATCAGTGCATCCAGCAGCACCGCCTGCTGCTCACCAGTGCCCAGGTTACGGACAGCCGCCTCGCCCCGCGCCAGTTCATCGTCGCCCAGGATGATCGCCCAGGCGGCTCCGCTAGCATTGGCGCGTTGCATCCGCTTCTTCATATTGCCGCGATAGCCCATGTCGCAGGCGACGCCAGCGCGGCGCAGGTCAGCGATGATGCCGGTCGCCTTCATCTCGGCCGCTTCCCCCATCGGGATGACGGCAATCGCTGGCTTGTCGATGGCAGGCATATCCACCAGCATCGCCAGCCGTTCGATCCCCGCTGCCCAGCCGACCGCCGGGGTGGATGGACCACCCAGATTCTCGATCAGCCCGTCATAGCGGCCGCCGCCCAGCACCGTGCCCTGTGCGCCCAGCCGGTCGGTGACGAATTCGAACGCGGTGTGGCGATAATAATCAAGGCCGCGCACCAGCCGGGAATTACGTTCCCACGCGACACCCGCGGCGTCGAGGCCCGCCGTCACCTTCTCGAAAAAGCTGCGCGCCTCGTCGGTCAGATAGGCGTCGATATCCGGCGCGCTGTCGGCGATCGGGCGATCGCGCGGGTCCTTGCTGTCGAGGATGCGCAGCGGATTGCGGTGCAGGCGGTCGCGGCTATCTTCGCTAAGATCATGCGTGTGAGACATGAAGTGTTCGACCAGCGCCGCGCGCCAGGCATCGCGGCTGGCCGCGTCGCCCAGCGTGTTGAGGGTCAGGGTCACGCCGTCCGAAACGCCCAACTCACGCAATAATTGGTCAGCAAAAACAAGAAGTTCCACGTCCGCGCCCGGCTCGCCCGCGCCCAATATTTCGGCGTCGAGCTGGTGGAACTGACGGAAACGGCCCTTTTGCGGGCGCTCGTAGCGGAAGAGCGGACCGTGGGTGGCGACCTTCAAGGGCGCATATTGCTGCCAGCCTTCGGTGATATAGGCGCGGCTGATGCCGGCGGTGAATTCGGGGCGCAGGGTGATGCTGTCGCCACCGCGATCCTCGAACGTGTACATCTCTTTCGAGACGACGTCCGTGCTTTCGCCCAGCGAGCGCGCGAAGACGCCGGTGGATTCGAACACCGGCACCTCGACCCGCTGAAAGCCGTAGAGCTTGCGCACCCGGTCGAACGTCGCGACCACATGCGCGAAGCGCTCCTGAAACGCTTCGGTGGTGCCGCCCAGCATATCCTGCGTGCCGCGCACGGGGCGCGGGGTTTCGATCTTCGCCATGGGGCAGCGCCTTTAACGGCAAACGCCTCCCAAGGAAACGCGCTTTTTCGGCCGCGACCGTTAGAATGTCGTGGTCAGCGCCAGCGAGATATAGCGGACGTCTCCGGAGCGCGGCGCATTGGGCGCATCACGCAGGAAACGCCCCTTGCCCAGCCAACTGGCATTGAGTTCGGCGCGCACCCGCTGCGGCACGGCCCACCAGCGCAGGCGACCATCGACCATATGCCCAGCGAAGCGACCCGAGCGACCGGTCGCATCGCGCACGCCGCTGGTCGAGAAAGCGTCTGTACGTGACGCCAGCCACATCGGATGCCAGCTTCCGAACAGGTCCAGCCGCTTGCCCGGCGCCATTTCGATGCGCAGGCCGGGCGTCAGGATATTGGCGCGGCCGGTCTGGGCGAAGATACCCGCCGGTACGAAATCCGCGCGACGCATCCCGAACAGCGTGTCGAACCGGCCATAGCGGCCACCGGGCCGATCACCGCTGGCATAGTCGAATTCTGCGGACAGGCGGGCCTTCAACGCGCCTGGAAAGCTGTATCCGGCATCGGCATGGACAAACCAGGCCGCGACATCGAGCGATGCCGCAGCGGGCGCATTGCTCGCACGTACACGTCCCATCTGCCAGATGCCTTCCACCTCATAGTCGAACCGGGCGGGTGCGGGATCGCGCATCACGCGCGCGCTGAAGCTGTGCAGATGGCGGTTGCGCGTCGGGCGGCCGGGTGCATCGCGTTCGGCGAGGCCGACATAGCCCAGTTCGATCATCGACCCGCGCGACAGCTTTTGCGCGGCATAACCGCCCCATAGGCGGAGGTCGAAACTTTCCCGGTCGATCGCAACCGCATTATCGAGCACGGATTGCTCATCGTCGGGCCGGCGCATCTGCGGCAGGACGTAGATAAGCGTCGCCGTCCCGCCACTCGCCGTCGCGATATCCACCCGCGCGCCGCTATAGCCGTTGGTGGTGTTGCGATAATCATCGGCCGCCACCAGCCGCCGCGATCCGAGATTGAGGAGAAAGCGGCCCAGTTGCACCGCTGTCTTGCTGTCACGCCCGAGCACCGAACCGAGATCAGCCGCGACATAAGCCTGCACCGGCTCCAGGGTGTTCACCTCCCCGGTGCCGATCCCCTCCCCCGGCTTGCCGCCCCAGGCACGGCTGTCCCACAATTCCGCGCCGAGATGAATCGGACCATGGCGATAATCGGCAGCAATCACGGTACGCAGGCTGGCGAGGTCGATCCGGTCATCGAGTCCCGCGCGCGCCTGCCCGTCCAACGCTTCATAACGGATGCGGACATTGCCCGAGAGAGAAAGGCCATCCTCCGCCAGAGCAGATGGCGCACCAACGAACAAAAGGGTGAAAGAGGTGAAAAGGAAGATACGGTCCACGCACGGCTCCATGCTCCGCCCGGAGGCGGTTTATGAGGCAGCCTTTGGCGCGGACGCGCTGACCGGGAAGCCGCTTATCCCGATGTCATATCGCATGGCCAAAGCCATCGCGCCGATCAAGCCTTTTCGCGCGGACGGGGTGGACGCAGGCCCTTCATAGCGCCATGCTGGAAGGCAATCGGGCCGCCCGGCCCTGCAAAAATTTCTGGAGACATCCATGATCCGCAGCCTTGCTGCCGCACTATGCCTATCAACGGGCCTTTCAACCGCGATCGCCACACCGCTGTTCGCGCAGGACGCGATCCGTTCCAGGCCGACCGCCCTGCCCGTCAACGATGCAACGCCCGCGCCCAGGGACATACCCTATCCGGGCGGCACCATCCGGCTGGAGGTCGATGCGACCGACACGACCCAGCGCATCTTCCGCGTCAGGGAAACCATCCCCGTCGCAGCCGCCGGCCCGCTGACCCTGCTGATGCCGCAATGGCTGCCGGGCAATCATGCGCCGCGCGGGCAGATCGAGAAGCTGACCGGTATCAGCTTCACCGTGGGCGGCCAGCCCGTGACATGGAAGCGCGATCCGCTGAACGTCTACGCCTTCCAGATCGACGTGCCGCAGGGCGCGACTGAAGTCGTGGCGCAGTTCCAGTTCCTGTCCGCCACCCAGCCCAACCAGGGGCGCGTCGTCGTGACGCCCAAGATGCTGAATATCCAGTGGGAATCAGTCTCGCTCTATCCGGCCGGCTATTACACCCGCCAGATCCCGATCCAGGCGAGCGTCACCTATCCCACCGGCTGGCAGGCCGCGACCGCGCTGCGTGGCACGAAGAGCGGTGATCGCGTCGCCTATGAGACGATCGACTATGAGGCGTTGCAGGATTCGCCGGTCTTTGCCGGCCGCTATTTCAAGCCGGTGGACCTTGGCAGCAACGTGACGCTGAACATCGTCGCCGATGACGCCGACGAACTGGATTTCAAGCCCGATCAGATCGCCAGGCACAGGAAGCTGGTGGCCGAGGCGGGCGCCCTGTTCGGCACCTATCATTTCAATCACTACGACTTCCTGCTCGCCATCACCGACGAGATGGGCGGCATCGGCCTGGAGCATCACCGGTCGTCCGAGAATCAGGTCGAGCCGGGCTATTTCAAGAAATGGGATTCAGGCGAGGCACTGCTCGACCGCAACCTGCTGCCGCATGAATTCACCCATAGCTGGGACGGCAAGTTCCGCCGCCCCGACCTGCTCTGGACCCCCGATTTCAACGTGCCGATGCAGGACAATCTGCTGTGGGTCTATGAAGGGCAGACGCAATTCTGGGGCTATGTGCTGGGCGCGCGGTCGGGGATGTTTTCCAAGGCCGAGACGCTGGACGCCTATGCCCATATCGCCGCCAAGCTGGACACGACGGTCGGCCGTCAGTGGCGCCCGATGGAGGACACCACGCTCGACCCCGTCATCTCCGCCCGCCGTCCCAAGGGCTGGCCGAGCTGGCAGCGGTCCGAGGATTATTATAATGAAGGCCTGATGATCTGGCTGGAGGCCGACGCGATCATCGCCAAGGCGACGCGCGGCAAGAAGGGCCTGGATGATTTCGCCAAGGCCTTTTTCGGCATCAATCCAGGCGACTGGGGGCAGGTCGTCTACAACCGCGGCGATGTTATCAGGACGCTGAACGACATCGCCCCTTATGACTGGGCGGGCTTCTTCCAGAAATATGTCGACCAGCCCACGCGCGAGACGCCCAAGGGCGGCTTCATCCTGGGCGGTTACAAGCTGGTCTATGGCGAGGAGCCGGGCGCCATCACCAAGGCGGCCGAGGGATCGGGCAAGATGGTCGACCAGAGTTTCGGCCTGGGCGCGATCGTCAAGAATGACGGCGAAATCAGCGGCGTCATCTGGGACAGTGCGGCGTTCAAGGCGGGGCTGGCCGTGGGATCGAAGATCCTTGCGGTCAATGGCGACGAATTTTCCGGCGACGTGTGGAAGGCCGCGATCAAGGCCAAGGCACCGATCCAAATTATCCTGAAACAGGATAAATACTATCGCACTTTGACACTCGATTATTCGGGTGGCCTGCGCTATCCGCGCCTCGAAAAGACAGGAGAGGGTGAAGGCAGCCTCGATAAGCTGCTGAAACCGAGAACATGACTCACCCGCACCCCCACGCGAAGATAAAGGCATAGCCATGAATATCGAACTGATCCCTGTCGGCGACGATCCGCCCAACAGCCTGAACGTCATCATCGAGGTTCCCGTTGGCGGCGAACCGGTGAAATATGAGTTCGACAAGGCGTCGGGTGCGCTGTTCGTGGACCGCATCCTGCACACGCCGATGCGCTACCCCGCCAATTACGGCTTCGTTCCGCACACGCTGTCGCCCGACGGCGACCCGCTGGACGCACTGGTCATCGCCCGCTCGCCCTTCGTCCCCGGATCGGTCGTGCGCGCGCGCCCGATCGCGGTGCTGAACCTGGAAGACGAAGCGGGCGGCGACGAAAAGCTGGTCTGCGTCCCCGACAACAAGACCTTCCCTTATTATGCCGATGTCGGCGAGAAGGACGACCTGCCCGGCATCGTGATGGAGCAGATCGAGCATTTCTTCACCCACTATAAGGATCTGGAAAAGACCAAGTGGGTGCGCATCGGCACCTGGGGCGGCGCGGAAGACGCCAAGCGCATCACCCTGGAAGCGATCGCCCGCTATCAGGCGGAGAAGAAGGCGGCGTAAGGCTGGCTTTCCGACCGAGAAAAAAAGGCCGTGCGGAGCGATCTGCATGGCCTTTTTGTTGGGAGCCGCACCGGCCCTCACCCCCACCCGGCCACCCATATGATACTGCCGTTGGGTGGCCGGGTGGGGGTGAGGGCCGGTGCGGTCTCAAAATGCGCTCTTCCGCGCATTTTGCCAAAGATTCAAATCAGCCGATCCGCCTCCAGCGCCATAGCCAGCGAATCGCGCAGCTTGGGCATCCGCGCATGAAGCCGGGCGTCGGCTTCCACCAACCGCTCGACGCCCGCCTCCAGTTGCGCTTCATCCAGAGTGAAGGGCAGACGCAGGAAGCGCTCGAACGCGCCGCCGACGCCGAAACGCGGGCCGGCGGCGATGCGGACACCCAGACTTTCGGCCAGCGCCGCAAGCGCAGTCGCCTCCGCGCGCGGCAGTTCGGCCCAGAGCGACAGGCCCCCGGCCGGCGATTCCACCCGCCAATGGGGCAAATGCCGCGCGATCAGCGCCAGCAGATGGTCGCGCCGCGCGCGCAATATCTCCGCCCGCGCGCCAAGGCCGACATCGGCGTCGACCAGTTGGGCGACAGCGATCTGCTCAACCACGGGGCTGGCCATATCCATCGTCGTACGCAGGCGGCCGAGAGCCGCGACCGTCTGCGGGTCGGCGCGTATCCAGCCAACGCGTAAACCGCCCCAGAAGATCTTGCTGGCCGATCCCAAAGTGATGACCTGCCGCCCGGACGGGTCGTGCATCGCAACCGGCGGCGGCGGCGCGAAGTCGAGGCCCATCGCCACCATGGTTTCGTCGACGATCAGCGGCGTATGGCTGCGCGCCGCCGCTGTCACCAGGGCGCGCCGCGTGGCCGGGTCCATGCTGCGCCCGGTCGGGTTGTGGAAATCGGCGATGACATAGGCGAAGCGCGGGGATGTCTGGCGGAAGGCCGCCTCCATGGCATCAATGTCCCAGCCCTGCGCGGGCAGGCCGACCGGCACGGGCACGACATGGGCGCGCTGCAGCGCCTGGATCGCATTATGATAGGTCGGATGGTCGATCACCACCCGGTCGCCCGGCCCGGCCAGCCATTTGAGGAGCAGCGAAAATCCCTGCTGCGCGCCGTTCGTCACCATGATCTGGTCGGGTGAGGTCGGGCAGCCGCGCCGCTCATAATGGGCCGCGATCGCCCGGCGCAGCACCGTCAGGCCGAGCGGATCATAGCCAAGATCGCCCAGATAGGCAGGCAATGCCTCCACCGCCGCCTGATAGGCGCGGCCGACACCGGGCGCGGCGGGCAGCGCGGCATGGGTCCAGTTGAGCAGATTGCCGCCCTGCGTGGTGTCGATCTCTCCCGGCGGGGTTTCGACCCGGCCGGGGGGCAGGCGCGTGACGCTGCCCGACCCCTGCCGGCTTTCAAGGAAGCCTTCGTCACGCAACCGGTCGAAAGCGGCGGCAACGGTGGTCCGGGAAAGGCCCAGTGCAGCGGCCAGCTCGCGTTCGCCCGGCAGGCGGACATTAAGGCCCACACGCCCGTCCATCACCAGCATCCGCAACGCCTGCGCGAGCTGGCGATAGGCCGGCTCAGCACTGTCCTGCGCACGCCAGGCGCCCAGCAGGCGGAGGAGGGACGGCGGACGAAGCAGCGAAGTGGACATGAGAATCATCCCATCATGGTCATAAATCAAGGCCATTTAAGATGAATTGGCTGTTTTTGAAAAGGCCAATCTTCCGGAATAAGCCTGGCTATGATGATGCACCGCCGCCTTTTCCAGCTTTTCTGGGGTCTATGCCTCTATGGTTTTGCCATGGCGCTGCTGCTGCGCGCCAATCTGGGACTCGATCCCTGGGATGTGCTGCATCAGGGGCTGGCGCCGCGGCTTGGCCTCAGCTTCGGCATGACGGTCAATTTGCTCGGCGCGATCATATTGCTGCTTTGGTGGCCATTGCGGCAACGGCCGGGCATCGGGACGATGGCCAATATCCTGGTGATCGGGACAGCTGTGGATCTGTCGCTGATGATCCTGCCGACGCCGGAAGGTTATATGATGCGCGCAACGTGGCTGATCGCCGGGATCGTCCTCAACGGCATTGCCGGCGGCGCCTATATCGGCGCCGGCCTGGGCCCGGGACCGCGCGACGGGTTGATGACTGGTCTCTGCCGCCGCACCGGCTGGCCGGTCAAATGGGTGCGCACCGGAATCGAGATCGGCGTGCTGGCGATAGGCTGGACACTGGGCGGCACGGTGGGCGTCGGCACCATTCTTTACGCCGCGACCATCGGCTGGATCGTCCATCATGCCCTGCCCTTCTTCCGCATCGCCGACACCGGGCGACCGGCGCGCGCCTGCCCGCCCGCCTGACAACGAGGCCCCCTGACCGGCCGGCGCCGAAGACCAGCCGGCCGGTCCTTTTTCCTCCCGAAAATGCGTTGCATAGCCATTGACCGGAACAGCCAATCGGGCATGATCCCGCCACCCCTTCCCGGTCAAGGAGCCTTGCCCCATGCGCCCCTTCCTCGCCGCTGCCCTTCTCCTCCCCCTGACCGCCGCTGCTGAACCGCAAGACCAGGCCCTCGCCCCGCTCGCCTTCGAACGGATTGCCCCTGTCGGCACGAAGATGCCCCGCTTCAAGGTCGACGCCGCCTGGCCGGCGATGCCCGGCGACCTGCTGCTGGGTCAGGTGAGCGGCGTGGCGGTCGGGCCGGACGATTCGGTCTGGGTGGTGCATCGCCCCCATTCGCTAACCGTCACCGACACCGGTCTGGCGCAGAGCCCGCCGATCGCCGTCTGCTGCAAGCCCGCGCCGCCGGTGGTGCGTTTCAGCAAGGCAGGGCGCTATCTTGGCGGATGGGGCGGCGTGGCGAGCGCGCCCACGATCGATGGGGTCAACCAGTGGCCCACCAGCCTGCACGGCATCTTCGTCGACAAGGAGGGCAGCGTCTGGTTCGGCGGCAATGGCAAGGGCGATCATGTCGTCATGAACTATAGCGCGGAGGGCCGTTATCTCCGCAGCTTCGGCCGGCGCGACAAGACCGGCGGCAATGACGCGACCGACCAGCTCGGCAACCCGTCCGACGTCAATCATTCGGACGGCATGGTGCTCATTTCCGACGGCTATGCCAACCGCCGCGTCATCGGCTTCGATGCGAAGAGCAACGGCTATAAAGGCCGCTGGGGCGCCTATGGCAAGCCACCCATCGCCCCGGTCCGCGAAGGCGATTTCGACCAGAGCCATGCGGTCGACCCAAGCAAAGTGGCCAACCCGAAATCGGAGATATTCGCCGATATCGTCCATTGCGTGGTCCCCACGAAGGACGGCCATGTCTATGTCTGCGACCGTAACAATAATCGCGCGCAGCTTTTCAGGCGGGAGAAGGATGGCGGCCTGACCTTCGTGCGCGACCTGGCGATCGCGCCGGAGACGGGCGGCACCCACAGCGTCACCGACATCGCCTTTTCGCCCGATCCGGCACAGACCTATCTCTATGTCGCGGACATGATGAACAGCCGCATCTGGATTCTCGAACGCAGGACGCATGAGGTATTGGGCGCGATCGGCCGGGTCGGGCGGCAGGCAGGCCAATTTACCTGGCTGCACAGCATTGATACCGACAGCGACGGTAATATCTATGCGACCGAGGTGAATACCGGCCGCCGCGTACAGAAGCTGGTGTTCACCGGCATCGAATGAGGAGGAACGCCGCGTGGCGACCGAACTTTACGACCTGACCGTGCCCGTTTTCATCCGTGGCCTCAAAAACCTGTCCGCCCTGCTGGAAAAGGGCGCGGCTTTCGCTGCCGAAAAGGGCATCGATGCGCAATCCCTGGCCAGTGCGCAGTTGATCGAGGACATGAAGCCGCTGACCGCCCAGGTGCAATATGCCTGCGACACCGCCAAGGGAACGGTTACGCGACTGGGCGAACTGGAACCGGTGGCGATGCCGGATACCGAGCAGAGCTTCGAGGAGTTGCAGGCGCGCATCGCCAGGACCATCGCCCTGCTGGAATCCGTGCCGCGCGAACGGATCGACGGACGGGAGGAAACACCTGTGCCGCTAAAGCTGCCCAATGGCGAGATTCCCTTCACCGGCCGCAGCCATGTGCTGGTCTTCTCGCAGCCCAATTTCTATTTTCACCTTGTCACCGCCTATGCGCTGCTGCGGCAGGCCGGCGTTCCTCTGGGCAAGATCGATTTTCTGGGCGGCGCCTAACCCGCGATCAGGCGCATATAGGCGCTGGCGACCCAACCGCTGACGCAAGGGCCGTCATAGGGCTGCTTGCGGTCCACGGGGGACGATACGCCGCAATCCGTGGCTTGGGCTTCATTGGCGGCCGGCGCAGGCCGCACCACCACGCCCAGCCATTTCTGGTCGATGCTGCGGGTGCAGATATAGGCCCGGTCGCCTTCCGCCAGCGTGGCGACCTCCTTCGCTTCGGCGAAGGGGGCCGCGCGTACCGGCAATCCCTTGGCGCCCGGCCGCGTCACCTGCCCCATCCCGCCGCAGGCGTCGAGCCGCGGTCCGTCCTCGCCGATCGTCACCGACCGCGCCAGCCCGGACTCCAGCCGCGTTTCCGACACCGCTTCGCGCGGGGCGCCGGCGAGCGAACTGTTGGGCAGTTCCTCCAGCACGTCATTGCTTTTCGAGCAGGCCGGAAGCCAAGCCAGGGGCAGCAGCATAAGGACAAGGACGGCACGCATGGAAAGCGTGATAGACCGGGCTGGCCTCCAGCGGAAGACGCCATGTTTCGCTTTAGTTTCAGTGCGCCTTTCCCTATATGCTCGTACATGAGCGAAGAACCCGTCAACTCCCCCAACAGCAATGAATATGGCGCCGACAGCATCAAGGTGCTGAAAGGGCTGGACGCCGTGCGCAAACGGCCCGGCATGTATATCGGCGATACCGACGATGGCAGCGGCCTGCACCATATGGTGTTCGAGGTTTCGGACAATGCGATCGACGAGGCGCTGGCCGGCCATTGCGACAGGATCGTCATCACGCTGAACCCCGACGGGTCGGTCAGCGTGGAGGATAATGGCCGCGGCATTCCGACCGGCATCCACAAGGAAGAAGGCGTGTCGGCGGCCGAGGTCATCATGACCCAGCTTCACGCGGGCGGGAAGTTCGAAAACACGTCCGACGACAATGCCTATAAAGTGTCGGGCGGCCTGCACGGCGTGGGCGTATCGGTGGTGAACGCCCTGTCCGAATGGCTGGACCTCAATATCTGGCGCGAGGGCGAGGAGCATTATATGCGCTTCGCCTATGGCGACGCGACCGCGCCGCTCAAGGTCATCGGCAAGGCGCCCATCAAGGAAGACGGGACTCCCAAGAAGGGCACGCGCGTTACCTTCCTCGCTTCGCTTGAAAAGGCGCCCGGCGACGGCGCGACCTTCAAAAACCACACCGAGTTTGATTTCGAGAAGCTGGAACATCGCTATCGCGAACTCGCTTTCCTCAACAGCGGCGTGCGCCTGTTCCTGGTCGACGCGCGGCATGAGGAGAAGAAGGAAGTCGAGTTGTTCTACGAAGGCGGCATCGCGGCTTTCGTGAAGTATCTCGACCGCAACAAGAATGCGCTGATGCCCGATCCGATCGCGATCTCCGGCACCCGCGAGGACGTCACCATCGACGTCGCGTTGGAGTGGAACGACTCTTATTATGAGAATGTCCTCTGCTTCACCAACAACATCCCGCAGCGCGACGGCGGCACGCACCTCGCCGCCTTCCGCGCGGCGCTGACCCGCACGCTCAACAATTATGCGGAAAAATCCGGCGCGCTGAAGAAGGAGAAGGTCTCCCTCACCGGTGAGGATATGCGCGAAGGGCTGACCGCGATCGTCTCGGTCAAGCTGCCCGACCCCAAATTCTCGTCGCAGACCAAGGACAAGCTGGTCAGTTCCGAGGTGCGCCAGCCGCTCGAAAGCCTGATGGCCGACAAGATGGCCGAATGGCTGGAGGAGAACCCCGCGCACGGCAAGATGATCGTGCAGAAGGTGATCGACGCCGCCGCCGCGCGTGAAGCCGCGAAGAAGGCCCGCGAACTGACCCGGCGCAAGGGCGCGATGGACATCGCCAGCCTGCCCGGCAAGCTCGCCGACTGCCAGGAACGCGATCCCGCCAAGTCCGAACTCTTCTTGGTCGAGGGCGATTCGGCCGGCGGTTCCGCCAAACAGGGCCGCAATCGCCACAATCAGGCGATCCTGCCGCTCAAGGGCAAGATCCTGAACGTGGAACGCGCGCGGTTCGACCGGATGCTGTCGTCCAAGGAAGTCGGCACGCTGATCCAGGCGATGGGCACCGGCATCCGCGACGATTTCAACCTGGAAAAGCTGCGCTACCACAAGATCGTCATCATGACCGACGCCGACGTCGACGGCGCGCATATCCGCACGCTGCTGCTGACCTTCTTCTATCGCCAGATGCCGCAGATCATCGATGCGGGGCATCTCTACATCGCCCAGCCGCCGCTCTACAAGGCGACGCGCGGCCGGTCCGAGGTCTATCTCAAGAATGAGGCGGCGCTGGAGCAGTATCTGGTCGACAATGGCGTCGATTCGATGGTGCTGGAAACCAGCGGTGGCGCGCGCAGTGGCGACGACCTGCGCGGGCTGATCGAACATGGCCGGCGGATGCGCGCGGTGATGCGCTATGTGCCGCGCCGCTACAATCCCGCGATCATCGAGGCGCTGAGCCTCAACGGCGCGCTCGATCCGGAACTGTCGAGCGATGCGCAAGCCCAGCGCCTGGCCGCGACGGTCGCCTGGATGGATGCGCTTGATGTGGAGGGCCGCTGGTCGGGCCGCATCGCCGAAGAAGGCGGCTTTCATTTCGAGCGGCTGTGGCGTGGCGTCACCGACCATCATGTGGTCGAGGGCGGCTTCATCGGGTCGGCCGAAGCGCGCAAGCTGCATAGCATCGCCAGCGAAGAAGCGGCGAGCTATCGGAGCGCGGGTCGCCTGGTGACGGTCAAGGCAGCGCAAGCCGCCGAGGAAGCGGGCGAGGACGACCTGCCCGCCGCCCCGGCCAAGGGCGCGATGGTGACGTCGCCCAGCGAACTGCTCGACGCCATCCTGACGGCCGGGCGCAAGGGCTTGTCGATCCAGCGCTACAAAGGGCTGGGCGAGATGAATGCCGAGCAGCTGTGGGAAACCACTCTCGATCCGGACAATCGCTCGATGCTGCGGGTCGAGGTCGAACAGGCCGACATCGCCGACGAAGTCTTCTCCCAGTTGATGGGCGACGTGGTCGAATCGCGACGCGACTTCATCCAGGACAATGCGCTGAACGTCGCCAATCTGGACGTGTAGAAGCAGAAGCACATTATCGCGGCCTGCCGCCCTTCCGGCGCCGGGTCGCGAAAATCCATTAGCTATTTTGTCAGGCCAATTTTACGATTGCCGCTTGCCAGTCGCGCTTTATTGTCGCAAAATTCCTTAAAATCATTGCAAAATATGGGCATACCGGTCCGCAAATGGTCAGACAGATTTGATGTCGCTGACCTTTGCAATGCCGGGCGAACGGCGGTTCGCCATGATTGGGAGGGGGCGATGATAGTGCGGACATTCGGGGTCATGGCAATGGGCGCCAGCGCGATGGCGCTGGCTGCATCGGCATCGGCGCAGCCGGTGACATTGGTCGGGAACGGTCAGGTGGCCAGCATAGCGCATGATGGCGATCAATCCCTGACCCTGGCCGCGACGATGCTGTCGCGCGATCTGAACGCCGTGACCGGCCGCACCCCGGCGCTCTCGACGAAGCTGGAGGATTGCGCGCGCGTCTGCGTCGTGGTGGCGCAGCGCGGATCAGCCCTGATGGAAGCGGTGGCGCGCGATACCGGGGTCGACCTTGGCGGGCTGGACCAGCAGTGGGAACGCTATCTGCGCGTCGGCATCCCGTCGCGCAGCCAGCCGGGGCGCCAATATCTGCTGATCGCGGGATCGGACATGCGCGGCGCGATCTGGGGCGTGGTCGATCTGAGCCGCGACATGGGTGTTTCCGCCTGGGAATGGTGGGCGGACGTCACGCCGCGTCGGGTGGAGCGGCTGGTCGTCGATGGCAAGAGGCAACTCTCGCAATCGCCATCGGTGCAATATCGCGGCATCTTCCTGAACGACGAGGATTGGGGATTACAGCCCTGGGCGGCCAAGACGTTCGAGCCTGAGACCGGCGACATCGGGCCGAAGACCTATGCCAGGATATTCGAGCTGATGTGGCGGCTGAAGGCCAATCTGATCTGGCCCGCAATGCATGAAAGCACCAAGCCTTTCTACCAGATACCGGGCAATGCCGAAATGGCGCGCGACTATGCGATCGTCGTCGGCACGTCCCACGCCGAACCCATGATGCGCAACAATGTGCGCGAATGGGACGAGGCGACGCAGGGGCATTTCAACTTCTTCTCCAACCGCGACGAGATGCTCCGCTATTGGGGGACGCGGGCCAAGGCGGTGAAGGATTTCGAGAATATCTACACGGTCGGCCTGCGCGGCGTGCATGATTCCGAAATGGAGGGCGCATCCTCGCCGGAAATGGCGCGGGGCGGATTGCAGCAGGCGATCGATGCGCAGCGGAAGTTGCTGGCGCAGGCATCGGCCATGCCGGTCGATAAAATCCCGCAGGTGCTGACGCTCTACAAGGAAGTGCTGGACCTCTATTCGCTGGGACTGAACGTCCCCGACGATGTCACTCTGGTATGGCCGGAAGATAATTACGGCTATATCAACCAGTTGCCGACAGCCAGCGAACGCGCCCGGCGCGGCGGCGCGGGCGTCTATTATCATATCTCCTATTGGGGCCGGCCGCATGACTATCTCTGGCTCGCCACGACCCATCCCGCGCTGATACGGGAGCAGATGGAGCGCGCTTGGGAGACCGGCGCGCGCAAGATCTGGGTGCTGAACGTCGGCGACATCAAGCCCGGCGAATATCTCACCCAATATTTCCTGGACCTCGCCTTCGATCACCGGCTGTTGCAGGGCAGCGCGGGCGACCACCTCACCAACTGGGCGCGTGCCCAGTTCGACAGGGCGGTCGCGGATGAGATCGCCGGGATCATGACCGACTATTATGGCCTGGCCTTCGAACGACGCCCGGAATTCATGGGGTTCAGCCAGGTGGAGCCGATCACCCCGATCTCGATCGGCGCCTATGTCCGTTCCGGTGGGGCGGAGGCGCAGCAGCGCATCGATCGCTATGACGCCTTGCGCGCCCGTGCCGAGGCGCTGGCAGCGCGCATTCCTGCGGACCGGCGCGACGCCTTCTACGAACTGGTCCTCTATCCGGTTCGCGGCGCGGCCAGCCTGAACGAGCGGAATTTGAAGCTCGACCTTGCCGCCCTCTACAGCCGTCGGGGTCAACCGGCGGCGAACCTGCTGGCGGACGAGGCCAAGGCCGCGCACAACCGCATGGTTGTCGATACCGCTGCCTATAACACGCTTGGCGGTGGAAAATGGCGGGGCATCATGGACATGGCGCCGCGGGCATTGCCGGTCTTTGCCGAGCCGCCTTATCCCCATGCGAGCTTTACGGCCCGGCCCGGTTGCGTCGTGGACGGATCGGAACTGACATTCGTGCCAGGCAAGGCGGCTGTCCATGCCCTCACCATTCGCGGCTGGGGAGAACCGACCGATTGGACGATGGCGGGGCAAGCGGGCGTGACGTCCGCCCTGTCACGCGGCCGCCTGGACAGCGCCAACGGATATCAGCAGCGCGTGACGATCGCCTATGATGGAAAGGCCGCCGCCCCCTCGTTCGGGACGGTGACGTGCGGCGGCAAGCGCATCGCCGTCGAAGGCCGAACTCTGCTGGCCGTGCCGCCGGAGACGCCGGTCGAGATAGACCATATCATCGCATTCCCGGCCGCAAATGCCCCGGTAAGCGGCACCGACTGGGAACGGATCGAGGGGCTTGGCGCCTATGGCGCGGCGCTCCGCACGAAACTTTCCATCCCGTCCCATGACGATATGACGAGTGCCGCGCCGCTGGCCTATGATTTCGATCTGGCGGCGAAGGGCGACGCCACCCTGCATGTCGTCGCCCTGCCCGTCCATCCGCTCACTTCCGTCAACCGGCTTCGCATCGCCATCCGCATCGATGACGGAGCGCCGCAACTGCTCGATTTCGAGACGCATGGGCGCAGCGACGAATGGAAGGCGAATGTGCTGAGCAACACGGCCCGGCGGACGCTGTTCCTGCCGCAACTGGCGGCGGGCAAACACCGCATCCGGCTCTATGCGATGGACCCTGGCTTCCTGCTCGACCGGATGGAATTGCGTCTGGACGGCGCGCCTGACCGCTATGGCGCGCCGCTCATTCGATAGAGCAGGACGGTATTTTCAGGGAAAGGTCCATTCGAGGATGCCGGGCGCGCCGTCGAAGCGAAGCCGGACAAAGCGCGCCCTGCCCGCCGCCGGAATGCTGATCGGCGATCCCTGCGCCTGGATCGGTGCGCCGATGCGCTGCCATGCGCGCCCATCGTCCGACGCCTCGACGCTGAAATGCAGCGTCTGCATCACATCGGCGGGGCGCAGGTGGCTCTCGCCGACTTGCCCCGCAGCGCCAAGGTCCGCCTGCAACCAGGAAGTTTCGGCGGTCGCATCGCCCTGCCAGCCGGTCGCATAATTATCGTCGCCCGCAGCGGAGGCGGCATGAAGGGGATCGCGCGCCGACGAGGCGGTCAACGCCACAGCGCGACCGGCAGTCCGGTGGCTGGCCGTGCCCGCTATATCCGGTCCTTCATGGGTCGGAATCACCGGCAGCAACCGATCGCCCGCGATGCGCAGGCGATCGACGGCGACCTGCCGCAACACCTCATCACCCGCGCGCGGGAAAGGCAGGGCTTGTCGATGATAGAGAATGAAATCCTCCTGCCCCACGCGGAAGACGGCGTGATGGCCGGGGCTGATGATCTGCCGGTCCTGATCGGTCGCCAGCAACGGCTTGTCCTCCGGTTCCCGGAAGGGGCCGAAGGGCGTGTCGCCAATGGCATAGCGGACCTGATAATTATCCTTGGTCGTGTTGCCCCATGACGAGGTCAGGAAGTAGCGGCCGTTGCGCTTCACCATGAACGGCCCTTCGAAATAATGCGGTGGGGTCACGTCATGGACTTCGCCGTCGAAGCTCGTCATGTCGGGTTTCAGCTTGACCGCGAAACAGCGGCCGTTGACCCAGTTGAGGCCCGATCCCCAGTAAAGATAGGCCTGCCCGTCATCGTCGATGAAGGCTTCGGCGTCGATCATGTGAAAGCCGGGCCGGAAATCGCGCCGGACCAGCGGCTTGCCGCCATTGGCGTCGCGCCAGGGACCGGCGGGATGATCGGCGACGCCGACCCAGATCTCGTTGCCGACCGAAACATACATCCAGAAACGCCCGTCGCGCCCCTGCACGACGGAAGGCGCCCAGACATTGGCCCCACCCGACGTCGTGCTGTGCGCGGCGGCCTTCGTCGGCCAGTTCGGCGTGGAGAAAGTCCAGTCGCGGAAATTGCGCGACCGCCACAGGCCCAACTTTTCGCCGCCCCATGGATCGATCGTGACGAAGATGAACCATTCGCCGCGATAATGGACGATCGAGGGGTCGGCCGCATAGCCGGGCAGCAGCGGATTGCGGGCGTGCGGGGCGAAGGGATCGGTGGCCGGGGCGGCGGCAGGTGCTGCGCCCGCCAGGGCAGCGATCATCGCCAGAAGCAGCGTGCGGGCAAACCGGCCCGATCGTGTAACGGTCATTGTGCGTCCTGCCCCCATTTGTTCGGCTTCGACGCCAGTTGCAGTTCCAGCGTCCCGCCCGCCATAATCTCTTCCTGCCGCAGGAACGCCCGGTCGATCGGCTTCCCGTTCAGCCGCGCGGCGCTGATGTAGATGCGCCCCGGCTTCCAGTTCGGCGCCTTTATAGTGAAGCTCCGGCCGTTTTCCAGATTGAGCACGGCCCTGGGCTGATGCGGGGCGTGCAGATAGAAATGGTCGGTCGTCAGTTTCGGGAACAGACCGAGGCGATTGAAGACATAGTGCGAACTCATCGCCCCATTATCCTCATCACCCGGATAGGCGTTGGCGGTGAAGCGGGTGAAGATGCGGTTCGCCCAGAAGCTGGCCAGGTCGGGACGCCCCACTTCGCTGAACAGCCATGGCGTGGCGAAGCTGGGTTCGTTGGTGATGTCGATCAACCCGGTATTGAGCGCATGGTCCAGCCGCTCGATGAAACGGTCCCGGCCGCCCATCGCCGCGATCATCCCCGGCAGGTCGTGCAGCATGTCATAGGAATAGATCCAGCCCGTCCCCTCATAGAAGCCGACATTATTGTACGTCTTGCCGTCCCAGCCCAGCTTCGGATCGTTCGGCTGGAACCGTCCATCCGGGTAACGCGGCGCGATGAAACCGGCAAAGCCGTCGCTCTGCACATCCTTGTCCCAGACATGGCGCCAGTTGCCGGAACGCTGTTGCAGCATCGCGGCCAGATCCTTCCGGCCGGCCGCTTCGGCAAGGCCGGCGGCGTAGAAATCGTTGAGCGCGTAACCGATCGTCGAGGAGCCGGACCGCGCGCGGGGATTATCGGTTTCGGGGCTGTTGTCGCCCACGCCGAACCAGCCATCGATCAGGTAGCGCGGCCGTCTTTCTTCCAGCGCATTATGAATGGCGACATCGGCCGCCGCCTTCCAGTCCACGCCGGGGACGCGCCGGATCAGCCCTTCGCCCAGCACATTGTCGACTTCGTCGCCGCCCTGCCCGACATGATAGTTGCGCCCCGCGATGAAGGCGGTGTGGGCCGCGCCATAGCGACGGTAGGTTGCTATGATCGATGCGACGTTGCCGGCATAGACGCTGGGGCGGAGCAGGGACATCAATGGGAAGGCCGTACGATACGTGTCCCATAGCGTGTAATAATCGTCCCAGTGCGGCGTCGTCCGGTCGGCGACGGGCTGGTCGAGCGTTCGGTCGCGCGGCTGGATCACGCTATGGTAGAGCGCGGTATAATAGCGGCGCTTGTCGGCGTCGCCCACCCCGTCGATCGTGGCGCGGTTCAGCTCCCTGTCCCATTCGGCGCGGGCATCGGCCTGTACATCGGCGAAATGCTTGCCCGCCAGTTCCGCGTCGAGCAGCTCGCCGGCGCGTTCGGCGCTGGTGAAGGAGACGGCGACCTTCACCTCGACCGGACCCTTGCCGTCGAACTGCCACCAGGCGTTGAGCTTTGTGTCGGCGGGCACCTGCGCATCGACCGCGCCGGGCAGCAGCCTGTCGCCGGCCCGCACGCCCCAGGCGGTCAGCGGCCGGTCGATCTGCGCGACAAACCAGATGTCGACATTGGCGGGCGACCAATAATCCTTGCTCCGCACCCGGCCGATCAGGCGGCCCCGTTCCGGGATCAGCCGCACATCCGCCCCGTCGCTCGCCAGCACACCGCCGATCTTGCGGGTGATGTCGAAGACCAGCGTCGCCTGCTTGCCCGCCGGATAGGCGAAGCGGTAGATGGCGGCATGATGACCGGGCGTGACTTCGGCGCGGACGCCATAGCGGTCGAGCGTCACGGCATAGCGGTCGGCGCCCATTTCCTCGCCACTTTTGGGCGACAGGTGGGACGCTTCGTCCAGCACGGGATCGCCCGTCTGGGGCGACAGGAGGAAGGTGCCGTAGGTGGTCCGTCCACCCGAACCCTGGGTATGCAGTTGAGCGAAACCGCTGATATCGGCGGCGGGATCATAGCCGGCATTGCTGCCGCTCAGCATTTCCGGGCTGGGATGGATGGAGCCGGCGGGGCGCGCCGGTCCGGCGACCGTGTCGCCTTCATCATCATTGCCCAGCCCGACATGCGGATCGACATAATGGACAAGGGATTCGCGCTGCGCGATGGCGGCGTCGGTCAGGATGAAGGCGAATGCGGCAGCGCCAAGCAGCCAATATTTGCGACCCGTCAACTATCGGCTCCTCTTTTTTGGGGGTCTGATGCGCCCTTTCGCATCAGGCCGGACAACGCCGGGAACCCGTGCAGTGGCCCCGGCGCTGTCCTTTCGTGTCAGAAGGTGCCGCGCAGCGTCACGCTGTAGGTGCGACCGTCATAATCGTAGCGACGCGGCAGATCCGGTTGATTTTCATATTCATACCGGATCGCGTTGGTCAAATTATAGGCATCCACCGACAAGGTGAGGAAGCTGGTGATATTGTAGGAAGCGGAGGCATCGAGCTGCCCGCGCGCCCGCACCTGGCGCGCCGCGCCGGTGAAGGTGCCGGCCGAAGCCAGGTCATATTTGCTGCGCACATTATAGACCAGCCGCACCCCGTAATCGGGCGTTTCATAATAGCCGATGAGGTTGGCATTATGCTTCGACACGCCCGGCAAGGTCGCCTTCGCGCCGGTCGCGGTCTTGCCGCTGATCGTCGTATAGGCATAGTTGAAACCGCCGCCCAGATTCTTGAGGATGCCGGGCAGGAAATCCAGGGTCTGCTGGATATTGAACTCCAGGCCGCGGACCGTGATCGGGTTGGTCTGGTTCATGAAGCCCGATGCGGAGACCAGATAGGGCTGGGTGACGCCGCCCTGCGTGTAGGTCAGGCTGCTTTCGCAACGGTCGCCATTGACCGTCAGCGTGCCAAGGCCCAGCGCCGAGGCATCCGACGGGCAGAGCTGGGTCGGATCGGTGATCTGCGAAATGAGGCCGGTAATCCGCTTCTGGAAGCCCGCCAGCGAGATGATGCCGTTCGGGCGGTTGTAGAATTCCGCCGAGATATCGAACGAGGTGGCGTTATATGGCTTCAGGTCCGGATTGCCGAGCGTGACCGAATAGACGCCGTTCGACGGCGCGCTGACGATCGTGACCGGCGTGAAGGCGCGCGGCTGGGGCCGGACGTAAGTGCGATAGGCCGCGGCGCGCACCAGCAGCTTGTCGGAAATCTCGGCCACAGCGATGAACGACGGCAGCAGCTTGTTATAATGCTGTTTGTAGGTCGTGTTGACGAAATCGCTGGGCGATCCGATCGAATTGGTCAGCGAGACCCGATTGAGCGCGTTGATGATGTTGTTCGTGCGCTCGTAGCGCAGGCCGCCATTGCCGCGAACGGTGATTCCACCCAGTTCGAACTCATATTTCAGCTGGCCATATGCAGCGAAGATATTGTTCTCATTAGTGAAATTATAGAGGGAATAGCTGTTGTCGTTATAGCGGATATTATAGCCCAGGGGCGAAAGATCGCCGCCCGGATAGACGGTGATGGGCGTCACCTGCGACAGGAATTTGTTGAGGTCGGTGACCTGCCAATTGCCGGTGGGCGTGCCGCCATTGCCGCCGAAGAAATCGTCATAGGTCGGGCTTTGCATCATGACGTCGCCGGTCAGGTTCTGAACCTGCAAACCATAGGCGCTGGTGCGATAGCCCCGCGAAATGAACTGGTTATGTTCATAGCGCATACCGGCCTGGATGCCGGTGAGGAAGCCGTGCAGCGTGCGCTCCACTTCGAACTGGGCGGCGGCCAGCTTGTTGGTCGCATAGCTTTGCGTGCCGGTGAACTGCATCCGGTTGCGCTGCGCGGCGGGAATGGCGGAATCGTAGAAATAGGTGGGATCGGCGACGCCGCCCCACACGCCGCTGCTGATGCCGGCGGCGCTGGTCGCCGGGACGGGGTTGATCGTATAGGCGAAATTGTTGAGATTGCCGCCGCCCGTGCGCATCGTGCCGGTCAGGCCATTGCCGCCTGCCGCCTGCATCGTCTCGAAATCGACCTCCGTTTCGATCGAGCTGTTCGACGCCTGCGAAAGGGTGCCGATGGCGTTTACCCGCCAGTCGTCATTCTTCCATTCTCCATTGGCGTTGATGCCCCAGGCCTTCTGATGCTGGCCATATTCGCGCGTGGACGACACGGCGGTGGGGTTGGCATAGTCGAAGTCGTTGACGACATAGCGGCCGTCCGAAAGACTGACCGGCGCGCTGAGGGCCGTGATGCTGCTCGCCGTGTTCAGCGAATTGACCATAATATATTGCAGCGTCTTGGGCTGCTTGCGATCGGTCAGGAATCCGGTCAGGCCGATTTTGGCGCTGTCGCTGATCCGATATTCCGCACCGGCGGCTGCTGAATAGAGATTGCCCTTGTTGAGGCGCGAATATTGCCGAAGCTGCGAATTATAGAGGACGCCTGCGGTGGATTGCGTTCCGGTGCAGGAAGGACAGCCCGCGGACGGCGCATAATAGCCGCCGACCAGCGCGGCATTCGCCTGCGCCTGTTCCGGCGACATGGCGGTGTAGCTGTTGAACAGGATCGAATCGCGCCGGAAATTCTCCTGCTTGTAGGCGAAGGTGCCGAAGACGGCGAAATCGTCGCTGAAATGATGATTATAACCGATCGTCGCGCCCGGCGCGCCACGCTCGCCCAGTTCATTATATTCGTAGGACGCCTTGGCGAAGCCGCCTTCCTTGCGGCTCAATGCCGAAGCGATCTGCAGGTCGACATTGCCGGAAAGGCCGCCGCTCTGGGCGTTGGCGAGCGGCGATTTCTCGACAATGATCGCGCTGAAAATATCCGAGTTGAACGCGCCGAGCGGTGCGGCTTCCGACAGGATCGGCTCCGCGAAGGCCACGCCGTTCAGCGTCAGTCGCGCATATTCGCCGGGCAGGCCGCGCAGGTTGATCGTCGCGTTGCGGCCTTCGGCTTCGCGATTGATCTGGACGCCGGGCACGCGCTGCAACGCCTCGCCCACGTTCAGATCCGGGAAGCGCCCCAGACCGTCCGAGGAAATGCCGTCGGTGATGGAAATCTGCGCCCGCTTGCTCGCAATGGCGTTGGCATAGCTCTGACGGAAACCGGTAACGACGATGTTGTTATCGGAAGGGGTGCTGTCGAGCGCCTCATCCCCCGATTGCGCGGATACGCTCTGGTCGATGGCGGCGGATGCGGAAGCGGCCTGGCTCACGGCATCGCCCGGCGCGCTCTGCGCCCAGACTGGTGCCGAACTCAACATGCTTCCCCCCAACAGCGCGATGGCGAGTTGATTGATTCGCGTATACCGAAAACGCATCTTGTCCTCCCCGAATGCCCTCTGGCGGTATTTCTCCGCGCTACGGCAATTAGATTATATGCCACCGCTTAAATTGGGCGGCAAACTGGTCATACCAATATCGCTGACCATGTCAATTCTGTCGGAGTTAATCCATGCCTGACGTGCATGGATGTGGTCAGACAGGGCTAATTATCAGAAAGGACAACGGATTTCCGTCTGTCACGTCCCATATTTCGGGAAAGGGGCAGGATGAAATATGGATGAAGCGTATCTTTGGTCGGACAAGATGTAGCGCTCAAATAGCGTTGCCCATCATGCGGAGCGTAAACCGGCTCTCCTCGAAGCATCCGCATGGGATTGTCGCCATGGACTTTACCGCCAACCCGCCAAACGCCTAGAACCGTCGCCATGATGGAAGAACATGACGCAGGGCGGCCTGCCGCCACGCCGGTGATCGCGCATGACCGGCCTGACCACCCGTCCGAACGGCTGATGGTGGAGCAGGCTCAGCGCATGAGGCGGATGCTGTTCATGGTCCCCCTCGCCCTCCTCGGCGCATGTGGTGGAGAGGTGGAACCGGCGGCCAACCAGACGACGCCTGTCGAAACCGTACGGACCCCGATCAGCACCGTTGCAGCCAACGGCGTCGAAGCGAACAGGGCAGCAGCACTTCCTGCACCTGCAAAGGAAGTGAGCAAGCCTTTGGTTTCACGTGAAACACCATCCTCCCACGCCGCGCCGCCAGATTATCGCGCGATCGGCACCGAACCCTTCTGGGCCGTGACGGTGCGCGGATCGGTCGCAACGCTGGAACGTCCCGACAAGGCATCTGTACGCTTCGCTGTCAGCCGCAACGACGATGGCCGGGCGATCCGCTATCTTGGAGACGGGTTTTCCATGACGCTCACCGAAGGGCCGTGCAGCGACGGCATGAGCGACACCATCTGGTCCGACCGAGTACAGGTGGCGTTCGGGGAAGGCACGCTGAAAGGCTGCGGTGGGGAGCGGGATGACGGGGGTTACGCGCCTTAATCCGCCCGCCCTTAATCCGCCCGCCCTTAATCCACCCGCATCGCCTCGGCCACCAGCGCTTCGGCTTCCATCAGCAGCGCATCCTCCGCCGCCTGCTGCGCCACCTGCTCGCGTCCGATCAGAATCAGCACGGGAACGGCGAGCGGGCTGACGCGGTCGAGATCGATATGCAGCATCGTCCCCCCGGCGCGGTCAATCAGGTCGCCCAGCCGCCCGACATCGGTCATCCGCGCGCGCGCATCGGCCCAGGCGGCCTGGAGCAGCAGATGGTCGGGCTGATATTTGCGCAACACGTCATAGATGAGGTCGGTGGAGAAAGTGACCTGCCGCCCGGTCTTGCGCTTGCCCGGATGCTGCCGCTCGATCAGGCCGGAAATGACCGCCACATCGCGGAAGGCCCGCTTGAGCAGGCTCGACTGCTCGACCCATTCGACAAATTCATGGTCGAGGATATCGGCGGAAAAGAGGCTCCTGGGATCAATGACGGGCTTCAGCCCGTAAACCGCCAGCGCATAGTCGTTGGAGACGAAGCCCAGGGGCATCAATCCCTGGCTCTCCATGCGACGGGTGAGCAGCATCCCCAGCGACTGATGCGCGTTCCAGCCCTCGAAACTGTAGCAGACCAGATAATGACGCCCCTCATGCGGGAAGGTTTCGATCAATAACTGACCCGGCTGCGGCAGGGCGGAGCGATATTTCTGCATCTCCAGCCAATCGCGCACATCCTGCGGGAAGCGATGCCATTCTCCCGGTTCGGCCAGAAACGAGCGTACGCGATCTGCTAGCCGCGTCGACATGGCCATGCGGGTGCCGCCCCAACTGGGAATACGCGCCTGCTTCGACGTCGCCCGCACCACCAGGTCGCTGGTGTCCATCCGCACCACTTCCAGCGCCATGCCGGAAAAGAAAAAGCTGTCGCCCAGCCGCAGGGTGGCGGCGAACCCCTCCTCCACCGTGCCCAGCTTGCGCCCGTTACCGAAGCGCACCGCCAGTGCGGGCTGATCGACAATGATGCCGGCGTTCAGTCGGTGCTGCTGGATAAAATGCGGGTGGGAGACGCGCCATGTCCCGTCCGCCTCCTGCGTCAGTCGCTTGAACCGGTCATAGGCGCGCAACGCATAGCCGCCCCCCTCGATGAAGTGGAGGATGTTGGCGAATGCCTCCTCGCTCAGCGCGCTATAGGGCGTGGCGGAGCGTATCTCGGCCAGCAGTTCCTCCGCCCGAAAAGGCCCTGCACAGGCAAGACCCATCACATGCTGCGCCAGCACGTCCAGGCTGCCCGGACGGAAATCGTCGGCGTCGCGCTCACCCGCCTCGACCGCGTCCAGTGCAGCGCGCGCCTCCAGATATTCGAAGCGATTGCCGGGGATCAGCACCGCCTCGCTAGGCGTATCGAGCCGATGATTGGCGCGGCCGATGCGCTGAAGCAGGCGCGAGCTGCCCTTGGGTGCGCCCATCTGGATCACGCAATCGACATTGCCCCAGTCGACCCCCAGGTCGAGGCTGGCGGTCGCCACCAGCGCGCGCAGCCTGCCCGCCGCCATCGCCGATTCGACCTTGCGCCGCGCCTCGATCGACAGGCTGCCATGGTGGATGGCGATCGGCAGATTGGCGTCATTGACCGACCAGAGTGACTGGAAGATCAGCTCGGCCAGCCCCCGCGTATTGCAGAAGACCAAAGTCGTCTGGCGCGACTCGATCTCCGCCATCACCTGTTTCGCCGCATATTTGCCCGAATGGCCCGACCAGGGAATGATTCCGTCCGGAATCAGGATGGCCACATTGGGGTCCGCGCCCTGCTCCCCCAGGACTGGCGTCACGGCGTCAATGTCCGCATCGGGCGCAAGCCAGGCGCGATAGGCATCTACATCGGCAACGGTGGCGGACAGCGCGACCCGACGCAACGCCGGGTTGATCGCCTGCAACCGCGCCATCGACAGGTTGAGCAGGTCGCCGCGTTTCTGCGTTGCGAAGGCGTGGACTTCATCGACGATCACCGTCCTCAAATCCGCGAACATCAGCATCGCGTCGGGATAGCTGAGCAGCAGCGACAGTGATTCGGGCGTGGTGAGCAATATCTGCGGCGGCCGGGCGCGCTGGCGCGCCTTGCGGTCCGATGGTGTATCGCCCGTCCGTGTTTCGACCCGGATGGACAGACCCATTTCCTCGATCGGGGTGAGGAGGTTGCGCCGGACATCCACGGCCAGCGCCTTCAAGGGGGAGACGTAGAGGGTATGAAGCCCCTCGACAGATTCGCGAATCAGGTCGGTCAGCGTCGGCAGAAATCCCGCCAGCGTCTTTCCCGCCCCGGTGGGCGCGACCAGCAGCGCATGGTCGCCCGACTCCGCCGCCGCCAACATCTCCATCTGATGCCGTCGCGGCCGCCAGCCGCGTGATGCGAACCAGTTATCGAGGATGGGGGGGAGCGCGGCGGGCATGGCAAGGATGTAGGCACGATCTTGCTCCTGCGAAAGCCGGAGAACAGAGACCAGCGATGGCGCAGCGGCGCGGAATAATAGTGCTGGATCAGGAAATATTATGTCGCCCCCTCTGGCCCCTTTCCCCTCTCCTGCGTTACAGTCCCTGCCCATGACAGCGGCGCAACGAGATGCCGCGTGCCAAGCAGGAGAATGACATGACCGGCGAAACCGAAGCCGACCACAACGGCATCGACCCGACGCTCAACCGCCGCCGCCCCAAGGCCCCGATCATGGAGATTGACGGGCGCAAGCTGAAGCCCGCCACGCTGATGATGGGCCATGGCTATGACCCCACCCTGTCGGAAGGCTCGTTGAAGCCCCCGATCTTCCTCACCTCCACCTTCGCCTTCGAAAGCGCGGCAGCGGGCAAGCGCCATTTCGAGGGCGTCACCGGCATCCGGCCCGGCGGCGCGGAAGGCCTTGTCTATTCCCGCTTCAATGGTCCCAATCAGGAGATTTGCGAGGATCGCCTGTCGGTGTGGGAAGAAGCGGAGGATGCCCTCCTCTTTTCCAGCGGCATGTCGGCGATCGCCACCACCTTGCTGGCTCTGGTCCAGCCGGGCGACGTCATCGTGCATAGCGCCCCGCTCTATGCCGCGACCGAATCGCTGATCGGCCGCATCCTGGGCCGCTTCGGCGTCCAATGGCTCGATTTTCCAGCCGCTGCGACCGAAGAAGAAATCGGCGCGGTGATCGAAAAGGCCAAGGAGCTGGGCCGAGTCGCGCTCATCTATCTGGAAAGTCCCGCCAATCCGACCAATGTTCTGGTCGATCTGGAGGCCGTGGTCGCGCGGCGCGACTCGCTCTTCGCAGGCGCCGATCATGTGCCGCCGATCGCGATCGACAATACGTTCCTGGGGCCGCTCTGGCATCGTCCGATCAAGCATGGCGCGGACATCGTCATCTACAGCCTCACCAAATATGCGGGCGGGCATAGCGATCTGGTCGCGGGCGGCGTGCTGGGCTCCAATGCGGTCATCAACAGCATCCGCCTGATGCGCAACACGATCGGCACCATCCTCGACCCGCACTCGGCCTGGATGCTGCTGCGCTCGCTGGAGACGCTGGAGTTGCGCATGAGCCGGGCGGGAGAGAATGCGGCCAAGGTCTGCGCCTGGCTGCGCGACCAGCCGCAGGTGGAGAAGATCGTCTATCTGGGCTTCCCCGAAACCGAGCGGCAGGCCGACATCTATCGCCGCCACTGCACCGGCGCGGGATCGACCTTCTCGCTCTACTTGAAGGGCGGTGAGGCGGAGGCCTTCGCTTTCCTCGACGCGCTCAAGATCGCCAAGCTGGCGGTCAGCCTGGGCGGCACCGAAACGCTGGCCAGCCACCCGGCGGCGATGACCCATTTGTCGGTGCCGGCCGAACGGAAGAAGGCATTGGCGATCAGCGACAATATGGTCCGCATCTCGATCGGCTGCGAGGATGCGGATGATCTGATCGCCGACTTTGCCCAGGCGCTCAGGACCATCGGATGAAAGACGCGCGCCCGGTCGTCCTGATCGCCCAGCCGCATCTGGCGCCGCTGCTGGGCGTACTGGCGGCGGATTATAACGTCAGGCCGCTCTGGGAGGAGGACGGGCGCGCGCATCTTGGCGGCGCGCAGACGCTGGTGACGGCCGGGGAGTTCCGGCTCGATCCCGCGCTGATCGCGGCGATGCCGCGTCTCGGCCTCATCGCCTGCTTCACCGTGGGCTATGACGGGATCGACCTGGACCTTGTCCGGTCGCGCGGTATCAGCGTCGCCCATGCCGGCAACGCCAATGCCGAAGATGTCGCCGATCACGCCATCGGCCTGATGCTGGCCCATCGCCGCTGGATCGTCGAAGGCGACCGTCAGTTGCGCGCCGGGCTATGGACCGCCCAGGCCAAGACGATCACCCGCTCGATGGGCGGTGCGCGGCTGGGCATCGTCGGGATGGGCACGATCGGCATGGCGGCGGCGGAGCGCGCGCAGGCGATGAAGATGCGCATCGGCTGGTGGGGACCACGCGACAAGCCTGCCCTCCCCTGGCCCCGCGCGGAAAGCCTCATGGCGCTGGCGAAGGAGAGCGACATCCTGCTGGTCGCCGCCCGCGCTGAGGAAGAGAATCGCGGCATGATCTCGGCCGCCATCATCGATGCGCTCGGTCCGGCCGGGATGCTGGTCAATGTCGCGCGTGGCCAATTGGTGGACGAAGCGGCGCTGATCGATGCTCTGAAGGCCGGGCGGCTGGGCGGCGCGGCGCTCGACGTGTTCGATCCCGAACCGACCGATCCTGCGCGCTGGATCGACGTGCCCAATGTCGTTCTGACCCCGCATACCGGCGGCGCGACTCATGAGGCGGTGAGCCAGATGGTGCAGATGCTCAAGGCGAATCTCGCCGCCCATTTCGCGGGCGAGCCTCTGCCCGCTCCCGTGATCTAGGGCGGATCGACATTCAGGATAAAGCAGAAGCCTTGGCCTCATTTTCAACGTCATGCCGGACTTGATCCGGCATCCAGGGCCACAAAGGGCGGCACCTGCGACTCTGGATGCCGGATCAAGCCTGTCCTGAGCCTGCCGAAGGGTCCGGCATGACGGCGTAGGAAGCGTCTGAAACCGTGAATGTCGATCGGCCCTAATTCCAGTCGACCCGCGTCCAGCCGCGTTCCGCCGCCAGCTTCGCCAGCGGCTTGTGCGGGTTGGCCGCGAAGGCGATATCGGCGAATTCCAGCATCGGCGCATCCGACACATGGTCGGAATAGGCCCGGATATGCGCCTGGGACCGGTCGATCGCTTCGGCCGCCATCCATGCCTTGATCATCCGCAGCTTGCCGGTGTCATAGCAATTCTCACCAGCGATCTTCGCGCGAACATAGCGCAGATCCTGAGAAAGATGGTCGGTCGCGATCACCGCGTCGAAGCCCAGCCGTCGCGCGATCGATTCGACGTACAGTCGGTAGGATGCTGTAGCGAGCACCAACCTGTAGCCATCCGCCCGGTCGCGCCTTATCTGCGCCACCGCATCCTGCCGCAAATTGGTCGCCATCACCTTGTCCGCATAGCTTTCAATATGCGGCATCAGCTTTGCCCGCTCGACATTATGGCCGATCATCAGCGTCTGGTTCAGTTCCTTGAGCCGCTGGCGCGTTATCAGCTTCAATATATAGGCCAGCATCAACAGGATGACGCAGGGGAAAAGCAGCAGCCGCCACGGCGCGATTCGCCGCGCCACATGAATCAGGAAGCCCGTATAGGTGCCGCTGAAGGTCACCGTGCGGTCCATGTCATAGATGGCCAGCCTGTGCGTCATGCCGTTTCCGAAACTTTTGCCCTTGCCCGTCGTTCTGGCCAGCGGATGGGCCGTTTCAGCTTGCCGTGCAACCGATAATGGACCACTAAACCCCCTTGATGAACAAAGCCGCCGACCTTTCCGAAGAAACGCGCAATGGCGGCACGGTTATACGGCTTTCGGGAAACCTTGCCATAGCGTGCCTTCATGACCTGCCCGCCCGCCTGGACGGCTTGCAGGGGCCGGTCAGCGCGATCGACCTGGCCGACATCGATCATATCGATACGATCGGCGCCTGGACGGTGCATCGCACCGCCAAGCGCCTTGGCGCGGCAATCACCGGGGCGCATGATGAAGTCCTGCGCCTGATCGAGGCCGTGGGCAATCTGGACGAACCGGTGGCGATCCATCCCGAACATATCGCGCCCTGGCGGCGCGTGGTGGGAGAGATCGGCGAGGCTGTGACCAATGCGGGGGCCACCCTGTTCGGCCTGCTCGGCTTTTTCGGCGCCACATTGGTGGCGAGCTGGAGCGTGATCCGGCATCCCAGCCGTTTCCGGTGGAACGCCGTTATCCAGCGATTCGAGGTGGTGGGCGTTTCCGCGCTCGGCATCATCGGCCTGATGAGCTTCCTGATCGGCATCGTCATCGCTCAGCAGGGGTCGGTGCAGTTGCGCCAGTTCGGCATGGAGATGTTGACGATCAATCTGGTCGGCCGGCTGACCTTCCGCGAACTGGGCGTGTTGATGACCGCGATCATGGTGGCGGGTCGATCCGGTTCCGCCTTCGCCGCGCAACTGGGCACGATGAAGCTGACCGAGGAAATCGACGCGATGCGCACCATCGGCGTGTCGCCGATGGAATCGCTCGTCCTGCCCCGCACGCTGGCCGTCGTGGTGATGATGCCGCTGCTCGGCTTCTACGCCTCCATCGTCGCGATCATCGGCGGTGGCTTCCTGTGCGCCGTCTCGCTGGATATTCCCCCGATCACCTTTGTCCAGCGGCTGCGCGAGGTGGTGCCGATCACCGACCTGTGGGTCGGACTTATCAAGGCCCCGGTCTTCGGCGTCATCATCGCGCTGTCGGGCTGTTTCCAGGGAATGCAGGTCAAGGCCAACGCTGAAGAGGTCGGCACACGTACCACCGCCGCCGTGGTCCAGGCGATCTTCCTGGTCATCGTGATCGACGCCTTCTTCGCGGTCTTCTTTACCTGGGTGGGCTGGAACTGATGAACGAGGAACGGATCCAGCAGGCCGAGGAACTCCGCATCGAGGAAGCGGTCGAAACCGCCGCCATCGCCATCAAGGTGCGCAATCTCAAGAACAGTTTCGGCGACCAGATCGTCCACGAAAATCTCGACCTTGACGTGCGCAAGGGCGAGATATTGGGCGTGGTCGGTGGATCGGGCACCGGCAAGTCGGTGCTGATGCGTTCGATCATCGGGCTTCAGACCCCGGACGAGGGCGAAATCTGCGTCTTCGGCGAAACCATGATCGGGCGGCTGGATGACGACGCGCTGGCGATCCGCAAGCGCTGGGGCGTGCTGTTCCAGGGCGGGGCGCTCTTCTCGACGCTGACGGTGGCCGAGAATGTCGAAGTGCCGATCCGCGAATATTATCCAAATATCGGGCCGCAATTGCGTGACGAGATCGCCGCCTACAAGATTCGCCTGACCGGCCTGCCGACCGACGCCGGCCCCAAATATCCGTCCGAATTGTCAGGCGGCATGAAGAAGCGCGCGGGGCTGGCCCGCGCGCTGGCGCTGGACCCGGACCTGCTGTTCCTGGACGAACCGACGGCGGGCCTCGACCCGATCGGCGCGGCGGCGTTCGACGACCAGACACGCAAGCTGCAACAGACGCTGGGCCTCACCGTCTTCCTCATTACCCATGATCTCGATACACTCTATTCGATCTGCGACAGGGTTGCGGTGCTGGCGGACAGGAGGGTAATCGCGGTCGGCACGATCGAGGAGCTGCTGGCGCTCGATCACCCCTGGATCCAGGAATATTTCAACGGCCCGCGCGGCCGCGCCGCGACGGCGGCGGTCAAGCGCGAAAAGAACAAGGCGGCGTCCGCGTCGCCGGACGGAAGGCGATAATCTATGGAAACCCGCTCCAATCATGTGCTGGTAGGTACGGTCACACTGTTGCTTCTCGCCACCGTCATGATCGCCGCTTTCTGGTTCTCACGCCTGTCGCAGGGCGACAACAAAGAATATGACGTCTTCTTCAAGCAATCGGTCAACGGCCTCGCCAAGGGGTCGAGCGTCAACTATTCGGGCGTGCCGTCGGGCCAGGTCGAGAAGATCGAATTGTGGGATCGCGATCCAAGCTTCGTGAAAGTACGCATTTCCGTCAAGACAGGGACACCGGTGTTGCAGGGTACGACCGCGACCATCTCCGGCGTCGGCTTCACCGGCGTCAGCGAGATCGTGCTGGACGGCGCGGTCAAGGGCGCGCCACCGATCGTCTGTCCAAAGGATAATCCGGCGTCGGCCTGCCCAGATGGCGTGCCGGTTATCCCAACCAAGCCGGGAGCGCTGGGTGAACTACTCAACAATGCGCCACAACTGCTGGAACGGCTGTCGACCCTGACGGAACGGCTGACGGAACTGCTCAACGATAAGAATCAGCAGTCGATCGCAGGCATCCTTGCCAATGTGGAGCGGGTATCGGGCGCACTGGCCGACCGCAGCCCCGAAATCGCCGCCACCCTGGCGGAGGCGCGAATCGCGGTGCAGCGCACCGGCGTCGCCGCCGACCAGATCGGCAAGCTCGCCGCCACCACAGACTCGCTACTGAACGATGAGGGCCGTCCGCTACTGGCTGACCTGCGCAAGAGCGTGCAGTCGGCCACGCGCAGCATCGACACGCTCGACAAGACGATCGGCGAGGCCCAGCCGGGCGTCCACGCCTTCAGTTCCCAGACCATGCCGGAAGTGAACCAGTTGGTCCGCGAACTGCGGGAAATGTCGCGCTCCTTCCGCGGCGTCGCCGAGAAGCTCGACCAGCAGGGCGCGGGATCGCTGGTCGGATCGCCCCCGCTGCCGGATTATAAGCCATGATGAGAGAGAAGCGGATCATGATCCACGCGAACCCCCGCAGCGCGATGGTCGCGCTCGCCGCCGCCTTCCTGCTGTCGGGCTGCGTGTCCTTCGGCGCGAAACCGCCGACGCAATTGCTGACGCTCGATGCGGCGCAGAAGGTGCCCGCAGGCGCCGGACGCGTCGCCGGATCGGGGCGCACCCTGGTCGTCACCGACCCCGAAGCACCCAAGATGCTGGATACGGTCCGCGTGCCGGTGCAGACGGCGCCGACATCGGTCGCTTATGTGACCAAGGTGCAGTGGGCCGACACGCCGCGCCACCTGTTCCGCCAGCTACTGGCCGAGACCATCTCTGCGACCACCGACCGGGTGGTGCTCGATGCCGGGCAGTTTTCGGGCGATGGCGGGCAGCGCCTATCGGGCGAGCTGGTCGACTTCACCGTCGATGAACCCGGCCATAGCGCGATCGTCACCTATGATGCGGTGCTGACCACGGCGGCCGGTGTGGCGCTGGCCCGGCAGCGCTTCACCGCCAGTGCGCCAGTGCACGGCAAAATCCAGGCGACCTCGGTCGGTACACCGCTCAATGCAGCGGCGAACAAGGTTGCGGCGGATGTCGCGGCCTGGGTCGCAACGGTGAAGGACTAACTCCTAAATCCGTTAATCCAGGCTCTTGCTCGCCTGTTCGGTGACATCCTTGGACAGGTCCGGCTCCGCCAGGATGCGCTGCAATTCGGCGCGCATCAACCCGGCGCGCCCTTCATCGAAGCGTTTCCAGCGACCGAGCGGCGGCACCAGGCGCGCGGCCGTCTGCGGGTTCAGTTTGTCGAGTGCAATAATGCAATCGGCGACCAGCCGATATCCCTTGCCGGACTTGTGATGGAACGCCCATTGGTTGCCCGCGAAGGCGCCATAGAGCGAACGCACGCGGTTCGGGTTGTTCAGGGTGAAGTCCTTATGCTTGCCCAGTTCCTCGACCTGGTCGACTGTCTCCGGATGCAGGGCAAAGGCCTGGGTCTGGAACCATTTGTCGAGCGTCAGGGCATCGGCCGCATAGCGGTTGTAGAAGATGTCGAGCGCCGCCACCCGTTCGGCGCTGGTGCCGTTCGCCAGCGTGCCGAGCGCCGCCTGCCGCTCCGTCATATTGTCGGCCTCGCTGAACTGGGCGAAAGCGATGGCGGGACCATCCTCGGCACCCAACGCCACCAGATAATGGAGGGCGGCATTGCGCAGCTTGCGCGCGCCCTTGGCGGCTGACGACAGCGAGAAACCGTTCGCCTTGGTCTTCGCATGTACATCACGCCAAAGCGGCTCCAGCGCCGTACCGATCTTTTGCTGCAGAGCATCGCGCGCGGCGTGGATCGCGTCGGGATCAACGATCTGCATCTGGTCGCCCAGATAGGCTTCGCTCGGCAGACGGATCGTTTCGGCGACGAAAGCCGGATCAAGCGCCGGATCGGTCAGCGCGTTGCGGATCGCTTCGATCACGCTGCCATCATCCACATTCTGCCCGCCGATATGCCCGATCAGCACATTGACCATGAGTTGCTGCATCGCCTCATAGCGGGCGAAGGGATCGTCATCATGCGCCGACAGGAAGGCGAGGTCGTCCTGACTGCGGTTCGTCTCGACGATCACCGGCGCGGAAAAGCCGCGGTTGATCGACAGGACCGGCGCACTGGCGAATCCGGTGAAGACGAAGCTCTGCTTCGGCTCGGTCAGCATCAGCAGCTCGTCGCCATGGTGCTTGGCCGTGGCAGAATCGAACAGAGCCATGCGCAACGGAATCGCCATGGGCTGCTTGTCGGGCTGGCCGGGCGTTGCCGGAACGACCTGCTCCAGGGTCAATTCCACGCTCTGACTCGCGGGATCATGGGTCAGCAGCGCCCGGACATGCGGCGTCCCGGCCTGCTCATACCAGCGGCGGAACTGGGTAAGGTCGATGCGCCCGCCCTCCTCCATGGCGAGAACAAAATCCTCGCACGTCACCGCTGCGCCGTCATGCCGGTCGAAATAGAGGTCGGTGCCGGCACGGAAGCGTTCCGCTCCCATCATCAGCGCCATCATGCGGATAACCTCCGCGCCCTTATTATAGATGGTGGCAGTGTAGAAGTTACTGATTTCCATATAGGATTCGGGTCGGATCGGATGCGCCAGCGGCCCGCTATCCTCCTGGAACTGGGCCGCGCGCAGGATACGGACATCCTCGATCCGCTTGACCGCATGGCTGCCCATGTCGGCGGAGAAACTCTGATCGCGGAAGACGGTGAAGCCTTCCTTGAGCGAAAGCTGGAACCAGTCGCGACAGGTGACGCGGTTGCCCGACCAGTTGTGGAAATATTCATGCGCCACCACGCCTTCGACCCCATCATAATCGATGTCGGTCGCGGTCTCCGGATCGGCAAGAATATAGCGCGAATTGAAGATGTTGAGGCCCTTATTCTCCATCGCCCCGAAGTTGAAGTCGGCGACCGCGACGATATTGAACACGTCGAGATCATATTCGCGGCCATAGACGCGCTCATCCCAGGCCATGCTATCCTTGAGCGCCTTCATCGCGTGCGCAGTGCGCGGCAAATCGGCTTCCTTGACCCAGATGCCGAGTTGCACCTCCCGCCCGCTCATCGTCACGAAGCGGTCGGCATTGCAGGCGAGATCGCCGGCAACCAGAGCAAAGAGATAGCAGGGCTTGGGAAAGGGGTCCTTCCAGCGCGCCCAGTGACGGCCGCCCTCAAGGTCGCCCTGCTCGATCGGATCGCCATTGGCGAGCAGCACGGGAAAGCGCGCCCTGTCCGCCACCATATGCACATTGTAGCGCGACAGGACATCCGGCCGGTCCGGGAAGAAGGTGATGCGGCGGAAGCCTTCCGCCTCGCATTGCGTGCAGAGCAGGCCGCCACTCGCGTAGAGACCCATCAGCTTGCTGTTGCTCTCCGGCGCCAATTCCACCAGCGTCTCGACGCTATGCGCTCGGCCGGGCAGCGCGACGATGAGTGCGCCAGCCTCCAGATGCCATTCCCCTTGGTCCAGAAGACGACCATCGACCTTCACTTCCAGCGGAACCAGGCCATCCCCGTCCAGCCGCAACGGCCGGTCATGATCGCCGTTGCGCGTGACGGAAAGGGTCGCATGTATCCTGGTCAGCGCGGGATCGAGATCGAAGTCGAGCGCAATATCAGGGACCAGCCAGTCAGGCGCGCGATAATCGACGCGACGGATAATGGTGGGAGCGGCGGCGGTGGTGGAGAGCATATCGGCCATGTCCGCAACCTAGGGAGCGGCCGGGCAAAAGACCAGTGGGCTTTGAAAGCAGGCATAAGATCGCCCGTCGCCCACATCCATCTATTGGTGATAGATGAGACGGCGTGGGATGAGGCGATGACGGATCAGTCTGACGCCATCCAGACTAGATTCGTTCCCCGGAAAGACGCTGACAGATCATGTCGAGCTGGTCGAGATTGGAGTAGCGCAGCGACAATATGCCACCGGTCGAAGCGCTGTCATGGTCGATATCAACCTTCAGCCCCAATATATCAGCCAGTTGCTGTTCCAGCGCGGCGATGTCCGGATCTTTATCACTTGCGCCGCCGCCACTGCGGCGGGCAGCCGGTGCTTCGACGCCGGTCTTGACCTTGCGCACCAACTGCTCGGTATCACGGACCGAAAGCCCTTTTTCCTCAACCTGTTGCGCCAAACGCTCGCAGTCGGGCGCGCCGATCAGCGCACGGGCGTGACCCATGCTGATCCTGTTGTACATCACCTGTTGCTGCACCGTTTGAGGCAGCTCAAGCAGACGCATCAGGTTGGCCACATGACTGCGCGATTTGCCGACGATACGCCCAAGCGCTTCCTGGCTGTGATGAAATTCGGCGATCAGCTTGCGATAGGCTTCCGCCTCTTCGATCGGGTTTAGATCCTCGCGCTGGATATTCTCGATCAGCGCGATCTCCAGCGTTTCCTGCTCGTCGAAATCCCGAACGATGGCGGGAATGCGATGGAGATGCGCGCGCTGCGCCGCGCGCCAACGGCGTTCACCGGCGATAATCTGGAAACCCCCGCCATGGGGGCGAACGATGATCGGCTGGATCACGCCACGCTTGGCGATGCTGTCGGCCAACTCCTGCAGCGCGCCTTCATCGAAATGGCGGCGCGGCTGTTCGGGATGCGGATGGATAAGCGCGACCTCGATGCTCTGTATCGCCTTGCCGTTGGCAGCGGGCGTGGCGGCCTGCGCAACAGGCTCCTCACGGGAGACGTCGCCCAGCAAGGCGGAAAGGCCCCGTCCGAGACCTTGGGGGCGCCTGGCGATCTTCGGCTTGTCGGTCATTTCGTCGCTCAAGCGGCAACCTCCTGTCGCGGCAGCCGCCCGATCAATTCGCGCGCAAGCTGCATATAAGCCTCCGACCCAGAGCATCGGAAATCGTAGATAAGAGCGGGCACGCCATGGCTGGGTGCTTCGGACAGGCGCACATTACGGGGAATCACCGTCGAGAAAACGAGATCACCCAGGCAGGCTCGCACATCGTCGGCAACCTGATCGGTCAGGCGGTTACGGCGGTCGTACATGGTCAGCGCCACGCCCATGATCGACAGGCCGGGATTGAAGCGGCCCCGGATGCGCTCGACCGTCTGGAGCAATTGCGACAGACCTTCCAACGCGAAAAATTCGCACTGGAGCGGCACGAGAAGATATTGAGAGCCAACCATGGCATTGATGGTCAGCAGCCCCAGCGAAGGCGGGCAGTCGATCAGGCAGATGTCCCAGCGGCCAGGCTGCGCTTCGGAAAGAACGCGCTCCAGACGATGGGTGCGCTCCTCATAGTCGATCAGTTCGATCTCCGCGCCGGACAGATCCTGCGTCGCGGGGACGAGGTCGAGCTTGGGAACGCGCGTGGTGACGATCGCATCGTCCAGCGCGCAGTTGCCGACCAGCAGATCATAGCTGGATTGGGCCCGCTCCCCCTGCCCGACACCCAGGCCGGTGGATGCGTTGCCCTGCGGATCGAGATCGACCAGCAGCACCCGAAGACCCGTGGCGGCCAGGCCGGTCGCCAGGTTGATCGCGGTCGTGGTCTTGCCCACTCCCCCCTTCTGGTTGGCGATGGCGATGCGGATCATGGGCGACCTTTCTTCTTGCCAACGGGTGCGAGGCCAGTCGCGACGATGATGGCGCTATCGGCATCGGTCACGCTCGGTTCCACGTGGAACACACCTTGCCATGCCGGGCGCGCCGCCTCCAGTTCAATTTGCGCATTTCGTCCCTTTGGCAGCACCCAGAGGCTGCTTTTTTCGGACAGATGCAGCGCGGAGGCGAATAATTTGGGCAAAGGCGCATAAGCGCGCGCGCTGATGACGGCGGCCCTGGTCGGCGGAACGACTTCGACGCGGCCGCCGAAAACGCGGGCGTGGGCCAGACCCAGCTCGTTGATGAGGCCATTCAGAAAATCGATCCGCTTGCGGCGAGACTCGACCATCAGCATCGGCCGGTCGGACAGGCAGGCGAGAACGATGCCGGGCAGACCAGCGCCAGAGCCAAGATCGATCCACTCTCCATCCCCCGCCCCATGGCTGTGGATGAGCAGTTGGGCGGAATCGACGATATGCCGCGTCCAGACATGCGGGCGCGTCGATTCGGCGATCAGATTCTGCTCGTCCATGGCGGACAGGAGGATGGCGACATAGCGCTCCAGCCGATCCCATGTTTCACATGGAACATCGAACTGCGCCTGCAACCAGGCGCGGGCTTCCTCTTCGCTCACGCGGCCTCCCGACGGACATGGACCAAAATGGCGGCAAGCGCGGCAGGGGTGATGCCCCGGATTCGCCCGGCGGCGGCAAGCGTATTCGGACGGGCGGCATCGAGCCGCTCGATCATCTCGGTCGATAGACCGCCGATGGTGCGATAGTCGAAATCGGCCGGGATGCAGACACGCTCATTCCGGCGCAGTTCGGCAATCTCGCTATCCTGCCGCTGGAGATAGGGCGCATAATGGGCGTCCTCCAATATCTCGTCGCGTAGATCGGCGGGCGCATCGCGCAGCGTCGGCACGAGATCGAGCAGCAGCGCCTTGTCCACTTCGGGGAAACGCGCCCAATCGAACAGGCTTCGCCGCGCGCCATCCTGTCGCACCACAGCGCCAGCACGCGCCATTTCGCTCGCAGTCATGGGGCGGGCCAATTCCGCTTCGATCCTGCCTCGCAACTCCGCCCGGCCGGACAGTCGTGCAGCGCGCGCTTCCCCGATGATGCCGTGGGTGATGCCGATCGAACCAAGCCGCGTCTCGGCATTGTCCGCGCGCAGGCGGAGTCGATATTCGGCACGGGCGGTGAGCATCCGATAGGGCTCGGTCACGCCTTGCAACACCAGATCGTCGATCATCACGCCGATATAGGAACTGGCGCGATCGAGGATCATCGGCGCTTCGCCACGCGCACGCGCAGCGGCGTTGACACCGGCGACTAGGCCCTGGGCGGCGGCCTCCTCATAGCCGGTGGTGCCGTTGATCTGGCCGGCGCAAAAAAGGCCGGGGACCGTCCGCACTTCCAGCGAGGCATCGAGCGCACGCGGATCGACATGGTCATATTCGACCGCATAGCCAGGGACGGCGATCTCGACCTGCTCCAGGCCGAGCATGGACCGCACCATCTCTATCTGCACATCGGTCGGCAGCGAGGTGCTGATGCCGTTGGGATAAACGAGCGGATCGTCCAGCCCTTCGGGTTCGAGAAATATCTGATGCCCGTCGCGGTCGCCGAAGCGCAGCACCTTGTCCTCGATCGATGGACAGTAACGCGGCCCCCTGCCCTCGATCGCACCGCTGAACAAAGGCGACCGGCCGAGACCGTCGCGGATGATCTGATGCGTGCGATCATTGGTGCGAGTGATGGCGCAGGCAAGCTGCGGCAGAATACGGCCGGCGGTGAGCGGAGACATCGTCCAGCCTTCCTCGTCCGAAGGCTGGGTTTCAAGCCGTGCCCAGTCGATAGTGCGACCGTCGAGACGCGGCGGCGTGCCGGTCTTGAGCCGCGCGATCGGCAGGCCGAGTTCCCGAAGCTGGATGCCGAGCCTGGTCGCCGCACGCTCACCGATGCGGCCGCCGGTCTCGCGCTCGTCGCCGCGGAAAAGTCTGCCACCAAGGAAAGTACCGGTCGCCAGCACGATCGCGGCGGCGCTCAGGGTGCCGCCATCGGCCAAAGCAATCCCGGCGATCACCTCCCTGTCAAGAAGGAGCGCGGCGGCTTCGCCTTCGACAATGGCAAGGCCGGGCTGCGCATCCAGCAAGTCATGGATAGCGGCGCGATACCGCTTGCGGTCTGCCTGGATACGCGGCCCCTGAACGGCGGCGCCCTTGCTGCTATTCAGCATTCGATAGTGGATGGCCGCCGCATCCGCAGCGCGCGCGATCAGCCCATCAAGGGCATCGACCTCACGGACCAGATGCCCTTTGCCCAGGCCACCGATCGCTGGGTTGCAGGACATGGCGCCAACCGTCTGCCGGTCGAAGGTGAGCAGCGCCACCGACGCGCCTTTGCGCGCCGCCGCAGCAGCCGCTTCGCAGCCGGCGTGGCCGCCACCGACCACGATCACATCATAGCTTGTTCGCATGAAGGCGCCCTTATCAGATTTGGGCGGTCGCGGTCAAAAGCGTTCCACGTGGAACATGGATCATTTGCCGATGCAAAATCCCGAGAAGAGGCGGTCGAGCATATCTTCCGTACCGGCCCGGCCCGTAAGGACATCGATAGCGGCGCGGGCAAGGCGCAATTCCTCCGCCGCGACCAGCATATCAGTCACCGCGGCGGCAGCGACCAGATGATCGCGAAGCTGTCCGACTCGCTGTCGCTGTCGGACATGCAACGCATAATCGCCCTCGCCCGGCAGCAAGCCGGCGGCGCGCGTCTGCAAGGCATCAACCAAAGCCTCCATCCCTTCGCCGGTGCGCGCGGATAGACGCAGGCCCGGACGATCGCTGTCCGCACGATCGCACTGAGCCGCGATCAGGATCGCATCGGCGCGCGGCAGGTGGGCCGGATCACCGAGCCAGAGAATGATGTCGGCCGCCTCCAGCGCGGCGCGAGCGCGGTCGATGCCGATCGCTTCGATCGCGTCTCCTGCCTCGCCGCGCAGGCCGGCGGTGTCGGTGAAAAGAAAGGCGGTGCCGCCGATTGCGGCGGGCACCTCGATCCGATCGCGGGTTGTCCCCGCAATGTCGGAGACGATCGCCGCCTCGCGCCCGACAAGCGCGTTGAGCAGGGTCGACTTGCCCGCATTGGGGGGACCGGCCAGCACCACGCGCACGCCATCGCGCAGCCGCTCAGCCGATGGGGCGGCAAGGATGACGGCGACGTCCCGCGCCAGGGTGGCAATGCCCTCCCCAATGCGCGCTTCGATCGCGGCGTCAGGGACATCATCCTCGTCAGAAAAGTCGAGCGCCGCCTCCACCATGGCGGACAGATCGAGCAGGGTCCGACGCCACCCATCGATCCGGCGGGAGAAATGACCTTCCGCCATCAGCAGCGCGGCGCGGCGCTGGCTCTGGGTTTCAGCGGAGAGCAGGTCGGACAGGCCCTCGACCGCATTCAGGTCCATGCGGCCATTGGCGAAAGCGCGGCGGGTAAATTCTCCAGCTTCGGCGCGACGGAGTCCCGGCATGGCGCCCAGCACCTCCTCCACCGCCGCAACCACGGCACGACCGCCATGACAATGCAGCTCCGCCATATCCTCACCCGTGACCGTATGCGGCCCCGGCAGCCAGAGCAGCAGCGCACGGTCGATCGGCGAGCCATCGCGCAGGTCTTTCAGCAAGGCGAGGCTCGCCATGCGGGGCGGCGGCACGCGCCGCGCCAACGCTTCCAGCGCGGTGCGGGCCTGCCGGCCGCTTATCCGGATGACGGCGATTCCGGCCGGCGGCGCACCGCTCGACAAAGCGAAAATAGTGTCGTCCTGACTATGGGGCACGAACCTTATTTCTTCTCATCCTTGGCCGGGCCACCGGACAGGCCCGACAGGCCGACATTCATCATCTGCTGAAACAGGCGCATCCCCGCGTCGCCCAGCGGTGAAAAGCTCTTGAACAAAGTTTCCATCTGTTCGGTACTGCCCACACCGTCAAAGCTGTCGAGCATCGTTTTGATATATTTGTCATGGATGGGCGTGACATCCGGCAGGCCCAGAAAGGCGCGGGCCTCGGCAGGCGTGCAATCCACGTCGACGGTTACTTTCATGTCCTGCCCTTCCCTGATGGCCGTTGGATCGCGTCGCGCCGTCATGCCGCAAGTCATCGTATCAAGGCAAATTTTTAAACGTTGCAGGTGGTTGCGCGCCCGTCCGGATCAGCCAATATGCGCCCTATTCTCAGAGCGGAAAGGATATCGGCATGGGTAGCTTTACCCCCATCACCACATTGGAAGGCGACGCGCAATTCGACGCCTATGTCGCCCAGCCAGAGGGCGAAGCCATGGCAGCGATAATCGTCATCCAGGAGATTTTCGGGGTGAATGAAGGCATCCGCCGCAAATGCGACAGTTGGGCCAAGGCCGGCTATCTCGCTTATGCGCCGGACCTGTTCTGGCGCGAAAAGCCGCATGTCGAACTGGACGCCGATGTGCCGGACGATTTCCAGCTAGCGATCGGCCATATGCAGAAGTTTAATCAAGATCGGGGCATTCGCGACATCGAAGCGACGATCAAGGCCGCGCGCGCCGCACTGGGCGGTAAAGGCAAAGTCGGGGTCGTCGGCTATTGCCTGGGCGGACGCCTGGTCTTCATGTCGGCCTGCCGCACCGACGGCGACGCCTTTGTCGTCTATTATGGCGTGGGCATTGACGGGTTGCTGGGCGAACAACATGCGATCGGCAAGCCGGCCATGCTGCATATCCCCACCCGTGACGGTTTCGTCCCCGCCGAGGTCCAGCAGAAGATGCACGAAGGGCTGAAGGATAATCGCCATGTGACCCTGCATGATTATGAGGGGCTGGACCATGGTTTTGCCGCCGAGATGGGCAATCGCCGGGTGGAAGATGCCGCGCAGCACGCGGACCAGCGCACCGCCGATTTCTTTGCGGAGCATCTCGCATGAGCGGCGCATGGCGGATGGTCGCCCGCAGCCATGGCGGGCCGGACGTGATTGCGCGCGAGGATTTCGATCCGGGCACGCCGGGTGAAGGCGAATTGCTGATCGAGCAGGATGTGATCGGCCTCAACTTCATCGATACCTATTATCGCACCGGTCTTTATCCCGCCCCCCTCCCCACTCCGCTGGGTTCGGAAGGTGCGGGCCGGGTTGCGGCGGTGGGCGCTGGCGTGACCGGCTTTGCGATCGGCGACCGGGTTGGCGCCGCCGGCGGGCTTGGCGCCTATGCGACGCATAGAATCCTTGCCGCCGATCGGGTGGTCCGAATTCCGGACGGCATATCAAGCGAAGATGCGGCGGCGATGATGCTCAAAGGCATGACCGCCTGCTATCTGGCCGAGGACAGCATCGCCCTACAGCCGGGACAGGTCGCGCTGGTCCATGCGGCGGCGGGCGGCGTTGGTTCGATCCTTGTCCCCTGGCTGCGCGACAAGGATGTCATCGTCATCGCGCATAGCGGATCGGCGGAGAAAGCGGCGACGGTCCAGGCCGAGCACAGCCTGCACGGCTCCTTCGACGATCTTGCCGGCACGGTGCGCGAACTGACCGGCGGCAAAGGCGTGGATGTCGTCTATGACGGCGTCGGCAAGGACAGTTGGAGCGCCTCGCTCGCCAGCCTCAAGCGGCGCGGGCTGATGGTGAGCTACGGCAACGCTTCAGGCGCGGTGCCGCCCGTCAATCTACTGGATCTAAGCCGCGGCGGATCGCTCTATGTCACCCGCCCGACCATGTATGACTATGTCGCCACATCCGAGGAACTGGCGCATACGGCCGGACGATTGTTCGACCGGATGCAGCGCGGCGTGGTGAAAGCACAGATCGGACAGCGCTTTGCCCTGGCCGATGCAGCCGATGCACATCGCGCACTGGAGGCACGGCAAACGACTGGAGCAACGGTGTTGATTCCCTGACCGCCTGAAACGAATATCGGACGCCCTCGCCAAGGAGAAGCGTCCGATATTCTCACAAGATGCGGTCTGTCCCAGCCCGAAGACTGGCGAAAGATCAAGCCATATTCGTACGGTCAACCAGGGGGGTCATTTTGACTTCCTCCCTTGCAACAAGCTCCGGCAATTTGGTGCAGATCATGACATCCTGCAACGAGGAACCGATTCCTCCGCCCATCCAGCATCCATATTCCACCTTGGTGATGGCCATACCAGCGTCCCACGCCATCTTCTCGATCAAGGAGCGATCAAAGGCAATGAATCCTAAAGGATCGCTTTCATTACCGACAAGAATATTGCCGTCTTCCCACATGACATGATTGTCGAGGGGAAAGATCGATTGCCCCTTATTAATCATATATCGAGAAAATTCATTGAGTTCAAAGCAAGTCAGCAGAAAACGTCCGCCAGGAATCATCATGGAGGAAATGAATTTCAACAAACCGCCAAAATCTTCTTTCGTGACATGCGTAAATACCGAAAAGGCATAGCCGTCACTGAAATAATTATCATATTCCAATGCCAACTTCTCACGCCCCTTCCCTCCGCTCTGAGAAATGAAGCGGTCATAATGGTCGTTCTTGTCGTTGATTAGCTCAAACCAGGTGTTGTTAAGATTGGGACGGATGTAGTTATTACAAAAGTCGATCACTGGGGGCATGATATCCATCCCCACAATGGCAGATGGCTCCAGCCCCGTCTTGCGCAGCGAGACCAAGCCACGTCCGATGCCACATCCGAAATCCAGAACCCGCGATGTACCGTTATGCAGCGGGAGGAGTCGACGCATGATGACAGCCGACGCATCGCCAACCGCCTCAGGATCCGACCCACCAACCCAGTCGTTCATCGAGTCGCCACGCATTACGTCAAATATTTCAGCGGTCGTCAGCATATCCGATCCCTTGCCCAAGAACTTTAAATCTTGCTATACTGCTGTATTTGCACCCACAAGCATTAAACGAACGAAGCATTGCATCGCTGCGCGGTTCAACGGAACAGCGTCAATATACCGACCTGATGGTCGACAAAGCCATCATAGATCATCTTGACCGCAACATAGAGGATCACGGCCAGGCCGAGATAGGCGATCCAGCGGAAGCGCTCGATATATTTCGCGATGAGATTGGCGGCCACGCCCATCAGCGCGACCGACAGGATCAGGCCGATGATGAGGATGCCCGGATGCTCGCGCGCCGCGCCCGCGACCGCCAGGACATTGTCCAGGCTCATCGAGACGTCAGCGACCGCCACGGCCCAGGCCGCGCCGGCGAAGCTCTTGGCCGGGCGCAGGCCCGACACATCGTCGTCGGTCGGATCATGCGGTGTATCGCCGCCCCGCCGGGGATGAAGTTCACGCCACATCTTCCAGCTCACCCAGAGCAGCAACAAGCCTCCCGCCAGAATCAACCCGACAATCTGCATCAACTGGCTGACCACCAGCGCAAAGGCGATACGCAGCACCAGGGCGGCGATGATGCCGATCAGGATGACCTTCTGCCGCTGCGCCGCAGGCAGGCCCGCCGCCAGCGCACCGACGACAATGGCGTTGTCACCCGCAAGCAGGATATCGATCATCAACACCTGACCAAAGGCGCTCAGCGCGCTGGGCGATCCGATATTACTGAAATCATTGACGATATGCTGCCATATGTCGGCAGGAGAGCCGAGACCCTGGGCAGCCGAAGCGGCAGTGGCGATAAGGTCGAACATGGCGGCCTGACGTCCCTGTAATCAATATGAAGAAAGCCGGACCATGGCATGGCCCGGCTGTCGCGGCAAAAACATATGACAGGGCGGCGCCCGATCCGTCCGGATCAGGAACCGCCGCATCGCTTACTGGTTCATGGTCGCGAAGAAATCCTCGTTGGTCTTGGAATCCTTCATCTTGTCGAGCAGGAATTCCATCGCGTCGATCGTACCCATTTGCATGAGGATACGGCGCAGCACCCACATCTTGCTGAGCGTCGGCTTTTCGACCAGCAACTCTTCCTTGCGGGTGCCCGACTTGCCAACATCCAGCGCCGGGAAGATACGCTTGTCCGCGACCTTGCGATCGAGGATGATTTCCGAATTGCCGGTGCCCTTGAACTCTTCGAAAATGACTTCGTCCATGCGGCTGCCGGTGTCGATCAGCGCGGTCGCGATGATCGAGAGCGAACCGCCTTCCTCGATGTTGCGCGCGGCGCCGAAGAAACGCTTGGGGCGTTGCAAGGCATTGGCGTCAACACCACCGGTCAGCACCTTGCCCGACGAAGGGACGACAGTGTTGTAGGCGCGGCCGAGGCGGGTGATCGAATCGAGCAGGATCACCACATCCTTCTTATGCTCCACCAGGCGCTTGGCCTTTTCGATCACCATTTCGGCGACCTGGACGTGCCGGGTGGCGGGTTCGTCGAAGGTCGAGGAGACGACCTCACCCTTCACGCTACGCTGCATGTCGGTGACTTCTTCCGGGCGCTCGTCGATCAACAGCACGATCAGGAAGACTTCGGGATGATTGTCGGTGATCGCCTTCGCGATGTTCTGCAGCATCACCGTCTTGCCGACGCGGGGCGGTGCGACGATCAGCGTGCGCTGGCCCTTGCCCTGGGGCGAGACGATGTCGATGACGCGGGCCGACTTGTCCTTGACGGTCGGGTCGAGCGTGTCGAGCCGCAGCTTCTGGTCAGGATAGAGCGGGGTCAGGTTATCGAAGTTCACGCGATGGCGGACCACATCGGGATCGTCGAAATTGACCGAGAGCAGCTTGGTCAGGGCAAAATAGCGTTCGCCATCCTTGGGTGCGCGAATTTCGCCTTCCACCGTGTCGCCGGTGCGCAGACCGAATTTGCGGACCTGGTTGGGCGAGACATAAATATCATCGGGGCCGGCGAGGAAGTTCGCCTCTGGGCTGCGCAGGAAGCCGAAGCCGTCAGGCAGCACTTCGATCGTGCCCTCGCCCATGATCTGCTCGCCATTTTCCGCCTCGGCCTTGAGGATCGCGAACATCAGATCCTGCTTGCGCAGGGTCGATGCGCCTTCCACGCCCAGTTCTTCGGCCATGGTGACGAGGTCGGCGGGCGCTTGCTTCTTGAGGTCCTTGAGGTGCATTTGCGAGTCGGTCCGATGAGGTAAGGATGAAAATGGCCCGGAAAGGAAGGAGATAGCCGGACAGGAAGGCCGGAAAACTCTCGCGCCGGACGGGCGAGGTGAATATTCCGCGTGTAGCGATCCGCTGCCCCTTTAGTCAAGGCGGCATAGGAGCCAATCCCAACGGAAATTCGCGCTTTTGCAAGAACAGGCGGCAAATGGTGCCGCTGGCGCGACAACCATCCTCCATGGTATAAGAATGCGATAAAATGAAAGGATGAGGATATGGGACGGCTCCATGCCTTGCTGGGGATTGCGCTTGCAATTGGCGGCCCGGCCCTCGCCGCGCAGGATGCGCCCGCGCCCAATGCTTCAATCCTTGATCCTGACGTTCCGCCGGCGGTGGTCCATACCGGGCCGTCGCCTGATGACCGGGTGACGATCCCCATCTCGATCGACGGCAAGGGGCCGTGGAACTTCATCATCGACACCGGATCGCAACGCACCGTGATCGCCCGCGATCTGGCGCAGAAGCTGGCGCTTTCACCGCGCGCCAATGTGATCATCCTCAGCATGACGGGGCGCGCTCAAACCAATACCGTCGCTGTGCCGAAGCTGGGCTTTGGCGGCGGCACCGTAAACGATATCGAGGCACCGGTGCTGGAGGGCGAGCATCTCGGCGCGCCGGGCCTGCTCGGCCTCGACAGCCTGCACGCCAAGCGGGTGACGCTCAATTTCCGCACCGGGCGCATGGAAATCGCCAGCAGCATGACGAGCCGCCGCCTGTCGGTCGATCCCAATACCATCGTGGTGGAGGCACGCCGCAAGCGTGGCCAACTGATCCTGCTCGATTCCGACGTCAACGGGATGCGGGTCAGCATCATGCTCGACACCGGCAGCAGTTACAGCATCGGCAACCTGGCGCTGCGGAACAGACTGATCGCCAAGAAACGCGCGCCGGACCTGCTGACCGCGACGCTCACCAGCGTCACCGGTGGCACGCTGGTGGGGCAGGTCGGACGCATCAAATCGGTACGGATGGGCCGCGTCAATCTGACCGAAGTGCCGGTGATCTTCGCGAACGCCAGCCCCTTTGCGGAACTGGGAATGCAGGACAAGCCGGCACTGATGCTGGGGATCAGCGCGCTCAGAATCTTCGATCGGGTGGCGATCGACTTCGGCCGGGGGAAAGTCGATTTCCTGCTACCCGACGCCAGCGCGGTGGAAAAAATGCGCTTCGCAGCGAACCATCAGGGCAAGGGGTGATCTTGCAGTCCACCAAATGACCTTCTCATCCTTGCGAGCGTAACGCTCCCAAGGATGAGAAGGTCTTAGGGATTGGGTGTAGGCCGGGTCGCCGGGGGCTGCTGTTGTTGCCGCTGACGATCGCGACCCAGCACATTGTCGATCCATTGCTGATCGATGCGCGGCGGCTGCGGACGATCTTCGGGATCGGCCTCCGCCGGCTGGCCATCCGGATCGGCGCTCGGCTCCTGGGTTCGCGGGCGATCGATCGGCAGGCCATTCTCATCGACCATCATGCCCCCCTGCATTCCATTGTCGGGCTGGCCATAATAGGCCTCGTCATCCGGTTCGAGCTGCCATTCGGGCAGAGTCACCTGGGTCTCGAACTGTTCGACCGGCCGCTTGGCCACCGCTACTTTCATATAGGCGGCGAAGGCGCGGGCAGGCGCGCGACCGCCCTGGAGCACGCCGACCGCCCTGGCATCATCGCGGCCCATCCAGACGCCAGTGGTGATACCGCTGGAAAAGCCCAAGAACCAGCCATCCTTGTTGCTGCTGGTGGTGCCGGTCTTGCCGGCGACGGGACGGCCGATCTGCGCCGCCTTGCCGGTGCCGGTGGACACGGCGGTCTGCATCAGGTCGGTCATGCCCGCTGCGACCCAGGGCGCCACCAGCACGCGGCTGGTATCGTCCTGATGGCTGTAGAGCAGGCGGCCGTCGGCGGTCGTCACCTTGGTGATGCCATAGGGCGTCACCGCAATCCCCTTGCGCGCGATCGACGCAAAGGCGCGGGTCATGTCGATCAGACGAACGTCGGACGTGCCCAGCACCATCGAAGGATGGGTGTTGATCGGCGTCGTGATCCCGAAACGCCGCGCCATGTCGGCGACGGTCGGGAAACCGACCTCCACGCCCAGCTTCGCCGCGACCGTGTTGATCGAATAGGCGAAGGCGGTGCGAACATCGATATCGCCCGCGAAACGGCCATTGCTGTTGCGCGGACTCCAGCCGTTGATCGTCACCGGCTCGTCGGTAACGCCGGTATCGGGGGTATAACCCGCCTCCAGCGCGGCCATATAGACGAAGATCTTCCAGGCGGAGCCGGGCTGGCGCGTCGCGGTGGTGGCGCGATTATAGTTGGAGGTCACATAATCGAGACCGCCGACCATCGCCCGCACCGCGCCGTCGCGGTCCAGGCTGACCAGCGCGCCCTGGGTGCCAGCCGGGACATTGGCCTGGATCGACGCCGTCGCCGCCTTCTGCATGTCGAGATCGATGGTGGTGTAAACCTCCAGCGGCTCATTCGGTTCGTCGATCAATAGGTCGAGCTGGGGCAGTGCCCAGTCAGTGAAATAGCGCACGCTGTTCTGCGGCGGCTCCGGTGCCATCTTGACGCCGGCAAGATTGGCTCTCGCATGTTCGGACGCGGAAATCGCCCCATTTTCCTGCATCAGGTCCAGCACCACACCGGCCCGGCCGACCGCAGCCTCGGCATCGGCGGTGGGGGAATAGCTGGACGGAGCCTTGACCAGGCCGGCGATGATCGCGGCTTCGGGCAGGTCCAGCGTGGTGGCGGGATGGCCGAAGAATTTGCGACTGGCCGCGTCTATGCCATAGGCGCCGCCGCCGAAATACACCTTGTTGAGGTACAGCTCCAATATCTGCCGTTTGGAAAATTTCCGTTCCAGCGCCAGCGCCAGCACCATCTCACGAATCTTGCGACCGAAGCTGTAGCTGTTGTTGAGGAAGATGTTGCGCGTCACCTGCTGGGTGATGGTCGATGCGCCTTGCCAGCGTCGACCGCTGCCGCGCCGCTCCACCGCTACCCAGGCGGCACGCACCATGCCGATCGGATCGACGCCGGGGTGCAGATAGTAGCGCTTGTCCTCGGTCGATACCATCGCGTCGACCATGACCTGCGGAATCCGGTCATAGCTCAGCCATTGGCCAAAGCTCGGCCCCAGGGAGACGATGACGCTGCCGTCGGCGGCATGAACGCGGATCATCTGGCCGTTGGGGGAAGATTTCAGGCTGTCATAGTCGGGCAGCGACTGCATCGCGATCACCACCGCGATCACGATCGCCAGCAAACCTGCCACCGCTGCCGCGAGGCCGATCTTCAGCCCGCGCACCAGCCATTTCCTTGCGCGACCGGGCGCGCGCTTGCTCTTGCTTGATCCTGCCATTTGTGCCGCTCCGAATAGGCGCTAATCCCCGCGTCGACCAGCGCAAATCATGCAACCGGCGCGGAAAAAGACCATTGCGGCGTCATGGAGAATGGCGGTTTACCGGCGATGAACGGTTCCCCTCCCCGCTCGCTTCAGGCAAAGTCGAGAAGGACCGCACCAGCCTGCCTCGACTTCGCTCGACGCGAACGGCCGTGAATATCCTACCTCAGCTCGTCGCGCGGCTTGAAGGCCAAGCTAACACTGTTCATGCAATAGCGCAGGCCGTTGACACCAGGGCCATCGGGAAAGACATGCCCCAGATGGCCCTCGCACGTGGCGCAGCGCACCTCCGTCCGCATCATGCCGTGGCTGTTGTCGCGTATCTCCTCGACCACGTCGATATCGACCGGCGCGGTGAAGCTGGGCCAGCCGGAGCCGCTGTCATATTTTTCTTCGGCATCGAACAATTCCGTACCGCAACCCGCGCAATAATAGACGCCATCGGCCTTGTTGCTGTTATATTTGCCGGTAAAGGCCCGTTCGGTGCCTGCCTCACGCAGCACATGATATTGTTCCGGGGTCAGGCGGGCGCGCCATTCGGCGTCGGTCAGGTCCAACTTCTCCATAACCGCACTATGACCGTGACGGACAGGTCTATCAAGCCCGCTCCCGCGCCGCCTGGCGCGCGATCGCCAGCAATTCGTGACGCACCATCAAGTCGCCCAGGCCCCTGCCCCCGCGGCTGGCACGCTCGGCCTCCAACAACCGTTGGATAACGCGCGCGATGCCGCCCGCCTCCCACAGCCGCACCTGGCGCGACACCAGTCCCTTTTCCTTCCAGAAGACCGCCTTGCCCGCCGATTCAACCGCCGCCTCCAGCCGACCGCTGGCGTCGAAGGCGTCTCGGATAGCAGCGATCAACATGGCGCGGGTCAACAATGGACGAATGACCGAAGCCATGGCCGCGCCGGTTTCGCTAAGGCTCATCAATTCGCGATGCATGGCTTTCAGATCGCCACCCAGCACAGCGTTGACGAGCGGGGCGACCTCCGTGTCGGGATGATCGGCGGACAGGGCGTCGAGCGCCTCTGCCGTCGCCTCGCGCGGCCGATCCGGCGCGGCGTCGAGATAGAGGATCAATTTCTCGATTTCTCCCGCCATCAGAGCGCGATCGCCATTGGCGAGATCGACGATCCGGCGCGCCAGTTCGGACGGCAAGCGCAGCCCGCCGTCACGCGCGATGCCGACCGCGATCTGTTCCGCCTCGCGCGCGTCAGGCTGATAGGAGATGAACGCCATCGCCGCCTTATGGTCGAGCGCCAGCTTAACCAGCTTCGATGTAGCTTTCAGCGCGCCTGCCACCGCAATCACCAGATTGCCCACCACCTCCGCTTCCAGCAACGCGGTGAGGGCAGGCGCGGATTCATCGCCCATGCCGGCAACGCGCACCCATCGCTTGTCGCCGAACATGGAGAAAGCAGCGGCCTCGTCGGCGAGCCGCGCTGGATCGTCGCGCAGGGTTGGGCCGTCCAGGTCGATTCGTTCGGCCTCCGGCCCCATCGCGCGTTCCAGCCGCTTGGCCAGTGCCTGGCTGCCTGCCTCGTCAGGGCCATACAGCAGAAAGAAGCGGATATCTGCCGGCGGCGAATCGAGCGCCTTTTCGATCTGGCCGCGGCTGGCCTTCAAGGATTGGCCGCCTTGCGCGAAAAGAGCGCCAGGCGAGTGACGATCTGGTCCGCCACGGTCTGCGACAGCCGCTCCAGCGCCGTGTCTTCGGCCGCGATGGTGGCATATTCGCTGGAGGTGACGTCGATGCCCGCGTCGGAACCGGCGGTATCGTCCAATATCTGCGCGCCGGTGGTTTCGTCGATCAGTTGGTAGCGCGCGCGCAGCGTCCGGCGCTCGCGAGTGATGGCGGCGTCGGCGCGCAGGCCGAAACCGCTGATATTATCGTCCAGCTTCACTACCAGCTTGTAGCGCGGACCACTGCCACTCTGCATCGCGGACAGGCGATCATTGAGCGCGTTGCGCATCAACCATCCGGCCTTACCCTCGATCGGTGCAACCTCGACATTGCCGAGCGCCTGCACCACCGCGCCATGCCCGCCTCCGCCATAGACCGGACGCAGCCCGCAGGCGGTGAGGAGCAAGGGAAGGGCGACAAGGAGGAGGATGCGCTTCATAATAATGAGCCTTACCCGCTCCGTCGTTCCCGCGAAAGCGGGAACCCATTTTTCGTCACGCGACTGGATTGCCGAAGGCGAGATGGGTTCCCGCCTTCGCGGGAACGACGAGATTATGCTTCAAACCACCAGGTTCACCAGACGGTCCGGCACCACGATGATCTTCTTGGGCGTCGCGCCGTCAAGGATGCGCGCCACATTGGGGGCGGCGAGCGCCAGTTTCTCCAGTTCGTCCCTGGGCGTCCCCTTCGCCACGGTGATGGTGTCGCGCAGCTTGCCCATCACCTGGCAGGCGATCGTCACCTCGTCATCGACCAGCAAGGCCGGGTCGACCGCCGGCCAGGCGGCGTCGGCGATCAGGCCCCAGTCTTCACTGGCGCCACCCATTTCCGCCCACCCCTCTTCTGCCAGATGCGGAGTCATCGGCGCTACCAGCAGGGCCAGCGTGCGGATCGCGGCGGTGCGCGAGGCGGACGGCTTGGCCTTCTCGATCGCGTTCACCAGTTCGTAGATCTTGGCAACGGCCTTGTTGAAGCCCAGCGCCTCGATATCCCTGGCGACGCCGTCGATGGTCTGGTGCAGCTTGCGGTCCAGTCCCTTGTCCTGGCCTTCCGCCGAAGCGTCCGCCTCACCAAACAGACGCCAGACGCGGTTGACGAAGCGCCACGATCCCTCGATCCCCGCCTCGGTCCAGGGCAGGTCGCGCTCCGGCGGGCTGTCGGACAGCATGAACCAGCGTACCGCATCCGCGCCATATTGGGCGATGATGTCGTCGGGATCGACGACATTCTTCTTGGACTTGGACATTTTCTCGACACGGCCGACCGCGACCGGCGCACCACCCTCGACCATCACCCAGCCGTCGCCCTGCTTCGCAACATCCTGCGGCGCAAGCCACGCGCCCTCGGGCGATTTGTACGTCTCATGCGTCACCATGCCCTGCGTGAACAGGCCGGTGAACGGCTCGGCAAAGCCCAGCTGCCCCATATGCTGGAGCGCGCGGGTCCAGAAGCGGGCGTAGAGAAGATGCAGGATCGCATGTTCGACGCCGCCAATATACTGGCCAACCGGCAGCCATTGCTCGACCGTGGCGCGATCGAACGGCTTGTCCTTGGGCTGGCTGGCGAAGCGGATGAAATACCAGCTCGAATCGGCGAAGGTGTCGAGCGTGTCGGTTTCGCGCACCGCCGGCTTGCCGCAGGACGGGCAATCGACATGCTTCCAGGTCGGATGACGGTCGAGCGGATTGCCGGGAATGTCGAAGCTGACATCTTCGGGCAGGACGACCGGCAGTTGATCCTTGGGGACGCCGACCGGACCGCAGTCTTCGCAATGGATGACCGGGATCGGCGTGCCCCAGTAACGCTGGCGCGACACGCCCCAGTCGCGCAGGCGGAACACGGTCTGCCCCTGCCCCCAGCCTTCGCTTTCGGCGCGCGAGATGACGGCGGCCTTGGCCTCTTCCACAGCCATGCCGTCGAGGAAACGGCTATTCACCAGCTTGCCGGGACCAGTATAGGCTTCGTCATGGATCGGCGCCTGCTCGTCGCCTTCCGCCGCGACCACGCGCTCCACCGGAAGCATATATTTGCGCGCAAAGTCGAGGTCGCGCTGGTCATGCGCGGGCACACCCATGACCGCGCCGGTGCCATAGTCCATCAGCACGAAATTGGCGATGAAGACGGGCAGGTGCCAGTCGGGATCGAATGGATGGGCGACCGTCAGGCCGGTGTCGAAGCCCAGCTTCTCCGCCGTTTCCAGCTCGGCGGCGGTAGTGCCGCCTTCCTTGCACTTCTCGATGAAGGCGACCGCGTCCGGGTTGTTCGCGGCAACGGCTTGCGCCACCGGATGGTCCGCCGCTACGGCCAAGAAGCTGGCGCCGAAAATAGTGTCGGGACGGGTCGAATAGACCTCGATCTCGCTGTCGAAGGGCGCGACCGGCTTGAAATGGAATTGCAGGCCAACCGACTTGCCGATCCAGTTTTCCTGCATCGTGCGCACCTTGTCGGGCCATTGGTCCAGCGTCCCCAGCCCTTCCAGCAGGTCGTCGGCGAACTGGGTGATCTTGAGGAACCATTGGCTCAGCTTACGCTTCTCGACCAGCGCGCCGGATCGCCAGCCACGCCCGTCGATCACCTGTTCGTTCGCCAGCACGGTCATGTCGACCGGGTCCCAGTTGACCGCGCTTTCCTTGCGATAGACAAGGCCCGCTTCCAGCATGTCCAGGAACAACGCCTGTTCATGGCCATAATAATCCGGCTCGCACGTGGCGAGTTCGCGGCTCCAATCGATCGCGAAGCCCAGTTTTTTGAGCTGCGCGCGCATGTTGGCGATATTGTCGCGGGTCCAGTTGCCGGGATGGACCTTCTTTTCCATCGCCGCATTTTCGGCCGGCATACCAAAGGCGTCCCAGCCCATCGGATGCAGCACCTCATGCCCCGTCATCCGGCGGAAACGCGCCAGCACGTCGCCCATCGAATAGTTGCGGACATGGCCGATATGGATGCGCCCCGACGGATAGGGAAACATCTCCAGAACGTAGCTGCGCGGCTTGGATGAAGCATCGTCGGCCTTGAAGCTCTGCTTCTCATCCCAGGTCGCCTGCCAGCGGGCGTCGGCCTCAAGCGGGTTGAAGCGCCTTTGCATGTCTTGTCCTTACAAATGCGAGCGGGCTGGGCCTTTGCGAAGCCCAGCCCCATGGGGTTTGGAAACGGGGCGCCAAAAAGCCCGTAAGCACGGCGCCCGGAGGGGTCAGGTCAGCCGATCGCCATGCGGCGCAGGTCGCGCGCCTTGGTGAGGATGATCTCCTCCAGCTTCTGGGTCGTTGCCGCTTTGACCGGGGCGTCGACCCACTGACCGTTCTGATTGACCTGACGGCTGGCCGCGACGCGCAGTGCGTCGGCCCGCAGATCCTGGTCCAAGATCGATACCGTCAGCTTCATCCGCTCATTGGGGCTGTTCGGATTGGCATACCAATCCGTGACGATCACACCGCCGTTCGAATCCGTCTGCACCATCGGCATAAAGGACAGCGTATCGAGGCTGGCGCGCCAGAGATAGGCGTTGACGCCGATCGTAGTCACCTTCGACGCGGCGATATCCGCCTTCGGGCGCGCCTTGGAGCCACCCCCGCAGGCGGCGAGCGGCAGGAGCGCGGCCAGCAGCAGGCCGGTGGAAAGGGAAGCAGGAAGGCGACGGGCCATCAGGCATGTCCTAGCTAGAAAGACGAAAATCAGCCCGCTTCTATAGTGTGCGGGCGGCAATGGGCAAGGGGGAGCAAGGACGCACGGCATCGTCCCGTCGCGATCCCCGCCCACCGTCCGCCGGAACCCGCCAACCCATCATGTGTATTCCGTGCAACAGCTCCGACAAAAAGGGAGTCCCCCTCTAGTCAGTGGCGGCTTTGCGGGTGTAGAGCGTTAACAAAGATGTACCGATGGGGATGAGATTCGGATCATGCGTATGAACAGGGGACATTTGGCGGTGGCAGGCGCGGCGGTGGCCGTGGCTGGCTTTCTGCTGTCTCCGGCGTTCGGCGCCGCGACCGACTTCGTCCGGCTGCGCGCGAATGCGCCCGTCTCGCTGGGCGCGCTGGGCAGCATCTCCTCCTTCACCCCGACCACCAAGGATCCGCAACTCGCGGCCGCCTATGCGAAGGTCGCCGCATCGGCCAGCCGTCAAGGCTTCCGTTTCACCCCGACCAGCGGTTCGTTGAGCGGTCAGCGCTCGATCACCATCATGGTCCGCGCCGCGGATCGGGTGACGAACCCGACGGCCGAACCCATCGATATCAAGCCGATGGCGTTCAGTCTGAACGGATCGCATAACTGGCGCAAATTTGCCCTGCCCGAAGCGGTAGGCCGCAAGGCGTTGGACCCGGTGCCGGTCGAAACGATGGTCGACGCCAAGAATTTCTCGCTGGATGAAGGCAAGAAGGAGCGCTTCAGCACCAAGGTGTTGATCGAAAGCCGCCGCGACCCCGCTGCGACCGTACGCAATCCATCGGCGGACAAGGATTATTCGCTGGATCTGGCCAGTTCCTATTCGCTGACCCGCAACCTCAATGTGACGGCCGGCTTGCGCTACAACAACAATGTCGCTGGCCGCCTGGCCCCGATGACCGACGACCGGCAGGACAGCCAGGCCGTCTACCTCGGCACCATCTTCAAATTCTGATCCGGTTGCACCGCCGGCAAGGCATTGTGCTGCGTCGGCGGGAACATTGCGCCTGACGGACTGACTTCCCGATCGAACGGCTGGCTTCGGCCAAAGGCGGACCTAACCTTCATCGTCACCCTGAACTTGTTTCAGGGTCCATTTCGCCGGATTGAGCGAAGGTTTGTTGGGCCTGATGGATGCTGAAACAAGTTCAGCATGACGAAAGGGAAATGGCAGGAAACCACCCCAACTTCGTCATCCCGCATAGGTGGGAATGACGGGGGTCCTCCTCCCACCCGCCACCGCTGCATCATTTCCCTGTCGGCGTGCGGTAGGGGATGAAATCACCCAGCGCGCAGGAGCCAGTGGTGATGCCGGTCTGCAGATTGGCGGTCGTGGTGAAATCACCACGGCATAGCTGCGACCCGAAACTGCGCACGATCATCGTATCGCCATAGGTCAGCCCGCTGCAACTGCCGATCAGCTCATTCTTGTAGACCAGCTTCCTGCTGACTCGGTACAGCAGCACATTGTTGCTGATGACCGTCAGGTTGGTCTGCGGCTCACGGTTGATGCAGCTCACTTTCTCGCCCGGCACCTTGCCGGCCAGCGCCTTGTCCAGTGCGACTGTCTGCTTTTCCGTCAGCGGTTTCGGTTCATAGCTGCCAGTGCAGCCCGCCAGCAGCAGCGGCGTCATCCATATCCACGCGCGCATCGCGACTCTCCATGTCTCAATCGACTATAGGACGCCAGTATAGGCCAAAATCCGTCAGGCCGCATCCTTTGCCGCGCGCCGTGCCGCCAGTTCCGCCACGTCCCGCGCACGCATGAAGATATTGGTTTCGCGCTCCTCACCGATACTTGTCGGCACCGTCGGCTCGCCCCGAGCGCGCGCAGCTTCGACCTTTGCGACGCGGCGGACCAGCGCGGCATTGCCTGGTTCCACCGTCAACGCGAACCGGCCGTTGGAGAGCGTATATTCATGCGCGCAATAAACGGTCGTGTCTTCGGGCAGAGCGGCCAGGCGCTGCATATTGTCGAACATCTGCGCCGCCGTCCCCTCAAACAGCCTGCCACAACCCATGGCGAAGAGCGTATCACCGACGAAGACAATATGATCGTCCGCCAGATGATAGGCGATATGCCCCGCCGTGTGCGCCGGCACCGCCATCACCGTTGCGACATGACCACCAATGCGAACCGTATCCCCCTCCCTCACCGTCCGGTCGAGCGTGCCGATCTTGTCGGCTTCCGCCGCCGGCCCGGTGATCGTGCAGCCTGTCGCCGCCTTGATCGCCGCATTGCCGCCGACATGATCGCCATGCCAGTGGGTGTTCCATATCTGATCGATGGTCCAGCCCCGCGCGGCGGCAGCCTCCAGCACCGATTCCGCCACGGCGGGATCAACCACCACCGTTTCGCCGCTGGCGCCGTCATGGAGCAGCCATACATAATTGTCGGTGAGGACCGGGATGCGGACGACCTCCAGCATAGCGCTACCAGACCCCGATATTGGGCATCGACGCCCAGGGTTCGGCTGGCTCCAACCGTCCATCCTGCAGCAGTTCGATCGAGATATTATCGGGGGTGCGGATGAACGCCATGTGCCCGTCGCGCGGCGGCCGGTTGATCGTCACGCCTGCGTCCATCAGCGCCTGGCAGGTCTCGTAGATATTCTCGACCCGATAGGCGATATGGCCGAAATTGCGCCCGCCATCATAAATCTCGGCCGGGCCGCCATCCTCGGCCGGCCAGTTGTAGGTCAGCTCGACCTGCGCATCCTCATCACCCGGCGCGGCCAGGTAGACCAGGGTGAAACGGCCCTGCTCGCTGTCGTAGCGCTTCACCTGTCGGAGGCCCAGCAGTTCGAAAAAAGCCTTGGTCTTGTCCAGATCGGTGACGCGGATCATGGTGTGCAGATATTTGGGCAAATTCTTCTCCGTTCGCCGCCATAAAGCAACGGTTCATCGGCGCAATGGCAGATAGACCCACAAGATAAGGGCGGGCATCATCGAACGGAAGAGGAAGGCGAAACATGGATATGCGGGACAGGATTCTTCTGGGCAGCGCGGCGCTGCTCGCCTTCGGCCTGATCGCCGGCGGCTATCTGCTGGGCGATGGGCTCAAGCGCGCCAAAGCGGCCGATCGATCCGTCACGGTGCGCGGCCTCGCCGAAAAGGATGTGACGGCCGACCTCGCCACCTGGTCGATCAGCTATTCGGCCACCGGCTTCGACCTGCCCACGGTCCGTACCGAAATCGACAATAATACCAAGGAATTGCAAGCCTATTTCAATAGCCTCGGTTTCAAGTCGGGGGATCTGACCCCGACCGGCGCGGGGGTGAATCAGTATCTCAACAATGGCGTCAACACCATCACCATCACCCAGCGGATGCTGCTGCGCACGACCGACATCGCCCGCGCGCAGAAAGCCGTAGCGCAACAGTTCGATCTGGTCCGCCGCGGCGTGACGCTGCAAGAAGGGTCGGGGATGCGCTACAGCTTCACCAGGTTGAACGACATCAAGCCGCAGATGGTGGCGGCCGCCACCAGGGATGCGCGCGCCGCCGCCGAACAGTTCGCCAAGGATTCAGGCGCGGGCGTGGGCGGGATCAAGAGCGCCACCCAAGGCTATTTCTCGATCGACGCGCGCGATGGCGAGAGTGGCGAGGGCGGAAGCGACACACCCTACAAGAAGGTGCGTGTTGTCACGACCGTCGACTTCTACCTGAGATGACCGGGGCCGCCGCCTCAGCATTGCTTGCGGCGGTGGCACTCCTGCTGTCCATTTCGCTGTCGCCTTTACTGCGCGAATGGGCCGCAGACTGTAAATACTCTGGGCCTACCCCACGGGCTTGTCTGCCGGCAGTCGCGTCAGATTGTCCGCCGCCGCCTTACCCGCAGGCGAGTCCGGCGAGAGCCTGACCGCCCGCTGCCAGGCGGATCGCGCCACATCCTCATGATTGGTGAGGATCGCCACATTGCCCTCCTCCAGCGCGACCGAGGCATCATCGGGCGACAATTGCACGGCGCGCGCAATATGTGCCTGCGCCAGGCTCATCTCGCCCGATCGCCGCGCCAGCGTCGCCGACAGCAGCCAGCCCAGCGGGTCCCTGGGCGCCTGGGTCAGTGCGACATCTAGTGAATCCCGCGCCGCCGCCATATCGCCCAGCGCCACCAATGCTCGCGCGCGGTCGAGATGCACCTCGCCCTTCTCGAATCCATCGGGCAGGCCGCGCGCCAGCGCCGCGTCGAAATCGGTACGCGCCTTGGCGGCATCCCCACCGGCCAACGCCGCATTGCCCGCCTGCGCCCAAAGCCGCGCGCCCTGCGCCATTTCACCGCCGCGTTCGGCCTCCTCCGCCGCCTGCTCGAACGCCACGATAGCGGGCGTCCAGCGCTCGGCGCGCGCATAGGCAAATCCCATACAATGTCGGGCGTAGAAGCTGCCACCTTCGATCCGCCATTTCTGCGCAAAGGCGACCCCGGCATCAGGCGATGCCATCGCCTGGTCGAGGCAGGCCTGGAAGGGCGCGGCAAATTTCTCGGGCACGGGAATCCTGCCGTCCTCCCGCGCCGGCACGCTTGCAGCAGCAGCAGGCGCCGTGGTGGCCGCCACTGCCGCCTGCGCCTCCTGCTTCTGCTTGCGGCTGCGGTTCATCACAGCCTCGATTTCGGGATCATAGGCCTGGAGCAGAAGCGGCAGCAGGAAGGGCATCAGAGGCTGTCCAACAGGGTAGCGACGGTACGGATCAACAGGGCTATGTCTCCGTCGCGGGAAAGGCGATGGTCGCCGTCCTTAACCAGCAGCGTCTGCACATCGGATGAACGCAACCGCCCGGCGGTTTGCAGCGCGATCTCCCACGGCACGTCGGGGTCCGCCTGACCATGGAGCAACCGCACCGGACAATCGATCGCGATCTCGCCATCCAGCAGCCGCAACGCCTGCCCCGACTCCCAAAAGGCCAGCGTCGTCACATAGGGCTGATCGCCATAGGGCGTCGGTTCCTCGATGCGGCCCTCCGTCCGCAGCAACGCCTTGTCCGCATCGGTGAAGCCCCATTCGGTGAAATCCGGCGCGGCGGCGATGCCGACAAGGCCCACCACCCGCTCCGGCCGCGCCAGCGCGACCAGCAGCGCCAGCCAGCCACCCATGGACGACCCGACCAGCAACACCGGCCCCCGCACCACTGCGTCGAGTAGCAGCAGCACGTCGTCGCGCCAGCTTTCCAGCGTGCCATCGGCGAAACGCCCGTCGCTCGCGCCATTGCCGGCATAGTCGAGCCGCAGCATCGCTCGCCCCTCACTCTCCGCCCAGCCATGCAGCGCCACCGCCTTCCCTCCCTCCATGTCGGACATATAGCCCGGCAGGAAGACCAGCGTCGGCCCCGTCCCTGCGCTATAGCGATAGGCCAGACGCAACCCGTCGGGGCGGGCGAAGAAGGCAGGCGGAACAGTATCGGCAGGCGTCATGGGCTTTTTCATATCCTGGAGGAGATATCGTGCTTCGCCCTTAAACCGGCTTTTCCGCGAAACCCAAAAAATAATGCGGACCATGCGTTGACAGCCCCCAAGGCACCAGTTAGAGGCGCGCTCCTACCCCGTGCCCAGATGGCGGAATTGGTAGACGCACCAGCTTCAGGTGCTGGCGATCGCAAGGTCGTGGAGGTTCGAGTCCTCTTCTGGGCACCAATACTGGCTCTGGATACGTCCAGGATCGTCCAGTAAGAGGCTGGTTTCACAGCATTTTTAGACAGAGAATCGCCAGACATCGTCCGGCGAAATCCGGCTAAGAGCACCAGCAGCGACCCCAAAATGTTGCTCTTTTTGGTGCCCTCGGATCGACCCGGCCTTGCTGGGAAAACGACCATGCTGACGTACATCCAGATCAATGCCGCCAAGCCAAGAACGAAGCCCTGGAGCCTTTCCGATTCCCAAGGCCTCTCCCTCGTCATTCAACCCAATGGCTCGAAGCTTTGGCGCTTCAAATACCGCTTTTTGGACAAGCAGAAGAATCTGCATCTCGGGGGGTGGCCAACGGTAAGCCTCGCGGACGCGCGTGTTCGGCGCGACGAAGCCAAGAAGAAGATTGCCGAGGGGATTGATCCGGCGCTGGAGAAAAAGCGCGCGCGGATCGCCGCCAAGTACGCTGCTGCCAACATCTTCGAGGCGGTTGCCGCGGAATGGCTCGTCAAATGCGAGCGGGACGGTCTGGTGCCGGTGACCGTCGACAAGATCCGCTGGCTTCTTGCCAAGGCCTATCCCTTGATCGGCACCATCCCGATCGCGCAGATCACGCCGCATGAGGTCCTCGCCGTCCTTCGCAAGATCGAGGCGACCGGCGCCTACGAGAGTGCGCGGCGCATGCGCAGCGTCCTCAGTCGCGTCTTCCGCTATGGAGTGGCGACGGTTCGCTGCGACAAGGATGTCGCCGCCGACCTTCGGGGCGCCATCGCCGTGCCCAAAGTGAAGCACTTCGCGGCCATCACGCGACCGTCCGAGGTCGGGGCGCTGCTGCGGGCGATCGACGGCTACAGCGGGCACAAGGTGACGGTGATGGCCATGCGCCTGTCGCCGCATGTGCTGCTGCGCCCCGGCGAGCTCAGGCAGGCGGAATGGACCGACATCGATTTCGACGAGGCCATCTGGTTCATTCCGGCCGAACGCATGAAGATGCGGCGTCCGCACCGCGTGCCCCTGTCACGGCAAGTGATCGCGATGCTCAAGGAACTGCACGAGCACACGCACCGGTGGAAATACCTGTTCCCGTGCCTCGGCAAGCCGCGCAAGGCGATGTCGGAGAACGCCGTCAACCAGGTCCGGCGTGCCTATGCGCGCGGCGAATATTGGGATGAACGGGTGCGCATGATGCAGCGCTGGTCGGATTATCTCGACCAATTGCGAGACGGCGGGAAGGTGCTGCGCCCCGACTTCAAAGCGGCACGCCCGACCGGTTGATATAGACGGCTCGTCGCAATGGCACCGGGATGTGGTAGAGGCTCGCTCTGTCACATCCTATCGCGGCCAGATCAACGTGCCAGCGCGCACCATTCCTGCTTGGACCTGCCACTGTTAAAGGCTATGGTCTTGGTATGTTCCTTTCGTCCGCTGGTCGTGCCCATACCTCCCTTGCCGTTTCCGCAGTAGATCCGGGGGCGGTCGATTTCGTGGCGGTGGATGTCGAGACCGCATGCGGCCGTGTGAGCAGCATCTGCCAGATCGGGATCGTCGGCTTTCGCGGCGGCGCGATCGCTTTCGAATATGAGACGCTGATCGACCCTAAGGATTATTTCAGCAGCTTCAACACACGCATCCATGGCATCACTGCCGATCATGTTGCGGGCAAGCCCTGCTTTGGTGCGCTTCATGAGATGATCGATAGCCATCTCTCCGGCCGGGTGACAGTCGCGCACAGCTATTTCGACAAGGGCGCGATCGGCGCCGCCTGCCGCATGCATGACCGCGCCACGATCGAAGCGACCTGGCTTGATAGCGTCCGCGTCGCCAAGCGCGTCTGGCCCGAGCTGCCCAGCCATCGCCTCAATGTCGTTTCGAAGCATCTCGGCATTCGTCTGAAGCATCATGACGCACGGAGTGACGCCCGGGCTGCCGGGCTCATTGTCGTAAAGGCAAGCGAGGCGACCGGCATTCCCCTTGAAGGCTGGCTCACATCCCCCAAACGTGCCTCGGCCCCGCCGGCGCCAAAGCCCGCGTCAGAGGGCGCGCTCATCGGCCAGCGCATCGCCATTCTCGGCGAGCCCCGGCATGGCGAACTCGCGCACCGTATCGCCGCGCAGGGCGGCCGCGTCGTGGCCGCGGTGGGCAAGACGACGACGATGCTCGCGGTCTGTGCCGAGGAGCCGTTCGGCTATATCCGCTATGATGCGCAGTTCCGCAGAGCGCGCGACCTGCAGGATCAGGGTAGCGGCCTAGAGATCTTGGGCGCCGCGGCGCTGGTCTCGCGCTGCGACGGCATCTGAGCCGTAAGCGACTTGGCTGTACGAACCCGGTGACCCTCACTCTCTCGCTAAAGCAGGCGCGGCGCATTGCGCTTGCGGCGCAAGGATTTGGCGGCGCGTTCGGCCAACGCCAGCTTCCACATGTCAGCGCCGCGCAGCTTCGGTGCACCCATGACCGGCTCGGCCTGTTCCAGATCGACAGCGTCAATGTCCTGACGCGCGCGCATTACGTGCCAGCCTTTTCGCGGCTCGGGCCTTACGATCCCGCTTTGCTCGAACGCGACGCCTGGGGACCTAAGCGCCAGCGCCACATGTTCGAATATTGGGCGCACGAGGCGTCGTTGCTGCCGCTCGACCTGCACCCGTACCTGCGCTGGCGGATGGCCAAGGCCGAACGCGGCGAAGCCGGCTATGTCGGCCTGCGCCGCTTCGCGACGGAGCGGCGCGCCGAAGCCGACGCCATTCTGGATCGCATCCGCATCGATGGACCGCTCACCGCCGCCGACTTCGAGGAAGGAAAGAGCAGGAGTGGTTGGTGGGAATGGAGCCATACCAAACATGCCCTCGAATGGCTGTTCTGGGCCGGGTTCATCACGACGGCGACGCGCCGCGGCAGCTTCGCGCGCGTCTATGATTTGCCCGAGCGGGTCATCCCGCAGATGATCCGAGAGCTTCCCACTCCGGATGCCGCGACCGCGCAGCGTCACCTGATCGAGCGCAGCGCCCGCGCGATGGGCGTCGCGACCGCTGCCGACCTGCGCGACTATTTTCGGCTGAAGCCCAACGAAGGCGATCACGCCATTGCCGCGCTCGCCGAACAAGGCATCCTCGTGCCCGTCAAAGTTCAAGGCTGGAGCCAGAAGGCTTGGATGCATCGCGACGCGAAGCTGCCGCGCCGCTGCCAGGGCGCTGCGCTGCTCGCGCCGTTCGATCCGCTGATCTGGGAACGCGGTCGCGCCGAACGGTTGTTCGCCTTCCACTACCGGATCGAAATCTACGTGCCGCAGGACAAGCGCACCCACGGCTACTATGTGCTGCCGTTTCTGCTCGACGAGGCCCTTGCCGGGCGCATTGACCTCAAAGCCGATCGCCAGGCGGGCGTGCTGCGCGCGCACCGCGTCACGCTCGAACCCCATGCACCGCCCGAAGCGATAGAGCGGCTGACGATCGAACTGGGCCGGATGGCCACCTGGCTCGGGTTGACTTCGGTCAGTCTCGGCGAGATCGCCGCGCCGATCTGACCCGCATGCCTCCCTGTCGCGACCCTCACTCGCGCTGCCGCACATGGAATTTGCGCCCGTGCCCGTATCGCAGAGACAGTTCCGCGGCGACAGACGAGACGACGCAAGGCCTACGCTAGCCTCGACAGATCATGAAAGAGTCGGAATGGGCAAGCGGTCGACGGCCGAAATCCCTGGCCATTGCAAACGAACCGTTGAAAATAAATCAATCGATTTGCCGCTTATTGTGAAACGGCATCCCGTCCATCTTCAGGGTGCGGCGCCAACATCGATCGCGTGACGGTCGACGAACATCGCCATGGCAGCGCGCACGTCGCGCAAACACTGAAGAAGGAATATTCGATGACCGAGTTGACTGGAAAACGCGCACTGGTGACCGGAGGGTCACGCGGGATTGGTGCGGCTATCGCAATTGCGCTGGCGGAGAAAGGCGCAGACGTTGCCATCACCTACGCGCATTCCGCCGATCGTGCGGCAAAGGTGGTGGAAACGATAAAGAACAAGAGCCGTGCCGCCGTTGCAATTCAGGCCGATAGCGCAGATCCGAGTGCAATTACGCGCTCGGTGGACGAGGCAGTGAAAGCTCTTGAGGGTCTTGATATCCTCGTCAACAACGCGGCGATCGCTACCTACAAGGAGGTTGCGGACTTCACTGTCGACGAGATCGACGCGCTCTTTGCCGTCAATGCGCGGTCCCCGATCCTGGCATCTCAGGCGGCTATGCCCCACCTCACTGCCGGGGGGCGCATTATCACGATCGGGTCCGCCGGCGCCGAGCGAATTGTCGGGCCATCGACGGTTTACTCCATGACGAAATCCGCCCTCCAATCATTTACGCGAGGTTTGGCGCGCGAACTGGGTCCTCGTGATATCACCGTCAATCTGGTGCAGCCTGGTTCAACGAATACGGAAATGAACCCGGCCGAAGGTGAGTTCGGTGACTTCCAGCGGGCGTTGATCCCATTGGGACGTTATGGCGAGCCGGAGGACGTGGCAGCTGCGGTCGCCTTCCTTGCGTCGAGTGCCGCCCGCCAGATCACGGGCACCATCATCACGGTTGATGGAGGTACGCTTACCTAACCTAGCCCATTTCAAGGAGGGGCTGCGATCGTTCTATCTATCGCGAACATTGCGTGAGATTTCCGACGCTCGCAGCCACCTTGGTCAAGATCTCCGGTGGTTCGCCCAAAGGCTGGTGCCAAGGTATGACCAAGGGCACCCAAGAGCTAGGAGCTTTCAGAACCCTCCGCGCGTATATCCCTGTCGGCCGCCTCGCTCCGCTCCAGCAGCGTCGGATCTTTTGGCGCCTCTTTAGATAGAGGCAATGGAAGTGCCCATCATTTTTTCCGAGCCAATCATCAGGGCAGGGGATTGCGTTGGCTTATTTGAGGCTTCCTGCGAACCGTGCGCTGATGCGCTCTCGGCGAAAGTGCTCCGTATAGAAGTCGATGAATGCTCTGGTTTTGCGCGGTTGTAAGGCGCGACCTGAGTAGTAGAGCGATATTGATCCCGCGTCTGCATACCATTTAGGCAGAATGCGTATCAGCGCGCCGCTCTCCAAATGCAGAAGCGCGTCCGGTATAGCAACCATTGCGATACCGAGCCCCGCAAGGGCCGCTTGGATCATCGGCGCGGAGTCGCTCATAACGACTGTCTCCTTCAACAGCGCGCGCGCCTCATCGCCCTGGGCATTCCGCATCACCCATTGTCGGATGCGACCCGATGTCGAGAAGCGCATGAGAATCCCATCATATTCAGCGAGATCGGCCGGGCTCGTCGGTTGAGCTCTTCCGCCGAAATAGCTTGGCGCACAGACGGCCACGACGTGAACGGGCGCTAGCGCCTTGGCAACAATTCCGGGATTTAGATCAAAGCCCCCGCCGATCGCGACGTCGAAGCCTTCCGCAACCAGGTCGACCTGGCGGCTATCGAAATGCCAATCGGGTCGGATGCCCGGATACCTGCCGAGAAACTCGGGCAGTGCGGGAAGGACGTAGCCCATGGCGAAAGAGAGGCTCATGCTCACTTTTAGGACGCCGACGGGCTCGCCCTTTATCTGAGAGGCGCCGTCGATAGCGCTCTGAAGATCGGCAAGGCTGTCGCCGATGCTTTGCAGGAAGGCTTCACCCTCCTCCGTCAGGGCCAACTTGCGTGTCGAGCGATGGAATAGCCGCACACCTAGATTTCGTTCGAGCATGCCGACGTTCCGGCTGACTGCCGCCGGCGTGAGGGAGAGGCGGCGAGCCGCGTCCGAGAAGCTGTTTGCCTCCGCGCTGCGGACAAAGGCTTCCAGGTTGGCAAGTGTCTCCACGCGAATCAACCTTCAAGCAGAAATTGAAACTTAAACAATCCATCTCAAACTATTGATACGACTATCCATGGTCCATTCTCTGGTCAACGGAAACACGTGGTTGAAGGACTGGCTCATGACGATCGGTATTATCGGCGCAGGCGCCATCGGTGGTGCGTTCGCGAGGGCGTTAGGCAAGGCAGGCATTGAGGCCGTCATCGCGAACAGCCGCGGACCTGACAGCATTGCGGAGCTCGCCTCCACGTTCGGAGGGTCTGTTCGGGCTGGAACGGTCAAGGAAGCCGCTGCACAGGACATCGTTCTTGTGGCTGTCCAGTGGTCGAAAATTCCCGGCGCGCTCGCGGGTCTGGATTTCGGCGGCAAGGTCGTGATCGATGCCAACAACCCCATTGAGGCGCCGCTCTATCGCCCGGTGGACTTGGGTGGCCGCACCTCGTCGGATGTATTCGCCGACCTCGTTCCCGGTGCGCGGGTCGTGAAGGCGTTCAATCATCTCACCCCGGCCCAATTGTCGGGCGATCCGCAAGCGGAAGGCGGCAAACGCGTCCTCTTTTACTCGGGTGACGATCAGCGGGCCAAGGCTGAGGTAGCCGCAATCATCGATCAGATTGGTTTTTTCGGCATCGATCTCGGCTCGATTTCAATTGGCGGTCAGCTCGTACAATTTCCCGGTGGGCCCCTGCCGGCGCTGAACCTCGTCAAGTTCGGCTGACGCGTCTTTTTACCAAAACCTTCATCGAGAATCCCCAGCAGCGTCTTACGAAGCACTTTCCATTCGAAGACTTTATCAATTGCTATGGTTGTTCAAATGCGGTCGACTGTCGATCCGCCGGTGCTTCCAGGTCGTCAATGTCTATCAGACTCAGCGCGTCTCAGCGCTCCTATGCCCGCGAGCGCTTCATCGCGATCGATTGGGGATTCGCGGATCACGCCGATCGTTCCGATCCTGCATCGCTGCGCAATCCTGAGTTATCAGCCCATGTATGCGGGTTGCGGGCAGCGCTGCCGGTACTTCCTCGCGTCCAACTACCACTGCGATCGCAATAAGAATGGGCACCGTTGGGCTTGCTTCGGTAACCCTCATGATTCGAATGACGACGCCTCCTGGCAACGGCTTCCGCAACTCCATCACACTAAGAGCGGGCGCTGTCACGCTGAGCGTCCGACCTCGAGCAGAAGTTCATCCGGTCGCGAGCGCGGACACGCGCCTCGACAGTGCGGCGATGCGTTCGACGCGTCGTCGGCGTCAGCCGGCATCGCCGGCGAGACCACGCAGCAGCCGCTCGAATTCCTCGGGGGGTTGCGCACCGGAAATCAAATGTCGGTCATTGACGATCACCGCCGGTACGCTCCTGATACCGCGACTACGCCAAAGATCCTCTTCGGCACGGACCTCTTCGACGTATCGATCGGATTCGAGGACCGCACGCGCCGCTGATCCGTCCAGACCTACCTCTTCGGCCGCCGCCACGAGAGCGTCATGGTTGCCGGGATCGACCTGATCGGTGAAATACAGCGCTAGCAGGCGGCGCTTCATCTCCAGCTGCCGTCCCTCATCCTTCGCCCAGGCAAGCAGCCGATGCGCGTCGAACGTGTTGTAGATCCGGCTCTCGTCGGAAGTGTTCATGGTGACGCCGACGCCGGCGGCACGTTCCCGGATCGTCTCGCGGCTGTAGCGAATCTGGTCGTGGGGCATGCCGAACTTCCTGCTGATGTGTTCCAAGGCGTCCTGCCCGCCCGCCGGCATGTCCGGACTCAGCTCATAGGGATGGAACGTGATATCGGCGTCGATCTGGTGCTCCAAGGCCGCGAGCGCCTGCTCCAAACCTCCTAGCCCGATCGCGCACCAGGGGCAGGCGATATCCGAAACGAAGTCGATCTTGAGCTTGGTGGTCACGGCGAAGTCTCCTGCTGGCTGCATGATAAGTCGATTTCGCCGTCGGCCCGAAAAGCCCGACGACACGACCCTTCCTTGGTTTTCAGCGATTCGAGTTTACTAGGTCGGGTTGGGCCAGATGCTGGCGATGACCCGTTTCAGCGGCCTGTGTGATCGCCTCGAGCACCCGGTGACGATCGAGTGCGACCGCGAAGTCCGGCGCATCTGCGGTTCCGTCGCGGAGGTCGGCGGCGAGCTCGGCGTAGAGGCGGGCGACACCCGCCGCGGGCGCATCGAGCTGCAGGTCGGGAGCCGCATATGCGGGTGGGATCTGTAGCTGCTGGACAGGCTCGCTGCCGCGGCGCAACGTGATGGTCATGTCGCCGAAGTGGATGTAGCCCGACGCCGTCTCGACCCGCAGACTGCCTTCGGTGCCTTGAATTTCCCACACCGAGCCGGCGGACTGCCCGGCACTGTAGTGAAGCGAAGTGACGATCCCGCCTTCGAGAACACCGGCAACGATGATTTCGTCCGGCGCGTCCTTCAAGAGGGACGTGCCATCCGAGAGGCGGACGCCGTCGCCGCGCTGATTGGCCACGATGGCGGACAGGCTCTCGAATGTGCCGAGGACGTGCGCGAGCGGTTGCAGCGCGTGGCCGAGCATAATGCTTTGAAGCGTGGCGCCATTCTCTGCGCGAGCCATATACTCAAACGGCGGATCATATCGGCCGACCCACATGTCGTCGTTCAAATGCGCTCGGATGCTCGTGCTGAGCGGCTTGCCGATCACGCCTTGCCGGACCAGGTCGTGAAGGTAGCGGATCGGCGGGTGCAGGCCGCCTTGCAAGCCGATGACCGTGCGCACCTGCCGTTCGCGGGCCAACCCCTCCAGCGCTTCGGCTTCCGACAGGTTTCGCGCGAGCGGCCATTCGCAATAGACCATCTTGCCCGCGGCGAGCGCGTCGGAAACGATCTGCTTGTGATCCGGCACCTTGACCGCAATCACCACCAAGTCGACCTCCGGCCGCAGGACCAGCGCCTGATGTGTGTCAAAGGCGAGATCGGCGCCCAGTCGACCGGCGGTCGCTTTCGCGCTCTCCATACGAGTCGTGCTGACGGCACGGATCTGGAACGCATCGAGCGCCTGCAGCGCCGGGACGTGAGCAATTCCGCCCCAGCCTCGATCGGCACTGGCGCCGACGATTCCAACGCCGATCCGGGTGTTTGCTGAATTGGTCATGTAGGTGTGCTCCTGTGTGGTGCAGCCCGGGCAATGCTCGCCGTGCTGCTTCACCATGGTTTCGTTCCCGGACGAATGCTTGGGCGGATAGCGAGTGACCAAGCCTTGCCGGTCGCGCTGCGGATGCGTGGGTTTGAGCCCGCGTGACGCAAGCGCAGGGAGTTAAACTTGAGCCCAATGGGCCTCGAGTTCGCGCGCGACATCGGCCGGACGCTCTATCATCGGCCAATGCGAGGCGCGCAGCTTCACGACGGCGCGTGCGTGGGTGGCATTGCCGAGCTCGTCGGCGAAGCGGTGCGGCAGAAACGGATCGTCCAGGCCCCAGATCACGAGCGCTGGCGCGGTGATGTTGCTCAACCCCGGCTTCCACTCCGCGCCGACCTCTATGGCGGAACGATAAAGGGCGAGGATGCTTGCCCGCATGGTGGCATCCATATGCCGAACCGCTTCATCCGCCGCATCTTTCGGCATCTGCGCCTCGACGAGGTTCGCCGCAAATTCCTCGAGGTCGAGGTCCTGCATCCATTGCTCGCCCTCGCCTGGCGTCTGCCAGATCTTGGCGAGATAGTGCCACGGATATTCCGGATCGATCGGCCCGCTGATGCCGGTCCAGGTCCGCACCAGATCCGGTCGGATCGACGTGAGGCGGCCTGTCAGTAGGCATCCCCAGTCATGACCGACCAAATCTACGGGTTCGCCGATCTCAGCGATCCGGTTGATCAGCCATTCGAGATACTCTTCCTTTGTTGACCTGAAGTCCGACGGCAACGGATTGCCAAAGCCGGGGAGATCGACCGTAATAATGTCCTTGCACTCAAGATGAGAGCGGACGGTGTCCCAGAGCCGGTGGGTGTCGGGTACGCCGTGGACGAGGACTGCAGGCATGTCGCGATCTCCTGATGATTGTTATCGAGGAGAATAGGGAGCTGGAGGCGTTGCGGAAGCTGGCGCACGAGAAACCCGGCGTTGCCATTCGCGGAACCCTCGCCGCCGTGTACTCTGTGCGAACGCTGGCAACATAGATTACATATCTTGCTCTGCTGCCCGGTTCAGCAGCCAGCCGGGATACTCTATTGGAAGACGACTGGGTGCGCCCAGGCGGCGCATGTCGTCCGAGTCGAGTTCGACTTCCGCTGCCTGTAGATTCTCGTTCAACTGCTCGACGCGCTTTGCGCCTATGATGACGGTGGACACCACGGGCTGCTCTAGCAGCCATGCTATAGCGATCTGCGCGGGCCGGCGCCCATGCTTGATCGCGACTTCCTTCAACACGCCGATCAGCGGTTCTCCACGGACGCGATCGATCGGTGGAAAGTCGAGCGTGGTCTGCCGCGCCGCGTCAAGATTGTCGCCATCGGCATATTTGCCGCTGAGATAGCCACCGGCAAGCGGGCTCCAGACCATCATGCCGACCTGTTCGGCTGTCAGCAGCGGAACGATCTCGCGCTCCACGTCCCGGCCCACGAGCGTGTAATAGGCCTGGAGCGAGGTGATCGGTGCCAGGTTACGCGCCCGCGCGATGCCGATCGCCTTCATAATCTGCCAGGCAGCCCAGTTCGAAAGCCCGATGTATCGAACGTCACCGGCACGCATGAGCGTGTCGAGCGCTTCCAGCGTCTCCTCGATCGGCGTCGCGGGATCGAAGGCATGAACTTGGTAGAGGTCGATATGGTCGAGCGCTAACCGGCGCAGGCTGGCGTGACATTCACTCAGAATGTGTCGGCGCGATGCGCCGCGCTGATTCGGCCCTTCGCCCATCGACGAGGCCACCTTGGTGGCCACGATCACGTGATCCCGGGCGACGCCGATGTTTTTCAGCGAACGGCCGAGAATCTCTTCGCTCCGGCCGTGCGCGTAGACATTCGCCGTGTCGAAGAGGTTCACGCCCGCGTCAAGCGCAGCGCCGACCAGCGCATCGGCATCCTCCTGTCCCAGTTTGCCGACCTGTCCCCACAGGCCATCCGTGCCGCCGAAGGTCATCGCCCCAAAGCAAAGTTCGGATACGAACAACCCACTGCCGCCAAGTTTGCGCAAGCGCATGACATGTATCCCTGATCAGATCGACTGCCGCTCGCCCGACTGCGCCGAACGCTCGACGGCAGCGACGAGGCGACTGTTATGGAGCGCGTGGTCGAAGCCGGGCGTGTGGTATGTGCCTGCCACCAGATCGCGCGCGAGCGAGGCATAGATCTCGCCGACATTGATCGCCGCGCCGGCCCAGAAGTCGGCTGCTGTAGGCCCGACGCCGGTCGCAATGGGCGTGTCGGGAACGGCAAAATCGACGGAGGCCGTTAGGCGGAGATCGCCGACCTGCACACCGGCGAGGTGATCGCCGGTCAGCGTGAGGCGTCCTTCCGTGCCGCGGATGTCCAGGCGGAACCGCGCTTCGTCGGCAGGCACGCCGGCCAGCACCTGGACTGATATCGGGGTGCCGGTCGCCGTCGCGGCGATCAGGTCCAGATGATCCGGGATCTCGCGTGTGGAGATTTCACCGGTGTCGACCACCTCGATCTGCGGCCAGTGCAACGCGGTGCGCGCATCCACCTGCGTGATGTCGCCGAGCACAGTTTCGATCACGTCGAGGACGTGCCCTACGGTGATCGTCATGAAGCTGGCGCCGGACGCGGCCTTGTTGGAATAGTCGTAGTTGCTCGTCACTTGCGGTCCATAGCCGAAGGTCGTCGCATCGACGCGCGCCGACAACAGGCGGCCGAGCTTGCCCGAAGCGACCATTTCGGCCGCGCGGCGGACGGCGGGATTGTGCCGGCCTTGCAACCCGATCGCGGTATGAAGAGATTTGCCCGCTGCCGCCATTGCTTCGGTTTCTGCGAGCGTCGCTCCCAGGGGAGACTCTGCGTAGACCGCCTTGCCCGCAACCAGCGCGGCCATCACCAGATCATGATGCGCCGGCACCTTCACGGCGACGGTGACCACATCGATCCCCTCATCCTCGATGAGCTTGAAAGGGTCGGCATACCAGCGCTCGGCGCCGAACACTTCGGCGGCCGCCTTGGCGCTTTCCTCGCGCCGTGTGGCAACGCCAGCAAGGACCAGCGAGGGTTGCGCTGCAAGGGCGGGAATATGGGACGCGCCCGCCCAGCTTGCCTGTGTATCCGCGCCGATAATGCCGACACGAAACTGACCGTTCGTCATGATGATGCTCCAGATGTTGGCGCACGATGTCGCGCCGTTGCCGGACATTTAGGTGATGGGAATGATCAATCTAAAATCGATATGCAGTATGCATCATCATCCACGGCATGGATGATAACGTCGCTGCCCCGGCCTAGTAATATTGCTGCCGGAGATCCGCACAGACCTGCTCCGACCTCTGCCAGACTTGTGGAAAAGCGCCGGACAGGCAGGTGCGAAACCAACGCTGGGCGGGGTGGTGATCGTTCCGGCGGTGCCAGTTGAGGACGAAGGGTACGGGGTTCAGGCGCAGCGGGAAGTCGCTGACCTTCAGCTGCTCCGCGCAGCCCGACCGTCGTACGACACTTTCAAGAACCGTGGCGACCATGTCGGAGGCGGCGACGAGTGCGGGCGCGCTCGCCATATGCTGTATGGTCAGCGCCACCCGACGCTTCAAACCCTTGCTGGCGAGCGCCGCGTCGGCCACATCCAGCCCTTCGTTCTCCGGCGAGACGAGGATGTGCGGGAGCGACAGGAAGCGTTCGAGATCCGGTGCCCGGTTTGCTGCGGGATGGTCCCTCCGCAGGATGCAGACGAACCGTTCCTGAAACAGGCGGGCGGACAAGATACGCCCCTCATCGACGGGCGGCAGGCCGACCGCCACGTCGACCTCGCCGGCATCGAGCATCCGCGTTGCCTCGTCTCGCGTAGCGTAGTCGCGGACGCGGAGGTCGATAAGCGGCGCGCGGGCCGCGAGGATTTGCAACAGCGGCGGCAACACGACGCTTTCGGCGTGGCCCGACAAACCGAGCGAGAAAGTCATCGACGCAGCGCTCGGCTCGAACGCCTGCGTGAAGACCAGCGTGTGCTGGATATCGCGTAATGCGCGCGAAATCGGTTCTGCCAGCTCGAGCGCGCGGGGCGTTGGATGCAGGCCTTTGGGTCCCCGGACGAATAGTTCGTCCCGGAGCAGATCGCGCAGCCGGTTCAATGAGGCGCTCATCGCCGGCTGCGTTCGGCCGACCCGCAGGCCGGCGCGAGTGACGTTTCGTTCGGCAATCAACGCGTCGAATGCCACCAGCAAGTTTAAGTCGATGCCGTACAGGTCCATCAAGCTAGCCTATCGATGCGAAGTCGCCTCGGTAAACAACCCTCACCACTACATTGACGGCGGGCGCATATCCTCAACGACTTAGAACATGCCACGGACGCTTCAAGGCCGCACCGCCTTTCCTCCGCGAGCGGCGACTTCCACAGGAAGAGAAGGCGGTGACGATAGATTGCGTATACCGGTATCCCAGCCTTAGCGTCGGCACTCCCGACGATCCGGGTTCCGGTCGCAACGTTGCCGGCGAGCACGCTCCGCCATGATCTGGCCCTCCTTGGCAATTTGAGAAGTGAGCGCCATCTTTTCTAGCGTGTCGCGTTCCTTAAAATCGCGCCGGCGTTGCTGGTCGAGCATGCACCTGCTGTAGGCAGGCGTGCCGTAGCGGTTGCCGAAGTTGGCGCAGGTGCGTGCGTCATCGCGTTGCTGTCGGCGGCTTTGCGCGTTTGTTTCAGTACTGGCGATGCCGGTCGTGACGACGGCGGCCGCACAGAGCGAAAGCAGCGCTTGGCGCATGCGGGCAGAGTTGTAGCGGTTCATATCGATTACTCCTTTCCCCCAACCAGGGGTTCACCGGCGGGCTGACAAATCGCCTAAGCCCACCCAGCGCCAAATCATTGCCGAAGATTGCGCGAACATGGCCATGGCAGCGAAAACCCACTCCATCTAAGCATTCAGCAGCCGCTCAATTCGACCCGGGCGATGGTGCCGCGGTGATCCCCGGCCAGGATGGTGGCGCGTCCCCCGTGCCGTTCCACGACCTGTTGAACCAGGTTGAGGCCCAGCCCGCTTCCCGTTGAGCGTGGACGCAGTCGGTGGAATGGCTCGAATACCCGCTCGCGTTCTTCCGGTGGGATGCCGGGGCCATCATCCTCCACTTCGAAAGCCGCACTTGAAACCCGCACGACAATGTGGCGCCCGCCGTGTTCGACCGCATTCTGGATGAGGTTCGTCAGCACCCGCTCGAGTGCGGCGGCATCGCCGCGGCAACACGCGCCTTGCTGCGCCTTCACTTCGATCGTTCGCCCGGCGGCGATCAGCAGCGGCACGAGTTCGGCGACGACCCGTCGCACCAGCGCGCCGAGATCCACTTTCTCATCGTGCCGGTCAGTGTCGAGCCGCTGGATGTCGAGCAGCTGCTCTGCCAGCGTTGCCAACCGCTGCACATCGCCGGCCAGGTTGCGTACCGCTGCGCTGGAGTCGACTTCGACCTTGGCTGCCAGGATGGCGATCGGCGTCCTCAATTCGTGCGCCGCAGACGCGATGAACCGGCGCTGCCGCTCATAGCCTTCGTCCAGGCGGCGCAGCGCATCGTTCACGGCGTTGACCAGCGGTACGATCTCCTTAGGAACGTGCGTCTCGTTCAGCCGCCGCCCGCGCCGGTGAGCGTCGATTTGCTCAGCTTCCTGGGCGATGTGGGAAACGCCGGCCAGCGACCGGCGGACGATCCACGGCGTCACGATCAGCGAGGTCAGTGCCAGCAGCAGGAAGGTGGGCGCTACCATGAGGTTGGACCCCATCAGGATGATGAAGCTCAGCTCCGTCAGCTTGCCGTGTGCCAGGATGGTGAGCGGTCCTGCCGGGCCGGTTTCGCGCCGGACGACGGCCGCAAGGACATAGGGCGCACGCCGGTCGCGAAGTTGCGCGTAGGACAGGTCCGCAAGCCGGCCCGCGAACGCGCGATAGGGTTCGGGCACTTGCCCGAAGGATACGCTGCGCCCCGCATCGTCCTCGACGACGAACCACAGATCGGCTGTCTCGGCGCGCAACGCCATCAGTTGCGGCGTTTGTCGGATCGTCAGGCTGTCATGGTCGTGGCGGGTGACGGCGGCTGCGATGATGCGCGTGATTTGCTCGTCCGCATACGGGCCGCCGCTGTCGACGCGCACCGCCACCGATATCAGCACGGTGAACGCCACGAGCAGCATCAATAGATTGAACAGCAACGGAAAGACGATCAGCGGCCGCTTGAGCGAGCGATATCGGCTCACGGAGCCTCGCGCAGCAGGTAACCGATTCCCCGAATCGAATGGATTTCAACGCCCGCATCCGCCTCGGCCAACTTCCGGCGCAGGCGGGATACATGCGAGTCTAGCGCGTTGGACTGCACCTCGTCGTCAAAGCCGTAGACCGCCTGTTCCAAAGTCTCCCGTAGCACCGTCCGCCCCCGCCGTCGTATCAGCGTCTCCAGCACGCGCAGTTCTCGGCGCGGCAGGTCGAGCTGCAGGTCACCGACCGATATGTTGTCGTTGGAGACGTCGTAGATCAGAGAGCCGGCGTGGATCTGCTCGTCCGCCAGCTCGAAGGGACGTCGGCGCACCGCACGGATACGCGCCAGCATCTCGTCGATCGAGAACGGCTTGATGAGGTAGTCGTCAGCGCCTTCGTCCAGTCCGGCGATCCGGTCGGCGATTTCGCCGCGCGCACTTAGCACGATGATCGAGAGGCCGGGCCGGACGGCGCGCAATTGCGGTACTATCGAGAGTCCGTCACCATCCGGCAATGTCCGGTCCAGAAGCACCAGGTCGAAAGCGTTCATACGCGCTCCCTCCACCGCATCTGCCAGCCGGTCGAGATGATCCACGACGAACCGCTCCCGCTCAAGCGCGGTGCGAAGAGCCCTGGCAAATTCCAGCTCGTCCTCAATAAGCAGTATTCTCATGATGGCTTGGGCCTTTGCATGCCGTTACGTGCGTCACCGAGGGTGAAGACAGACCCGTTCTGAAAACCGAGCACGATTATTCCTTTACGAAGTTGAGAGATGTCAGAGGGCGTTGTCCTTGTGGTGCTGGCGCGTCTCGATCGCCCGACCGTTTACGACCATGAAGGCGCTGCCGATGAGCGTAGCGGCGGCCGCCAACGCAATCGGACCCTCCGGCCCGACGGTATCGATCAAAATGCCGCCGACGAGCGCGCCGCCCGCGATCGCGATCTGAAAGGCGCTCGCGAGCAGGGCGCCGGCCGGCTCCGCGATGTCGGGTGCGATGCGGGCATTCCAGATCGACGCTGCGACGGGTACGCCACCAAAGGCGAAGCCCCACAACGCCGTTGCCGCGAAGGCGCCACCGGTGGATCGGTCGAACATGATCAGAATGGTCGCGGCAAGGGTGATGAAGAGGGCGGATGCCGCGAACGCTGATGCAGGACTGCGAGCGGCCAACGCCCCTGCGGCCATGTTACCGGCAATGCCTGCGATGCCAAAGGCGAAGAGTGCCATCGACAAGCTCCCAAACGACAGGCGAGGCACGGTTTCAAGAAAAGGCCGAATGAAGGTGAAGCCGGCGAAATGGCCGGAAACAATAATGACCGAGGCAACGATGCCAACGAGAAACCCGCGGCGTGACAGCGCCGCGCGGAAGGCCGCTACGTCGGTGCCGCCGCTCGCGGGAAGGCGGGGTAGCGCAACCAATTGAACTAGCAGGGCAACTGCGCCGATGCATGCGACGGACAGGAAGGTCGCGCGCCAACCCAGTATCTCTCCGATTGCGACGGCGAGGGGCGCGGCGAAGACAATCGCCAGCGAGACACCCATCGCTACCATCGAGATCGCTCGCGGAACCTCGGCCGAGGGCACGATGCGTAGCGCCACTGCCGTCGTCAGACCATAGAAGCCACCTAGGGCGACGCCGAGCATCGCACGCGCGAGCAACAGGACCGTGAAGCTGGTCGCGATTCCCGCGAGGATGCAAGAGCCGATCATCAGCAGCATCAATCCGATAATGATGGTTCGGCGGTCGATTGCGCCCATACCGGTCACAACGATCGGACCAGAGATGGCCGCGACGAGGCCCGTTGTCGTAACCGCCTGTCCGACCGCCCCTTTTGACGCGCCCAAATCATTTGCGATGGGCGTCAGGATACTCACAGGCAGCAGTTCCGCCGTCACTAGCCCGAAAATGCCGAAGGCCAGCGAAAAGATCGCCAGCCAAGCTGCGTTCGGCTCCGGCTGACGGATCGCCTGGTGAGCGCCCGTGTCACACGTGAGGGGAGGTTCTGCGGTCAAGTTGCGTACTCCCCTCCGAGGACTGTGTGCGTACGCCAGAGGGACGACAGTGTAGGGGCCTGGACTGATCGCAGCGCGGTCGTTCGCACGAGATGGTGCGAATAGGCGGGCGAGCAGTTGCTTTGATCAAGGCAGCGGATCGCAATGTCGACTACGGCTGCCGCATCCGCCGGTGCCATGCCGTCGTTCACGAGCGACGACAGACCGAGCCTGAGAGTGTCCGCCCAAAAGGCGAGTCCCGCGACATCTGTTAGCCCAGGCAATTCTTCCGGGAGCATTGCATCGCGCAAACGGGCCTCCAACCGCCTTCGAGCGGGAAGACCATCTGCGGAGGCTGGCCCGCTGTGGTCATCGGTAAGATCAAGGAGGCAGGTCCTGACATAATCCCGCACCTGCACCGGCGTCGCTGCCCGGCAACCGGGGGATGTCATTGGTCGCCTCCGGTCATGGCTGTTTGCCCAGGGCGCAGCGCAATATGCTTGTACTCGACGAAATCCTCGATCGCCGCGACGCCGTTCAGCCTGCCAAGACCTGACAGCTTAAACCCGCCTTCTTCCGTGCTGTCATAGACCTTGGCCCAGTCATTGACGAAAACGCTGCCCACATCGAGCGCCTGCGCGACGCGCAGCGAACGGTCGAGGTCGCGGGTCCAGACGCTGGCGGACAACCCGAATTCGCTGTCGTTGGCGAGTGCGACTGCCTGTGCTTCGTCGCTGAAGCGCTGGATGGTGATGACCGGTCCGAACGTTTCCTCCTGCACGATCGCGAGCCGGTTGTCGTCGACCTCCAGCATCGCGGGTCGGAAGAACGCCCCCGCGGCGAGCGGGCTGTCGGTTACGGGGCCGCCGCGCACGATCGCCCTGGCGCCGGCCGTGATCGCGTCTGTCACGACCTTGTCGACCCGTGCGACATTGGCCTTGTCGATCAGCGGTCCCATGTCGCTCGCAGGATCGGCTGCCGGACCGACCCTGACGTTGCGCAGCCGATCGGCGAGGCGGTCGCGCACGACCTCGTAAAGGTTGTCCTGCACCAGAAGGCGCGATCCGGTCATGCAGAACTGACCGGCGAACACCGTCAGCGCCTTTTCGAGGACTGGGATCATGGATACGACATCGGCGTCGTCGAACACGATCATCGGCGCCTTTCCGCCGAGTTCGAGGCCGAAGCGCTTCATTCGCCGCGCCCCGACCGCGCCGATCGCCGCGCCGGTCCTCGTGCTGCCGGTGAAGCTGATCGTTGGGACACCCTCGCTCTCGACGAGGTGCGCAGCGCCCTCCGAGCCGCTCTCTGCGAAGATGTTGACGACGCCGGCGGGCAGGTCAGGCGCTTCGGCAAGTATTTCGGACAGCACGGAGGCGACCTGTGCGGCCTGACCCGGCATCTTGACAACCACCGTGCAACCGGCGGCCAGCGCCGGTGCGAACGAGCGGACTGCGAGGATGACCGGGGAGTTCCAAGGTACGATGACTCCGGCCACCCCTATCGGTTGGCGGAGCACGATCGAGATGCTTCCCGGCCGTGGCTGCAGCGCGCGCCCAGCCTCGGTACGAGCCATTGCCGCCCAGTACCGCAGCTTGCTTGGCGAACCGCCGGCTTCGAGCGCTGCCTCGCTCCCGATCTTGCCGTTCTCGAGCGAGAGGACGGCTATCAGCCGTTCGCGATGGCGTTCCATCGCGGCTGCCATCTGATCGAGCACTCGGGCGCGCAACTCGGCATCATGCGCCCATAGCGTCCGGCGGAACGCCGTCGCAGCGGCGTCGAGCGCAACGCGCGCGGCGGTCGCCCCGTCGTCGGCATAGCTGCCGATCGTCTCGTAGGTCGCCGGGTTGATCGACGGGGAGAGCGCCGTCGGCGCGACGAAAGCGCCATTGATCCAGTTTCGGGCCGGAGAGTTGGTCATCGCGTCGTCCTTTGCGAAGGGGTGCGGGCGTGCCGATCCGTGGCACGCGCGTCATGGCCCGTGTCTGGAAGGAGACGGCCTGCGGAAGTTTCGGCTGCCGCGAGGCCGCGGGGGATCAGGTCAGGAAGGGCGGCGCGTTCTCACCGCGCAGGCGATAGTTCGGACGCGGGCGCTCGAGCCTGATCGACTCCAACACCGTGTAGGCGTGATACTTCGTCTGGGTGGTCACCCCGGCCAGCCGTTCCGACCACAGCTGCCCGTTGCTACTGCGCTTCTCGAGCACATACTTTGTGGCGTAGTTCGCCATCGAGTTGATCCAGTTCTCTGTTCCGACGAACACCTTGTCCCAGCCCGCACCGTCGAGGATGCCGATCAGCGCGTCGGAGCGCGAGAAGCGGTCGACTGCGGCCTGTGCGCCGTCGAGGACGTCGGCGAAGTATTCGATCGAGGCCTTCACCGTCTCTGGTGTGCCGTAAGACATGTGATGCCCGGCGACCAGGAAGTCGAAGTCGAATTCCGTCAACTGCTGTTGCGCCTGATACCAGCCCATGATGTTCTGCGACGCATCGCAATGCATGAAGGTGGCGCTGCCGGGGCTGATGATGTCGATGACGGTCAGCACTCTATGGGCCGGCGCATAGATGAAGATGTTACCGGGGCAGTGGTTCTCGCCCTTGTACGACAACTCCAGAGTCACGCCGCCGACGATCAGCGTATAGTCCTTGTCGAACGTCAGAGTCGGGATCGGGCGCTTCGGGTCGGGAAAGCGTTCGAGCAGTTCCTTCGTTATCTCGTGCGCGACGATCTCAACGCCCGAGCCGAACACCGATGCGGCCCCGATATGGTCGGTGTGCCAATGGCTATAGATGACGTGCGTAACGGGCTTGTCGGTGACCTCCTCGATCGCCGCCAGCATGTTCTCGCCGATCGTCGGGGGTGCGTCGATCGCGATCACGCCGTCGTTCGTCACGACGAAGGCGGCGTCGTACCCGCCGCTCGTGACCCAGTAGAAGCCGTCGCGAAGCTCCTCGACATGGTAGCCGAGCCTTTGAAAGCGTTCGCTGGAGAAATAGGGCGGATAATAGTTGGGTGGGTCGGCCGGATGCTCACCAGCTTCGGGGAAGCCGTAGTTGTCGATCGCGAAGAATGCCGGCGTATCGCTGGCGGTAATGTGCTTTTGATGATTGTTGCACATGGGTCTGTTTCCTTTTGGTAGTGAAGAGATCAGGCGTTCGCGGCGTCAAACCGCAGCACCGCCTTGATGACGCGGCCGGCGGCTACGTCGTCGAACGCCCGGTTGATGTCCGCGAAGTCGTAGAAGGTGATGAGGCGGTCGAACGGGAAGCGACCAGTGCGGTAGAGGCCGATCAGCTCCGGGATCATCAGCGCGGAAATTGCGTCGCCCTGGATGATGCCCTGCAGCATCTGCCCGATGGTGAGGCGCGATGCGTCGACGAACGCGCCCGAATGCGCGTTGAAGGCGACGAAGCCGAAATGCCCCATCGGCGCCAGCGCGCCGATACCGGCATCGAGATTGGCGGCACGCCCGCTGGTATCGAGGACGAATTCGACCCCGCGTGGCGTGATCGCGCGGATCGCGGCCGTAACGTCCGGCCCATCGGCGGCGTTCACGACGTGCGTCGCTCCGAGTTCGCTTGCGAGCGCGAGCCGTTCGGCATTCACATCGATCGCGATGATGGTTGTGGCGTCCGCGACCTTCGCCGCCATGATGGCGGCGAGGCCGACCGCGCCGACGCCGAAGACCGCGACGCTCGCGCCAACCGGCACCTTCAACGCCTTGAGGATCGCGCCCGCGCCCGTCTGAAAGCCGCAGCCTAGCGGCCCCAAAATCTCCAGCGGAACATCATCCGGCACTTTGACGGTGTTGCGCTGGTGGGCCAGCGCATAGGTCGCGAAGGACGATTGGCCGAAGAAATGCGCGTGGAGGTCGTTGGCGCCGTGTCGCTCGACGCCGATGGTGCCGTCCAGCCGTGCCCCCGCGAAATTCGCCTCCCAGACCTTCTCGCAATAGGCGGCGTGAGAGGACAGGCACGGCTTGCATTGTCCGCAGGAATGATAGGACAGCACGACATGGTCGCCCGGCTTTAGATGGGTGACCGATACGCCGGTCCGTACGACGACGCCGGCGCCTTCGTGACCGAGAATAGCGGGCAACGGCGACGGCATCAGTTGTTGGCGGACATGCGAGTCGGTGGCGCAGATGCCAGTCGCGACCATGCGAATTAGAACTTCGTCGGCTCGCGGCGCTTCGAGAGCGATGTCCTGCATGATGAAGGGTCCATCCTTTTGCTCGACCACGGCCGCGCGGGCATGGGTGATCGTGGCGTGTTGCCGTGCGGAACTTGCGAGTGCTGGCTGATTCATCGGGGCCTCCATGAGGTCGTAAGCGGTCTTCCGCTGCATCGCCGTCTGGTTTACCTCTCGTGTACTGTTGCAATAGCCGCCAAGGCAGGAACTTGGAGTTGCGTATGCCGGAACCCGCGCCCGTGGATCTGCTCGATGTCATCGCTTTCGTCCGCGTGGTTGAGACGGGAAGCATTGCGAATGCAGCGGCGCGCCTCGGCATCGCCAAATCGATCGTCAGCCGCCGTGTGAGCCGCCTGGAGGGAGTGCTCGGTGCCCAGCTGCTGACGCGCACCCCGCGCGGCACGACGCTGACCGATATCGGCCGCGAGTATCACGAGCGGGCCGCCGCCGGCCTGTTGGAGCTGGAGTCAGCGCGCGAGGTCGTCACCAAGTCGACCAGCGAGATCTTCGGGCAGCTTCGCATCCAGGTGCCGGCCGCCTTCGGCGAGTTCCTGCTGGCACCGCTCCTTGCCGAGTTCGCGGCGCGCTATCCGCGCATCGAGTTCGACGTCCGGTTCACCGATCGCCAGGTGGACATGATCGCGGAGGCCTATGATCTGGCGATCTGGCCCGGTGCCGTGCCGGACTCGATCCTCATCACGCGCAAACTGGCCAAGGTGCGATGGGCGATGGTGGCGAGCCCGGCCTATCTTGATGCGCGGGGGCGTCCCGCCCGGCCGGCGGACCTGGCCGACCACGATACCATCCTTTATGCGCTCGATCCCGGCCGCTGGCGACTACAGGGACCAGATGGCTTGGAGCCCGTGCGGATAAACTCGCGCTTCTGCACCGACAACGGGCGGATGCTGCTGGCCGCGGCGCGCGCGGGTCTCGGCATCGTGCTCGTCCCCATGTTCATGGTTGAAGAGCCGCTGGCACGCGGCGAGTTCGAGGCGGTGCTGCCGGACTTCCCGCACGAGGGCGGCGACCTGCAGATTTTCATGCCGCCAGCACGCGCCGGTATTGCACGGGTGCGGGCACTCGTCGCCTTTCTTTACGAAAAGTTCGACCGCGAAGTCTGAGGTGTGCGTCAGACCCGTCCGAATGCGGCCAAAATCAACATGACGCCGCAGATCGCCAGCGCCGCCATGATCGCTCCGATCGCCGGAAGGACACGTGGCTGTGTCCATCCCGAACCGGCGGTAGACGCTTCCTCCTTACTTGCCGCGCCGGCGCTCACTTCGGCCCGCAGCTCGGCAAGGCGCCGACGTACGCGCAATAAGAGGAGTCCCGCCAGGTACAGGGTCGTGGCAAGACCAAGCACCGCTGCGAGCCGGATCGTGTCGGCTCGAGCCGCCTGCTCGGCCGCGCCCGCCGCGAGCCGCCAATCCATGTAACTGCCGAGCAGCGCCGGGCCGGCGACCGCGCCCAACGCATTGACGACCCCAAACAGGACGATGAAGCTGATGAGTGCGCCACTGCCATGCCGCAAGGCGCTCGTGATGCCGAGCAGCAGCGCCGGCCCAAGGAAGAAGGTGCCGGCGACCGCGATCGCGGCCTGAGACACGTAGAGGCGCGCCAGATGACGCGGTTCCGTCGCGGCACTGTCGACCAACGCTGCGATCGCGACGATGCCGATGGCCAGCATCATCGGTCGTGCGATTTTCTCGAGGTTTACGCACATCGTGCTGGCGAGAACGCCCGTGACCGCGCTTGCGAGCATCACCGCTGCCAGCGATTCAAATTCGTTCGGACGTGCGCCGAGCCAGCGCACTGCGTCCAGCGCCATCTCCTGTTCGGCCAGCACCAGCCGGATGAGGAATACCGCTGCAGCGAAGCGCCAGACGTCTCCGTGGGTCAGCCAGCGCAGGTCGATCAGCGGTGTCGCGCGGCGCAACTCGATGACGCCGGCCGCCAGCAGCGCTGGCGGAGAGGCAAGCAGCGTCACGACGATCCATTGGGTGTGCAGCCACCCTTCAAAACGCCCCAGGCCCAACGCAGCGGTGATCGCGGCCAGTGCGCCGCCTAGGAGGACGAACGTAAAGAGATCCAGCGGCTCGAGCACGCGCGCTCGCTCGGCGGGTGGAAGGCGCAGCACGCCGACTGCTGCGAGAGACAGCAGCGCAAGGCCGGCTTCGAGCAGGAACAGCGAACGCCACCCGTCGACGCCAAGCAGCGAGGGAGACAGGAGCCGCGCCAATGGCACGGCGCATTGCGTTATGCCAATCCCCAGGACCAGCCCGCGAAGGCGCCACTTTGTCGGAAACGCCTGCATCGTGTGGAACAGGCACAGCGGGATCAACGTCACGGAGACGAAGCCGCCAATCGCACGCAGGAGCACCATCGCCGCGATGTCTGTCACCAAAGCCTGCGCGAGCGCCGCGGCGACGTAGAGGCCGAGGGCCACCAGCGCGAAGCGCCGCAGGCCATATTGCTGCCGGACCTTGATCAGCAGCAGGTTCGCCGGGACGGCAGCGGCGACATAGCTGGTCGACAGCCATGCCGCCTGGGTCGGACTCAAGCCCAGCACCTGTCGCACCTGCACCAGATTGGCGCTCACCAGCGCCCCGCCGAGACCTACCGTCGTTCCGACCAGTACGCCCACCACCATATGGGCCAATCGGGTCCCCGCCTTGTGCGATGGGGACGCGGGCGAACCGACGGCCGCTGGCCGCTCGTGCGCTGGAAAGTCATGGGCTTCGTCATCGAAGAACGCACGCAGCGACCTCATGGCTTTGCTCCTGCTGCGCCACCCAAGTGTTTCGGTATCGCTCCTGAGTAGAGGATCGATCGCGAAACTTCTTCCCTGTTCGGGTTGCGCGTCCAGCAACGCTGAGTTCTTCGATCCCCGTCTTGATTGTGGCGAGGGTATTTCGAAATGATGAGGCACAAATCGACACAATGACTGGGTCGGCAATAGTCGGGCCTCACCCGAAGGGATGGAACATGCTTCACAGATCGATCGATCGTGTCACCGTCATACCGCCGCTCGGACCTGGCTTCGATGGCGAGCGTCACAAGGCGGCGCTGGTGGTGGCACCGGGAAATTTCCACGCCACCGACCCGTTTTTCCTGATGGCGGACGACCACATCACGCTGGAAGGGCGCTTCGGCGAGGCGCATCCCCATGCCGGGCTGGAAACTGTAACTTTCATGCTGAACGGCACGATGGAGGACACCGGCGGCCGGCTGGCGGAAGGCGACGTCGAATGGATGACGGCGGGCAGCGGCATCGTCCATTCAGAAGATGCGATGGTATCGACCGGTATGCGATTGTTCCAGTTGTGGCTGGTCCTGCCTGAGGAACAGCGCAACATGCCGCCGAGAGTGCAGATCCTGCAGCGCGCGGCGATGCCGGTCCATCTCGAACCGGGGGTCGAGGCGACGGTCTACAGCGGCCGGTTGGGTGAGGCGGCGGCGGCGACGAAGAATGCGGTGCCCGTCACGCTGGCGGACATCCGGCTGGAGCCGGGTGCTAGCTTCGCGCCGGAACTGCCCGCCGCCTATAACGCCTTCACGGTGGTAATCGATGGTGAGGCGACGGCCGGTGCCGGTGGCGAACCGCTGTCGGAGAACATGGTCGGCTGGACCGGTCCCGCCGGCGGCGGTTCCAGCACGCTCGCGTTACGAGCGGGCGCGAAAGGCGCCCGGATATTGCTGTACGCCGGACAGCCCCAGAACGTTGAGGTCGTGGCGCAGGGACCGTTCATTGCCGGCTCCCGCGACGAGCTGGCGGAATACTACGCCGCTTATCGCCATGGCAGGTTCCCGCACGCCGGCACGATGCGGCCGGTCGCCCTCGCATGACGCGGTCAAATCCGGAGGTGTCGAGCATGGCTAGGAAAATCGAGATACGGGAGACCGGCACGCCTGCCGTCCTGAGAGTGGTGGAGGCAGAGGTCGGATTGCCTGGCGCCGGGCAGGTACGACTGGTGCAAACAGCGATCGGCATCAACTATGTCGATGTCATGGTCCGCAAGGGTCTTTACCCGATGCGGCTTCCCGCCACGCTGGGCTTCGAAGCGGCGGGTGTGGTCGAGGCCGTCGGCTCAGGGGTGGCGGGCTTCGCACCGGGAGACCGCGTCGCCTATTTCTTCTTCGAGGGAGCATACGCCACCGCCTCGCTTGTCCCTGCCGAGGCGCTCGTTCGCCTGCCGGACGACATCTGCGACGAGGTGGCGGCGACCTTCCTTGCGAAGGGACTGACGGCCTGGATGGGATTGTACGCCCTGCATTCGTTGAAGGCAGGTGAGGTCGCCCTCGTGCTCGGGGCATCGGGTAGCGTCGGGTCGATCCTGTCGCGCTGGGCGCGGTCGCTTGGGGCAACGGTGATCGGTGTGGCAGGATCGGCCGGCAAACTGGCGTCGGTCGCGGCCGGCGCCGACCATGCATTCGTCGCCGACGATCTGACGCTTTCCGACAAAGTCCGCGCGATCGTTCCCGCCGGCGTGGATGTGGTCTACGACTTCGTCGGACGTGCAACCTTTCCGTTGGCGGTCGCGTGCGTGCGGGATGGCGGCGTGATCGCCACGATCGGCGCCGCGTCGGGACAGGCGTCTCCCGCGGCCGATCAGCTCCGCTCCTGCGCCGTCCAACTCCGGGGCGGCGGCACGCCGCAATATGTTCGGGGCGAAACGGTTGCGGTTGCCACGGCGCAGCTCTGGGGCACGATCCGCGACGGCCTTTTTAGTGATCTCCAGGTGGCCCGATATACGTTCGACAGGATCGCCGCCGCACACGAGGACATGGAAGCACGGCGGCTTACCGGCCTTCCTGTTGCGATAGTGTGACATCCATGCAGGTGTGCGCTTCTTTTGCTCCCCGAATTCACTTCATGGGAGATATCCAATGATTGAAACCATGAAGGCGGTTGTTCTTAGCCGCTTCGGCGGGGCCGACGCATTCGAACTGCTCGACGTTCCCGTGCCGCCAGTCGGCGCCCGGCAGCTGCGCGTCCGGGTTCATGCCACGGCGATCAACCCGCTCGACTACCAGATCCGTCGCGGTGATTATGCCGATCTGGTGCCCTTGCCTGCTATCATCGGACACGACGTCTCTGGCGTCGTCGAGGAAGCGGGGACCGACGTGACGGACTTCGCGGCAGGCGATGAGGTCTACTATACGCCCCGGATCTTCGGTGACGCAGGCTCCTATGCCGAACGGCACGTCGTCGACGTCGACCTGGTGGCCCGCAAGCCGTCGAACCTCACTCATGTCGAGGCGGCCAGCCTGACGCTGGTCGGGGGTACCGTCGTGGAAGCGTTCGTGACGCGTGCGCGCCTTGCTGTCGGGGAAACCGTTCTTATCCACGGCGGCGCCGGGGGCGTGGGAACGATCGCGATCCAGGTTGCCAAGGCGATCGGCGCCCGCGTGCTGACCACCGCGCGTGCCGGAGACCATGCGTTTGTGCAGTCGCTCGGCGCCGACGAGGCGATCGATCATAGCATGGAGGATTATGTCGATGCCGTGACGCGGCTGACGGGCGGCCGCGGCGTCGATGTCGTGTTCGACACGATCGGCGGCGATACGCTGACGCGTAGTCCGTTGGCGCTCGCGGACATGGGACGTGTCGTCAGCATTGTTGACATTCCACAGCCGCAGAACCTCATCGAGGCATGGGGCAGAAACGCTGCATATCACTTCGTTTTCACACGCCAGAATCGAGGCAAGCTTGATCTGCTTACCGATCTCGCGGAACGCGGCCTCGTCCGGCCCGTCGTAGGTGCGGTTCTGCCGCTGGCCCGCGTCGGAGAGGCGCACGAACTTTTAGAGGGCAGAAGCGCCTATGCCCTTCGTGGGAAGGTGGCGATTGACGTAGTGGGAGACACCGTCTCTCTCCCGCCCCGCCGCTAGCCGCCGACGATTCAGCAGCCCTCTCCTAAGTGGTGATCGCAAGGTTCGCGCAACCTTCATGGTGCTCTCGCGTGCGGCCATGTCGCCGATGTCTCAGCGGAAACGCTGCCACGTCGGCGCGCAGGCGTCATCAGGCATCCTGTTCGGCGAAATCGGTCAGCCGCTACTCGAATGGCTACTCGGGACCCGTGTCGACTACAGCGGTTACGGCGCGCTCGTCGGTAACGAGAGAGCGGCACTGCAACTGCTCGCTTACGCCCTGACCAGCGCGGCGATCGGCGAAGAGGTGCTGTTCCGCGGCTTCTTCCTGCATCAGATGACCGCTATCTTCGGCGAAGGTGCCGCTGCGCGGCGCGCCGCGATCCTAGCGAGCGGGGCGCTCTTTGGTATCGCGCACTTCATTCAGGGATGGCTCGGTATCCTCTTCATCGGTATCATGGGCCTTGTCTTCGCAGCGGGCGGAACCTTTGGGCGTTGATCATGGCGCACGCGCTGATCGATACCTACGGCATCGCGATGATGTACCTGGGCCGCTATAGCTGAGGTGGCCAGCCTATTCCGGTGTAGGACCAAGACTAACGGTCCTTGGTACGGCATCTCGCCCCCCAATTTGGTCGATCAGTTCACGAAGACCGCGAAAGACGCTAATCTCAATCGGCCCCGGGCTGCAAAACCTCCATCTTTCGTCGAGCTGAAGCATCGTAGTCACCGTGCCGCAGAACGCAGCCGCCGTCCCGTGGCCGGTGTTTTAGAGCTTGAGGCCGGCGCCGGGTGATATCCAGTTCCGCGGCTGGACGGTCGCATCCGTACAGTTTCGATGTCAAGTTGCGGGACCGCTGGGTGACGAGGTCCCGGGCACCCTCAGTCAGGCCCCCCAGCCGAAGAACCGATATTGTCCGTTAGCAGCTTCAGGCTTCGATACTGCACCAGCGTCGCCCTCCCGACTTTGGTCACTTCAAGCTCGCCAGTCTGGATGAGCTCGTAGATTCGCGAACGGCTCAGCCCGGTAATCCGCACCGCCGTCGAGATCCGCACCGTCAGCGGTTCGATCTTCTTCTCCCAGGCGCGCTCGATCATCTCGCACTCCGTGCCCACGCCACGCGCGACCGCGCGAAGCCGCGATCGCTCTCAAGAAAGGCGGAAAGCATAACAGGGATCAATTCCGCGACAGGTTCCTCCATCCCATAGGTGTCGGCATAGATCGCGGCGTAGGCCTGCAAGGCTGCCTGCAGATCCGGGGTGATCGTGATGGTCAGCTTCACTGCAGTTCGATCCGGCAACTTCCTAAGTTTCAGGTTGGTCATGTCATTCTGCCTTTCCACGCTACGGCGCGAGGTCGATGTCGCGAGTTACCAGCACGCGCACAGGCGCACCCGGGCGGATGGTGATCGTCGGCTCGATGTCGAGATTGCGTCGCGTGATCCGGTCGCCGCCGCGGATCGTATTTGATTGCGCGGATTCGCGAAGCGCCTGCACGAGATCGCTCTCGCCCGAGATCGACAGTTCCGACCCAACCCCCAGCATTTGTTAGAAATCCGCGTCATGTATCTGACAAACTGATTGCGGTTTGTCAGAATTGCGTATACACGCTTCTGACAAAGGAATTGCCATGCGCGGGCCGGGTCTCGATCTCAAAAGTGCCATATCAAGCCGGATGGTCTCCGGAGGCGTGCCTTCAGTCTGGACGCCGCAGGACTTTCTCGATCTCGGCTCTCGCGACGCCGTCGATCAGGCGCTCCATCGACTGACCCGCAATGGCGACATTCGCAGGATTGCCCGTGGCCTCTATGACAAGCCCAAACTCAACCCCCTCACGGGCAAGTCCACGCACCCCGATCCGCGCGCCGTCGTCGATGCGCTGGCTCGCCGGGACCAAGCCCGTATCCTCGTCGATGGCGTAACCGCGGCCAACGATCTAGGACTCTCCGATGCCGTCCCGGCTCGCATCGTCGTCCATACCGATGCAAGATTGAAGCCCATTACGCTCGGCAACCTCAAGATCGATTTCAAAACCACTGCGCCAAGTCGGCTTCACTGGGCTGGGCGGCCAGCGATGCGTGTCGTTCAGGCCCTGCATTGGTTGCACGACGCCGGGGGCGACACCGATCCGGCTGTTGCCAAGCGCCTGCGCACCATCTTCGCCCACCCTGATCACGGCGCCGACATCGTCAACGACCTCCAGGCCGATATGCTGACGCTCCCGCTCTGGATGCAGAATATCCTGCGCGATACGATACCGGTTACCTCGTCAGCTGACCGCCTGAAGACCAAGCGAGCATGACAATGAACCCCGCTTACGCCCAGTTTCTGGCGGCCGATCCCACGGATCGACGGGATGTATTCATCGGCGCCGGGCAGCGGCTCGGCACAGCGCCCCAGAATATCGAGAAGGATTTCTGGGTCTGCTGGACCCTCGACGCGCTGTTCAACGGTCCGGCATCCCATGGTCCGCGCTTCCTGTTCAAAGGGGGTACGTCGCTGTCGAAGGGCTTCGGCTTGATTCAGCGTTTCTCCGAGGACATCGACATCACGGTATTTCGCGAAGACATCGGCCAAGATGCAAGTGTCGAGGCGCTGGAGGAGATGTCCGGTAAGAAGCGGCAGGCCAAGCTCGATGCCATCAAGGCGGCATGCCAAGCCTTCATAGGCGGAGACCTGCTCGCCCAGCTTTCGGAGACCCTAGCCGGTGCAGTTGGCGAGGGCATGGCAGGCGCAAAGGTCGAACTCGATCGGGACGATGAAAGCGCCCAGAGCATTCTCCTTTGGTATCCAAGCGTGACCGCCGAGTCCGATGGCTACATCCGCAAAGCCGTCAAAATAGAATCCGGGGCCAAATCCGCTCTCGACCCTCATGCCCGCCATAGCGTCGTTCCCTATCTCGCCGATGATCTGCCCGGCCTCGATCTAACGGTCGCCAACGTGACCATCGTCGACGCGGAACGGACCTTCTGGGACAAGGTCGTCATTCTCCATGGTCTCCGCCGCTGGTTCGACGCCCGTCAAGTTCTGCGTGCGGGTGGCCAGCGCGTCTCACGCCATTATTACGACGTGCATCAACTGATGATTGCCGGAACGGGCGCTTCCGCGATGGCTAATGAAGAACTTGGCAGGGATTGTGTCGCGCACGCTCGAATGTTCTTTAATAGCCGCGACCTTGATCTTGCCCATGCTGAGCCCGGCAGCTTCTCCCTAATGCCGACCGATGCGATGATCGCTGACCTTCGCCGCGACTATGGTGCCATGGCCGGCATGATCTTCGGCGATGTGCCCGACTTCGATGCCGTCCTCGCAACCGTCGAAACGCTCCAGCGCTCGTTGAACGAACCGGCTGCATAATTACCACCGGCGGCATCGCTCATTGTCCGAAATTTGTAGGTGTATTTCGGACATGAGCAGCCGGATGCCAAAAGGACTCGAACCATCCCGTCATTCAGGTGCAAGCTCGTTTACCGGCGTCCAGATACCCAATGATTTGAATGGCATGGCACGGTCCAACGATGACCTTCTGAGGGCATCTCCTTCAATACAACAGTCGCCGTGCGCCATCAGCGGTTCGCGGTCGCTTCCGACCCAATGCACGAACGAACGAACATGACGTAATCGCGGGAGCGCCGGCCACGGGCTAGAGGCACGAGATTACTGGAAGGTTGGTTGCCCCCCGATAAGATGAAGAACGCGCTCACGATTTTGGACCGGGCCCAGCATCAAACGGAGGACAACCGTGGATCAGCATATAGGACTCGATGTCTCCCTAAAAGACACTTCGATATCGGTTCGTCAGGATGGCAAGCGCGTTTGGCGCGGCAAGTGTGCATCCGATCCGAAGCTGCTTGCCGAAGTGATCCGCAAACGCGCGCCGAATGCAAAACGCGTGGTATTTGAGACCGGACCGTTGTCGGTTTGGTTTTACCATGCGCTCACTGCGGAGGGTTTAGGCACGATAGATTGCCCTCTTTTTAAGGGGGGCGACAAAGTCCGGCCGCGCACAGGAGGCGCTGGCGGTTGTCCGATCAGCTTGTTTTTGCTAGTCAAACTTGCTGACCTCTGAGGTGGCGCCTGACTCTGCGGCCTCGGCGCGAGTCGAAACTTCCATGCGGATTGGCTCATGGCGCTCGCAGCGCGGTGACGGCCGTGCGCGCCACACCCCGTGATCAAACGGACGAAGTTCAATTCGATGAGCGGGAAGAAAGATGCGTAACGTTGATGAAATCGATCTCGGTCCCGTCCGAGCGGCGTCGGCGACCAATCCTTCGCATGCTCGGCCCCCTGGAATGCACGACGCCGCGGAGCATCTCGCCGCGATCGTCGAATCCTCGGATGACGCCATACTGACGAAGGATCTAAACGGGATCGTTACCAGCTGGAATAACGGAGCGGAACAACTGTTCGGCTATTCCGCGGCAGACATCATCGGAAAGTCGATTACGCTTCTTCTGCCCGACGATCGGCAGGACGAGGAAGCGCCGATCCTTGCCCGCTTGCGCCGTGGCGAGCGCGTGCGCCATTATGAAACCGTGAGGCGACGCAAGGATGGAGGGCTGGTGGATATCTCGCTCAGCGTTTCGCCGCTGCGCGACGCCACCGGCACGATCATCGGCGCATCCTCGATCGCCCGGGATATCACGGAACGCAAACGTGCCGAGGAGCAGCAACAGTTGCTGCTGCGCGAGATGGATCATCGCATTAGGAATCTGTTCACGCTGTCCGCCAGTCTAAGGATTGTGGGGATTTAGGATTCCCATTTAGCGGCAACTGTGCTTCCTGGTGCGGATGGATCGTTTTGTACTGACGGACGCCCAGTGGGCGAAGATGGAACCGCATTGTCTTGGCAAGATCACCGATCCCGGACGCAGCGGCAGGAACAATCGACTATTCATGGAGGCGGTGCTGTGGATTGTGCGAACGGGCAGTCCTTGGCGCGACCTGCCCGCCCAGTTCGGCAACTGGAGTACGGCGTTTCGGCGGTTCCGTGATTGGCGCGAAGCGGATGTTTTCAAGCGGATTTTCGATGCTTTGACGGAGGAGCCAGACATGGAATACGCCATGATCGATGCGACCATCGTGAAAGTTCACCGGCACGGTCAAGGTGCAAAAGGGGGACTTCGAGCCAGGCCATTGGCCGCTCCAAAGGCGGCATGACGACCAAGATATTGGCGCTAACCGATGCCTTGGGCAACCTTGTGCGCTTTCGCCTGATGCCGGGCAATCGTTTCGATAGCGTCGGTGTTGCCCCGCTGATCGAAGGCGTCGAGTTTGGGGCGTTGCTTGCCGACAAAGCTTTCGACAGCAACGACATCATTGCCGATCTCAACGAACGCGGTGCCAGGATCGTCATCTCTCAGCATCCACGCCGCGCCATACCTATTCGGCTCGACACTGAAATGTATAAATGGCGACACCTGATCGAAAACTTCTTCTGCAAACTCAAAGAGTTCAAACGTATCGCCATGCGTGCCTGCAAAACAGACCAAAGCTTCTCAGCAATGATCTATCTCGCTGCCGCCGTCATCAATTCACGATGAATCCCCACAACCCTTAGTGGGCATGAGCGCAGGCGAGACCGGGAGTGTCGAGGAATTGGCGACTATCGTGCAAGATCGACTGGGGGCGTTGGCACGAGCGCATGCCTTTACGATATCAAAAACTCCCCTCTCGGGAGCCGGCGAAACCGTTGGGCTGCATGCCCTGCTCGAGACGATCGTCGCTCCTTATCAAATCCGGGCCGATCACCCTCGCATACGGATCATCGGTGATGACCTCGACCTCGCCGGCGGAGCCGTTACGGCGCTCGCGCTGATCTTCTATGAGCTTGCCACGAATGCCGCCAAATACGGCGCTTTGACGTCGCCATCGGGTGTCGTCACGATCGAAGCCATCGCGGAAGATGATACCGTTTCGCTGATTTGGAACGAATGTGGAGCGTTGCTTGATGCAGGGCCGAAGAGGGAGGGCTTCGGAAGCCAGCTCGAACGGCTGGCCACGGTACAACTGGGTGGCCGCATCGAGCGCGAATGGCGGCCGGACGGCGTGCGGATCGTCCTGACAATGGCACGCGAGCGCCTTGGCGGACCAAATCTCCTCTGAGTTTCGCCGGCCGTGGCTCAACGCATGGCGGCACGCCCAATTCAATGCCGAACTCACCGTCCCCGGGCGCCAGAATCGCTCTATTCCCGCCAATGACCTTGCCGCGCCTATAGAGCGAAGGGCCGATATCAAGCGGTTTGAGCGGCTGGCCGGATCGTCTTACCGCAGACGGCACGGGGGCGTCGGCCAATCGAAAAATCTCTCTTGAAACCGGTTCACTGCTGCCTAAATTTTCCTCGCCGGACGCCGAAAACGGGTCTGGTGGACATTGAGAGCGCCGGCTCTCTCCGGCGTGTCTCATGCCCGAATTGCTCAATCAGGAGGATTTGGAAATGAGAACTGCATTTGACTTTACACCGTATCGGCGTTCGACGGTTGGTTTTGATCGTCTGTTCAACCTGCTCGAAGCCGGCACGCGCGAAGACGACGGCTATCCGCCATTCGACATTCTGAGAGAAGGCGACGACAGCTATCGCATCACGCTGGCGGTCGCCGGCTTCCGCCTCGAGGACATCGAGGTGGTGGCCCAGCAGAACCAGCTCACCGTCACCGGCAAGCTTGCCGAGAACAACGGTCAGGACGAATATCTGCATCGCGGCATTGCCGCGCGCGCGTTCGAGCGGCGCTTCCAGCTTGCCGATTTCGTGGAAGCTGGCGATGCCCGCTTCGAGAACGGCCTGCTGAGCATCGCGCTCAAGCGCGTTGTGCCCGAGGCAATGAAGCCGCGCCGGATCGAGATCAGCGGCGGCAAGGCTGCCCAGGATCAGATCGAAGCGCCCAGGGATGAGGCCCGCGAAGCGGCCTGATCCTCTGATGCAAAGGTTTGCCGGCGCCGCCCCCAGCGGGCCGGCAGGCCTTGCCCCTTCCAGTCAGAAAAGGAGATGACCATCATGGCTTTTCGTGATCTCATTCCCTGGAGTCGGCAGGAAAACCGGCTCTCCGTCCCGGTCAGCGCCGAGCGCGGCCGCGACAGTGATACCCACCCGTTGCTGTCGCTCCACCGCGAGATGAACCGGCTGTTCGACGATGCCTTCCGCGGCTTCGGCGTGCCCGCATTAGCCGGGTTCGACCGCGCTGCCGGCTGGCCGCATGTCGAGCTCGGCGAGACCGACAAGGAAATCCGCGTCACGGCCGAACTGCCGGGTCTCGACGAGAAGGACGTCGAAATCACCGTCGAAGACGGGGCGCTGACGCTTCGTGGCGAGAAGCGCTCCGAGGTCGAAGACAAGGATCGTGGCTATACCGAGCGCAGCTACGGCCGCTTTGAACGCCGTATCGGACTGCCCCAGGGCATCGACCGTGACCACGCCGCCGCAACCTTCAGGAACGGCGTGCTGACGGTCACCCTGCCGAAGACGGAGGCGGCGAACGAAAATGTCCGCCGCATCCCGGTCAATGGCAAGGCGGCCTGACGATCTGGCCCGGGACTTCGGTTCCGGGCCATCCGCCAACGATAACCTCACCGGACCAAGCGCGGCGAGCGCGCTACCGCCAGATGCGCGAGCCGTGATCGAGCCGGTGCCGCGCGCGACCAACCAGGGCGGGCTCGGCGGGCGTGGACAATGGTGGGTGCGCTTCGCGCCGCGCTGGCGGCCCGTGGCCGATCCCCTGACTGGATGGACCGGCGGCGGCGATCTACTCGAGACGATCGAGCTGCGCTTTTTAGACGCAGAGACCGCAGCGAGCTACTGCCAGCGCCAGGGATTGGACTTCTCGCTCCATGGCGCGCCGGGTCGCCAGCATCCGCTTCCCAGTCGCCTGCCAGCGGAACCGACGCCGGTGCTGTGCTGCTGGCCAACAGGTCCGCACGCACGATGCTACGGCCGCTATCCGGCCGCGCTTGAAAGCGCGCTGGGCTCGGGAAGCGCGGTTGACGTCGGGGGGATGGCATTTTCACATTCACCATGATCAGAGGAGACGATTGATGCGAAAAATTCGTACAGCCGTCCTGGCCGGCGTGGCGGCGGTCGCCGCCATCGGTACCGCGCTGGCGGCGAGCCATGGCAGCCATGTTATGAAGGTCGGCCTGCCGGACGGTACGGTCGCTCGCATAGAATATGAGGGAGATGTCGCGCCCAAGGTCACGGTCACGCCTGCCTCCAGCGTTGCACCGATCACCTGGCTCGATCCATTCGAGCCGGCCGCATTCGCGCCGTTCGATCGGATCGTGGCGGACATGGACCCGCAGAGCGACCTGATGATGCGTCAGGTTCGCGCCTTGCCGCTCCCGGCAATGGCCGATGGCGGGAAGATCGACCTGACGGCGTTGCGCAGCCTGCCTCCGGGGACCGTCAGCTACAGCTTCGTCTCGACGACCAATGGGGGAAGCACCTGCAGCCGCAGCGTTCAGGTCACCTCGCTTGGCTCGTGGCAGCCACCGAAGGTCGTGTCGCACAACTCCGGTGACTGCCGCGAAGCGCCGCCGGCGGCTGCCGCGCACCCGAACCGAACGGACGGAATGCGCCGCACATGACGCAGCCTGCTGTCGGCCATCCCGGCAGCTCATTCAAAGCCACCTGAGTCATAAGGGAGCGGCGTGTGCGCCGCTCCCTTTGCTAGTTTTCCGTTACTTGACCCATGCACATATCACCCAGCATCCTTTCCACCTTTATCACCCTGCTCGTCACCATCGGTCCGATCGAGACGGCGGTGGTCTTCGCCGGCCTGACGGCCGGAATTCACCGCAGCGAGCGGATCAGTCTCGCCTCGCGCTCGGTCACGATCGCCGCTGGCGTGCTGCTGCTGTTCGCTGTTGCGGGCGGCGTCGTTCTTTCGCTCCTGCATATCTCGCTGCCCGCATTCCGGGTGGCAGGCGGCGTGCTCCTGTTCCTTCAGGCTTTGACGCTCACCTTCTCCAGTCCTGGACTCTCATCCATCAGCGAGGGCGAGCGCCGGGAAGCCGAAGGGTCCGGCGATATCGCGGTCTTCCCGCTGGCGTTTCCCTTGATCGCGGGCCCCGGAAGCCTTTCGGCCGCCGTGCTCGTCATGGGCCGCACCGAGAACTGGATCGAGGGCGGCAGCGTGCTCGCGATGATCATGGTTTGTATGCTGTCGACCTGGCTCGCGATGCTCGCGGCCGACCGCCTTGTCCTGCTGCTCGGCAGCACCGGTGCCGACGTCGTCGGCCGCATCTCCGGCGTGCTTCTCGCCGGCCTCGCCGTCCAGTTCGTCTTCGACGGTCTCGCGGCCGCGCCATTCCTGGCCGGCTGAATCAGCCGCTATGCGGCCTCGTTGAGCACCCGAAGCACCCGGTCCAGCATGGCGGCGTTGGAAGCGGCCTTGGGCAGTTCGCGGCGGGCGAAGCGCTGAAGCGGTGTGAGGTACCGTCGCGGCAGCCGCAGCGTGATCAGGCTTTGCCCCAACGCATCCCGGGGCACGCGCTGGGCTGCCTTGCCGGAGCGCAGGAAATGATCGTGGAGCCGCTTGCGGTCGGCAAAGGTCCAGCCCAGCGTCTCAAGCTCATCGGGCGGCACTGACAGCAGCGCGAGCGCGAATTCCATGATGTCGTCGAAGACAAGTACGAGGCGGACTGTCCGTCCGCCTCGTCGACGCCAGCGCTCGCCAAGACCGCCTGTCATGGGAGCGGGATGATGCCATCGACCGTACGCCATTCGGTGGGTCCGATCAGCCGGCCATGGGCGATCCGGACCGAATGGAGTGCGGCCTCGATCTCGCGCCGCCAATGGTCGAGGAAATCGAACAGCGTTGGGAAGTCGGGCGCAAGATCATATTCCTGCCATATGAACAGCTGGAGGAGCGACGGCGCATCGGGCCGGTAATAATGGATCTCGGCTGTGGTGAGACCGTAGCCCTCCAGCTGTGCGATGAAGCCGCGATCACTCATTGCAGCGGCCGGCCGTCAGTCCGCGGTTCATCGAGCGATCGGATGGCGGCGAAGACCTCGTCGATCGGCACGGCGCGCCTGGCGCCGGGCGGCTTTCGCATCGCCGGCTGGTCCTTTACCGCAGAGCGGTCGGACGCCCAGGAGGCGAGGATTGCGCGTTTGACTTCGGGCTCCAGGCTTGGATGGTGCGCAACGTCGAAGGGGTGCAAGAAACGGGAAAATGGCTGCGACATGGCCGTGGCTCCTTTCCTTGTGTCGCTCCTTTCTCATGCGTGCGGTGCCGCACGCGGCTCAAGATTTTGGTGCTGATCCGAGTCGCGTCAAGAGGGATGATGTCCGCCAAGTCGCTTAAAAGGGCTGGATTGGCACTCTGCGCGGGCGAGGGCAAAAAATTTTCATTCGCCCTCTTGAACCCGAAAATCTCTTTTCCTAGTTCACGCGAACCTGTCGTTCAGATGAACGGCAGGAACATCACAACCTGTTTTGCATCTGGAGGTTTTGCCATGCATTTCCGCCCCTTGCACGACCGTGTGGTCGTCCGCCGCATCGAAGCCGAGGAGAAGACCTCGGGCGGCATCATCATCCCCGACACCGCCAAGGAAAAGCCGCAGGAGGGCGAGATCGTCGCCGTCGGCCCGGGTGTCCGCGACGATAGCGGCCAGCTCGTCGAGCTGTCCGTCAAGTCCGGCGACCGCATCTTGTTCGGCAAATGGTCGGGCACCGAGGTCAAGATCGACGGCGAGGATCTGCTCATCATGAAGGAGAGCGATATCCTCGGCGTGATCGACAATGTCGTGCCTCTCAAGCAGGCGGCCTGATCGACCGCCCTTATCCCTCGAACATTCAGGAAGGATATAGAAAGGAGTAGCAGCGATGGCTGCCAAGGAAGTGAAATTCGCGTCGGACGCGCGCGACCGCATGCTGCGCGGCGTCGATACGCTTGCCAACGCCGTGAAGGTAACGCTGGGACCCAAAGGTCGCAATGTCGTCATCGAGAAGTCGTTCGGAGCGCCCCGCATCACCAAGGACGGCGTCACCGTCGCCAAGGAGATCGAACTCGCCGACAAGTTCGAGAATATGGGCGCACAGATGCTGCGCGAGGTCGCCAACAAGCAGAACGACAAGGCTGGCGACGGCACCACCACCGCCACCGTGCTGGCTCAGGCGATCGTGCGCGAGGGCTCGAAGGCTGTCGCCGCCGGCATGAACCCGATGGACGTCAAGCGTGGCATCGATCTCGCGGTCAACGCGGTCGTCAAGGATCTTGAGAGCCACGCCAAGAAGGTCGGCGCCAACAGCGAGATCGCGCAGGTTGCCACCATCTCCGCAAATGGCGATGAGGAAGTCGGTCGCATCCTCGCCGAGGCGATGGAGAAGGTGGGCAACGAAGGCGTGATCACCGTCGAGGAGGCCAAGAGCCTCGAGACCGAGCTCGAGACGGTCGAGGGCATGCAGTTCGACCGCGGCTATCTCTCGCCCTATTTCATCACCAATGCTGAGAAGCTCAAGGTCGAGCTCGACGATCCCTACATCCTGATCCACGAGAAGAAGCTCTCGAACCTTCAGGCGCTTGTGCCGCTGCTGGAGAAGGTCGTCCAGTCGGGGCGGCCGCTGCTGATCATCGCCGAGGACGTTGAGGGCGAGGCGCTCGCGACGCTCGTCGTCAACAAGCTGCGCGGCGGGCTCAAGATCGCCGCGGTCAAGGCACCGGGCTTCGGCGATCGCCGCAAGGCGATGCTGGAGGATATCGCGATCCTGACCGGCGGCAATGTGGTCTCCGAGGATCTCGGCACCAAGCTCGAGAATGTGACGATCAACATGCTCGGCCGCGCCAAGAAGGTGACGATCGACAAGGATAATACGACGATCATCGACGGGGTGGGCCAGAAGGACGATATTGATGGCCGCGTCGCGCAGCTGCGCCAGCAGATCGAGACCACCACGTCCGACTATGACCGCGAGAAGCTGCAGGAGCGCGTGGCCAAGCTCGCCGGCGGTGTCGCGGTGATCCGCGTCGGCGGCGCAACCGAGGTAGAGGTCAAGGAGAAGAAGGACCGCGTCGACGACGCGCTTCATGCGACGCGGGCCGCGGTCGAAGAAGGCATCCTGCCAGGCGGCGGCATTGCGCTGCTCCGTGCGATCAAGGCGCTCGATGGTCTGAAGGCTGTCAATGACGACCAGCAGTCCGGCATCGACATCATCCGCCGGGCGCTGCGCGCACCGGCGCGGCAGATCGCCGAGAATGCCGGCGAGGACGGCGCCTATATCGTCGGCAAGCTGCTCGAAAGCTCCGACTATAACTGGGGCTTCAATGCAGCCACCGCTGAGTATCAAGACCTCGTCCAGGCGGGCGTGATCGATCCGGCCAAGGTCGTGCGCACGGCGCTGCAGGACGCCGCGTCGGTGGCCTCGCTGCTCATCACTACCGAGGCGCTCGTCGCCGAGGTGCCGAAGGAGGAGAAGGCCGCGCCGATGCCGGCGATGGACTATTGATTGGGTGGGAGGCCGGGCGCACCGGCCTCCCGTCTTTTCCGACATGCGCCTGTTCTCGATGTTTCGATAGCGCAGTTGCCGCGCAACTTCGACGCAGGTCGGATTGCCTGTTTGTGCTTTAAGGAAGCGGCCCAATTGGACGTTAGAGGTGAACTGGGCAGCCGCGTGGCGCCTTCAAGCGCCCGATGGAGACGGTGACCTGGCAGGGCGCGCTGTACAGCCTGCAGGCTCAGTTGCGACTACCCGTCCATGTCGGAGCGCTGATCGCACTCGAGATGTCGGGGAACAGCCATTATGTCCGGTTCGCCAAAACCAAGGCGTATTTGTTCTCGCCGCTCAACGTCGCGCTGCCGCTCTGGTTCAGAACCCATTGGGGAGATGACGTGCGGCATGTCCGAACCAAGCTATTGCCTCCGGAACTCGGACTGACAGAGCAGCAGGCACCCGAGGGCTTTGCGTTGAAGACATCTGGCGTCGAACGCGCTGCCTCGGAATTGCTACATCTCGCACCGAAGGAATTCGACCTGTTCGAGGCCGGGATGATCATCGAGAGCATGACCTCCATACGGCCAAAGCTCATGCAAAGCCTGCTGGAGCAATGCACCTCGATCAAGGTGCGAAGGCTGTTCCTCCACCTTGCGGAGCGCGCCAACCTGCCGGTGGCGCGGCATCTTGATCTTGACCGGATCGATCTGGGGACGGGGGATCGCAGCCTCGTGCCGAACGGGCGCTATGTCGCAAAATATCAGCTTCTGCTTCCCAAGGAACTGGTCGATCGTGGCTGAGCCTTATGGCGACCAAGTTCGGCTGCTCCTCGATATTCTGGTGATGGCGGAACCGGCCTTCGCGCTTAAGGGCGGGACCGCCATCAACCTCTTCGAATGGAACCTGCCGCGCCTGTCGGCGGATATCGACCTTACCTATCTGCCAAACCACGACCGCAAGGAGTCGCTCGGTGCGATTGGCAAGGCGTTGGCGCGAATACCTGCCGGCTGTCCGAAAATTGTACGTAAATTTCGGACACAAACTCCAGCCGTTCGCTGCCTGGAAGAACTCGGACCGCGCCGTCCATTCACATCCAGTCTTTTCCATGAATCCAGATCGTGCTAATGATGCCCTTGGCAAATTCGTAAGTCTATGATTTAGCTGCGAAATCAACCGCTTAGCTGTCCAGCAATCAAGCTCTTCTGGCACCATTTTACCCTTCCGATCATATTCGGTGATGGCCGATTTTCCAGTGCGAAAATCGCGGAAGGGAAACCGGTCCCTTCCCCATATATCGCCGATGCATCAGCGACGGATCGTCACGCCGATCGAAACCGAGTTTCGCGTTGCGCCATCGACATAGCGTCCACCGATAAGGTCGAGATCGACCGCCCCGCCCGCGACGGTCCAACGTAGACCCGTCTGGCCGCCCACCTTGCCTTCGTCGCGCGTGAACGTCTCCACCATCAGGTTGAGGTCGCTCCTGATCGCAACCTCCGCCTGGGCGCCCAGGAACAGATCGTGGCGATCACCCGCGCGAGTCCATTGCCAGCCCGCGTTGAGATTGAACCGCAACCTGCCGCCCGCCGGAATCGTCACCGGCACGATGACGGATGCGGTCTCGAACCGGCTGCGATCGATGCCGTAGCCGACGCTGGCCGCTATGCCGATCCCGACACCGCGATCCTCCGAACGAAGCATCAGTTTCGGCGACAGGCCGATCAGCGTATCATCGGTTCGATCGGCCCAACTATGCGCAACGAACCCGCCCAGTTCCAGATTGGGCCAGGCCTTGCGCGTGCAGGCTGGAGCGCTGTTGATGAGACCGGCGTCACCACTCGATACTGTCACCCAGTTTTCGAGGTGGCAGGCGCCGGGCGTCTCGACCGCCGCATCATCGACGACATGTTCGCCACCGGCCGCGAAGGCTGGCCCCGCCACCAGCAACGCCAGCAGCAGGGCCGTCGCCCCGTTCACCAACCGCATCAGCTTGGATCGTCCAGGCTGAACTGGTCGGCATCCTCATGATAGGCAAAGATTTCGGCGTACCGGCCCCAATGCGTCACCGCATTCAGCGTCGCGGCGGCATAATCCGGCGACATATGATCCTCCAGCTCGTCACGAAAGCGCCGGGCGGGCGCCACATGGCTCGGACGTTCGTCGAGAATGCGGCGGATATGTTGCGTCAGCGGGACATGCGCCAGCAGCGCCTGCGCGAACAGCGCCTTGCGCGCGTCGACGTCCGCCTGCGCAAAGTGCCGCGCGGCGGGGGTCAGGCTGATATCGGCGCCGGTTAACTCGGCAAAGCGCATCAGTTGCAGGGTCTCTGCCATCGGGAAAAGTTCGTCGATCTCAAGCTGGAGCTGGTCGGCCAGGTCGGCCATGCTGGCGCGGCCGTCGAAGGGCGCGCCGTCCACTTCCTCGATCAGCCCGGCGAGCGCATTGGTCGACACGACGGGAAGCACCATCGCAATGCCGGTGCCGGGAAACAGGCCTTCATTGACCGACGTCATGGGCGCGCGCGCCGTCATCCGCGCGTAAATATCGTCCACCAGCGCACGGAAAGCCGGGTCGAGCCGATCGCGCGGCTGCGGTAGATCAACCGTGATTTCCGCCGCCACCCGGCCCGGATTGGACGAGAAGACAAGGATGCGGTCGCACATCAGCACCGCTTCCTCGATATTGTGGGTGACGATCAGGATCGACTTGATCGGCATCCGCCCCTCGCACCACAGGTCCAGCAGGTCGGTCCTGAGCGTCTCGGCCGTGAGCACGTCGAGCGCGGAAAAAGGCTCGTCCATCAGCAGCAGCGCAGGATCGACGACGATCGCGCGGGCCAGGCCGACGCGCTGGCGCATCCCCCCCGACAATTCCTTGGGATAGGCATTTTCGAACCCGTCGAGGCCGATCAGGTCGATCGCCGCAAGCGCGCGGGTGCGGCGTATTTCGGCCGGGACGCGCTGCGCCTCCAGCCCCAGTTCCACATTCTGGAGGACCGTGAGCCAGGGGAAGAGCGCGAAGGTCTGGAAGACCATGCTGACGCTTGGCTGCCGGCCCGCTTCATCGGGGATGAAGCGGATCTCGCCCTCGTCCGGGCGAAGCAGCCCGGCAATCGAACGCAGCAGGGTCGACTTGCCCGACCCGGAGCGGCCGAGCAGACCGACAATCTCATTCTCATTGAGCGTCAGGTCGACATTGTCGAGGACGAGCATCTGGCCCTGGCCCTTGCCATAATGATGGCGGACGTTGGACAGTTCGACGATCGGGCGGATTTCTGCGAGGGTGGCCATGATCGAGGCTCCTTTCGATTCCAATGATGTCAGGCGAGGCGCAGGCGGCGCTCGGCGAAGGTATAGAGCGGCCGCCACAGCAACCGGTTGAAGGCGATCACGAAAAGCGACATGACCGCGATGCCCAGTGCGACGCGGGGATAATCGCCCGCGGCGGTGGCCTTCGCGATGAAGGCGCCCAGGCCCGATGCCTCCAGCCGCGCATTGCCCCAGGACACGGCTTCCGCGACGATGCTGGCGTTCCACGAACCGCCCGACGCCGTCAGCGCGCCGGTGACATAATAGGGGAACACCCCCGGCAGGGCGACCTGCCGCCACCATTGCCAGCCCTTGACCCCGAACATGTCGGCGGCCTCGCGCAGGTCGGTGGGAATGGCGCTGGCGCCCGCGATGACGTTGAACAGGATATACCATTGGGTGCCCAGGATCATCAGCGGCGACAACCAGACGTCGGGGCTGAGCTTCCAATGGACGATGGCGATCACCGCGAAGGGAAACAGCACGTTGGCGGGGAAGGCGGCGAGGAACTGCGCGACCGGCTGCAACCGTTCGGCCCATTTCGGTCGCAGTCCGATCCACACGCCGATCGGCACCCAGATCAGGCTGGCGAGAGCGATCAGCACCAGAACCCGCAGCATCGTCACACAAGCGAGGCCGAGGACGCTGAGCGCATCACCCCAGCTCAATGTCCGCGCCACATAGGCGATGATGGTCCAGCCGGCGAACAGCACGGCCACCCCGATGAGCGCCGTCCAGATCGCATTTCCGATCCGCCCGGCTTGCCAATCGCGCTTCGGCGCAGCCCGCTCCCTAGGGCCGCGATCAAGCGTCAGCAGCAACCGGCCAAGACCAGCGACAGGCGCGAACAGCAGGGGCAGCAGACGGGTGCGACGGAACAGATCAAACGCCCAGGAGCGTGGCCGCTCGCTGCTCGCCGTCTGTTCGAAGCGGAAACGGTCGGCCCAGGCCACCACCGGCCGGAAGACGAGCTGGTCGTAGAGCAGGATCACCACCGCCATCGCGCCCACCGCCCAGCCGATCGCCGCGAAATCCTCCCGCGCGATGGCCAGCGCAAGCCAGGAGCCGATGCCCGGCAGCGTGACCGTGGTGTTGCCGACCGTGATCGCCTCCGACGCAACGACAAAGAACCAGCCGCCCGACATCGACATCATCATGTTCCAGACGAGCGCGGGGGTCGCGAACGGCAGGTCGAGCCGCAGGAAACGGCGTACCGGCGACAGTCCGAAGCCGCGCGACACCTCGTCCAGGTCGGACGGGATCGAACGCAGCGACTGGTAGAAGCTGAACGCCATATTCCATGCCTGGCTGGTGAAGATCGCGAACACCGCCGCCAATTCGACGCCCAGGATTCGCCCCGGAAACAGGCCCATGAAGAAGGTGACGGTGAAGGTCAGGAAGCCGAGGATCGGCACCGATTGCAGGATGTCGAGCGCAGGCACGATGATCTGGCTCGCGCGCCGGCTCCTGGCGGCCAGTGTTGCAATGACGAGCGTGAAGACGAGCGATACGAACAGCGCCGCGAACATCCGCAGCGTGGTGCGCAGGGCATAATAGGGCAAATAGGCGGGATCGAGCGTGACCGGCTCGATGCGCAGACGCGACAGAGGCTCGGCGATCCCCTCCGCGCCGCGGAAGACGAACATGGCAAGCGCCGTCAGCAAAACGAACGCGACAGCATCCGCCCGGTTCGGCGCGGTCAGGCGGAACATGCGCGAGAAAGGGCGCACGCCCCTGGCAATGGGGGTCATTTTTTTCATGTCTCACCTCATCGGACGCCGCCTGGCGACACCCCGAAGCGAGACTGATGCGATCAGGCTCGGCCAGGTGCCTCCGGCGGCGTGGACAATCGACTACTGTCGCTTGGCATGGTTTGGTTGCTTTCCTGATCGCCGGCAAATCTTGCCGACGGGCGGCGGATGCCCCCACCACGCGACAATGTCAATCGAAGCCCGGCGCACTATACCAAAGTATCGCTGCCCTATTACCGCCCCGAAGCGATCAGGTCGAATATCCGGACCAGTTGCGGCAGCGATGTCGCGCCCATCTTGAGCATCACCTGTCGCCGTCTCACCTTGACGGTGATCTCGCTTACATGGAGCAATCCGGCGATCTGCTTGTTGAGCAGGCCCTTGACCACCAGTTCCATGACCGCATCTTCGCCGGGCGTCAGGGTGCGATGCCGGGCCTGCAACGCCGTGACGTCACGCTCGGCCGCGCGGCGCAGCCTGTCGCGTCCGATCCCGCTGTGAATCGCATCGATCAATGCCTGATCGTCGAACGGCTTCATGAGGAACTCGATCGCCCCGTCCTTCATCGCCCGCACCGACATCGGAACGTCGCCATGTCCGGTGATGAAGATCACCGGAAGGCTGATTCCGAGCGAAACCATCTGCCGCTGAAAATCGAGTCCGCTCTGTCCCGGCATACGAACGTCGAGAATCAGGCATCCCGGCGCGTCCGGAATATCCTTTTCGAGAAAGGCCCCTGTCGAAGCGAAGGATCGCGCCTCAAGTCCCACCGAGGCAAGCAGATCTTCAAGCGCCAGGCGCACCGACACATCGTCATCGATGATGTGAACGACCGGCGGCGTTTCTTCGGGATCGATCGCAATATTCATGATTCGGTCCGTACCGGCAGGCTGATGTGGATTTCCAGCCCGACCGGCTCGGAAAGGCGCGCCTGGATCGTGCCGCCATGGTCCTCGACGATCGTCCGGCAGATCGCCAGGCCCATGCCGATGCCCTCCTTCTTGGTTGTCCAGAATGCATCGAACAGAAAGGGGAGATTCTCTTCCACCGCGCCAATGCCATCATCCTTCACGCATAATCGCACCGCAGCGCCATCCCGCCATGTGCGAAGGTCGAGCGAACGACGGGACGCCGGCAGATCCGCCATCGCCTCCACGGCATTGAGGGTCAGATTGCCAAGCACCTGCTGGAGCTGGACGGCGTCTCCCAGGATCAGAGGAAGGTCTTCCGCCAGATCCAGACGAAGTGCGATTCCGTTTCGATCGATCTCGCTCCGCGCAAGCGCCACCGATTCGATCACCAGCTCATTGAGCGACATCTCTCTCTTTTGGGCGACCTCGCCGCGGATATGCTGCCTGACGCGGGCGACCACCTTGCCCGCCCGGTCGGCGTCGTCGACAATCCGGCCGGCCGCCAGCCGCGCCCTGTCGAGATTGGGCGGATGGGCCGCCAGCCAGCGCAGACAGGCGTTGCCGCTGGTTGCGATCGCCGAAAGCGGTTGATTGACTTCATGCGCAATCGATGCCGCCAATTCACCCAGGCTGTTGACGCGCGCGATGCGGATGAGTTGGGCGCGGGCTTCATGCGCAGCGCCCTCGGCAGCGATCATCCTGAGCCCCAGCCATGTCGTGATGGCGATGGCGACGATACTGATGCCGGAATTGATTAAACCGGCGTCGTGGGAACCGGTCTTGGTGAGCGCGGCGCTGCACAGCGTCAGGGCGATGCAGATCATCGACAATATTATCACGCCACGTCGCCGAAACCGGCCGATCGCGACCAGGATCACCGCAATGTAGAATACGGCCGTTGCGATCTCCAGATCGGTGATCGTGTCAAAAACGAACACCAAACCGGTCAGCACCGCGATGATCGATGCGTATCCAATCCGCATTCCAATCCCCTTCTGGCCCAAGGGATATAAGCATTAGCTCAACTGCGCCACCAGCGCAGCGACCATCGATTATCCGGGATATGCGCTTCCGACGCGCAGGCCTTTTCCTCTCTTCGACAAGAGAGGAAAAATGGCGGAGACGGAGGGATACATTAAGATCAACATAGTGAACTGAAATATCATGATATTCTTTTTGCCTTAGACAGCCGATGCCCCCAAGGATGCCCCCGATCTCAGCGGTCATTGGCACCTCCCGCGATGCAGTTGGCAATCCACGCTTCGACGTCGGATTCGAGCCATCCAACGGCCCGCTGGCTCAACTGATGCGGCCGCGGGAACTCTGAGCTCTGGATCTTGCGGTATATGGTCGCTCGGCTCAGCCCCGTCCTTGCCTTGACCGCAGGCAGCCGAAGGATCGCCATGGGGGCACGCCCACCGAAAACGTACATCTCGCGTGCGGGCTGTTGTTCATCTGCTTGTATGATATGGGGGGTCTTAGCCATATGTTCCTCCAGGATCGATTGTGGTGAGGGTCGGGACGATGTTGACGCATCCCCCGACCCGCTTCGTTTATGGTGTCTGCTAACGCATCCAGATCGGCCTGATGATGCGCGACAGATTGATCATGATGTAGCTCCGCATATGCTCCGGCCGAATGGATGCCAGCCCCAGATCTTCAGGAATTGCGATCAGTTCGTTGCCGGCATGGGTAAAGAGCCATCGCGTGTCGAAGTTGTCGAAAATGGCCGGGGTGAACAAATCGAGGTAAAGGGCAAAAGCCAGCTCGGCCTCTTCATCAAACCAGGGTTCGATTTCGAAAGCCTTCGGATAGATTTTGCCCTGACTTTCCAGCCAATCCTCGAAACAGCTGAATGCAGTACCGGGGTTCTCTGTACCGGGGACAACAGATGCCCGAACCGGATAGCGGGCTCGCGCCCGGCGCACGGATGCGGCTTGGAACAGAACCTCCTCGGTGATGTCAGGATGCTGGGAGCAAAATGCCAAAACGCTCCAGAGCAGTTGCGCGACCTGCTTGAGCCCGGCGGTCTGGACACCATAAAGCCCCAGTTCTTTCAACAGGGCAGCGATGTGGATCGCCTCGAAGCCGAAGCGCCGGTATTTGCCCTTGCCCAGACCTTCACTTTCGGCCGCGACCAGCAGGCCCTCCTTGGTCCAGTAGGCAAGCAGTTCACGATCCACCCCCGTGGCTTCAGCAATCTGCTGCCGGGTGTAACGTCCGTCGGTGTTGAAGAGGATAGAAACCATGCCCCTGCGTAGAAGCGAATTTCCTACATGAAAAGGGAAATAATCCCTTTGTTTGAATTATTCTGAATCAATAGCTTAAGTAATAGACACCCCGTCCTTTCCTCTCGAACCAGGGCGGAGCAACCGATGCGGTCAATGACGGATAGATTGCTCCTGAGGGCAAAAGGCGAGCACAGCCGCTTCAGCACGCGCGAGTTCAGCTGCGATATCGTCGCGAATCCTGATGGCCACAGCGCAACGAACCTCACAAAGGACACAGCCGCGCGAACAGCCTGGTGTTTCGCGATATGCCGTCGTACGGTCGGTTCCAATCATCCCCGCCTCTCAGGCCCGTTCGGGTCGAAAGCCGATATTCATGATGCCGACCACCTTGCCGATGATCTTGCGCTGAAAACAGGCCGCACGCTCACCATCGGCGGCATAGGGACCGTCAGACCACCCGCCTGTGCGACCCATTCTGATCCACGCCTGGCGCTCTTTTAGAGACCGCGGCCGGTGATAACTATGGACCCACCAAACCGCTCCGGCATGACCATCGCGAAGCGACAATTCCATGATCGCTCGTCTGCCCGATGACTCCCAGCGGATAAGGAACAGTTCGCCCGACATCGGGTTACGATCCTCTGTATCCACCGCAACCCATTCGCCTTCGTGCAGATGTGGTTCGCAGCTGTCGTCCTCAATCGGGAAGGCGATGCAGCTGTCCGGCAGCCGGTCATAGACGATGTAGGAACGCAGCCCTTCTTGCATCGCAAGAGGGCGTGGCGGTATGTCGGCAAAAGCCATGATCGTTCTCCATAAACGAATGTGGTCAGGCCCGGGTCGATGTTGGTAGCATCGATCCGGGCTGCATAGATGTAATTACATGCACTATTGATTGAGGTCAACAATGTAATTACATTGTTGACATGACCCGGGACAAGAACCACCCATTCCAGATGCGCGTCTCAGCCGAGTGGCTCGCGATCATTGATGATTGGCGCCGCAAGCAACAGGATATTCCATCCCGTGCAGAGGCTATCCGTCAGCTGGTGAACAAAGGTCTGGAGGCCGATAAGGCCTGACTACGTCTGCTGGAATGACCGGGCTTTGGACCCTGGCGACTGACCGGAATTGAAGAGCAAATCAGGATATCGGCAGTAGCGCGGTGGTGCTACAGGCGAGCAAACGTGGCGCAGCGAAGGGATCGTGGATCGAGCAGATGCTGGCCCGCAAGCCACGCATGCTGGTGACGGTCGCGCTGGCAAATAAGATGGCGCGGATCGTCTGGGCGCTGCTGATGAAGGATGAAATTTACAAAGCTCCGGTCGCAGCCGCGGCATAAGCCAAGGCGGGCCAGAGGTCGTCGGAACGTAGTCGGTCGAAGGAGGGTATGGCACAACAGTCGGCGAGACGGGATCGGAAGAACCAGGTTAATCCACCGTGCTTCATCAGCACGCGTTAGTGATGTGGTTCCGGTCCGCGAACTCCCATACGGGCCCGCAGCTATCATCGCTGCATCAGAGGTCGGGCAGATGGCAGCATCCGACTACGAGCCTAACTCCAAATACCACTTGCGTTACTCGGGGCGTCCACAGATGGCAATCATGGTGGTGACCCTCTCAGGATTGCTCGTGCTGCGTTACGGCCTCTACTAGTGAAGCACAACACGAGCAGGCGAAAATGTCGGCTGTCGCCGGAAGCCGCCGTTCGCTTCCTCCATCCTGAAAGACGGCAAAGTCCCAGATGTCACCTACTGCTGTCGACCCTAATAAGACGCTCGAAACTTCAACTCGCGTGCCTTGAACCGGACGGTCGGCTTCTAAGGGCAGATTCAAGCACGCCTCCGATCGCTGCCAGGCAAAATCCAAGGCAAGAGCGTGATCGGAAACATAAGCGTTAACAGAAAAGCGAAAACGCCGTCTTCAAGTGATCGCTGTAGCCAAAGAAATATCCCCGCCAGAACCATCGCGGCCGATGCAATGCAAAGTCCGCAATAGAGATGCGACCCGACAGCGGCTTTTGTCGTAAGCGAGTGTAGGGGCTGGCCAATCATCGACGTGGCTCGCTACGCAAGATAAGGCGCTTGGCCTCGTCGAGCGCCGACGGCGACAAACCAGCCGCATGGGCTCTCTCCCTTGCTTCCGCATATGGGGCGCCGGCACGAAACAATATGCAATAGCTGCGCAGTGCCTCAAGCCGCTCATCTGCGAGCCGGTTGGGGGCATAGTTACCACTTAGCCACGCTATAAACCGTGCAATTCCCAAAGGCGGTTCAAGGCTGGAGGGGTGATCGAACAGGGATAGCGCGACGACGCACTGCTCCAGTGTCGTCAGGGCGTTCTCCTGCGATGGCTCAGGTCTGCAGTGCGTTCCGCCTGAAAGTTGGAGTTCTTCGGGCAACGAGATTTCATCGTGATTGCCGTTTGACCAATCCTGATTTGCCAAAAACATGGGACAACTCCTCGTCATGAGGGACTGCGTTTCAGCGTCATCGCAGGCGGGGTGGCAGCGTGCCGCCACCCCGTGGGACGTGGCTGATCAGTGCCGTCAGAAGTCGATCGTGCGTGCAGCCAGGACATTCTCATAGGCTGCCGACCGGTCGGCAGCCGGAGGATAGATCCAGACCTCGTTGATCTCCTTTTTGATGCCCTTAGCATCCGCACCGGTCACCTCGACCTGAGAGTCCCAGCCGCGCGTGAAGATTGCAGTGTCTGGCCCCAGGTCGAGACAGGTCACATAAGCAGGCTGATCATAGGGCAAGGTCGGCTCACCCAGCAGGTCGGCCGCCGCATTATGCCCTGCGAATGCACCGAGCCGACGGGCGTGCTGACAGGACATGGCAGCATAATTGCCGGCCGCATCGGTCTTCGCCTTGGCCGTGTCGCCAGTTGCGAAGATCGCGGGCGCGCCGGGGACACGCAGGTCGGGATCCACGATCACACGCCCGAGATTGTCGCGTTCGCCCGGCAATTGGGCTGTCAGGGCGGAGGCGCGCATGCCGGCCGACCATATGACGGTCGACGTCTCGATCCGACTGCCATCACTCAGCGTGACGCCATTTTCATCGAGACCTGCGATGCCCAGGCTCATCCGTGTTTCAATCCCTAGATCGCGCAGCTTCTGCTCGATATAGGGGCGGGGCCTTTCGCCCATCGCCGGCGCGACATGTTCGGATCGATCGACGATGATGACGCGAATGTCCGCGGCTTCGCCCAATATGCTGCGCAGACGGGCCGGCATCTCGGTCGCGAATTCCAGCCCAGTGAAGCCGGCTCCGCCGACCACGACCGTGTTGCGAGCGGGTAAAGACGGTTTCTCGGCCAGCGCATGAAGGTGGCGGTCGAGCGCAACCGCCTCGGCCAGTTGCGTGGCAGCAAAGCCGAATTCCGCGAGCCCGGGAATCGGGGGCGTAAAGCCATCGCTCCCCGCCGCCAGGATGAGGCGATCAAAGGGGAAGATTGCCGAGGCGCCGTCAGAGGACAAGACGGTGACGCAGGAGGCATCTCGGTCGATCGTCTCCACATTGCCCTGATGATGGAGGATATCGGTCGCCGCGAACAATTCGCTGAGCGGGGCGACCATCTCGTGCGGATGCGGTTCGTAGAGCCGCGGACGGATGACCATTTCCGGGGCAGGCGACACCACGGTGATGGTGAGGTCCTCCGGAGACACGCCCTTCTCGTCCCGCAGGCGCGATGCGCCCAGCGCGGCCATCATGCCTGCGAAACCGGAGCCAATTATCAGGATATTTTTCGACATGGCAATTTCTCCTCACGCCTGGTGAAAGCTGATTTGAGAATGGCTGCCGTTTTCCGTCCGCGCAGACGGACGCCCTGCAGAACGCAAGACTTGTCGCGGTTACGAAGGTTAGAAATCGGCAGCGATACTCTTGTCGGATGGCGCCCACATAGGGTCTGGAGGTCATCCGTTGCGCTTGAGGTCGGGATCTCGACTTCGTTGCCGAAAACATCCTCTGCTCAATCGATCGACAGAAGCTGTCGACACGATCTTTATAACCGCGCGGGATCAATGCCGTCGAGACTGAGACACCCTATACAAAGGTAGAGGCTGTCCTGGCCGGTCCATGAACAGGCCTAGTCTATCGGCATTATCAACGAGGATAAGTGTGCCGGCGCAGTGGAGCAAATGACCCGAAATGACCTTGCCGAGCAGCCCATGCTCCGCCGCCATCAAGTCAGCGCAATCCCCCCATCCACCAGCAGATTCGCTCCGGTGACGAAGCCCGCATCATCCGACGCGAGATAAAGAATTGACCGCGCCAGTTCATCCGCCTGTCCAAGGCGTCCCATCGGAATGACATTGGCCAGATGCGCTTCAAAGCCGTCGCGCGCGTCATCCGGCACGCCCAGCTTGCCCAGGATCGGTGTGTCGACGGGGCCGGGGCTCACCACATTGACCCGGATGCGCCGCGCCTTGAGTTCCAACGCCCAACTGCGAGCGAACGCTTCCATGGCGGCCTTGGCGCCGGCGTAGACGGCATGGCCCTCCAGGATTTTCCGGGTCGCGATCGAGCTGGTCAGGACGATGCTCCCGCCCTCGCGCATCAGGGGCACAATCTTCTGGACACCAAAGAAGACGCCACGCGCGTTGATTGCGAACTGCGCGTCATAATCCTCCTGCGTTACTGCTTCGCTCGGCTGGATGACGTTCACGCCGGCATTGGCGATATAGATATCCGCGCCGCCAAACCGATCGCGCACCGTCTCCGCGACCCGATCATGCGTCATCGGGTCGGCCACATCGCCCACCAGGCCAATGACATGCTTGCCCAACGCGGCGACGGCCTCGTCCACGGCTGCCTGACGGCGGCCGACGATCAATACCCGTGCGCCGGCAGCTGCAAGCGCAGCCGCCGTCGCGAAACCGATCCCACTATTGCCGCCGGTAACGATGGCGACCTTGTTCAAAAAGCTGTTCATGATTGTCTACTCCTGGTTGGAAGCCGACAAATAACTATTGCTTTTTCGCTATCCCATACGTTCAAATGTGCTTTCATTTGTTCCATGAAGGCATGAATTGGATGGATCGCACGCAGGGGCTGCTGGCCTTCATACGATCGGTGGAGGCCGGTTCCTTTTCTGGCGGGGCACGACTGCTGGGCACGACGCCATCGGCCGTCTCGCGCAGCATTGCCCGTCTGGAACGCCGGCTCGAAGCCAGGCTGTTTCAGAGATCGACGCGAAGCTTGACATTGACCGATGAGGGGCAGGCCTATTTCGACAGGGTGTCGCCATTGTTGCGCGAATTGGAGGCTGCCGATGAAGTGCTGCGCCCGGATGGCGCCCTATCGGGAACCTTGCGCGTGACCATGCCGACTGTCCTTGGCGATGTCCTCATGGATGCGATTGTGTCGGACTTCCTGCCGGCTCATCCGAGCTTGCGGTTGCAGGCGAGCATCACTGACCGGCATGTCGACATGATCGCAGAAGGCTTTGACCTGGCATTGCGCGCGGGCCCATTGCCTGACAGCGGCTTGATCGGTCGCCCCCTGGGAACGGTGCCGCTGCGTCTTGTCGCATCGCCGGCCTATCTCGACCAGATGGGACGGCCGCAGATGCCGGCCGATCTCGCCAGCCATCGACACATCCGTTACCTGGCTGGCAATCGCCCCTATCCGTTGCTATTTGCAGACGGCACAAGGATGGTGCCGGAGGGTCGGCTCGATGTCGATGACGGCACCGTCATGCTGCGCAGCGCACTCAACCACGCCGGTCTCGCCCAACTCCTGCATCCCGTCGTTGCCCCGCATCTGGCGAGCGGCGCACTGGAAGAAGTTCTGCCGCGCCATCCGCTGGCACGGATTGCGTTGCATTTCCTACATGCCTTCGGGCACCGTCTGCCGCCGCGAGCTCGAGCCTTCATGGACTTTGTCGCAGATCAGGTCATAGCCGGCACATGATTGCCCTCGACGAGCAGGCGGCTGACGCAATAGCAGTCATTGCCCTGGATGATTTCTGATGCCTGTTGGGCGGTCCAACTGGCATCACGCCGATAGCAGAGCTGATTGATCGGTAGGCTCTCCGCGGCCGGCGACGCCCATATAGTGACCGGGCGATACGATCGGACCGCCCGGCCCAGCGCATCAACCCACGTTGATATCTACGGCAATATTCCCGCGGATGGCATGGCTGTAGGGGCAGATGGTATCCGCCTCCGCAACCAATGCCTGGGCCGCTGTGCGTTCGACGCCAGGCAGAAATACCACCAGCGCGACTGTCAGGCCAAAGCCCTTGTCATCGCGCGGGCCGATGCCGACTGTGGCCTCGACCGCCGCGTCGACCGGGATACGGGGCAGGTTTGCATCCTGCGCGGCAGCGAATTTCATGGCCCCCAGGAAGCAGGCGGCATAGCCCGATGCGAACAATTGCTCGGGATTGTTACCCACGCCATTGCCGCCCAGTTCCTTTGCTGTTCCAAGCGTGACGGCAAAACTGCCGTCGAGCGTTGCGGCCTTGCCGTCGCGACCGCCAACGGCACGGGCTGTCGTCGAATAGAGGATCTTGGTTGTCATGTCGGTTTCCTTCGAAATCATAAGGGGGGAGCACGAACCGCCAGACGCGCGAGGGCGCCTGGCGGTTCGGAGACCATCACGGGGGAGGTTGATGGTCTCTGGGGGAGAAAGGGCTCAAACGCTATTGGAGTGCCCCAGGGTCTTATTACGCGGCGATCAATAGTCCCAGAAACCTGCGACCCAGCGGAAATTGCCTCCATCGCTGGCTACGCGTCCGACCGACGGGAACGGCAAGTGCGTAGCGACCAGCAGTTCACCGCTCGCCGCTGCATCCTGCAGCAGTTGGATACGCACACGGACTGATTCTTCGGGATCATGCTCAAAGCCATTGTGCCAGTCGGGATGGTCGAACCCCACCGGGAAGATCGCATCGCCCGCAAAGGTCAGGCGCTCACCGGCCGACGTCAGGCGCACCACGCTGTGGCCGGGCGTATGGCCGCCGGTGCGCCAGGCAAGCACGCCGGGCGCGACTTCATGTTCCTCCTCGAAGATCTGCAGTTGCCTGCCATAGGCATCCATGAATTGGTTGGCAGTCCTGCGCAGCACATCGGGTACTGGCGCCGGCATGTCCGTCATCGAGAAATCGGGCGACGCCCAGAAATCGACTTCGGCCGCCGCCACATGAATCCGCACGTCGGGCCGCAACTGGTTCTTCACTTCGTCGACCAGCAGGCCGCCGATATGATCCATGTGCATATGGGTGATGACAATGTCGGTCACGGACGACAGCTCGATGCCGGCGGCCTTCAGGCGCTTGGGAAATTGGCCGGCGCGCGGGAAACCGGCAAACTGACCGCCAAGACCGGCATCGACGAGAATGGTCTGCTCGCCGCTGCGCACGACCAGCACGTTGAGCGCCCAGTCGAATGCATCGGGCCCCAGGAACATGTCGTTGAACCAGGCGGCCCGATCAGCCGGCGTGACGTTGGTGGACATCGTCTGGGTCGGCAGCGGCAGCACGCCGTCGCTGACCACCAGCACATCGATCTCGCCAACCTTTAGCGCGTAACGCGACGGGACCAGTTCCTCGAACGCCGCCGGGGCGGCGGGCGTGATATTGTCTACCTTCATGTCTCTATCCTCCTGAGCCGCCCTAATCACGGCACATACGAGGCTATGGGGAGGCACGATCCTGGTCGATTGGGTGGAGGAATGGCCGGAGCCATACTGGAGTATAGGTTTGCTCATTCGCAAAGCGGAACGGCAAACTACCAGAAGCATATGCCTATAAGCCGCCGCGTCCATAACGCACGCAAGGCCCCGCAGAGTGCGATATTTTCTAACGAAAGGCCGTCGATGAGATTGTACGGAGGGCTAAGCTAGCGTTGCGCCACTCGGAATGGTGAAGCGGAACTCGGCACCGCCCAGCGGATGATTATCCGCCATGATCCGGCCGCCATGGGCCATGATGATGGACTGGCAAATTCCCAGTCCGATCCCAAGCCCATTTTCCTTGGTCGTGAAGAAGCCTTCGAACACGCGGTCCAGATTGGCAGCCGATATACCCGGACCGGTATCTCGGATCGAAAAGCACAATAGCCCGGTTATGTCCTGGCTAGTCTCCAGGATAATCGCGCACTCCGACCCTCGCACATTCTCGAGCGCCTGAATGCTGTTCATCAGCAGATTGACGATCACCTGCTGCAACTGGATACGGTCTCCGCGCACCCTAGGAAGACCCTTTGCAAAAATGGTCGTGATGCCGATGCTGCGGGTTTCGATCTCGTGGCGCAGAAACAGCATGGATTCCTGTGCCACCTGGTTCAGATCGAGCATCATCTGTTCAGGCTGATGCTTGGCTGCCATGCCGCGGATGCGCTGTACGATGTCGTTGGCGCGATGTGCGCTCGTGGCGATCCGCGTTGTCAGTTCCTTAACCTTGTCGAGATTGGGCTCGACACGGGCAAGCCAGCGCAGGCTGGTCTCCGCATTGGTCAGGATCGCTGCCAAGGGCTGGTTGACCTCATGCGCGATCGACGTCGTCAGTTCCCCCAGCATGGAAATGCGACAGGCATGGGTGAAATCGGCCTGTAGTTCGCGCAACTGCGCTTCCATCTGAACGCGCGCAGTCACATCCTCTATGCTGAAGATCGTGACGTCCAGTTCGCCTGGAGGGATCGGGTAGGTGACGGACAGTTGCACATCCAACGTGCGACCATCCAGTGTCTGCACCTTGGTTAGTTCTCTATGGCTGGGCTGGCCGTTGAACCGGCCAATCATGACGTTGCGCAAGGTATCACGATTGGCGAGGAACAGGTTGCCGACCGGACGGATCAGATCGAGCGCGCCCTGCCCCCCGAACATCTCGACCGCCCTGCGGTTTACATCCGTCACCGTCACGGTTTCGGCGGCCAGTTCGACCAGTTCGGGATGATCGGCGAGATAGGCGCCGAAATCTTCCACGCCGCTGGACCGAAGCCCCGCATAAATCTTGCCCATATGGCTGGCATCGACCTGTAAAAGGGCCGTGGGCATATAATGGATGAGCTTGCGATATCGTGCTTCGCTTGCCCGCAGATAGAGATAGGATCGGTCGTCGTCGGCGGTGCCGTTCACTGCCACGAATATCCGGTCGACCTTGTCAACCAGCCACAATGTCACCACCGGATCGCGCAATATCCCGTCCGAAGCCAGTTGCCGACGATGGGTCTGCCCCCGCTGGTCGGCGACAACCGCCTCTACGATCAGTTCCCCCAGGGTTGCCCTGCTTTCGATCGGCCAGAACGCTGCGACCGATTGATCGATCATGACGCCCGGCCCGCGATTGCCACCGACAAGACGTGCCGCGCGATCATTGACCTCGATCACACGACAGGCCTGGACCAGCGACAATAGCTGCGCTTCGCGGGCTTCGGCCTCCTGACCAGTCCCGCCGGCCACGACGGCATCAATCCATGGACGCGCGCCGGCAATATCTATCTCCCAACTGGCCGCCATCAGCCTGTCGGGAATATGCCAGTCCGTACCGGCCCTTTCGCCGTCCGTCAGGGCCCGCTGACCATACTCCACGATATCATGCAGCGTGCCGTCGCTGTGGAAACGAACATATTGCCTGATATCGACGACCACATGGCTGTTCGAAAAGCTGCGCCGGCTCACCTGCCCCTGCCATCCACCCTCGCGCAAGAGCAACTGCCAATGATCCTCGTCATCCATCACCCCCTTGGACAGGTCGACGATGCTCCGCCCCTTAACGCTCAGTGCCGGCCAGCCGTACAATGCCTCCGATGCCGGATTCCAATATTGGATCTTGCCTGCGCTGTCGAAGATGATGACGCTTTCCGATGCCAGATCGGCGATATGCAGGTCGGCCTTGATGGCCCCTACGTCCGACACCGCCGGCTTCATGCGTCGGGTTCCTGCGGCAGATCGACACCCTTGTCCTGCAGCGCCCGTCGCAGCGCGTGCAACAGCACACTGTCAGCAACCGGCTTCCCTAACCACGCCTGGGCTCCAACCCCCAGTGAACGTGTGCGGCTCTGGTCATCAACGACGGACGTAAGAACGATGGCGGGTAGATTTTCGCCACGCGCATGAAGATGTTCGAGAAGGTCCAGCCCGTTCATACCGGGCATGCGCATATCGGTGATGAGGCAATCGAAGGATGAACGGCCGATCTCCGCAATGAAGGCCAATGCGTTCTCGAAGGGTTGGCAGGCAAATCCTTCGACCATCAGCAACTCCGACAGGGCATCGCGAATGGCTTCGTCATCGTCCACGATCGCAACGATGGGAATTCTGGACAAGTGGCGCGATCCTCATAGTGGTGGCCCCAGGCCATCGCGGCATATGTCGCCCATTCCCGGGCAATTTGTAACCATACCAAGGTTTAGGCCGACTGCGGCTGGCGCAGAGGTGCAGGCAGGATTTCCCACGCCCGGATCAGTTCGCCCACGGATCCGGCCTGCATCTTCTTCATGACATTGCTGCGATGCAGTTTGACGGTGATTTCCGTAATGCCAAGATCAAAGGCAATCTGTTTGTTGAGCCGTCCGCGTGCCACTTCGCGCATGACCTGTGCTTCGCGCGGTGTCAGCGTCGCAAAACGATCGACATGTTGCTGCACGATGCGCGCCGTCTCGCGCTCTTCCGCGTTACGCTCCACACCGACGATGATGGCATCAATCAGGGTCTGGTCGCGCACCGGCTTGGTCAGGAAGTCGACCGCCCCTGCCTTCATCGCCTGCACGGACATGGGAATGTCGCCATGTCCGGTAAGGAACACGATCGGTCGCGACACTCCGGCGGCCGTCAGGCGCTGCTGCAGGTCGAGGCCGCTTAACCCTGGCATGCGCACGTCAAGGACCAGGCAGGCCGCCCGTTCAAGCAACGGCGAATCCACCAGTTCGCGGGTCGATCCGAAACCATGCGCTTCCATTCCCACTGATAGCAGGAGTTCTTCCACTGCAGTGCGAACATCCTCATCATCGTCCACGATGAGGACGAGGGGCGTTTCATCGGCAGCGCCTGTACTGATCATACTATCGTCCCCTGCTTGTCATGCTTGTCTTCGCTGCGCCTCCCGCGCACGCTCAGTCGGCTATCGAACCAGTCGCTGACCTCTCCGGCAAAGTCGGTAGGTGCCTTGCGGGTGACCGACCGACCAATATCAGCTAGCGAACAGTCCGCCAGCGTGTCGCGCATGGCCTTTTCCGCCTTGAGCATCGCAGCGTGGATCGAGCAGACGCCGCCTGTCGCCCATGATGGTGGCTGTCCTTCGAATATGGCACAGCGTCCCCGAATTTCCTGACAGGGAAAAAGCGGCTTGCGTCCCTCTATAGCGTCCAGGACCTGCAGTAGGCTGATCTGCTCTGGCGCGTGCGCCAGTACATAGCCGCCGCTCAGCCCTTCGGAGGCGCGAACGATGCCCGCCTTTGTCAGCTTTCCGAAGATCTTGATAATCAGGCTGGAGGAAATGCCCTGAAACTCTGCTAAATCGCGGCCACTGCGCGGCCGATCGCCGGCATCGACCAGCCATAGCAGGCAATGAAGCCCATATTCGACGTTGACGGTCAGGTAAGCCATAACGCAGACTATATTGATCCGTGTTCATCTGACAAGCCGGCTGCGCTCCGGTGGAAGCGGCATCTCCCTCCAGATCGTTCGTGCTGAACGAAAGGCCGGTAATCGCTTGATATCGATGAGGCCATATATGGCCTTTGCTCAGGCCAGCCTCATCCTTGGCACAATGTTCAAACCGCCTGTTGCTGCCCGATTAAGGCTTCGGCGCTTTCCTCACGTGAGGACAGGCGCCGAGCCACAAATCTTGCAACGGACATCAGCCATGCCCCTTCTTGAACAATTCATGTTGCAGCGCCGACGCTTTCTGGTTGCTGGCGCAGCCTCCGCAATTGCAGGCAGTATCGGCTGGTCTGCGACAAGCCTCGGCTCGATTTCCTCCCCGAACCAAGGAGCCAATCCGATGAACTTCATCACCGCAAAAGATGGCGCCCAGATCTTCTACAAGGACTGGGGCCCCCGCGACGCGCAACCGCTGGTCTTTCATCATGGCTGGCCACTCACCGCCGACGAATGGGACAACCAGCTGCTTTTCTTCCTCGCGCAGGGCTATCGCGTGATCGCACATGATCGGCGCGGCCATGGTCGTTCGACGCAGACCGACAACGGCAATGATATGGACAGCTATGCGGCCGATGTGGCTGCGCTGGTGGCAGCCCTCGGCCTCAAGGGCGCGGTCCATATCGGTCATTCGACCGGTGGTGGCGAAGCCGTCCATTATGCCGCCCGCGCAAAGCCCGGCGCGTTGTCGAAGCTGATCCTGATTGGCGCGGTACCGCCGGTGATGGTCAAAAAAGACAGCAATCCTGGCGGCCTGCCGATCGACGTCTTCGACGGTTTCCGCAAGGCGCTGGCCGACGATCGTTCGCAATTCTATCTCGATGTTGCTGGCGGGCCCTTTTACGGGTTCAATCGCAAGGGCGCCAAGATCAGCCAGGGCCTGATCCAGAACTGGTGGCGCCAGGGCATGGTCGGCAGCGCGAAAGCGCATTATGACTGTATCAAGGCCTTTTCCGAGACCGACTTTACTGAGGATCTGAAGAAAATTCAGATACCCACGCTGGTCATGCACGGAACCGACGACCAGGTGGTTCCCTTCGCGGATGCGGCTCCACTAGCGGTCAAGCTGCTCGCAAAGGGTATGCTCAAAGCCTATAAGGGCTATCCGCACGGCATGGCCGCAACCAATACCTACGAAATCAATCGAGACATATTGGTTTTTCTTCGGAGCTGATCATGGCAACCGGGGCGGACAATTTGCCGCCCCGGCCACTTAGGGCGGCGCGAACCGACCATTTATCGTCGCTTATGTCATGCTCTGGCACGCCACAAACCGGACGGTGGGTTAGGTCTCACTCTCCGCGTCTTGGCTATCCCGGTAAAGAGCTAGTATTTCTGCCCTGCGCTCATCGGACGAGACATGCACTATCACTGTTTCTGAGAGGTCCACATCGGGATGAGAAGCACAGTTCCCGGCAAACCATAGAGCCTCAGACAACGGTTCTTTATCGTGCCACGTCGTCATCACAAACTTGTCGTCCGGTATCTCCCCGAAATCGAAAGTTTTCAAGACGGCCCAATCCACTGCATCGTGCCATTCTTCGCAGGTTGTGCCCCAAGCGATAAAGTAGAGGCATCCGCTGCTAACGAGCCATGCGGCGACGTCATCGCGCCAAGCTTGGCTTACTGGCCTTTCAGCAATCAAAATTGCCCGGTAGGGCCGAGCTTTCATGTGAGGCACAGGCTGATCAGGCGAGATGTGCAGATAGTCTAGCTTCATCACGCGAGCCTATGTCCGCAATGTGATAAGCTCAACTTAAAAGCCGGCCATCCCCTAACCACCCTCTGCGGCGCTCTCGTCGTATCAACATCGTGGCCGTCAAGACCGAGCGGCTGTTGCAATTTCGGCGGCCGCCTCATCGCCAAACAACGCCGTTTGTCGAGTCGGGTACGTGTTCGCCTGCGTTACCAAGCAGCTAACCGCCATCGCCCCCAAAACACTAATTTTTCATTCTTCGCCGCGCTCGGATCGCGCTAGTCGCCGGCCGGTGGCCAAAGTCTGAATGACGAAAAGGAGAATAAGGATAAATCCGACTGTGCCAACAAACAGGTCGAAGCCTGACAGCCGTCCGAAATATCCTGGACCAGAACCCAGAGCGATCATCATCAGCGTCAGCGCGATGAGCATCAATCGCAATTCGGTCGGGCCTGCTGCGAGATAGGACAGCTTGAACTCTCCCAGCACGCGCGCCGAAAGGTAGGCGTGGATCGAGAGCAGCAGATATCCAGCGAGCGCCACCATGGCGACGTCCATCGTGACGAACGGACTAAGGCCAATGCCGGCAAGGATGAACAGTGTCGCAAGCCCATCGCAGCTATGATCGATGAAATAGCCATAGGAAGGACGTTCGATGCGGCGGAAGCGAGCTATGCTCCCATCCATTGAATCCCCAAACCATTGGACGACATAACCGACGATGGCGAGCAACAGCCAGGAGGAATGTAGATTGCTCCCCAAGTAGCCTAGAAAAATCATGCAGGCGCCGATCATGCCCAAGGCCGTCAGGCGATCAGGCGTGACGTACGGCGGCATTTGAGCGCACAGCCAGTTCAGTAATTTCCGCTCTTTCGTTGCAAGCCAATTTTCTTGAATACGGGAAAGGGCGGCTGAATTCTGCAAAGGAATTGTCATAGTCCCTTATGAAGCCGTCGGTCTCAATGGGCAATGTGGGAATGGCATTGCCTCCAATTGCTTCCGAGGCATTTGTCTGATGGCGGTTTCCGACCGAGGCTGTGTAGAAACGCTGGCGGACGGCATGGTAGCGCAAGATTGATTCACCGATGATCGTTTTCGGATTCTTTCTATGCGCGTTACATGTCACACGGATTCCGAAGTTGTTCATTTCGATCGCGACGAAAGCGTTTTCACACATGGGGTAATCGCGGGAGCGAGTCGCTGAAGATGACCGCGCAAGGTCATGGAAGCAGGGGTTGAAGCGTCCCGGGTTTTCTGGAGGCTGTGCAGTTTGACTCAGGCAGCCATATCGAGGGTCTCAATGGCCGCATAGTAGTTAGCTTCGGCCTCGGCGGGTGGGATGTAGCCGAGCGGGCCGAAAAGGCGATGGTTGTTGTACCAGTCGACCCAGCTCAGCGTCGCCATTTCCACCGCCGATGCGCTTGGCCAGGACCGCTGGCGCCAGATGACCTCGGCCTTGTAAAGGCCATTGATCGTCTCGGCCAAAGCATTGTCGTAACTGTCGCCGACGCTGCCGACCGAGGGCACGAGGTTGGCCTCCGCCAGGCGCTGGGTGTAGTTCATGGCGAGGTATTGCACGCCCCTGTCGCTGTGGTGGATCAAGCCGTCATCCGGGCCGGGTCTGCGCGCATGGATCGCCTGCTCAAGGGCATCCAGAACGAACCCGGCCGTGGCTGAAGTACTGACCTTCCAGCCCACGATGCGCCGCGCATAGGCATCGATCACGAAGGCCACGTAAACGAACCCTGCCCAGGTGTGGACATAGGTGAAATCGACTACCCACAGGGCGTTCGGCCGGTCCACACGAAACTCCCGGTTCACCTTGTCGAGCGGGCATGGCGCCTTGGGATTGCTGACGGTCGTGGTCGTCTTCTTCCCTCGACGAATACCGGCCAGCCGCATGCTACGCATCAGTCGCTCGACCGTGCACTTGGCGACATCAAGGCCCTCGCGCCGCAACTGATGCCAGACCTTGCGCGAGCCGTAGAGTCCGAAGCTGGCCTCGTGAACGCGCCGGATCTGCTCGCACATGTCGTCATCCCGGCGCGCACGGGCGGAACGCTTCGCCGGATCGGCAAGACGGGCCGCGTGTTCGTGATAGGAGGACGGGGCGATCGCCAGTTCGCGGCAGATCGGCTCGATACCCAGGTCCTCGCGATGGACGTCGATGAACGACATCATCATCTCTCGCGGCGGTCGAGCTCCGCCATCGCAAAATATGCCGACGCCTTGCGAAGGATCTCGTTGGCTCGACGGAGCTCCTTGACCTCGCGCTCCAGCAGCTTGAGCCGGGCCTTATCATCAACACCCTGCGCCGCTGGTGCCGCCCGTCGGCCTGCCTCCGTGCGGCACCAGCGGCGCAGCGTCTCGGCCGTGCAGCCGATCTTCGAGGCAATCGAACTCATCGCCTCCCATTCCGAGCCGTAATCCGCACGGTGCTCGCCAACCATTCGCACCGCTCGATCACGGACCTCAGGCGAAAATCTGTTTCCCATCTTGCTCATACCGGATGCTCCTTCTCACAGTTCGGAGCCTCCGGAAAACCCGGGACGCTTCAGGTGGCTGCTCTTCGATAAGATGAAAGTACGGGCTCACGACTGGACGCCGGGCCCAAGCATCTAGCGGAGAACAGCCATGGAAGAGTATATCGGATTCGACGTGTCGATGAAAGAGACCGCCGTTTCTATCCGCCGTGACGGTAAGCGGATTTGGCGCGGCAAGTGCGCCTCAGACCCCAAAGTTTTAGCGGACCTGGTCCGCAAGCGGGCGCCGCATGCAAAGCGTGTCGTATTCGAGACGGGTCCTCTGTCGGTATGGTTCTTCCATGCGTTGCAGGCAGAAGGTGTACCTGCGATCTGCATCGATGCGCGCCACGCCAAAGCTGCCCTGGACATGGCGCCCAACAAGACCGATGCGAACGATGCTGACGGACTGGCCCATCTGGCTGAGGTAGGTTTCTTCCGGGAAGTTCGCGTAAAGGGCTTTGAGAGCATGCTCTCGCGCACGCGCATAGCCGCACGCAATAGGCTGGTGAGGATTTCAGTGGAGCTTTTCAACCAGATCCGCGGGTTGATGAAGACGTTCGGCCTAGTCGTCCCTTCCGCCAAGGGAGGTAAGTTTGACGAGCATATTTGCCGTTTACTGGATGGGCGAGCTGACCTTGCACCTATCCTGATGCCAATCCTTGAGGCGTGGCGAGCTATCCGGGTACGAGCAGCAGAGCTTGGCCGTCAGCTCCTGGCTGAGGCACGGCAGAGCCAGGCATGCCAACTCCTCAGTCGATACCGGGCGTCGGCGCCATCACTGCGACAGCGTTCACCAGCGCCATTGAGGATCCTGCCAATTTTAAGAAATCACGATCTGTCGGCGCGTGGATCGGTCTGACGACCCGACGTTACCAATCAGGTGAGGTCGATTATGATGGCCATATCTCCAGGCGCGGCGACGCTCATCTGCGCGGCCTTCTCTACGAAGCGGCAACCGTCATCATGACGCGTGCAGCGGCAAAAAGCAGTCTGCGAACCTGGGGGGCTCAAGCTGCGCGAGAAAATCGGCTTCAAGCGCGCCGCTGTGGCTGTGGCGCGTAAACTGGCAGTTATCATGCATGCCATGCTCGTATCTGGAGAGCTTTTTGAGAGGAAAGCAGACATTACCATCTAACATTATCCAGCTCACACGCCCGATAGCGTGTAGAGGCGTCCTTGCCAGGACGTGGCTGAACCATTCCGCCTAGGCTGTTGCACTTCCCTTGTTGGAATGTGCGTTTTACACATTGGAAGGTTCTCCCGCGAAGCCCCATCATGCGGCAGCCGATGTTGACCGCGACGACGACAGTGCTCCGGGCAGGTTCATCTCTCTATGCTTTTTAGGGCTTGCAAATTGGGCCGCTATTAGACGACAGCCTCGACCAAAGTACGTCGTTCTGCTGCAAGCGGTGAACGTCCACTTACGCTATGACCAGTCATTGAAATCGGTTCAAACTTCCGGTGACAAGGGGATGGATGACGCCGATCGTCCGTCCTACATAGAAAAGGCGGCCCGTGATTTCTCACGAGCCGCCCCGGACGGTTCAAGCCTCGGAGACCTCTCCCCGTTCATGCTGGCACATGGGCGGGGCTGTTACCTGATGTACGAGGCGCGGGAGCGGGTGAGGCCCGCCCTCGGAACCTACGCCTTGCGGCGATGCTTAGGCAGAGCGACGTTCTTCCGACGCGCGCGATTTTCTTCCTGGACGGCCGTAAATTCCGGCTCGAGTTCCTTCAATCGGGCCACCAGACCGCTAAGATCATATTCGTTGCTGGTCTTTCCGCGTCCCGGCCGAGTGCGACCAATCCGCGCAACCAGGCCGGCCGCCTCTAGCTCTGCAATCTGGCGCTGAATCTGGCGTTCACTCATGCCGATGCGATCCGACAGCAGCTTTTTAGCCGGATATGGCTTGCGCTCCGGGTCCCACCAGAAATCGGCCAACTGCATGATGACATTGAACTGCACCGTGTTGATGCCAAGGCGGGCCTGCGCCCACATCAGCAGCGAGGGCACGATGCAGAAGCCCAGGTCCATCACCGGCTTGCCGTATTTCTTTTCCGACGCCTTACGCGTGTCCACCTTTTTTGCCGCCGCCGCGAGCTGGACGATGGAGGCACCAGGCATCGGGGGCACGCTCGCCAAAGGCGGGGGCGGCGGTGCAGGCGGTGCAGGCGGTGCCGCAACGTTCTGCGACGGCCAGGCGAGCGGAGCAGCTGGAGCCGGCGCAGGCGGCATAAGCTGGATAGGGGGCGGGGGCGGTATGTTCGGCGTGTCGGTCATAGTGCGTTTCCTCGATGACCGGGATATGGCACCAAAATTTGCGATTTCAAAGCGCGCCGATAGGACATAGAAGTCCGATCGCGCATGGACATTCACGACCTATCGGGACCAGTCGCCAGTGTCCGATAAAGCAGCATGTATCCCAAGCTGCACATAGTCGTAACGCTCATACGAACGTAGCATGAAAGCGGAGCGGTCGCGGATGTCCAGTCGGTTTCGACCTCTCAAACTTAGAACGTCCAATCCTCTTCCTCGATCAACGTCAGCAGATCGATATGGCGCACGCCCTCACGATCGCAGACGAACGGAATCCGGGGCTTGTCTGCCGTGCCGCCCGCTTCCTGTGTCACGACGACCAGGCGCGGGTTGCCAGCGAGGGCTTGGGCGATCACGAACGGATCGCCACCCGACTTCCCTTTGCCGGTGTCCACCAGCTTCGGATAGGTTTGCATGATCCTGACGACCTCGCCTTGCACGTCGTCATCAATCTCGAGGAACATCGTTTCCTTGCGGTCCTTGGCCCACTCGAAAATCTCATCGTCCTTCTTTTTTAGCTCATGATAGACCTCGATCGTCGCGACCAGGCGACCGTCATCGATGAGCTGATCGAACGCGTTCCATAGACCGCTGAAACGCTTCGGCGGATAAGCACGCCGCCACGCATGCACAAGCGAGCTAGTGTCGATGCAGTAGATCGGCGGCTCTGCAGCGACCATCAGCTATAGCCTAACTGTTGCTCAATGCCGGGAACATGGCGAACCTTCACGCCAAGATATCCCGACACATCAGAAAGGCTGATCCGATCGAGATGATAATTCTCGATCACGCGGCGCACGAATGGCTTGCCGTAGTCGGCGACCGTCTCGCGCGGCATGTTCCGCGGGATCGGCTTGCCTTCATTCTTCTCGCGATCTCGTTGCCGCTGTTGCTGGAACTCGATCGCATATTGGGCGCGCTTGCGCCTGTAGAATGCTTCCGTGGTTCGCCCGAGCGTCAGCAGGCGACGCACGATCGCCTCGCGCGACACACCATAGGTGAGCGAGAGCAATTGCACGCTGGCATCATCCCACTCGTGGCGCCCGTTGCCCTTCGCGGCGATCAACGCCTCTTTTAGAAACAGGTCGCGGGGCATCAGGGCCGCGGCGGCGACCTGGTTGCAGAACACTTCGATCTTTTCATCATCGGCAGGGCGGGGGCCTTCGATATCAAGATCGGAAACGCCGCTTTGCCGAAGCATCAAATGCGCCAGCTCATGGAACATCGAGAACGTGCGGCGCGCATAGGCATCCTTCCGGTTGATGACCATGAAGGGCAGCACATCGGACCAGTAGGCAAAGCCCGAAGCCTCATCGCTACTTATTCGCGAGGCCTGGAACACCAGCACGCCCAACTCCTCGATCTTCCCGCGCCAGGCCAGAAAGGCGACGCGGGGATCGCGCCAGTGCGATTGCAGATCGTAATCGACGCCGAGCGCATCACGGAGCGCGGCCGCGGCCGTTTCCGGGTTGGTGGCGATCGTCGTCTCAACCTTGAAGGGGGCGGGGGTTTCGTCACCGTCCTCGAATAGCTCGAGGGCCAATTCGCGCCGTTGCTGTGCGAGCCGGATTTCTAGCGTCAGCTCCGGCGAGAAGCTGCGCATTCCCAAATCAGGCAGGCGCCGGAAATCGTGCATCGCCTGGAATGAATTTGTCGGTGGTTCCGGCAGATAGAAAACCGCAAGCGGCCGCTTATAGGCTTCGGCCAGTTTGCGGAGCTGGGGAATAGACGGCTGATCGTCGCCCGTTTCCCAGGCGGCGAGCTTTTCTTCATCTACATCGATCTTTGCGGCCGCGGCCGTGAGATCGAAACCGGCCGTTTCTCGCGCCCAGGTCAGAACGGCAGGATTGATCGTTGCCTTGATACGCTTCGTCATGCTGGCGCACCGTCAACTCGCAATGCGCGATATAGCGTCGATCGGCCGACGTTGAGCGTGCGCGCCGTGTCAGACACGGAGGCACCGCCATCGATCAACATGCGGGCATGTTCGACCTTGGACGGGTTGAGACTAGGGGCGCGGCCAAGATGCCGCCCACGGGATCGCGCCGTGGCCATGCCAGCCTTAGTCCGCTCGACGATCAAAGACCGATCAAATTCTGCGAGCGCGCCCATCATGTGAAATACCAAACGCCCCCCGGCTGTCGTCGTGTCGATGTTTTCCGATAGCGACACAATCTCGATACCGCGCTCGCCCAGGTTATGCACTAAATTGATGAGGTGCTTAACCGATCGGCCGAGCCGGTCGAGCTTCCAGACGACAAGCGCATCACCAGGTTCGAGCATGGCGAGAGCCGCATCCAGGCCAGGGCGATATTTGGAGGCACCCCCGGCATGATCCTCGAACACGCGCGCGACAGCAGCCCCCTCAAGCGCATCGCGCTGCAGGTCTGGGTTTCCCTCCTCTATGGAGACGTAAGCATATCCGATTTTCACACTTGATTCTGACACAACCCTTTCGGGACGTGCAAGCATTTGTTCTCTTGTGCGCCCCTACGCATTGCCTGATGCTCACCGAAAACGCGGATTCGACTGCCCGAGGCACGACTGCTGACCCACGAATCGTTGAACGCAGCACGGCCGAGTGTGCGAAGGTCGGCTCTTGTAAGAAGCCGACGTTTAGAGATCCTGATAGGAGTGGCGGCTTTGTCCCACGAGCTTCCGACTGCTGTCGATCATTCAGCGCAAGGGGCTCGAAGCTGTCGCCCGACTCATGTCATGGCGCATCTTTACGCGTCGGCTTCATCATCCGCTTGACCCGCCCTCGCTTCCCTCGCCTCCCAAGGCTGCAGCACCTCCTCGAAATCGCCATCGTTAAAATGGATGTTGGCCTTTAGCGACCAGATGATGGACGCGGCGTCCCCATTGTCCGGCTTGGCCTTCGCCAAGTCATGAATGCGGCGCACAATCGCGACCGGCTTATCGAAGAAGGCGCCCAACCCATCGAGCGATAGCGTCGAGTTCGGCCCATAAAGCTTTTGGACGAAGCGCAGGAGCCAGGCGTCGTCTCCCGATCGCGCCGCCACGTGTTGGACGACGGCCTCGCGCGCGCCGGCTTGCGACCAGGCATAGAGCATGTCGGTCGCGCGGGGATCGGTCATCACCGTGTCGATGCCGCCAGCGCCGTAGCGCGCGATCATGATCTTGCGGATGACCTCGAACCCCTCGCGTGACGTCAACCGGTCGGTCGGATTGGGCCGGTCGCCGTAATAGCCGTGACCGAAGGTCTCGTCGCGCAGCAGATAGGAAAGGAAGCCGAGCGAGGTGCCCGCCTCGAACATCGCCTTGAGCGCCGGATCGAAGCGCTCGGGCGGCAGCGCGGCCTGGAACTGGCGCAGCATCGCGCGCGTCAGATAGTATATCCGCGGATAGCCCCAGTCGTCGCCGCGAAAGTCCGCCGCCAGCGTGTCGGCCGCGTGGGACAGGCCGAGCATCAGCGTTTCGATCGGCCAGCGATGGATCACGTCCTTCTCGACGTAGCGTAGCTGGTCGAGCAGCCGCTCGGCCTTGGTCCCGCCGGCATCGCCCTTGCGATTGCCCATGGTCATGAGGAGGTGCGCGACCGGGTTGGCGCCCTCGCGCGCCGCTGCTAGCAGATCGGCAAGGTCCATGTCGGTGACGCTATCGGGCGGATCGATCAGGGTGAAATAGATGCGGGCATGGCTTGGGCTCGCCAGACGCTTGTCCCTTGCCGCGTGGAAATGCGCCGCGCCGCGCGCGCCCGAGAACAGCCGCTCTTCCTTCTCCTTGTTGAACGATTGGAACTGGATGCCGGGCAGATGGCGGTCGAGTTCGAACTGCTGCTTGTCCCAGCTGAGCCCGTCGAGCTCCAGCGCGGCGTCCATCTCCTTGGCCATGTTCTCGCGCTCCGGATCAGAGACATGGGCACGCCCGCCGGCGAGCGCGACGAAGCTGGTCAGATAGTCCTCGACCCAGCGATAGAAATTGGGAGACCCCACCGCGATCATGCGCAGCCAGACGAGATCGGCTAGATCGACCCGGTCCTGGAGGCTCGGCCAGTAGACGCGCAAACTATCGAGCACGCGCACGACCGCGCGCGGGTTTTCGAGGACGCGGCCGCCGGTCTCGTCGATGACCTGCTGCAGATAGCCGACGCGCTCGGGCGGACATGTGGCGAAGGCCTGGAGCTCGGCCGAGAACCAGCGCCGCAGGGCAAAGGATTCGGGGCGCGGCACGGCAACCTCGGTCTGGACGATCTTTTCAAGATAGGCAGCACCGCTCGCGACGCCGGTGCCGGTCTCGATCGACCGCACCAAGGCCCGCGCGTCGTAGCAAAGGAGATAGGAGACGTTGGGGAAGTCGGCGACCGAGCGCACCAGGCGCAGGAGCTCGGCGACTTCCTTGGGTTCGAGGCGGTCGACATCGTCGATCGCGACGACGATGCGGCAATCGAGCTTGAGCAAAGCCTGCGAGAGCTTGTCCTTCTGCTCGACCAGGGTCGGCCCCTCGGTCTGCTCGGCCGCTGCCGCCGCGAGTTTTTCGAGGACGTCCCCTGCGAGCGATGCGCCGGGCACGAACAGGCCGGCCACGCCGGCGAGCTTGCCGACCGGCCCCAGGTGCCGGGCAAAGCTCTTGACCTGCGCGGCGACGTTCTTGGCGGCGATCTGGGTGGTGCCGGTCGCGTCGCCGGCGGCATGTTCGAGACCGGCGATCGCCTTCGCCAGATCCTCAAACAGGGCGGAGAGCAGCTGATCGCGGTCGCCGATCAGCCAGGGCCGGAATTCGACGGCGGCGACCTTGGCCCCATCCATGGCGCGCAGCCGCTTGAGCACGAGCGCGAGCATGCTCGACTTGCCCGAGCCCCATTTGCCCTCGAGCCCGAACACGAAGCCCTTGTTCGCGGCCTGCGAGGTCAGCGAATCCGCGATGCGGTCGGCGAGCGCCGCGAAGCCGAAGCGATCCTCCGCTTCGCTCTGGATCGGGCGGTCGCCATGGAAGGTCGGATCGGTCATCGGATCATCTCGCGTAGCGGCTTATATTGTTGGTCGGTTTCTTTCGGGGTCCGACGCCCGGAAAACTGGCGGTCAATGCCAGGGCGCCTGATCATGCTTGGGCACGCGGCTGTAGGCGAGCGCGTCCTTGGCCTGTTTGCCGTCGTCCTTGAGCAGCGCGTTGAGCGCCGGAACATTGATCCGCCAATGGTCATAGGCGCGCGGGGCGATCCGCAGGCGCGCCGCTGTCATCGTCCGCCCTGCCCAGCGCGCGCAGCCGCGGCTCGCGCAGCGTACGAACAGTTCGAACGCGGCAAACTGGACGAGCGGGTCGGGACTGTCGATGAAGGCGGTCAGCCAATGCCGGGCCTGGATCGTGCGCTCATAACGGCGATGCGCCCGGGTGCGCACCGCCGCCAGCCAGCGCGGCAAATCTGCGGGCAGCAGCCGCGCGTTCCACAGCGCGTCGGCCTCGGCGTCATGGTCGAGTTCGCCCGCCAGCACGAGTGCGCGGGCATAGTCGTAGGTCGGCCCTTCCAGCAGTTCGGCGATGATGGCCAGATGGTCTGCGGTATCGCCCAGCCGGCGTAGGCCTGAGGCGGCCTCGAGCAGGAGCTGATCGAACGCCAGGCCCTCCATCGCTTCGCGCCGCAGCGGACCGGTGACCGCATTGCCGGGAACATCGAACGGCATCAGACGCAGGTCGTCCGACTTGACGCTGGTCTCGCTCATACTGGCGATCAAGGCGCGCCACACCGCCGCCCCGCTCGGTCGTCCTGCGCGTAGCAGGGCGCGGGCAAGGTCGATCACCGCCTTGTGCGCGCCGAACAGCATATGGCCAAGGTCGAGCCGGCCGTTGCCGATCGCCGGCGCGAGCCATTGTTCGACCTCGTCCGCCTGCTCCGCCACGAGCCGGTCGTAGGAGCGCCCGTCGTCGATCGTATTGCTCATACCCTGCGAGGAGCGCGGCGGATCGAGTTCGGAGCGCACCCGCTTTTCGACACGATCGGCGAAGGCCCGGGCATAGCGCGGTTCGTCAGGCCAGACCCGCGCCAGATAGCCGAGCGCGAGCGGGATGATCCGCTCGAGCGGGTCGTCGTCGTACGGGATATCGGCCCGGGCGAGGGCCAGGCTGCCATGGGCCGCTTCGTCGCTGCCCTTGCCGGCGGCGCGCCAGGCGCTGTCGCGCAGGGCGTTGCACAGCCCGCGGTCGGGCGCACGGTAGGCGACCTGCATGGCCGCGGTGCGCACCTCGGCATTGTCGTGGCGCATGAGCGCGGCGACCGGCGGGTAACCGGGCGGCATGGCCGCGATGTCACCGTGGCCCAGCAGTGCAAGCCACCGCTTGAGTATGACAACATCGGTGCCTGGCGCGAGGATGTCCTCAAGTGCCCTGAAGGCTTCGGGCGCAAACGGCTTCAGGAGGTCGAGCTGGTTCTTGGGCCAGGTCGGCCCGTCGGGCATCGCCCGGAACGCGGCGAACTGCTCGGCGTCGCTCATGGTCGTCATCGCCAGCACCGCAAGGGTCGCGTTCATCGTCGGGTCGCGCGCGCCGTCGCGGTTGGCAGGAAGCCGCAGGGAGGCCGCGAACATGGCGTCGATCCCGATCCGAACGTCCTCCCCATGCGCGATCCAGCTGGCGCCCAGGCCGGCGAGAATGCGGGTGAGATCGTGGCGCCCAGTATCGATATCGGTGGTGCGCGCGAGATAGCGCAGCAGCTGTCCGGGCGCCCAGCGCGCCAGCACTGCCCGCAGTTCGGGCCGCATGTCGAACGAGCGGTCCTGGTCCCGCGCGATCATGTCCGCCGCGGCGGCTTCGAGCAAGGCGATGGAAGCGGGCGCCAGGTCGGCCGCGGGATCGGTCGCCATCGCCAACAGGTCGGTGGTATGGCGCAGCGCGATCTCGCCCCAGCCGGGCTCGCGGTCCTTGGGCGCATAGGTCCAGGTCAGGAGCCCGGCTGCATCGCGCGTCACGCTGCTCGGACGCCCGAACCGGCGATTTTCGCGCTGCGCCAGTGGCCGGGCTTCCGGATCGCGCGAGGCGAGCGCGTCGAGCAGCCGATCGGCGGCCGCATCGGCATGCGGATCGGCGACCGCGCGGATATGGCGTGCCTGCGCGATCAGGGCGGTTTCGGCTGCGGCCGGATCCTCGCGGTTGGCGCGCAGCAGCCATTCGAACCGGTCGATGCTGACGTGCATTTCGCGGGTGAGCTCGGTCACCACCGCGTAGTTTCCGAGCGCTTCGACGAACGGCGCGCGCGGCAGATAAGAGAGGGCGGACAGCAAGGTATCGGCCACGCACAGATAGTCCTCGTCAGGTTCGACGAGGATCAGCGGCGGCAGCGCGCCCTGACTGGCCGCGTTCCATGCCCCGACCCGAGCCGCGACGGCCGCCTGCGCGATCTCTTCGGGCGGATCGCCGCCGTTGACGACATCGCGCCAACCCCAGGCTTCGCTAAGCCAGATCGCCGCGCGCGCAGCCAAGGCGGTCATAACGGGCGGATAGGCTTCGGCGGCATTGACGATGCCGGCGAGGTGAACATTGTGATCGCCGTGCAGCCGATCCCGGTCGCGCCAGACCTGTTCAGTCCGCTCCAGGAAATAGTCCGGATCCTCGGCGATGAGGCGCTGGTAGCGTTTGAGCTCGTCGCCGTAGAAATTGTCGCTGCCAAGCCAGGTATCCAGAAGGACGCTGCGGGCCGCGGGGCTGAAGTCAGGCGAGATCGTCGCGAACGAGGCGGCGATGCCGGTGAGGGTCACGCCAAGCTGAAGCCCGCGCAGATCGTCGATGAACGCCGCGATGCGTTGGGTGGCGGCTTCGGCGGTGTCGAGCGTCTGCACGGCGCGCGCCAGGGCCAGCCCCATGGCGATTGGCGCGAGGTCCGGATTCACGCGGAACCGGTGCGGCTCGCCAGGCACCGGCGCGAACCAGACGCCGCTGACGATCGCGCTGACCGTCGCGTCGCCGCCGGGCGACCCGCTTTCCTCGCCAAGCGCCGCGCCGATCTCGCGCCGCAGGACCGTGTCCTCTCCGCCGCCCGCGGTGCGGACCGTGCCGCCGATCGCGGCGACGAGGTTGCGTATGTCCCGATCGTCGAGACCGGGATAGATGCGGTCCCGGAAATCCTCGTAGACCAGCCGCTCTGGCGTCATGTCGCCGCTGCCCGCCAACCGTTCCCAATGGCGCAGTGCGAGCGTGCAGAGCCGCGGCACCTTCATCAACGGGATCAGCGCGGGGTCGAGCCTGGCCTTGTCCAGCCCGGCGCGGCCGAGAATCTCGTCGAGCTCGGGGTCACTGAACCCAGCGACAGGCACTTCGCTGCAGGCGATGCCGGTCGCCTGGAAGCCGCCGCCGAGCAGCCGCCAGTGGTCGGTCCGGTCTGTCAGCACCAGATCGACCGCGCCGGCCCACGGCGCGAGGCGCAGTTCGGCGGCGAGCATGGCCCAGTCGGTCCTGTCGAACCGCTCGTTGAGCCCGTCGATGATCAGAATGAGCTGGGTGGTCTGTTGCCCTGCGCACCAGCGCCTTGCGCGCCGCGCCCACCATGCCGGATCGCGCACCCCGAACATCTGGTGGAGCGCTGCGCCGATCACCGCGTCGGGACTGGTCGAGGCGATGAAGCGGGCCGGCACCACCAGGGTCAGGGGCAGCGGCGCGCCAGCGCGTTCGCGGTCGAGCCACCAGCTGAGCGCGGCCCAGGTCTTGCCCATGCCCTCTGCGCCGAGCAGCGCCAGCGGTTGCCGGGGCATGGCGCCGTCCCACCAGGTCGACACGGCCTTGCGCAGCTCGGGGCGATCGATCCGGATGATCGCGGGATCGGTGAGGTTGGCGTAGCGCCCGATCCTTGTGGCTGCCGCGGGCATGCTCGCCATATGCTCGCGCAAGTAATCGGCGGCGGCTGCGCGGGCGTTCGCATAGCCCAGGGTCGGGAAACGAAGCGCCGCATGAAGCGCGGCGCATTGCTCGGCATAGGTCACATGGGCGCGGGCGTTGCGGAGAAGTTCGCCGATGTCCGCGGTAACGGTCACATAGGCGGCGAGCAGATCCTCGTGCTGAGCGCAGAGTAGCGCGATGGCGGGCAGGAGCTCGGCCGAGTCCGGCCAGTCGAGGATTAGCACCTCGACGCCGAGCGAGAGACCCTTGGCGCGCAGGTCCGAAGCGTCGGGCTCCTTGATCTCGCGGCTTGCGCACAGGACCCAGAGTTCGAGGTCGGGGTGGGTCGTGGCGGCATCATCGAGCTTGCTGCGCGTCTCGTCGGCCGGCAGCCTTGTCTTCAGGCCGTAGCGCTTGGTTTCGACGCCCAACACTGTGGCGAATCCGTCATCCGCGCTGCGCGCGTCGACGCCGCCCTGCGGCCCTGATTTGGCGAGCGTAAAGCGTTGTCCGGTCTCGCGGGAGAGGAGATCGCGCACGAGATTCTCGAAACTGCCGTGACCGCTGGCCGGAATCGCGCGCAAGGCGGCAACCAAAACATTGCCTTCGCTCTCATCGGGATCGGGCGCTGAAGTCATGTCAATTCCGCGCTCTTCCCGTTCCCCTGAGGCCCATTCCGGGCGGATCAGCCATGCTAGGCCGCCCGGAACGATATGGGAACGGTCATGACGCGATGGAAACCAATTGTTGTTTTCTTGCGACTATAGTTCCGCTCGCCCGCACTTTGACAAGTTGATTTCAATCCATCGGGACATGCGCCGCGTGATCATAGTTCCGGAACAGCTCGAAGCGGCGATTCTTGAGGATTGCCTCGAAGCCTCTGTCCTCCAGGTCTTCGATGGCGATGGCGATGGCGATGGCTTCCTGGCGGACGTTTGGAATCCTCTCCGTGAGACCTGGGTCCGGCGTGTGCCTTTCCGTTTTGCCTTCATCGATGCGCCGGAAATGGCGCAACTCCATGGCGCCCAATCCCGGGATTTCCTGCAACGCCTCATTGCAGGCAAATCGCTGCGCCTGATGCCGGTCGGCAAGGAATCGACCGGCGGCATGCCGATCGATCCATACAGGCGTATGCTGTGCATGGCCTACCTCACCGCGCAGATGGAGGTTGGCCGGATAGCCTATTTCCACGATGGCGTTTTCGAGAGCGGTCTGGTTCGACGCGCCCGAACCGTGTGCCGCAACATCGAACTCGAAATGATCGTCAACGGCTGGGCCTGGGTCGTGGAGCGCTATGCGTTCGACCGCGAGGCCGAGTATCTCGCAGCCCAGGACGATGCGCGAAGGGCGCGGCGCGGGCTCTGGGTGGTTCGCGATCCCGAACCGCCCTGGAGCTTCAAGCGTCGGCACAAGCGCTCAGCTGTCGACCGGCAGTACGGCCTGCTCTGAACTCAGAACAGAGGCGCATGAAGATGTGGGCGCGGGCCGCGCGGCTGGCGGCGCTGCGTCTGGTCGATCGCCCCCGGAACGATAGGTCTTGCCGTCCTGGCTTCCGTTGTGACCGCGCCCGCGGTCCCTCGCCGCCGTCTTATGGCCTGCAATCACCGGGCCGCGCCGCGGCCCAGTTGCACCGTTTAGGGCGATGCCAGCGACGATAAAGTCAGCGTCCCTGTTGCGGTTACGGCTACACCCGTAACCGCGGTGATCACGATATACCAGATACTGCCCCAAGACGGGCTGGGCGATCACAGCGCGCCAACGCCGATGAGGACGCTCAGGCAGCTGCTGCCAAGGCGGAGGCGAGCATGGAGGTGGTGAGCGTCGAGGTGTGCCGAGACCTACCGCTCGCCCATGCAGACAAGGCCGACACGCTCACGCGATCGCTGCCCGCTAATGTCCACGGGCACTGCTTCTTCACGCTCAATGGAACGTTCGACGTGATCGGCGAGACTGATCCGCGCAAGGCGGCCCTGGACCGGGTCAACGACGCGCAGATCGCGTTCGGTCGAACCGATGGCTAGCGTTGCATACGGCTTGGGTGTCGGGTTTTGGCGATGAACCTGCCGCTGAACTCGCCGGGCGGGAACGACCGCTAAGTCCCAGTTGCCGTCTAGCTTCACATGCCCTGAGCGGCGGCTTCTTCTGCCGGCACTTCCTTCACATGCTGAACAGTTAACGTGCCATGCTGGCGTGAATCCTCCCAGCTTATCGTCACCCAGCTGATCGACCTGGGATACTGGATCTCGATCCGCCCCGGTCGAAATTTCGCTGCCGCCAGCAATGGATATCGCTCCGGATCAAGGGGTTCGAGCAACAACACAAAAATGAGGCCCAGGATACTCACCTCGAGCGCCACGATCTCATCTCTGCCGTCCACCGTCTCCACCCAAGAGACCAGCTGGAATCGCGAATGGTTCAGCATGAGGTCGCCCTCATTCATCATGCAGTAAAGCCCCGCACCTTCTGGCCAGGCAGTCGGGTCGTCGAGCATTGCGATGAGTGAACCGTCTTGAGCGAAGGCGCCAGAAAGTCGCTCCTCTCCCCTCGCCAAGTTTCCGGACACCGCCAGCGCCTTGGCCGTCTTCAAAACCCATCGCTCCAGGTCGTGGCCGGACACGAGCGAATGGCGAGGTTCGCCGATATCCGCCTCCAGATAGGTTTTGAGCGACTGGAATAGATGCTTCGCAGCGTCATCGATTGGGCTCAGCGCGCTATTGTGCTTTGCACACAGACAATTCGCACGGAGCGCATTGGCGCCAAGGAATCGCACCTCTCCCCGGGGCAGCCAGGGCACGCCGGCGATCGAGATCTCACCGTTGCCTTGGAGCACCTGCATAACGGACTGTGAGATCAGATGTTCTCCGGAGATCGGGGCAACGCATGATCCGAGCTCGCGCATGTAGCAACGATCGACGACTGCGGATGCAGGTAGTTCCCTTAGGCCGAGGGGCGCGGCTTTCCGATGCCAGTTGCGGCCATCAAAGCAACACTCTCGCGCCACTCTGTTCGACCCGCACGGACACGGGCCATTGAGCACCGCCTCCCTCTTCCGCTTTGCTTCCCCCATACTGTCTCCGGCCATCTTAGCTATTAGCGATCTAAACGAGCCGCCGCTTTTGGGCTGCCCGCTGGCTTTCGAAGCCAGTAATGAGTGAGCTGATAAAAATGCGCATAGGGCAACTGTAGGCCGTGTTCCTGCATTGTCCACGGATCAACACACGAAAGAATGGCATCGAATGGGATGGCGTTCTCTAGGCGCGAATGGAAGTAATCAGGCGGCTTTGGCCGTGGAGCGAATCCATCTTCAATGTCTGTTTTCCACTCTCGAATGCTCGGAAGCCGTCAGTCGGCTAGGTCCCAAACCCTGTCGATCCGAGACCTACCTTTCGACATGAATGGAGGGGGGCTCAGTGCTGGAACGGCTGGAATGTTGGCGACAGCAGTAGATTGATTTTGCGCATGGATACCAATCCACACGCTGCGCTCGGCCACTCGACAAGGAGCCCATGGCAAGGCGCTTTGCTGTGGTAGGGGCTACTCACGCCATTGTGCAGTCGAAAGTTCGTCGCCATCGAGCGGGATACATTCCGCGGCACACAGGAACACTGCATGGCCCCTGCGCCCACACGGCACCCCGCAAAGCGCCCATATCGCCTCTCGTGCCAGGGAAGCGGCAATCGCCCATCGGACCGATGCCCGCGGACCTGCCACCCCTCGAAGCGCGCTTTTCCCCCCGCCTCGCCCGCGCGCTTTTCGTGTCGGTTTTGATGCACCGACCGAAGGGGCTTTGGGGCAGCGCAGGCTGGGCGCTTCTGGGCAATTTTCCGTTCCCATGCACTGATGCATTTTGATGCACCTGGAGGGGGTCGCTGCGCCCTGGGCGCGTCACCCTATCGGCAGGGGAAATGGTTGCCTTTGGGGCACGCCAAAGCCGCTTGCGCCCGCTGGGGAGCAATCGCACCGCCATGGGCGGTGCGTCCTGCCTCTCAACCGGAGGAGAGCTATGCGGGGACCATCGCTTATGAGACCGGATCCACTCACCTGCGCACGGCGAAGCCGTTCCTTCTATATATCCATGCCAGGATTCTGGCTGCTCGGTGAACTCGCGTTACTTTCCAGCAAAAGCCCGATGCGGCCAAGGGTTGCGGCAAGCGTCTCGTCGTCGATCATCGCGTGCATACGCCGGTCGGCCGGCAGCGATGCCAGCATGGCCTCCATTTCCCGCGCCGCGGTCTCGCGGCGATGGAGATCATCCGCCGGGACAGGCCCCTTGCCGACAATCCGGTCCACGATCCGCCGCACCGCTGCCGGGAGGCAGAAGCGATAGGCATTGGTGATCTGGCGCACCTGTGGTCCAAAGCCCTCATTGCCGGTCGGCTCGGTCCTGCGGATCCATTCCAGGAAGCCATGCTCTCTCAGTCGGGCCATGGCCTGGACGATCGCGGCCCGGGATCGGCGCAGCTGCCGCATCAGATAATCGATCGAGGGCTCGAGCCTGCCGGTCTTGTAGTCGACGATGCGGTAAAGCTCGCGCAGCAGTTCCAGCGCGATATGACCAAGTGGCCCATTGCGCTTGCCTGCCTGTTTGCGCTGGCGATCATAGGCCTCGGCCGCCCGGATATGTGCCCATTTGTCCTTTGGGTTCACCGGCCGCCAGAAGCGGCCCTCGCGCGCGCCGGCATGATAGCTGTTGCGGCGAACGGGCTGAAAGGTCCGCCGCGCCTTGTGCTCGATACCCGTGGCGATCTCGAAAAGGGAGCGCGCGCTCATGCGGCGCCTCCTTCAGCCCAACTGCCCCTTAGCGGCGTGGACCTTCCAGCAGCGCCATGGCCGGCGGCATATCCTTCATCAACAGGTCCGCCCACTCCTGCACGATCTCGCGCCGTCGCGGCATATAGGCAGCCCGGTTGTAGCTCGCTTCCACACCCTCGGGAATGTGCGCCAGCATCAGGTCGATGATCGCCCTGTCTCCTGCCAGCCCCTGCGCCTGTGCCCGTTCGTTCATGATGGTGGAGAAGGTCGAGCGCCAGCCATGCGGCACATGTCGCCCATGGGATACCAGTCGATTGTAGAGATAGCCGACCGCATTCTCGCTGATCGGCTTGTGTGCATGGCGCTGGCTGGGAAAGACAAGGCGGCTGTGGGGTGCAAAGGCCCGCGCAGCGTCCAGCACCTCCGTGGCCTGACGGGAGAGCGGCAGCATGAAATCGAAACGTGGGTCGATCTTGCGGTCGAGCTTCAGCTTCATCCGCGTGGCAGGAATCCGCCAGACCGGTTCGTCCGGGTCCAGCCCTTCCAGCTCCGACCACATTGTCGTTCGCAGGACGCCTTGCCGCAAAGCAGTGAGCGCCAGCATGCGGGACGCGAGCTTGGTCATAGGATGGGCGGGTGCGGCCTCCACCTGCCGCAGCAGCGCGCGGGCTTCCTCCAGCGTGGCGAGTGCGGGCTGCCGTCCCTTGATCAGCGGCTTCAGCGCAGCCCTGATCGGGGCTGCCGGATCGGCATCGGCAAGGCCGGATGCAATGGCATAGGCATAAACGGCCGAGATCCTCTGCCGCACCCTTCTTGCCGTTTCGATGGAAGGCCGGTCCTCGATCGCCCGAATCACCTCCAGCACCATGGGCGAGGTAATGCCCTTGATCGGCAGGGCGCCGATCTTCGGGAACACATCCTGCTCCAGGCTTTTGATCACATCGGCCGCATGGCGCGGCACCCAGCCGCCCAGCTGCTGGCCGTGCCATTCGCGGGCAACCGCCTCGAAGGTCGCTTCCGCTTCCTCCAGCCGTATCGCAGCCAGCTGCTTGGCCTGCAGCGCCGGATCGATACCGCTCCTGAGCAGGCGCGCGCCATTCTCCCGCGCTTCGCGGGCGGCGCTCAGGTTCATGTCGGGATAGCTGCCCAGCACCAGCCGCTTTTCCTTGCCGGCAAAGCGGTACTTCCAGCGCCAGGAACGAAAGCCGGTCCTGGTAACGAACAGGTAGAGACCGTGAGCATCGGAGAGCTTGTAGTCCTTCTCCCCTGCTTTGGCCTTGCGGCATTGCAGGTCGGTCAGCATCCGGTGCCCCCATAACTGCAAATTGATGCCCCCACAGTGCCCCCGAATCGTTCAAGCTTTCACGAGAACATATGAGATACAGGGAGATCGCAGACGCGCAACAAATAACGCATTTCTGCGCCTTTTGAGACGATGCAGGATCAATCAAGAAAAGGTGGTGGCGGAGACGGAGGGATTCGAACCCTCGGTAGCCCATTCAGGCTACGACGGTTTAGCAAACCGCTGGTTTCAGCCACTCACCCACGTCTCCGCACGAATTTGCCCACCAGGGAGGAGGGCAGTGGCTAGGGGTGGGGCTATAGCGAGGGCTTTGCGGCATGGCAACGGTCCTGTGCGGGGATTTTTGCACCCCGTCGCAATCATTGGATTCGGTCTGGCGCAGAATCGACTCAGGTCGCCGTTCGTTCATTGTCGGCTCAGCTTTACAGCCGATAATCTGGAATATGGTTTCAAGAGCGGTTTTCCGGGGAGTATCAGGCATGGTCAGCATCAATGGACGCATGAGCGTCCGCATCGCACGCGCAGCGGCACTGGCCGCTGCGCTGGCGGGCATGGCGCTGACCCCGGTCGCCACCTTGGCGCAGGTCCGCACGGTCGATCCCAATACCGCGATCGACGCCGATCTGGCGCCGCCGCCGCCCGCGAACAGCGCGCCGACCGATCCGGGCGTCGATGCCAGCGTCAATCGCGAAAGCGGTACCACCTACAGCCCACCGCCGAGTGGTGCCGAACCCTCATCGAGCGGTACGACGGCCAGCGGCGCACCGGTCACATCCGCTTCCCCGCCTGCCGCCATGGCCCCTGGCGATTCCTATCAGCAGGACGACCTGATCGGCGCGGCCGAGGGCGTGTTCGGCAAGGGCGCCGAAGGGCTGGCAGGCATCATCGAGAAGATCTTGAAGGACCAGGGCCGCCCCAACGCCTATATCTCCGGCCGCGAGGCGTCAGGCGCCTTCGTCGTCGGCTTGCGCTATGGATCGGGCACACTCAACCACAAGATTGAGGGCAAGCGCGAAGTCTATTGGACCGGTCCGTCGATCGGCTTCGATGTCGGCGGCAATGCGTCCAACACCTTCGTCCTGGTCTATAATCTCTATGACACGCAGGATCTCTACCATCGCTTCCCCGCGGCGGAGGGCACCGCCTATCTGGTGGGCGGCTTCACCGCCAGCTATCTGCGCTGGGGCAATGTGGTGCTGATCCCGATCCGTCTGGGCGTCGGCTATCGGCTGGGCGTCAATGCCGGCTACATGAAGTTCACCGAGAAACGGAACTGGCTGCCCTTCTGACGACGGCTACAGCGACAGGGCGAGTTGCCCGTCCTGTCCGTCTTCCTCCTCCGATTCCAGATTATGCACGCCCAGCCCCAGCAGCCGCGCACCCATGCGCAGCGGTAACTGGGCCAGCAGCAATTCCCGTCCCGCCTGCGCCAACAGATCCGGCGAACGGACAGGTGCGGAGAAGCTGCGCGAGCGCGTGATGATGCGGAAGTCGGCGAACTTGATCTTCAACACCACCGTCCGGCCCCAGGCCTGCGCCTTTTCGATTCGGGTCCAGAGATTGACGGCGATCCGGTCCAGTTCCGCCACCAACGCTTCCGCCTCGACCAGGTCGTCGAAGAAAGTGTCTTCCACGCTCACCGACTTGCGCTCCTGCCGTTCATGCACCGGCCGGCTGTCCTCACCCCGCGCCGCCCGATAGTAGAATTCGGCCGCGCTGCCGAAATGGGCCTGCAGGAAGGGCAGATCGCGCGCGCGCAGGTCCGCCCCCGTCTCGATCCCCAGTTCCTGCATCCGCCGCGCCGTCACCGGCCCCACGCCATGGATGCGCCGCACCGGCATGGCGGCGATGAACGCACCGCCCTCGCCAGGCCGCACCACGCAAATGCCGTCAGGCTTGTTCTGGTCCGACGCCAGCTTGGCGATCAGCTTGTTGTAGGAAACACCGGCCGAAGCGGTGAGGCCGGTTTCCTCGCGAATCATCCGCCTGATTTCCTGCGCCACCTCGGTCGCCGATGCGATGCCCGGCTTGTTCACCGTCACGTCCAGATACGCCTCGTCAAGGGACAGGGGCTGGATGATGTCGGTAAAGTGGCTGAAGATCGCGCGCACCTGGCCAGATACAGCGCGATAGACTTCGAACCGGGGCTTCACGAAGATCAGGTCGGGGCAGAGACGCCGCGCCCGCGCGCCCGGCATGGCGGATCGGACACCGAATTTGCGCGCCTCATAGCTGCATGTCGCCACCACGCCGCGCGGGCCGCCGCCGCCCACCGCAATCGGCCGGCCGCGCAAGCCGGGATCGTCGCGTTGCTCCACCGACGCATAGAAGGCGTCCATGTCGATATGGATGATCTTGCGCAGCGGCGAGTCCATGGCACCTTGCTATGCCATAATGCGGAACGAAAGGGAAACGAAGCCAGGACGAGCGAGGGCTTCAGGCCTTATCCTTGTCCTTGAGCGCCAGCAACGCGGCGAAGGGACTGGCCTGCTCCTCGTTCAGCACGCCGGCATCCTTCAGATAGGAGTCGGCCTGCGGCGAGCGGGGATAGGGCGTCATCGCCAGCGCCATCGTCTCGGCCACCGCCTCGCCCATATCGACGACCTGCCCATCATAGCCGATCGTATCGCAATCTTCGGCGTCCAGCTCCAGTTCCTCGCCCTCAGGCACCGCGTCGCCTTCCATGATGAAACGCAGCACGAAATCGCTGTCGATCACCTCAGGCACCGGCACCCCGGTCGCGACGCAGGGCTGGGCCAGCGCCGCGCGCACCCGCCCGCGCGCCATGATCGCGCCATTTTCCTCGGTGAGGCTATAATCCGCATCCAGCCGATCCAGCACGGAAAGGCCGAATCGCTGCGCCAGCGCCGCCCGCTCGGCCACATCGGCCTCGATATGGGTTTCGCCGGTCAGCCGCTTGATCTGGTCTACCTTGACCGGACGGGAAAATTCGGGCGTCGTCATTATCCAAGATCTCCTGCCAGCAGGGCCTCATGCGTCAGGCAGCCTAGCCGCATCCAGCGCTCGCGCAGCTTGCCTTCGACATGGGCGACCGCCGCATCAGCAATCGGCCCGCCGCGATAAAGGTTGCGGCGCAGCGCCTCACCAAAATCCGCACCGTCCGTCAACGCCTCGCGATAGGCGCTGATCCGCCCGCCCAATGCGCTCATCATCCGGCCGATATGCTTGCCGACCACCACGTCGCCCACGCCCTCCTGCCGCAACTGCCCGTCCATATCGTCGACGAACAATTCGGTCAGCCACACGCTTTCCTGCGTCGCGCCCTGCTGTTCCAGCCGGATCAACACCTGCGCCAATATGGCGACGATCATGTCAAAGCGACCGTCCAGCGTGTCGGGCACCGCGCCCTCCAGATACCAGTGCGGCTGCCGTCCTTCGCCGACCACGGCATGATAAAGCGGCCGCAGTCCCTCCCTGGGATCGGTGCGGCCGAAGAAGCGCTGAAGGAAGGAAGGGGTGGTGGGCATGGACAAAACGGCTTTTCATGACGGATCGACCGGTGGCGCGCGCCGACCGGTGCGCCTTCGCCCCTTGCCGGGGCTTGCGCATTTCCATATTGATCGCAGCGTCGCCCAATGCAATGGCGGCATCAGTTTTGTTGGGTTCGCGGGTTACGCCCCCGCAGGAGACGTTCATGCCTCAGTTCAGCCGCCACACCCGCCGCGGGCGCGTCTTGATCGCCGTCGGCCTCAGCGCGCTGCTGCTGGGCACATCAGCCTGCACCCGCATCCGCACGCATCAGGGTTATCAGGTCGACAAACTGCTGGTGGATTCGGTCCAGCCCGGCATCGACAATCGCGCGTCGGTGGAAGGGACGCTGGGCCGCCCCAGCTTTGCCTCGCAGTTCGGCCAACAGGACTGGTATTATGTCTCGCGCAGCATGCGCTCGCTCGCTTTCTCCAATCCCAAGCCGGTGGACCAGACCGTGCTGCGCGTCCGCTTCGATCCCGCAGGCAATGTCGTGGCGGTCGACCGCATGGGGCTGGAACAGGTCGCTCATATCTCGCCTTCCGGGGACAAGACCCCGACCCTGGGCCGCCATCGCAGCCTGTTCGACGAGATTTTCGGCAATATCGGCGCGGTCGGCGCCGGCGGCATGGGTGGCGGGGGCAGCGGCCCCGGCAGCGGCGGCCCGAACGGCAGTTGAATCCAGGAACGCCCGGCCTCGTCAGAGACCGGGCGTTTTGATTCAGGCCGCTGTTTGAAAATGCGCCTATCGGCGCATTGCCGCACCGGCCCTCTCCCCCACCCGGCCACCCAACGGCAGTATCATATGGGTGGCCGGGTGGAGGAGAGGGCCGGTGCCGCCTCAAAAATGCGCTCTTCCGCGCATTCTCAAACAGACTCTGACCGATGCCTTTCATGCAAGCGCCGGTTGATCGGCCGGATCATGCTGCTATCTAGCGATGGTGCCTAAGCCAGACCTTTTTACCCCGCTGCCATGATCAGGCGGTATTTCGGCACATTGCGGGGACTGGGACGTCTCGCCTTATCCTATCCCCAGTTTTTTATCGGCCTGTCCGCCAGTCGCGTACCCACCCCGGCGCAGGTGAAGCGGCTGGTGTTCGTTTGCCAGGGCAATATCTGCCGCAGCGCCTTTGCTGATGTCGCGGCGCAGCGTGCGGGCTTACGAACCACCTCCTTTGGCCTGTCGACCACCACGGGACGCCCGGCCCATCCGCCCGCCATCGCGGCGGCCCAAATGCTGGGGCATGATCTGTTGGCGCATCGCGCTATCGACGTGGCGGATTATATGCCGGAGGAAGGGGATCTGCTGCTGGTGATGGAGGTGCGGCAATTGCATCGCCTCGCCACCGATCCACAGCTGGCGCGCCTGCCACGGATGCTGCTGGGCCGCTGGACACGTCCCCTGCTGCCCCATCTGCACGACCCCTATGGCCTTGATGATCGCTATATGACGCAATGCCTGCGACGGATCGAGCGGGCGATCGGCCGGCTGGTCATCGCCTTCCCCGGCGCACGGCTTTCCTGACCATCTGCGCCATATCCCGCAGCCAGGGCCGTGGATCGGTCAGGCTGAAAACATAATAGCGGGTGCGCAGATCGATGAAGGCGATCAGATAACCGAAAAGATCGGCAACCGGACGCCTGCGGAAAAAGGGGTCGCTGATGCGGCCGGGCGTCCACAGCAGCCGGACCATCCGCTTGGTTTCCGGCACCATATAGCAGGCGCGCAGGTCGTCGCGCGGCGCGGGAGCGGGACTGCCCTGCCCCAACACCCTGCGCCGATAGGCTTCCCAGGCGAAATGCGCGCCGCAATGCCGGGCGAGCGGCAGGCTGCCCCAATAGCGGCCATTGACCTCCATCAGCCAATAGTCGCCGGTCGCGACGTCATAACGATATTCGACCATCGCCTGCCCATCCCAATCGAGCGCGCGCAGCAATCGCTCGGACAGCGCCATTTGCGCCGCATGGGCGTCCATCGGCTCGGCCCGGCAGAGGGTGGATACGCCGCCTTCCGGCGGCCATTCGTGCAGGCGGCGATGCTGGAAACGCAAGGTCGCGCGTCCGTCCTCCATGTAGAGCATCTGGCCCAGGCCAACCCCACGGCAATATTGCTGGATCAGCGGCCATCGACCGACCGGTGCATAACGGTCCAGCAGCGCCATGAGTTGATCGGGCGTACGGGCATATTCGGTCTTCAGCCATTCCAGTCCGGCATCGGCCAGAATCGGCATGATTTCCGGCGGATTCGCCCATTTCGCCACCAGCGGAAAGCGCATGTCGGCAATCCGTGCGGCAAAATCCTCGCCCGCCTGCGGCTGCCAGGTCTGGGGCACGCGCAGCCCCGCCTGCTCGGCAATGGCGAGCGTCCGCCGCTTGTCGATGACCCGTTCCAACCGATCGGGCCGGGGGACGAGCAGGTGGCAATCGCCGATGCGCGACGGCAGCGCGCCCAAATCGAGCAGGTCGCTTTCCGAAATGGCGAAGACGGCCTTAGCGCCGGTGCGTGCAATCAGATCAGGCAGCCAGGCGGAGGCAGGACCGTCGGGCCGTCGGATCACCGCCGTGCAATGACGCGACGCCGCCGCGATGGCCATGGGATCGCGTGCGACCCCATGCACGGGAACGCCATGTTCGCCCAGTTCCCGAACGATCGTCAGGCCGATCGCATTTTCCAGGCCGATGACCAGAGCAATGGGATGATGCGTCACGCGGGAATCAGCCGATGCTCGTAACGCCATGTCGCCCAGGCCTGCTGCACCAGGCGCAGGCCGGTGCGAAGACGGCTGGGCGGCACGCGGGTCAGGCCATGGACCGGCGCATCGGCAATCGCTGGCGACAGATCATAGAAGCCGGCGCCATGCAGGTTCGCCATGCCGGCCGCCGCCCGGCACAGGGCTTCGAAGCGCGCCTTGACCAACCCGTTGGGGCGTTGACGATCGCGTGAGAGCATTTCGAAACTATGGGTCACGACGACAAAGGCATCCTGCCCTTCGTACGCAGCATGGTGCATGGCAGCGCGCATTTCCGCCGCCGACATGGCGCAAACCTGCGCCGGGCGAAAACCGCCCGGCCGATCGGCAATGCCCGACACGGGCAGTTCGATCACCCCCTCCAGGCGCGCCGCGCCAATCTGCTGACGGTCAGCCGATATGCGGCAGTCTCGACCGAGATAGGCGGGGTTGACGCTACTGTCCCAAAGGATGCCAATGGCCGCAAGCGCCCGGAGCGTATCGTCATTGGCGCCGAAATTGCCGGCCCGAAACGCCGTGATTACAGGCGCACCTGCCTGCTCCAGCAGCCGCCTCGCCAGGTCCAGCAAGATGATCTGGTCCGTCAGCGCAAAGTCGCCGATATTGCGGCCCTGCCGTCCGCCGACGGGCGATTGCCGCGTCCAGGCGAGCCATTCGGTGTGGATGTGCAACTGCACTTCATGCCCGCGCCGGACGATCTCGCCGACGATGGGCGTCAGATATTCCGCGCCATGCACCAGCGCCGGCATGGGATCGAGAAAGAAGACGCCTTTGAGTCCATGATGATCGAGCCGGTCCATCTGCCAGCCGATGCCGACGGCCTGCCCCTGCGCCTCCGCCCAGATCGACCGGCGGACATTTTCCTCAAGACTGACGCCCCGCTGGTACAGCGAGGAGGACAGTTCCGTGTCGACAGTGATGAGCAGCGCGGTCATGCAAGGATCCGGTCAGGGGACATCAGGCCCGACATAGGCAATTTGCGTTAAGGAGCGGTAATATGTCTCCGCTATGTCTGACCGGTCACATATTGGAAAGGCGGCTGCTCGCCTTTACCCCGCCACGCGCTGCCTGTCCTTCATTCCAACAGGGAAAATTCGCCATAATTGCCCTGGAAGAAGAGCAGTGGCCGTTCGGGCCGCTCCACTTCCAGCGCCACCACCCGGCCAAGCACGATATAATGGTCGCCGGCCTCATGCACGGCATCCAGCCTGCAATCGATCCAGGCGACGACATCGTCCAGGATCGGTGAGCCATTGGCGGAAACGCGATGGGCGATGCCCGCGAATTTATCCGGTCCAGGCCCCGCAATCTGACGGCAGAGCGGCTTCTGGTCGCTGGCAAGGACATTGACGCAGAATTTGCCGACCTTTTCGATGCGTGGCCAGCTACCGGAACTGCGCGCCGGAAAAAAGGCGACCAGGGGCGGGTCCAGCGAAACGGAGGTGAAGGATCCCACCACCATGCCGACCGGCGCGCCGTCCGGCTCCGCCGCGGTGACGACGCAGACACCAGTCGGATAGTGACCCAGCACGCGGCGGAAGGTCGCACTGTCGAAACTGGTGGTCACGCTCATGCCCTGGTCGCTCCCTTGGCGGATCATCATCCTTCCCTGTCGCTTGAGGCCGGAGCGTTGCAAGTGAAAAAGCATGATCGACCGACAAGCAATGCTTACCGATCGGTCAGCGGATCGGGAATCAGAGCGCTATCCCGCCCGCGGCCAGCACCGCCAGGGTCAACAGTTCCGACGCATTGGAAGACATGGTGGCGATCTGCACCGATTTTTCCATGCCCACCAGCACCGGCCCGATCATCGACGTGCCGCCCAGTTCGCGCAACAGCTTGGCCGAGATATTGGCCGATTGCAGCCCCGGCATGACCAGCACATTGGCGGGTCCGGACAGGCGGCTGAACGGATAATTCTTCATGACGGCCGGGTTGAGCGCCGCGTCGGGGGTCATTTCGCCTTCATATTCGAAATCAACGCCCCGTTCGTCCAGCACCTTCACCGCATCGCGCACATTGTCGAGGAACGCGCCGGGCGGATTGCCGAAATTGGAATAGGAAAGGAAGGCGACGCGCGGATCATGACCCATGCGCCGCGCGACGGCCACCGTCCCTTCGGCAATATCGGCCAGTTCGGCGGCCGAAGGACGTTCGTGCACCGTGGTGTCGGCCAGGAACACCGTCTTGTCCTTCGCCACCGTGACATGGATGCCGAAAGGGGTGCGGCCCGCCGCCGGGTCCATCACCCGCTTCACCTCGCGCAGCGTCTGCGCATAGGGGCGCGTCACGCCGGTTATCATCGCGTCGGCGACACCCATCTTGACCAGCAGGGTGCCAAAGATGTTGCGATCGCGATTGACCATACGCTCGCAGTCGCGGCGCAGATAGCCACGGCGTTGCAACCGCTTGTAGAGCAGGTCGACCATCTCCGGCACCAGCGGCGAATTGACGCTGTTGTGCAGTTCGAAGCTTTCGGGATCGCGCACGCCCAATTCCTTGAGCTTGTCCAGCACATGGCCGCGGCCGACCAGTACGGGGATACCATAGCCCAGCTCGCGGAACTGAATGGCCGCACGCAGCACGACTTCTTCCTCCGCCTCGGCGAAGACCACGCGCTTGGGATCGGCCTTGGCCATCTCATAGGCGGTGGTCAGCACCGAAGTCGTCGGGTTGAGCCGTGCCTTGAGCGACTGGCGATAGGCAACCATGTCCTCGATCGGCTTTTGCGCCACGCCGGTTGCCATCGCCGCCTCCGCCACGGCGGCCGGCACCACTTCCATCAGGCGCGGATCGAAGGGCGCGGGAATGATATAGTCGGGGCCAAAGCTGTGCGAGCGGCCATAGGCCTTGGCCACTTCCTCAGGCACCCGTTCACGCGCAAGGTCGGCGATCGCCTTGGCCGCCGCCAGCTTCATCGCCTCGTTGATGCCCGTCGCCCGCACGTCCAGCGCGCCGCGGAAGATGAAGGGGAAGCCCAGCACATTATTGACCTGATTCGGGAAGTCCGACCGGCCGGTCGCAACGATCACGTCGGAACGCACGGCCTTGGCGTCGGGCGGCAGGATTTCCGGATCGGGATTGGCCATGGCGAAGATGATCGGCTTGGCCGCCATCGACTTCACCATGTCCTGCGACATGGCGCCAGCGACGGAAAGGCCCAGGAACACGTCGGCGCCCTTGACCGCTTCAGCGAGCGTCCGCGCGTCGGTCTTCACCGCATGGGCCGACTTCCACTGGTTCATGCCCTCGGTGCGGCCCTGGTAGATCACGCCCTTGCTGTCGCACATGATGACATTGTCCTGGGGCACACCCAGTGCCTTGATGAGTTCGGTGCAGGAGATGGAGGCGGCCCCCGCCCCGTTCACCACCACCTTCATGTCCTTCATGTCGCGCCCGGTGAGGAGCGCGGCATTGATGACGCCCGCCGCCGCGATGATCGCGGTGCCATGCTGGTCGTCATGAAAGACCGGGATGTTCATCCGCTCTTTCAGCGTCTGTTCGATGATGAAGCATTCGGGCGCCTTGATATCCTCAAGGTTGATGCCGCCGAAGGTCGGCTCCATCAGCTCGACCGCATCGATGAAACGGTCGACATCCTCGGTCTTCAATTCGATGTCGATGGAATCGACGTCGGCGAAGCGCTTGAACAGCACCGCCTTGCCTTCCATCACCGGCTTCGAAGCGAGCGCGCCGAGATTGCCCAGGCCCAGGATCGCCGTGCCGTTGGAGATCACCGCGACCAGATTGCCCTTGGCGGTATAGTCATAGGCCGTCGCCGGATCGGCGGCGATGGCGCGGACCGGGACGGCGACGCCCGGCGAATAGGCAAGGCTCAGGTCGCGCTGCGTCGCCATCGGTTTGGACGCGATGATCTCGATCTTGCCGGGTCGGCCGGTCGAGTGGAAGAACAGCGCCTCGCGCTCGGAAAATTCCACATTCGACTTCTCGGTCATGGCTGCACCCATATATTGGAACAATGCGGCCGCCCTAGCGGCAAGATTATCTTGTGGGCAAGTGCGAGAAGCGCAATTTTGCTGCCCGTTTGCGAAGCTCTGGTTTCAACACAGGGTTCAGGCTATCCGCTGATCCCATGGCGAAATCGACTGACACAGCGGCCCCACCCTCCGGCCAGCCGACCCCGATGATGGCGCAGTATCTGGCGCTGAAGGCCGAAGCGCAGGATTGCCTGCTCTTCTATCGCATGGGCGACTTTTTCGAACTGTTCTTCGACGACGCCAAAATGGCGGCCGCCACGCTCGACATTGCGCTCACCAGCCGGGGCGAGCATGGCGGCGCGCCCATCCCGATGTGCGGCGTGCCGGTGCACAGCGCCGAAGGCTATCTGGCGCGGCTCATCAAGGGCGGCCATCGCGTCGCCATCGCCGAACAGACCGAAACGCCTGCGCAGGCCAAGGCGCGCGGCGGGAAGGCATTGGTGGTGCGCGCGATCGTCCGCTACGTCACCGCCGGGACGCTCACCGAGGAAACCCTGCTCGATTCCCGGCGTGACAATATGCTGGTCGCGCTGGCGCAGGTAGGCGGGTCGCTGGAAAATGGGGGATCGGGCGAGATCGGCATCGCCGCCGCCGATATTTCGACCGGCCGGTTCGAAACGATGACCTGTCCCATGGCCGACCTGCCCGCCGAACTGGCGCGGCTGCGGCCAAGCGAGACGGTGGTGGCCGAAGGATCGACGATCGATATCGCGGACTCGCATCCGTTCGATCGTGCCGCCTTTTCCAGCAGCCGCGCGGAAGACGCTCTCAAGCGCCTGTTCGGGGTCGCGACACTCGACGGCTTCGGCCAGTTCGGGCGGGCGGAGCTTGCGGCGATGGGCGGGCTGATCGCCTATCTCGACCATGCGGGCAAAGGTACGCTTCCTTTCCTCGCGCCACCGCTGCGCAAGACCAGCGGCGGTCATGTCGCCATCGATGCGGCAACGCGCGAGAGCCTGGAGATCGTCGCGACCATGGCCGGGTCGCGCGCCGGCAGCCTGCTGGGCGCGATCGACCGGACGGTGACAGGCGCGGGCGCGCGCCTGCTGGGGCAGGATCTGTCGGCTCCGTTGATGGACCTCGCCATGATCGAGGCGCGGCTGGGGCTGGTCCAGCTTTTCCATGACGATGCGTTGCTGCGTGACCAGTTGCGCGCGGCGCTGCGTGCCCTGCCCGATATCGGCCGGGCGCTGGGCCGCGTGGCGGTGGGGCGCGGGTCGCCCCGCGACCTCGGCCAGCTCCGCGATGGCCTCGGCGAAGCGCGACTGTTGCGCGAACGGCTGGGCCGTCTGGCCGATGCGCCCCAACTCCTGCTGCAACTTCTCCCCGCGCTCGACGGCCATGGCGAACTGGTCGATGCCCTGTCGCGCGCGCTGGTCCCGGCGCCGCCGACCGAGACGGCCAATGGCGGCTATATCGCCGACGGCTACGACCCCGCGCTCGACGAACTGCGCCGCATGGCCGGCGACGGCCGCCGCGCCATCGCCGCGCTGGAGGCCAGATATCGCGAGCAGACCGGCATTTCCTCGCTCAAGATCCGGCACAATGGCGTGCTGGGCTATCATGTCGAGGTGCCGGCACGCGCCGCCGACGCGCTGATGGCGCCGACCAGCGGCTTCACCCATCGCCAGACGCTGGCCGGCGTGGTGCGCTTCAATTCGATCGACCTGCATGAGGAGGCCGGGCGCGTGGCGCAGGCGGGTGCCCATGCCCTGGTCGCCGAGGCCGCCCATCTGGAAGAACTCATCAACGCGGTGCTCGACCGCAAGGCCGACATCGCCCGCGCCGCTGATGCGCTGGCCCGGCTCGACGTTGCCGCCTCGCTCGCCGAACGCGCGGCCGAGGGCGGCTGGCAACGGCCGCATTTCGTGCCGGCGGACAGCGCGGGGCAGTGCCTGGATATCGTGGGCGGGCGGCATCCTGTGGTGGAGGATGCGCTGCGGCGCGAGGGCCAGCCCTTCGTCGCCAACGACTGTCGCCTGGCCGAAGCCGACCGGCTCTGGCTCGTCACCGGCCCCAATATGGGCGGCAAGTCGACCTTCCTGCGGCAGAATGCGCTGATCGTCATCCTGGCGCAGGCCGGCGGCTATGTTCCCGCGCAATCGGCGACGCTGACCCTGGTCGACCGCCTGTTCAGCCGGGTCGGCGCGTCGGACAATCTCGCCAAAGGCCGCTCCACCTTCATGGTCGAGATGGTGGAAACCGCCGCCATCCTGGCGCAGGCGACAGAGCGCAGCTTCGTCATTCTGGATGAGGTGGGGCGCGGCACGTCGACCTATGACGGGCTGGCGCTGGCATGGGCCGTGGTGGAAGCGGTGCATGAGGTCAATCGCTGCCGCTGCCTGTTCGCCACCCATTATCATGAGCTGACGCGGCTCGCCGAAACCCTCTCCTCGCTCTCGCTCCACCATGTCCGCGCCCGCGAATGGAAGGGCGACCTCATCCTGCTGCATGAACTGGCCGAAGGGCCGGCGGATCGCAGCTATGGCCTGGCGGTGGCGCGGCTGGCGGGGCTGCCGCCTGCCGTGCTCAAGCGGGCAAAGGATGTGCTGGCGCGGCTGGAAGCGGGCAAGGCCAGGACCGGTGGAATCGCCGCCGGCCTCGACGACCTGCCGCTATTCGCGGCCGTCGCGGTGCAGGAAGAGGAGAAGGCCGACCCCTTGCGCGCCGCGATCGAGGCGATCGACGCGGACGCGCTTTCCCCGCGCGAGGCGCTCGATCACCTCTATCGGCTGAAACAACTGGCCGCCGACGTGGCGCCCGACTAGAGAATAGATATGGTCATGCAGTTCCCCGCTCTGGGAGCGCGCCGCGCGATCATCGACAGGCGCGCGATTTCCGACACGATTCTCGCCCTGGCGCAGGAGCATCGGGGCGATCTGATGCGTTTGCGCGGATTGATCGTCAAGGAATTGAAGGCGGCGCTCGACCATGGCCGGGACGAGGTGGCGCAACGGCTGGAGGCGCGGCCCACGCGCGGGCGCGAGGCAGTGAGCGCCTTCGCCTTCCTGATCGACCAGATTGTGCGCCTGCTCTACGACGCGACCACGCATCACCTCTATCCGGCAGCCAATCGCAGCACCGGCGAGCGGATCGCGCTGATCGCGGTGGGTGGCTATGGCCGGGGCGAAATGGCGCCGCACAGCGACGTCGACATTGGCTTCATCACCCCCTGGAAGCCCACGGGCTGGACCGAGCAGGTGATCGAATCCATGCTCTATTCGCTCTGGGATCTGGGATTAAAGGTGGGCCATAGCAGCCGCTCGGTCGACGAGACGATGCGGATGGCCAAGAGCGACCTTACCGTGCGCACTGCTTTGCTGGAGGCACGCTATATCTGGGGCGACCGCGCGCTCTATGAGGAAACCTCCACCCGCTTCGACGCCGAGGTGATGCAGGGCAATGCCCGCGCCTTCGTCACCGAAAAGCTGGTGGAGCGCGACGAGCGGCACAAGCGGATGGGCGACAGCCGTTATGTCGTCGAACCCAATGTGAAGGAAGGCAAGGGGGGGCTGCGCGACCTGCACACCCTCTTCTGGATCGGCAAATATGTGAACCGGGTGCGGTCGGTCGCCGATCTGGTCGATGTCGGTCTGTTGACGCAGAGCGAGTTGCGGCAGTTCCAGAAAGCCGAGGATTTCCTCTGGGCGGTGCGCTGCCACCTGCATACCATCACCGGGCGCGCCGAAGACCGGCTGACCTTCGACCTGCAAATCGAAACGGCAACGCGGATGCATTTCACCGACCGCGCCGGCCGGTCGGGCGTCGAGCGTTTCATGCGCTATTATTTCCTCAACGCGAAAACGGTGGGCGACCTCACCGCCGTCTTCCTGGCGCATCTGGACGATCAAATGGGGCCGAAGGGACGGCGCTACATCCCGTCCATCTTCCGCCGACCCAAGAAACTGGACGGCTTCGTGCTGGAACGGGGCAGGCTGGCGCTGCCGAGCGACGATTTCTTCCAGGCGGACCCGGTGCGGCTGCTGGACATCTTCGCCGCCGCGGACAAGCATGGGCTTCAGATCCATCCCAGCGCCTTGCGCGCCGCAAGCCGCGACGCCGGCCTGATTACCGCCAAGATACGCAAGGACCCGCGCGCCAACGCCGCCTTCATGGAGGTGCTGACTTCCCCGCGCGATCCCGAAACGGTGCTGCGATGGATGAATGAATCCACCGTATTCGGCCGCTTCGTCCCCGACTTCCGCCGCGTCGTCGCGCAGATGCAGTTCGACATGTATCATCATTATACGGTCGATGAGCATACCATCCGCGCGGTCGGGCTGCTGGCGCGCATCGAAAAGGGGGAACTGGAACAGGACCACCCCCTTTCGACCGAACTGATGGGCCGGCTCCTCTCACGCCGGGTTCTCTATGTCGCCGTGCTGCTGCACGACATCGCCAAGGGGCGCGGTGGCGACCATAGCCTGCTGGGAGCGGAGGTGGCGGAACATCTCTGCCCGCGCCTTGGCCTCACCCCCGCCGAGACCGAAACGGTGGCCTGGCTGGTGCGCTACCATCTCCTCATGTCGGCGACCGCCTTCAAGCGCGATCTCGCCGACTATAAAACCATCCTCGATTTCGTCGAAGTGGTGCAAAGCCCTGAGCGGCTGCGGCTGCTGCTCTGCCTGACCGTGGTCGATATCCGCGCCGTGGGGCCGGGCGTCTGGAATAGCTGGAAGCGTCAGTTGCTGGGCGACCTCTACGATGCGGCCGAAGAACTGCTGCGCCTGGGTCACAAGCAGAAGGGGCGCAGCGAGCGCGTCGCCGCCAAGCAGGAAGCGCTGCGCCAGGCGCTACACATGGATGAGGCGGCGTTCGAAGCCTTTGGCAAGCGCCTCCCGGAATCCTATTGGATCGCCGAGCCTGAAGACATATTGGTCCACAACGCCCAGCATATCCTGGCGTCGGGCGATTCTCCGCTGTCGATCGCGGCCCATTATTATCCGCAGCGCGGCGCGACGCTCGTCACCGTCTACGCCACCGACCATCCGGGCCTATTCTACCGGATCGCCGGCGCGATTCACCTGGCGGGGGGCAACATCATCGACGCGCGCATCCATACGACGCGCGACGGCGTCGCCATCGACAATTTCCTGGTACAGGACCCGTTCGGCGGCGCCTTTCACAGTCCCGAACAATTGCAGCGCATCCGCAACGCGATCGAGGATTCGCTGTCCAACCGGCATCGCCTTATCACCAAATTGGCCGCCCGCCCCCTGCCCCGCACCCGCGCGGAGGCTTTCCGCATCGAACCGAACGTGCTGATCGACAACAAGGCATCGAACCGCTTCACCGTAGTGGAGGTCAACGCCCGCGACCGGCCGGCGCTGCTGTTCAGCCTGGCCAATGCGCTGTTCCAGTCGAAGGTCACGGTCCACAGCGCCCATGTCGCCACCTATGGCGAGCGCGCGGTCGATACTTTTTACGTCACCGACCTTCTGGGTGGAAAGATCGAAAGCAAGGCGCGGTTGCAGACGCTGGAACGACGCCTGCTGGAGGCGGCCGGCGGCGAGGTGGGCGAGGCGCTGGAGCGGGCGTAGTTGCCAAGCAGGATCCGTTCGTGCTGAGCCTGTCGAAGCACGCGCGCAACCGCCTGACCTGTCCGCGCCCTTCGACAGGCTCAGGGCGAACGGGTCTTTCTACGACCTGCGAGTCAGACGATCTCCATCACATCGTTTGGCTTTAGCAAGGGCAGGAGCCGCAGCATGTCTTTCCGCTCCACGGCGACGCAGCCGGCGGTGGGGCGGCCTTCCGAGAGGTGGAAGAAGATCGCGCTGCCCCGCCCCGGCACCGGCGGCGCATCATTATGGCCAAGCACGACGATGACGTCATAGGCATCGTCGCTACGGATCAGATTTTCGGCGGAGAAGGCGCGCGGCAGGCGCACGGGGCGGTTATAGGCCGGATCGGCGATATCGTCCGACCAGCCGTCATTCGCGCGCACCCAGCGCCAGGGCAGGCGGATTCCCGTCGCCTCGACCTTGCCCGGACGCAGCAATACGCCCCAGATCGCCCATGTCCCAAGCGGCGTGCACCCGTCCCCCTCCCGCTTGTGCGCTGCCAGGCAGGCGCCGCCGCGGCCGATGGTGCAGGCCATGGCGATGTCACCAAAGGTCAGGCGGCCCGCGCCGCTCTCGACGTAGACGACGCTCATAGCTGGTGGCCGGTGCGATCGCGCTTGGTCGCCAGATAATGTTCATTGTGCGGGTTGGCCGGCAGGATGATCGGCAGCCGCTCCACCACTTTGATTCCCGCCGCTTCCAATCCCGTCACCTTATTCGGGTTATTGGTGAGCAACCGCACCTCACCCACGCCGAGCAGGTCGAGCATTCGCGCCGCGACCGAAAAGTCGCGCGCGTCGATGGCGAAACCCAGCCGCACATTGGCGTCGACCGTATCGAATCCCTGGTCCTGCAGCGCATAGGCGCGCAGCTTGTTGACCAGGCCGATGCCACGTCCTTCCTGCCGCAGATAGAGCAATATGCCCCAGGGCGCATCGGCGATCTGATGCAGCGCCTGATGAAGCTGTGGCCCACAATCGCATTTCAGGCTGCCCAGCACATCGCCGGTCAGGCATTCGCTGTGCAGGCGGATGACGGGCGGCGATGCGTCGCGCCTGCCGACGATCAGCGCGACATGCTCGCGCGGTTCGTCCGGGCTGCGAAAGGCGACGATCTCCCCCGTCTCGCTGGCCGACACGGGCAGGCGCGCACGGGTTGCGACAGCGAGATGGACAGCATCGTCATAGGCGGCGATGTCGTCGGCGCTCACCTCCGCTTCGACCGGACCATCGCCATCAGCCACGAAATAGGCGGGCAGAATCCCGGCCAGACGCGCCAGACGCAGCGCTGCCCTGGCCGCTTGCGGCGCGGACAGCGGGCGAGCGCGGAACGGCCCCTTAAGCGGCGAGGCAAGATCCAGCACCGGATCGGCGATGGCGGTCGCCACGTCCGCATCGATCCAGGGGGTGCGTACGACCAGCACTGGCAGCTCTGGATCGGCTGCCGCCAACTGGTTGGAAAGCTTCAATGTTTCGGCGCGCGCGGCGGAGATCAAGATGTCCGCTTCGCTGTCGGGATCGAAGCCGCCCAGCGTCACGGCGTCTGCCCCCTCGATCGCCATCAGCCGGATCGCGCCGTCAGGCGCGGCCAGGCGCACCGCCCAGCCGCGCCGAAGCGCATCAATGGCGCGGGCGGCGTTCCGGCTGGACATCAGAAGGCGAACTCGGTGATGATGGGGATATGGTCGGACGGCTTGATCCAGCTCCGCGCCGGTTCGACCACGCGGTGGCTGATCGCCTTGTCCGCAACATCCTTCGTCATCCACATATGGTCGAGCCGGCGGCCGCGATCCGATTCCGCCCAATCCTTCGCACGATAGCTCCACCAGGTGTAGAGCCGCGCCGGCGCCGGATGGAAATGGCGGCCGATATCGATCCAGTCGTTCGACGTCTGGAGACGCGCCAGAATCTCGCACTCGATCGGCGTGTGGCTGACGACGTTCAGCAATTGTTTGTGGCTCCACACGTCGCATTCCAGCGGCGCGATGTTGAAGTCGCCGGTCAGGATGGTGGGCTTGTTATCGAGGTCCGAAGACCATTGGATCATGCGCTCCAGGAAATCGAGCTTCTGGCCGAATTTGGGATTCACCTCCCGGTCCGGCACATCGCCACCCGCCGGAACATAGACATTCTCGATCCGCACGCCATTGTCGAGTCGCACGCCGACATGGCGCGCCTCGCCATTGGCCTGCCAGTCGAACCGGTCGTCCTCATGGATGGGAACCTTGCTCATGATCGCGACGCCATGGTGCATCCGCTGGCCGTTCAGCACCTGATGCACATAGCCCAGCCGCCGGAACATGTCGGCGGGGAAGATTTCGTTCACCACCTTGGTTTCCTGCAGGCACAATATATCGGGAGCTTCCTGCCGCAATAGCTGTTCGACGATGTCGATGCGCGCGCGGACGCTGTTGATGTTCCAGGAGCAAATGGAGAGCATATCGGCCATGCTTAGCCAACTAGGAGTCCGCGCGTCGTTGCGCAAGCGCAAGACCTATAGGACCGACAAAGTAAGACCCCCGCTCCGGGGGCGTGGAACGGGGGTCTCGATCGCGCCCTTGAAGCGCTTCGCGGCGGGAGCTGGGGACCGGGTAACAGGGGGGAAATCCCGGTTTTGTCTCCTGCCGTGGGTTTCTGATTAGCGCTCCACATATGAGCGGCAGATGAACGGAAATGAAAGTTTATCAATCCATCTTGCGATGCGCTCGGGTCAGCCGCCCGCCGAACGCCCCTTCGGACGCGGATCGGTCCAGCGGAAGGCGGAATCGGCCACCGGAACGCCGTAACGCTGGTTGGTCAGGCGCACCGCCGTGCGGTTATTCTGCGAATCGAGCGCGACCCAGCCATAGAGCTGCAGGCCCGCCGGGCTGGCCGGATCGCGCTTGAAGATCATGCTGATGGTGCCGAATTCGGGCCGCTTGGGATCGCGCGCCTCGACACTGAGGATCGACGGGTCGCCGGTGGGCACGACCTTGCCGAATTTCGACAGATCCTTGTTGGGATCGAGCAGCGCGCCCAGCGGCGAATTGCCGATCGGCCAGCGCTGCACCTGCCGCACCTCATAATCGATCATGGTCAGCGCCTTGCCGTCGCCCACGATCAGCAACGGCACGCCCTTCTGATATTGGAAGCGCACCTTGCCCGGCTGCTTCAGGGTAAGCTGGCCGGTCAGCGTCTGGCCATTGCGGTCGGTCTGGCTGAAATCGGCGGTCATGGTGGTGACGGCGCGGATATAGGCGTTGACCTGACTCAAGTCCGACTGTGTCTGTCCCCCTTGTCCCTGCTGCGCGGCGGCGGGCAGGGTGGAAACGACCAGCGGCGCGACGGCAAGGACAAGCGCGAGGGGCGCAATCATGCGCTTCATGGCTTCAACTCCGGTTATACTGAAATGAGATGCTTAGGCAGGGAGGCTTGAACCCCCCGTGAACCCGGCTTTTGAACCGGGCCGTTCTGAAACAGCAGGAATGAGGCTGATGGGGGAGAGCATCCACTTGGCATTGGGACCAGCTCCATCCCCCATGCTCCCGCCTCGCCATGCCGGTCTGTCCGGCGGCACCGCTCCAATTATGTTATCGGCGCGGCAGCAGCAGGCGCAGGCCTAGCCGCTTTCGCAGACAAAAAAAAGGCCGATCGAGAAGACCGGCCTGGAAAGTTTTTAGGAGAGGATGCCTGAAAGGCCCGTTCCCTATGCCGACCGGTTCACCATGCCGCAAATGCGAACGGCAAAAAGGCGATTGCGCGAAGTGCAACCATGATCGTTTCAGGCCGATTCAGAGCGGATTCCCGTTCTCGTCGCGCAGCACCTCGCGACGGCCGACATGGTTGGGCGCACCAACCAGCCCTTCCTCCTCCATCCGTTCGATGAGGCGCGCCGCGCTGTTGTAGCCGACGCGCAATTGCCGTTGCAGCCAGCTTGTCGACGCCTTCTGATTCTCGAACACAAGCTGGCAGGCCTTGCGGAAAAGCTGCGCGTCCGGGCTGTCATCGCCCAGGTCCACGCCATCGAGCGCGAAGCTGCCTTCCTCCGGCTCCTCGGTGACAGCGGAGATATAGTCGGGTTGCCCCTGCGCGCGCCAATGGTCGGCGACTACGCGCACTTCGTCATCGGACACGAAGGGACCGTGGACGCGCATCAGTCCCTTGCCGCCATGCATATAGAGCATGTCGCCCTTGCCCAGCAGTTGCTCGGCGCCCTGCTCGCCCAATATGGTGCGGCTGTCGATCTTGCTGGTCACGAAGAAGCTGATACGGGTCGGCAGGTTCGCCTTGATAACGCCGGTGATGACGTCGACCGAAGGACGCTGCGTCGCCAGGATCAGGTGGATGCCCGCCGCACGGGCTTTCTGCGCCAAGCGCTGGATCAGGAATTCGACTTCCTTACCCGCCGTCATCATCAGGTCGGCCAGCTCGTCCACCACCACCACGATCTGCGGCAGCGGCTGGAAATCGAGCTGTTCCTCCTCATAGATGGGCTTGCCGGTCTCAGGATCATAGCCGGTCTGCACGCGGCGGCCAAGCGGCTTGCCCTTGGCCTTCGCCGCACGGACCTTCTCGTTGTAATTGGCGAGGTTGCGGACGGAGATGGACGCCATCATGCGATAACGGTCCTCCATCTGCTCCACCGCCCATTTGAGCGCACGGATCGCCTTGGCCGGTTCGGTGACGACCGGAGAGAGCAGATGCGGAATGTCGTCATAGGTCGACAGTTCCAGCATCTTGGGGTCGATCATGATGAGGCGAAGCTGGTCCGGCGTCATGCGATAGAGCAGCGACAGGATCATCGCATTCAAGCCCACCGACTTGCCCGACCCGGTGGTGCCCGCGATCAGCAGATGCGGCATCGGCGCCAGGTCGGCGATGATCGGTTCACCGGAAATATTCTTGCCCAGAATGATCGGCAGCGTCGCTTCCTGCGCGAACTGCTCCGACGTGATGAGTTCGCGGAAGGAGACGCCCTCCCGGTTTGCATTGGGCAGTTCGATGCCGATCACCGTGCGGCCCGGAATCGTCGCGACGCGGGCGGAAAGCGCCGACATGTTGCGGGCGATATCATCGGCCAGCGCGATCACCCGGCTTGCCTTGATGCCCGGCGCCGGCTCCAGCTCATACATGGTGACGACCGGGCCGGGCCGCACCTCGACGATATTGCCCTTCACATGGAAGTCGTCGAGCACGGATTCGAGCAGGCGGGCGTTCCGCTCCAGCGCCGCCTTGTCGATCTTGCCGCCCTGGCTGGCCGGAATCGGGTTGAGCAGGTCGGGCGAGGGGAGCGAGCTGTTGCCGAACAGGTCATCCTGCGACACCGGCGCCATGGTGCGCTGCGCCGGCGCAGGCTTGGGTGCCTGGATGGTGATGGGCGGCTTCGGTTCGTTCGACACCTGCTTGCGCGGGGTGATGACCCGCTCGCCAGGTTCGTCATCCTCGCCATCTTCATCCGCCGCGGCCCCGCTGCCAAAGGGCAGGCTGGGGATCGGCAGGCTGAATTTCGGCAATGTCGGGCGGCGCAGCGCGATGATCGGCTTTTCCAAAGCCAGGCTGCGATAACAGGTGAAGAGACCGGCGATCATCGCGATGCCGATCAGCACGCCCTTGATCCATGGCGAGGCGACAGGCGCCTGCGCGGTCAGGCTCGCAATGCCCTTGGCCGTGACCAGGCCGATCACCCCGCCCCAACCGGCGGGCAGGCCGACCAGCGGATCGCTCTGGAACAGGGCCAGCGCGATGCCGATCAGGATGATACCGAACAGACATTTACCGAATTGCGCCTTCCACCCCGCCATGTCCTGATCGCCCCAGAGACGACGTGCAGTGATGGCCATCAGCGGCAGGATCAGTGCAACGGGCACGCCCAGCAGCCAGAGCAGGAAGTCGGCGGTCCAGGCGCCAGGCGCCTGCATGATATTGGCGACATGATCGCCCGCCACCGTGTTCATCGACGGATCGCTGGGGGCATAGCTCAGCAGCGCCAGCGCCAGGAACAGCGTCAGAAGCAAAAGCGCGATCGCGCCGATCAGCGCACCACTGCGGATCAGGCTGCGCTTCAGCATTTCGCGCCATTCCGGCGATCGTTTCACGGTGCGGCCGACGGCCATATAACTTGTTGTCCCCCAAATGTTCCAGATCGGCACAATGCCTCCGGCGGTGACTCCCCGTCAAGCCTGCCGCCCTTCGGCTCGTCCCGAAGGATCAGGAGGCGGCCAGCGCCGCCAGGGCATCACCATCCACCCGCTGCACCGTCCATTCGTCCATCGGCCGTGCGCCAAGCGTATGATAAAAGGCAATGGAAGGCGCGTTCCAGTCGAGCACCGACCATTCGAGCCGGGCGCAATCACGTTCGACCGCCAGTTGCGCGAGACGCGCGAGCAGCGCCTTGCCCGCGCCCAGTCCCCGCGTCTGCGGCAGGACGAACAGATCTTCGAGATAGATGCCGGGTCGCCCTTCGAAGGTCGAGAAATTGTGGAAGAACAGCGCGAAACCGATCGCCGCACCGTCATGTTCCGCGATCAGCACCTCCGCCATCGGGCGCGGGCCAAACAGATAATGGGCCAGCCTTTCGCGGTCCGCCTTCACTGCATGGGCCAGTCGCTCATAGTCGGCCAGCGCGACGATGAAGTCATGAATGACGCCGATATCCCCGGCTACCGCTTCCCGAACGATGATCCCGCTCATGCCGTTCCCGGTTCCACATGGGTTCCCTTATAATCGGCGCTCTCCGCCCGCTTTGAGCGCGCTGCGATAAGGCAACCCGTAACGATCAGCAATGCGCCCGCGACCGTCGTCACTGTCAACGTCTCGCCAAACACCAGCCAGCCGATGATCGCTGCCCAGACGAAGGCGCTATATTCAACCGGGATCAGCCGCTGCGCTTCTGTCCGGGCATAGGCCCAGGCCAGCGCCGCGAGCGAAGTGAAGGCCAGCGTTGCGGCCAGCAGAATGAGCGGGACGGCTTTGACCGGAGGAAGGATCGCCAGCATCGGCGCGCCCAGTGCGAAAACGCCCAACATGATGAGATGCTGGAAGAAAGCGACCTCGATCGGGGAAGCGACCTGCGCCTGCTGCCGCTGGATGATGAGGTTCCAGGCGAAGAGCATGGCCGACGCCAGCACCGCCAGAGCGCCCAGCAGCGCATTCCCGTCATAATCGCCGCGCACCCGTCCGGAGAGGATCACGGCAACGCCCACCAGTCCCAACAGCGACGCGCCGATCGCCTGCCGCCCGACCTTTTCCTTGAGCAGCAGCGCGGCGAGGTAGAGGGCGATGAGCGGTGCGATAAAGGACAGCGCGATGGCTTCGGCCAGCGGCAGCCGCATGAGCGCCCAGAAGAAGAGCGCCGCCATCACCGCCACCACCACCCCGCGCAGCAGATGGATGCGCAGCACCGCCCGCGTCGGCCAGCGCTGGCGGGTCAGCAGCATCAATAGGAAGCCCAGCACACTGCCCGTCACCGCGCGCCAGAACAAGGCGTTGTAAAGGCCCACGGAAAGGCTCAGCCCCTTCATCGCCGCATCCATCACGGAAAACAGCGCGACGCCCAGGCAGCAAATAGCAAAGGGAATTGCAATAGCGCGAGCAGGCGCGTTCATGGCCCGGCCGTCCCGTCTATTCCGCCGCCTCGACCTTGCCCGCGTCCGTCGTTTCGGCCTCAAGATTGGCGGCCTCGATCTCTGCGGCCTTCGCCTCGACCAGCTTCACGATATGGTCGACCATATCGGCGTCCTGGATCGTGTGGTCGGTGACACCCGACAGATAGACCATATGCTTGCCATTGCCACCGCCGGTCAGGCCGATGTCGGTTTCGCGCGCCTCACCCGGACCATTGACGACGCAGCCCAGCACCGAAAGTGACAAGGGCGTGTTGATGTGCTGGAGCCGTTCCTCCAGCGCCTGGACGGTACGGATCACATTGAATCCCTGGCGCGCGCAGGACGGGCAGGAAATGATCTTGACCCCGCGCGTACGGATGCCGAGCGACTTCAATATCTCGTAACCGACCCGCACTTCCTCTTCGGGTTCGGCCGAAAGGGAGACGCGGATGGTGTCGCCGATACCGGCCCAGAGCAGGTTGCCGATGCCGATCGCGCTCTTCACCGTGCCGCCGATCAGCCCGCCCGCCTCGGTGATGCCCAAGTGCAGCGGGCAGTCCACCGCGTCGGCAAGCTGCATATAGGCAGCGACTGCAAGGAAGACGTCGCTGGCCTTCACCGCGACCTTATATTCGTGGAAATCCTGGTCCTGCAGCAGCTTGATATGGTCGAGCGCGCTTTCGACCAGCGCCTCCGGGCAAGGCTCGCCATATTTTTCCAGCAGGTCCTTTTCCAGGCTCCCGGCGTTGACGCCGATGCGGATCGAACAGCCATTGGCCTTGGCCGCGTCGACCACTTCCTTCACCCGCGCTTCGCTGCCGATATTGCCCGGATTGATCCGCAGACAGGCGGCGCCCGCATCGGCGGCTTCCAGCGCGCGCTTATAGTGGAAATGGATGTCCGCGACGATCGGCACGCGCACGGCGCGGACGATCTGCTTCAGCGCAACGGTCGATTCTTCATCGGGGCAGGAGACGCGGATGATGTCGACACCCGCCTCCTCGCAGCGGCGGATCTGGTCGATCGTCGCCTTGACGTCATGGGTCAGCGTGTTGGTCATGGTCTGGACCGTGACCGGGGCGCCGCCACCGACGGGGACGTTGCCGACCATGATCTGCCGCGACTGCCGCCGCGCGATGTCGCGCCAGGGGCGCAGGCCGGGATTATGATCGGACATGAAAAAGGGGCTCCGTAAGCTACGAAGCCCCTATAGGGATTTTTGGCTTCGGTTAGAAGCGTCCCGGTTAGAAACGAAGAGTCATCGATGCGGCGACCTGGTCGGCATTACCGCTGGTCTGCGCCAAGGTCGTCGCGGTGACGGTCGCGGGCGAGGGATAATAGCTGTCCGGACGGATGATGTTCGCCTTCTCGACGAAGGTGTGGGCGTAGCTGACATTGAGCGCCATGGAATCCGACATGTTCCAGGTTGCGCCGCCGGTCAGCCACACACGGTCGCCATCCGGCACGCGGGTCGTCAGATGCTGCGGGTTGGTGGGCGTGCGGTCGAACATGGTGCCGGCGCGAAGGGTCAGCGCGGGGCTGACATCATATTCGCCGCCCAGGCTGACCGAATAGCTGTCCTTATAATCCAGTTCCTTGGTGGTGGTGCCGGTGGCGGAGGTAACGGCGATCCCCTTGAACTTCGACCAGTTATACCATTTGCCGGTAATCATCGCGCGCAGATTGGGCGTCAGCTTGTGCATCATGCTGACGGTGACGATATCGGGCAGGTCCAGCGGCGCGGTCGCCGCGAAATCCCCGTTGGCGGCGGCGAGCGGGCCAAGCAGGCCGGAGATGCTCTGGGTGCCGGCCAGTTTATGGCTGATGCCGGAGCGGTAATGGACGCCGAAATTGGTGTCGCCCGTGGTATAGAAAAGCCCCGCGTTCCAGCCGACCGACCAGTCGTCGCCCTTCAGGCTGGTGAACCCGTCGGCGAGCAGCGGCGAAAGCTGCGGCAACGCATTGGTCAGCGTCACCTTCACATATTGTACATCCACACCGCCGCCGATCGACAGATTGTCGGTCAGCTTATAGGCGGCCGAAGGCTGGATATTATAGGTTTTGAGGTTGGTGTAGAGCGAGTCATACCGACCGAAGAAATCATCGTCATAATCGAGCTTGAGGCCGAAGGGCGCATTGACGCCCAGTCCAAGCCACAGCCGATCCGTGACCTGCGCACTGGCATAGAAGCTCGGCACCGGAATGACGCTTTCAAACGGATTGCCGCCATCACCGCCATTTACCGGCGCCCGCACGGGACTGCCCGGAATGGTGCGGCTCGATCCGCGATTGGTCTGGTGCGCGAAGGGCATCAACGCCGACGCGCCGATCGAGGTCTGGATACCCGATAGCTGCGTCATCGCGGCCGGATTGAAATAGATGGTCGACGGGTCGTCACCCGCCGCTGCGCCACCGGACAGGGCGCGGCCGGTTTCGATCGGCGATTGTTCCTGCAGGTAGAAGCCACCGGCAAAGGCAGGGATCGGCGCGGCCAACGCCCCGGTGACAAGGAAAAAACGGCTAAGGCGGCGGCTAAGGAACATGGCAAATCCTCTGCTAATAGCGACTCTTCTCATGCCGGATGGCGCTGCTCCAACGCGCCAACCCGGTTTAGGAGCCATGCGACTTATCAAAGATGCCGCTAATTTCCAGTGTCACACCGGGGAAATTGGCCGCTTTTACCGGGCGATTCGACGATCGGCATCGGGCGGACGCTACGGCGTCGAGCAAAAATTCATTTACAAAAAAGCAAAAAAAAGCCGCCCTGAAGGCGGCTAAAGTTTTTAGGAGAGGATGCCTGAAAGGCCCATTCTTTTTGCAGTGCAGCGCCGATTGTCGCAAATGCGAAACAGGAAACCATGATTGCGTTTCCTGCAATCGTTCGCAAAAGCCCTGCTTTCCCTAGAGGAAAAGTTGCATCCAGAAACGATAGCGATACCAGAAATTTCTGTTTTCAAGGCATGACCAGCCTTATCAGGCCCGAATCAGCAAGCTGCGAATCAATCTGGGCCAATAGTCGGGCCAAGGCCGCCTGATCGGCCGCCTCGGCTCGCGCAACCAGGGCCGCCTGGGTATTCGATGCGCGGAGCAGCCACCAGCCGTCCGCCGTCTGCACACGCGCCCCGTCAATATCACACAGATCCGCTCCGGCCGCGCGCAACCGGGCGAGCACTTCCTCCACCACCGCGAACTTGCGCGGCTCAGGCACCGGAAAACGCAGTTCGGGCGTGATGACGCTGACCGGCAAGGCGTCACAGAGCGCGGTGACGCTTTGCCCTAGCGCCGACACGAGGCGGATCAAGCGAATGGCGGCATAGAGACCATCGTCATAGCCGGGATAATCGTCGGCGAAGAAGAGATGGCCGGTGGTCTCCCCACCCAGGGGACTGCCAATCTGCTTCATTCTGGATTTGATATGGCTGTGGCCGGTCTTCCACATATCCGGTCTGCCACCCAATGCGGCGATGCGATCGAACAGCGTCTGGCTGGCCTTCACATCCGCGACAATCGGCGCGCCGGGGCGTTTTTTGAGCACATCCTGCGCGAATAGTCCGAGCAGTTGATCGCCGGCGATCGTCCGCCCCTTCCCGTCCACCACGCCGATCCGGTCGCCGTCGCCGTCGAAAGCCACACCGAAATCGAGTTGCTTCTCAAGGACAAGCCTATGCAGGTCGGCCAGATTTCGTTCCTCGGAAGGATCGGGATGATGATTGGGGAAATGACCGTCTACTTGGGTGAAGAGCAGATGATGCTCACCGGGCAGGCGTTGCGTCAGTTTCTCCACCACCGGGCCGGCGGCGCCATTGCCCGCGTCCCAGCCGATGCGGCAGGCCGGACCATCAAATCCCTGCATCAGCCGCGCGGCATAGGCCTCCATGACCTCGACCGTCTCGACCCGACCCGCACCCGCTTCCCAATCGCCGGCCGCCGCCATGACGCCCAGGCGCTGGATGTCCGCGCCGAAAAAGGGTGCATGGCCCTGCACCAGCTTGAAGCCGTTCTGATCGCCGGGATTATGGCTGCCGGTTATCTGAATGGCGCCCTGCACGTCGCCGGTCGCTTCGGCATGATATAGCATAGGCGTCGGGCCAAGGCCGATCCGGCGCACATCGATGCCGCTCCGGGTCAGCCCCTCGACCAGCGCATCCTCCAGCATCGGCGAACTCAGCCGGCCGTCATAGCCCACCGCGACGCGCTTTCCCCCGGCGCGCGCGATCACCGTGCCAAAACTGCGGCCAAGCGCCCAGGCATCGGCGGCATGAAGCGTTTCGCCCACCGTGCCGCGCAGATCATAGTCGCGCAGCAGCGTCGGGTCGAAGCGATGGGTCATCGCTGTTTCTGGTCTGCGAGCAACAGGTCGCGCGCCGCATTGATCTGCGCGGCCAATGCCTCGGTCCCGCCCTTGTCGGGGTGGACCGACGCGATCAGGCGGCGATGCGCGGCGCGGATCGCCTTGGCGTCGGCATCGGGCGCAACGCCCAGCAACGCCCGCGCCCTGGCCACCTCATCCGCGCGCGGCGGCACAGCCGGGCGTTTGCCCGGCCTGCTTTTGGCATTCCCCTGTTTGACGAAAAAAAACGCTGCGCCGATCAGCAGGGGCGCGCCGATCACCGGCTTGCCCTTGGCCGCCAGTACCGCGCCCACCAACGCCGCGCCCAACGCCATGCCATCCTTGGCCGTCATGCGTTGCAGCCTTCCCGTCCAGATCAGCCAGATCGCAAGTCCGGCCAGCAGCAGCGCGAGCGCGCCCATCAGGCAGCGCCGAGCAGGTCCATCGAGGCCACGCCCTCGCGGGTCGGCAGGGCCAAGCCCGCCACCATCTCGCGCAGTTCCTGCCGCGCGGCGATATGGCTGACGCCCAGTTCGCCCAGATGCCCCTTGTCGAGCAGAGTCAGTCCCGACGGGAAAAGCTCACGGAAGATAACCCGTTCCGACAGGCCGGGAATCACGCGGAATCCAACGCGGCGGGACAATTCCATCAGCGCGTCACCCACGCGCTTCTTGTTGCGCGCATCATGATGCTGGACGCGGTTGCGCAGCACCACCCAGTCGATCGACACGCCATCGGCCTTGGCGCGGGTCTTGCGCGCTTCGAAGATCAATTCGGAATAGAAGGACAGGCGGCGGACCTTGAAGGTTTCAGCGTCCACCTGGCCGATCAGGTCGAAATCGACAAAGCTGTCGTTCATCGGCGTCACCAACGTATTGGCGCGCGCGGCCATGTGGCGCGCCATGGCATCGTCACGGCCGGGCGTGTCGACGATCAGGAAGTCCTTGCCCGCCGACACCATTGCCGCTTCTTCCTCCAGCGCGTCGATACTGTCCCCCTTGAGCACCGCAAAAGCGGGCGCGGACAGATCGATGCTGCGACGGCGCGCGGTTTCGGCGCGATTTTCCATATAGCGGGTGACGGTGCGCTGGCGCGGGTCAAGGTCGATCATGCCGACCTCATGGCCCAGCGCCGTCAGGGCAATGGCAGTGTGAACCGCCGTCGTCGACTTGCCCGTGCCGCCCTTTTCATTGGCGAAGACGATGAGATGCGGCTGCGGATTCGCCATCGGACCTTGATAACCCCGTTGTTTGTCGCAATGTTTGTTGACGGTCGCGCCGACACAAGCCTAGCAGGACGCCCCATATTTCCCTGCCCTTATCGGAGCCATTCCTCCCGTGCAAACGCTGCGTGACCTGCCCGCCCTTCGCGCCGCCGTCCAATTGCTGAAAAGCGATGGAAAACCAGTGGTTCTGGTGCCCACCATGGGCGCGCTGCATGACGGACATATGGCATTGGTGGAGGAAGCGCGGCGACACGGGCGGCATGTCGTCGTGTCGATCTTCGTCAACCCCCGGCAGTTCGGCGCCCATGAGGACCTGGACGCCTATCCGCGGCGCGAAGCCAAGGATGCACAGATGCTCCAGGCGGCCGGCGTCGACATTCTCTGGGCGCCGACGGTCGATGTCATGTACCCGGCCGGATTCGCCACCAACATCGGCGTATCGGGGGTGAGCGAAGGACTGGACGGGGCGGCGCGACCGGGTCATTTCGACGGGGTGGCAACCGTCGTCACCAAGCTGTTCAACCAGGTGCGGCCCGACGTCGCCATCTTCGGCGAGAAGGATTATCAGCAGCTCGTGGTGATCCGACGCATGGTTGCGGACCTCGACCTGCCGATCGAGATTGTCGGACTGCCGACGCAGCGGGCCGAGGATGGCCTCGCCCTCTCCTCCCGCAACGCCTATCTGAGCGAAGAGGAACGCAAGGCCGCGCTGGCCCTGCCCCGCGCGCTGGGCGAAGCGAAACGGCAGATCGAGAAGGGCGAACCGGTCGAGGCGGCGCTGGCGGAAGCGGTCGCTTCCTTGTCGGCGCAGGGCTTTGGCCCGATCGACTATGTGACCTTGTGCGACGCAGCGACGCTGGAGCCGATCTCCATCCTCGACCGCCCCGCACGGCTGCTGGGTGCGGCGAAGCTGGGACGGACGCGGTTAATCGACAATATCGCGGTCGATCCGGCCTGAATCAAGCCAGCCGCGTCAGAAAGATGCCGGCCGCCACGACCAGACCGATTACCGCCCATCCTTCCCAGGTGCGCGGACCATAGCCCCAGCCGATGCGCTTGGGACCGAACCAGAGACGGGGATCATGCATCGACGTTTCTCCGCTCGCTTTGCCTTAACTTCGCACATTTCCCGTAGATATTGATATAAAATTGCGCGGTTTTGATCCTATCGCACATTTGCGGGGCAGGGTTTCTCCATAGCATGAAGACCGCCCGTAGGACAGTGATGCGGTCGCCCCGCCCCTTAAAAGGGCTTCACGATCACCGCGATCACGATCACCGCAGCCGCGATGCCGGGAATCTCGTTCAACATCCGCAACTGCCTGTCGCCAAGGGGACGTTCCCCTTTGGCGAGCTTCTTCGCATAGCCGGTAATCCAGCCATGATAGCCCGACAGACCGAGCACGAAGAGCAGTTTCAGATGGAACCAGCCGAAATGCCAGGCGCCGATCTCCACCATCAGCATCAGACCGAAGACCCAGACAAGAGCCAGCGACGGATTGAGGATGATCTTTATCAGCCGCGTCTCACGCTCGATCCACCTTTTATCCTCTGGTGAACCCGGCACGGTTTCCTGATGATAGACGAAGAAACGCGGCATCATGAACAGCCCCGCCATCAGGAAGATGACGAAGATCACATGGGCGGCCTTCACCCAGAGATAGGCGGCGCCAAGATAGGCCATGGGTCAGGACTCCTTATTGCCGCACATAGCTAATCAGTGCTTCGACATGCGCAATGGGCGTATCAGGCAAAATGCCATGGCCCAGATTGAAGATATGCGGGCGGTCGGCAAAGGCGGCGCGGATGGAGTCGACCGCTTCCTCGACCGCGCAGCCCCCGGCGATCAGCGCCAGCGGATCGAGATTCCCCTGCACCGGCATTCCCTGTGGCAGCGCCCGGTTCGCCCAATGCGGATCGACCGTCTCATCGACGCCCACCGCATCTACGCCAGTGCGCGCGGCATAGTCCGCCAGCTTGGCGCCAGCCCCCTTGGGGAAACCGATGATGGGAATGTCCGGGTGAAGCGCCTTCAATCGCTCCACGATCCGCTTGTTGGGATCTATCACCCAGCGGTCGAACTGGAGCGGGGCGAGGCTGCCGGCCCAACTGTCGAACAGTTGCACCGCCTCCACACCGGCCTGAATCTGGCCTGACAGATAGATGACGGTCGCATCGATGATGGCATCGATCAACGCGGTGAAGCTGTCCGGTTTGTTGTACGCCATGCGACGGGCGGCGCCATGATCCTTGCTGCCCTGCCCGGCCACCATATAGGTCGCAACGGTCCAGGGGCTGCCTGCAAAGCCCAGGAAGGTGACGCTGGGGTCCAGGGCGGCCTTCACCTGCCGCACCGTCTCATAGACGGCCTCGTAGCGGCTGAAATCGGGCGTGAGCGCCGACAGGTCGGTATCGGCGAGGATGGGCGCCAGACGCGGGCCTTCCCCAGTCTCGAACCAGAGATTCTGCCCCATGGCATAGGGCACGATCAATATGTCGGAAAACAGGATGGCGCCGTCGAAGCCGAAGCGACGGAGCGGCTGGAGTGTGACTTCGGCGGCGGCTTCGCTGTCATAGACGAGTTCGAGGAATCCGCCTTTCTGCGCCCGCAATGCGCGATATTCGGGCAGATAGCGACCAGCCTGGCGCATCAGCCACATCGGCGGGATGGCGGGACGCTCTCCCTTGAGGACGCCCAGCAGGGGCTTTTCGGCGAGGCTCACCGGAGCGTCGAAGCGCATCAGACTCTCTCTTTAAGTATGATTCAAAAGGTTGATGGAGATGATAGTGTCGTTGGCAGCGGGGTTTATGCGCTGTGCCCGCTTTTGCCAACAACTTGACTCGCAAGAGTCACGGAAGACCGTGCGAGTCAGTATCGCTATCCCCGTTATCCACAGCTTGTGGATGAAAATCCGGGCATGTTGAGCGACTGTGGATAAGAATCCGGGCAGCGGGGATGGAAGGAAGGTCGCATATTATCCACAGATTCATCCCTTGCTTTATCCACATGCCTTCAACAGAGATGTGCCCATGGCGCGTATCCATCTGCATCTCCTGTCAGACTCCACCGGCGAGACGCTGGAGAATATCGCCAAGGCGGCGATCGGCCTGTTCGAAAATGTCGATGCGATCCGCCATTTCTGGCCGATGGTGCGATCGGATGTCCATCTCGACCGGATCATGGAGGAAATCGCCGCCAATCCGGGTCTGGTGCTCTTCACCCTGACCAACCACATGCTGCGCCGGCGACTGGAAACCCGCTGCCGCGCGCTGGGTCTGCCCCATGTTGCCGCGCTCGACAGCGTGGCCGACGCCCTGTCCAACATATTGGGGCAGGAAACGCGCACCCGCCCCGGACGCAAGCATATATTGGACGAAGCCTATTTCGCCCGGATCGAGGCGATCCAGTTCACCATCGCCCATGACGATGGTGTCGGGCACGAAAATTGGGAAGAGGCGGACATCCTCCTGGCGGGGGTGTCGCGCGCGTCGAAGACGCCGACCTCCATCTACCTCGCCAATCGCGGGTATAAGACCGCCAATATCCCGCTGGTGCCGGAATCGCCGCCCCCACGCAGCCTGTTCGACCTTCGGCATCCCATGGTGGTGGGCCTGACCGTCAGCCCCGAACGGCTGGTGCAGATCCGCCGCAATCGCTTGTTGTCGCTCAACCAGGCACCCGAAACCAGCTATGTCGATCTGGAGAAGGTGCAGGATGAACTCGCCTTTGCCCGTCGCCTGTTCGCCGACAATGGCTGGCCGGTGATCGACATGACGCGCCGGTCTATCGAGGAAGCCGCCGCGGCGATCATCAACCTGTTCAACGACCGGGAACTGGCCGAAGGAGTCGAGGCATGATCGTGCTGGCGTCGCAGAGTGCAAGCCGCAGGGCGTTGCTCGCCGCCGCCCAGGTGCCGTTCGAGGCGCTGTCTCCTCAAGTGGATGAGGACGCCGTCAAGGAGGCGTTGCGCGCCGATGGACTGGATGCGCGCGGGCTGGCGGACGCGCTGGCGGAACTGAAGGCGCTGCGTGTGTCGCGGCGAGTGCCGGGGGGGCTGGTGCTGGGCTGCGACCAGACGCTGAGCCTCGACGATGGGAACATGATCGACAAGGCAGTCGACCGGGTGGATGCGGAGCGCATCCTGCGCCTGCTGTCGGGCCGGGTGCATCATCTCCACAGCGCGGCGGTGATCGCGCTGAATGGCGAGCCGATCTGGCGCCATGTCGAGCGGGTGCGGATGACGGTTCGGCCCTTGTCCGACGCCTTCATCCAATCCTATCTCGACGCGGATTGGGATGAATTGCGCTGGTGCGTGGGCTGTTACCGGATCGAGGGGCCGGGGGTGCAGATTTTCAGCAAGGTGGAAGGCAGCCAGTTCGCGATTCAGGGCCTGCCCTTGCTGCCTCTGCTTGACTTTCTGCGCGTGCGCGGCGTTTTGGCGGCATGACCGACAGCCTCCCCTATGCTGAAGTGATCGGCGATCCGATCGCACATAGCAAATCGCCGCTAATCCATAATTTCTGGCTCAACGCGCTGGATATCGAGGCGGAATATCGCAAGACCCATGTGACGCCCGACGGACTGGCGGCCTATTTTCTCGCACGCCGGGCCGATCCCGACTGGCTGGGTTGCAACGTGACCCTGCCTCACAAGATCGCGGTGATGGATTATACCGATGATCCGGGCGGCGTGCGTGAACGCATCGGGGCGATGAACACCATCGCCAGCGAGACGGGCGGGCCGCTGATCGGCACCAATACCGATGCGGGCGGATTCCTGCAGCCGCTGCTGCGCGACAAGTGGAAGGGGCGGCGCGCGGTGCTGATCGGCACGGGCGGCGCGGCGCGGGCGATCCTGTTCGCGCTCGCCAGCCTGGATGTGCCCGACATCACGATCATGGCGCGCGATCAGTCCAAGGGACAGGCGCTGCTCGACCATGGCGGGATCAAGGGCCGGGTGATCGGCATGGGCGATGCGCTGCCCGCCGCCGACCTGCTGGTCAATTCGACATCGCTTGGCATGGCTGGCCAGCCGCCGCTGGAACTGGATCTTGCCCCCCTGCCCGATGGCGCAACCGTCTATGATATCGTCTATGCGCCGCTGGAGACCGCCTTGCTCGGCGCGGCGCGGGCGCGGGGCCTCAAGACGCTCGATGGCCTGGAAATGCTGATCGGGCAGGCGGCGCTCGCCTTCGACATCTTCTTCGATGCGCAGGCGCCGCGCGAACTGGACGAGGAACTGCGCGCGCTGCTGCTCGCGGCCGACTGATGAAGATCTACGGCCTCACCGGCTCGATCGGCATGGGCAAGTCGGCGGTCGCGGCCATGTTTCGTCGTGAGGGCGTGCCTGTGTTCGACGCGGACGCGCAGGTGCATCGGTTGCAGGGGCCGGCGGGTAAGCTGCTCCCGGCGATCGAGGCACGCTTTCCCGGCACGACCGGGCCGGAAGGCGTCGACCGGGCGAAGCTGGGCGCGGCGGTGTTCGGCCAGCCGCAGGCGCGCAAGGCGCTGGAGGCGATCGTTCATCCCGCCGTGCGGGAGGAACGCCGCGCCTTCCTGCGCCGACACCGATCGCGCGATTTCGTGATCCTCGACATTCCGCTGTTGTTCGAGACGGGCGGGCAGAAGAGGCTGGCGGGCGTGATCGTCGTTACGGCCCCGGCCTGGAAGCAGCGCAAGCGCGTTCTGGCGCGGCCGGGTATGACGGCGACAAAATTCCGCCAAATCGTCAATCTGCAAACGCCGGATGCTGAAAAGCGTCGTCGGGCGGACTATATCATCCATACGGGTACGACATTTGCCGCAACCCGCGCACAGGTCAGGCGTCTGGTCGCTTGCCTTGGCGCGAAGACAGGCAGATAAGAGTTGGCCCACAGAGTCGAATGAAGAGGGCGATGCGCGAGGTCATTTTCGATACCGAAACGACGGGCTTCGATCCCGCATCCGGCGACCGCCTGGTCGAAATCGGTTGTATCGAACTCATCAACCGCGTGCCGAGCGGCCGCACATTCCACGCTTATTACAATCCCGAACGCGACATGCCGGCTGCTGCCTTTGCAGTGCATGGGCTGTCGAGCGATTTCCTGCGTGACAAGCCGCTCTTTTCGAGCGGCGCGTTGGAACTGCTCGCCTTTATCGAGGACAGCCCGCTGGTGGCGCATAATGCGCGTTTCGACTTCGGATTCCTGAATCATGAACTGAAGCGGTGCGGCCAGCCCGAAGTGGGGATGGACCGGATGATCGACACCGTCGCCATTGCCCGCCAGCTCCATCCCGGCGCGAAGCATAGTCTGGATGCGCTCTGCACCCGTTACGGCATCGATCGCAGCCATCGCGTCAAGCATGGCGCGCTGCTCGACGCCGAACTGCTGGCGCAGCTCTATATCGAACTGACCGGCGGCCGTCAGATCGGCCTTGGTCTTGCACAGGAGGAAGCGAAAGCGATTGCCAGGGCGGAACGGACGGAAACCGTCATGGTTCGCCCTGTTCGTCCCGCGCGCGTCTTTACCGCGAGCGCGGAGGAGCTGGAACGGCATGCAGCGTTTGTCGCGACGCTGGACAAGCCGCTCTGGCTGGAGGAGGCATAGGTCGACGGGTGCATTGCCCGCCTCATGCCTCCAACCTAACCGGGCCGTCGTTCCGATGACCCGGCAAGAATAAGGAGAAGGCATATGGATATTCGTGTTTCCGGGCATCAGGTCGAGACGGGTGACGCGCTCAAGCAGCATGTCATCGACCGGTTGGAAGCGATGGCCGAGAAATATTTCTCCCGCACGATTTCCGCCCAGGTGACTTTTCGCAAAGCGCCGCATGGAGCCTTTCACTGCGACATTGTCAGCCATGTCATGACTGGCCTGATCCTCAAGGGTGCGGGTGAGGCACAGGAAGCCCATCCCGCCTTCGACCAGGCCGCCGAACGTATCGAAAAGCAACTCAGACGGTATCTGCGACGTCTGAAAGATCGCAGCAGCCAGGCCGCCGCGGCGGAGGCGCAGAGGGCCAATGGCTATAGCGTCGATCAGATCGACGGCGCCGGCTACACCATCTTCGCAGCCCTTGATGAGGAGGAGGAAGCCGCCGACGCACCGCTCATCGTTGCGGAGACCAAGGTCGACATCCCCCAGGCCAGCGTGTCCGACGCGGTAATGATGCTGGACCTGCGCAACACCAATGCGCTGCTGTTCGTCAATGCCGGAACATCGGCCTATAACATGGTCTATCGCCGTCATGATGGCACGATCGGTTGGGTGGAACCAAATGCCTGACGGCATGGATGGCTGCCGGGTCGAACCGGCCTGTACTGGCCGGTTTGTCCGCATTTCCTCAGCCGCCGGGTAGCCCGCCCGGCCTGGAGATGCTCCGGGTGCCCGGCCCCGTCGCCTTGACCTCAGGGTGCAGGCGGCTTATGGGGCCGGGCTTTCATTGTCCGAGCACAAGCGCAAAGAGACGGACAGCGCGGCTCGGCCGTTTCGGATTGATCATGGTTAACTTCAACGACATCGTTTCGCCCGAAGCGCTCGCGACGGGGCTGGCAGCGAACGGCAAAAAGGCGCTGTTCCAGAAGATCGCCGCGTTGGCCGCCTGCGCCTATGATCTGGACGCCGACGAAGCGGGTGATGCGCTGTTCGAACGTGAGCGGCTGGGGTCGACCGGTTTCGGCGGCGGCGTCGCCATTCCCCATGCGAAGATCCCCGGCCTCGACAAAATGTGCGGCGTGGTCGTGCTGCTGGATCCGGCGGTGTCGTTCGACGCCGTGGATGAGGCGCCGGTCGATATCGTCTTTGCCCTGCTGTCACCGGTTGATAGCGGCGCGGAGCATCTCAAGACCCTGGCGCGCGTGTCGCGCTATCTGCGCGACGAAAATAATGTCGCACGACTGCGCGGCGCCAAATCGACCGAGGCGCTGCACGCGCTGCTGGCGGGCGGCGGGGCGCGTGACGCTGCCTGAAGCGCCGAGCGGCGAAGCGGCGCATTTTCGCGCTTTGGAGCAGCTTTACGGTTCCGCGCCGATCAACCGGCTGTTCCGGTCGGAACTGACCATCCCCGAAGCCGGCCGGTCGGTCATCGATTTCGATGTCGACGAAAGCCAGTTCCATGCTGCCGGCGCGGTCCATGGCACCGTCTATTTCAAGATGCTAGACGATGCGGCCTTCTACGCCGCCAATAGCCTGGTCAGCGACCGTTTCCTGCTGACCACCGCCTTTAACCTGCTCTTCACCCGGCCGATCGGGCCAGGGCGGATTCGCGCCGAGGGACGCTGGATCAGCGGCAAGCGCCGCGTCTATGTGGCCGAAGCGAGCCTGATCGATTCGAGCGGCGAGGAAGTGGGTCGGGGCACCGGCACCTTCATGCGGTCGCAATTCCCGCTATCATCGCTGCCGGGATATGGTGGCTGAAGGGCCGGACGCCCGCCTGACCAGCGCCATGTTGATCGGCGCGCTGCGACGCCGTGTCGCGGCGGCGGGCGGCTTTGCCACGGTGCTGGCCAAGGGCGATGAGATCAGCGGTGTCATCCTGGTACAAACACTTGAAAAAGGTCAGGAAACGGGCCTGTTTGAACGTGTGCCGAACCTTGCGGGCGGCTATGCGTTGATGCGTTGCGGCCCCTCCCCCGCAGAGGGAGCGGAGGCGTTTGCGCAATATATGGTACGCCGGCGCAGGGCGGACCCCGATCTGTGGTTGATCGAACTTGATGTCCCGGAAGCGGAACGCTTCGCCGCTGAAACAATCTGCTGATCGTTGACACATCGTCATGAGCCGTGCAGAGGCGCGCGACGCCAACGCGCAGGTTGCCGAATTCGCCCATTGGGGGGCGGGCGCGGTAAACACGCAGACGGGGGGCGGCCGGTCGTCGCGAAGAATATGCGTTAAATGACGACGCCCAGGCCAAGAACCGCATGTTTTTGAGCTAAGATGAGTTTTCGTTTGAAAGCTGCGATCCTCGCAGCCTTTGTTTTGTCCACCGCCGCTGCGGTGACTGCTTCCGATATGTCGATCGCCGGTGAATCCATCACCTCGATTGCTTCCCTGCCCCAGACGGCCCAGGTCGGCGCACAGCCCGCCGTCGTCTTTGCCGCGCCGCGCGAAGTCGCGCAGCCGCTGGCTTCGGCTCCGAAGGCCGATAACAGCTTTTCCACCGATTCCGATTATCAGGCGAACAGCCTCGCTGCTCTGGTCGACGCCCAAGGCGAACCCGAAAAGCTGGATGGCGACATGAAGTGCCTGGCCGGAGCGGTCTATTTCGAATCCAAGGGCGAAAGCCTGGAAGGCCAGTTGGCCGTCGCGCGTGTCGTCATCAACCGCGTCAAGTCGGGCCGCTTCGCCAACAGCCTGTGCGGCGTCGTCTACCAGCCGAGCCAGTTCAGTTTCGTGCGCCGCCATTCGATGCCGCCGATCCCTGAGAACAGCGATAGCTGGCGGGAGGCGGTCGCTATCGCCCAGATCGCCATGGACGATAGCTGGGACAGCCGGGCCGAAGGCGCGCTCTTCTTCCACGCCCGTCGCGTGTCGCCGGCCTGGGGCAAGACCAAGTTAGCGTCGATCGACAATCATATCTTCTATCGCTGAGATAGAAGCCGCGCCGAAACGGCGTGGGAACGAAAAATATGGGGCCGGTTCGGAAATCCGAATCGGCCTTTTCATTTGTTCCTATAATGTTCTAGGATCACGGGCATGAGTACCGCCCCCGACGACGTCTGTTCCCCCCTGACTGATGGCACCGCGCTCGCGGTGGCGCGGGGAACGCTGCGCCTCTTTTTCCGCCATGACATGAGCGGCATGTTGGAAGTGCCGCTGCCCAATGGCCGGCGCGCCGATATCATGGCGATCGACAGTGCCGGACGGCTTACCATCGTCGAGATCAAGTGTAGCCGCGCGGATTTGTTGGGCGACATGAAATGGCCCGACTATTTCGACTATTGCGACCGCTTCTTCTGGGCGGTGCCGTCGGGGTTCGATCTCAGCCCGTTCGAGAGCGAGGCATTGTGGCCGACGCGCACGGGGTTGATCGTTGCCGACCAATATGACGCCGAACTGGTCCGCCCCGCGCCGGTCGAGCCGCTGGCGGCCGCACGTCGCAAGGCGGAGACGCTGCGCTTTGCCCGCCGCGCCGCCCGGCGGCTGACCGCGCTGGCGGACCCAGATCATGCGGCGGAATTGGGGTGGTAGGAACGAAGCCTGTGCGGATCGATCCTGTCACATGGCCCAAAGCCTGTTTCTTCAGGAACGAAACAGTGCGACAATGGAGAGCGGCAGTCGACGGGTAGGGGGAACGGCGATGGATTTCATGCAAATGCGGACGGATTTCATCGTGCGCCGCAAGGGATCTCTGGCCCTGCCGATGACGGGCATCATCGTCTATTCGATCGCCGCGCTGCTCAGCCTGGTCATTCCCCGCGAAGGCCATAACCTCACATTGGCACTGTGTTTCTGGGCGATCTTGCCAGTTGGCCTTGCGATCGGTCGGATAAGGGGGGAGGAGATGGGGTCCCCGCCGGAAAACCCGCTTTTCAAGCTATCGGCCATGGCAAGGATCATGGCGCTGTCGACCTGGGCTATTCACATCCCCGTGTGGATCTATGCACCTGCGCTGTTTCCGATCAGCGTCGGCATCGGATTTGCCCTGCACTGGGTCATCTTTTCCTGGACGTTGGGCCATCCCGTTGGCCTGATCCATTTGGCCATGCGGATTATATTCGTGCTTGGGGCCTGGCATATTTTCGCCAACAAGATGGGCGGAGTCAGCGCCGGAATCGCCCTGGCCTATGGCATTTCGCTCGTGCAACTCTATTGTATCGATTGGCGTAGCCGACTGGGTCTGGAGGTCGACCCGCGTCAGCGGTAATATTCGAAAGCCTAGAACACCGGTCCCTGTACCGGCCCTGCCGGCTTGGCCGCGGTCTTGGCGGCATCCAGCGCTTCGGTGAGGCCGGGCGTGCGGTTGTCACGTTGCGCATAGTCGCGCGCGGACATGCCGGCGATGGTGTCGCGCTTGTCGGGATTGGCGCCCTGCGCCACGAGCAGGCGGACGATGCTGACATCTCGCAACTGCACCGCGCGGATCAACGGGGTTTCGCCGCTGCCATTGGCCTTGTCGACCTGGGCATTATAGCTGAGCAGGCTGCGCACCCCTTCCTCGAACCGGCCCTGCACCGCATCCATCAACGGCGTGTTGCCGTCATTGTCGGCGAGGTTGGGATTGGCACCCTTGGCGAGCAGGAAGGTGAGCCAGGTCGCGTCGCGCCGGGCGACGATGATGTGCAGCGCATTTTCGCCGGTGGAGACATCACGGCTGTTGACGACCGTTGAGCCGGGCTTCTGGAGAAGGTCGGTGACTTTCTCCCCGTCCTTGTCCTTCACCGCTTTCAGAAAGTTGTAATTGTCCGAAAATTGCGCCTGGGCCGGTCCGGGAACCAGCAGCGCCAGCGCCATCGAACCCAGGAAAGCGGAAAGGAACTTGGTCTTCATCTTGGCGCCCCGTTGGATTTGCAAAACGTTTCCTAGCAGGGCATGGCTGGCGATGCCATGAACAAAGCCGTTTCCACCTTCGCCCTACCCGTGCTCGCTCTGCTTGCTGCCTGCAATATGGGTGCTGGCGGCAATGCATCAAGCGGGGAAAGCGAACAGGGCGAACTGGCCGGCGCACGGATCGGCGCGCCCTTCACCCTGACCAACCAGGATGGCAAGCCGACGCATTGGGACGATTTCAGGGGGCAGTATCGCCTCGTCTATTTCGGCTACACCTATTGCCCCGACGTTTGCCCGGTCGACCTGCAACGGATCATGCAGGCCTTTGCCCGTTTCGAGAAGGAAAAGCCCGCTTTGGCCGCCAAGGTGCAGCCGATGCTCATCAGCGTCGATCCCGAGCGCGACACGCCGGCGGTGCTTAAAAATTATGTTGCAGCCTTCCACCCGCGGCTCATCGGCCTGACCGGCACGAAGGAGCAGATCGCCAGGGTCGCCAAGGATTTCGTGGTGATCTACAATCCGGAAAAAGGGCCGGAAAAGACTGGTGGCGCGAGCGACTATCTGGTCAGCCACAGCCGCACGCCCTATCTATTCGATCCGGACGGCAAGCCGATGGCGCTGGTGCCGGTGGACGATCCGGGTACGCCGGATGTGGACGAAGGCGCGCCCGACAAGGTGCTCGCCTTCCTTGAAAAATGGATCCAGTGACGAACTTCTGGGAAAAGCCCCTCGACAAGCTCGACCGCGCCGAATGGGAAGCGCTGTGCGACGGCTGCGGCAAATGCTGCCTGCACAAGGCCGAGGATGAGGATACGGGGCGCATCTATCCGACCAATGTCGCTTGCCGCCTGCTCGACCGGCAGAGTGGGCAATGCAGCAACTATAAGGATCGGCGCAGGTTCGTGCCCGATTGCGTGCGTCTGACCCCGACCAAGGTGAAGCAGATAAGCTGGCTGCCCCGCACCTGCGCCTATCGCCTGCGGGGCGAAGGGCTGCCGCTGCCGCAATGGCATTATCTGGTCTGCGGCGACCGGGAAGCGGTGCATCGCGCCGGGGAGTCGGTGCGCGGCTGGACGGTGGCGGAGGCGGACGCCGGCGACTGGGAGAATCATCTTGTCGACCGAGAACTCTGACGCCGCGATCCTGATAGACGGCGTGGCGATGCCGGTCCGGGTGCGTCGTTCGGCGCGGGCGCGGGCCTATCGGCTGACGATCGACAGCGCGCGGGGGGAACTGCGGCTATCGCTGCCGGCGCGGGCGAACCTCAAAAAGGCGCTCGGCTGGGCGCAGGATCATGAGGGGTGGGTCCGCACGCAGATGGCGAAGCAGCCCGGTCTTACCCGGCTGGAGCATGGCGCAGTCTTTCCACTGGAAGGGCGCGAGGTCGAAATCCACTGGATGGAGGGCGCGACCCGCACCATCCGGCTCGACGGCGACCGGCTGCTGCTGGGCGGTGCTGCGGAATCGATAGGCGCACGGGTGCAGCGCTGGCTCATTGCCCGCGCCAGGGCGGTGCTGGAAACCGAAAGCCAGGAACTGGCGCGCGACCATGGGCTGATCGTTGCCTCGGTCGGCGTGGGTGATCCGCGCAGCCGTTGGGGTAGTTGCGCTTCATCGGGCGCGATCCGTTATAGCTGGCGGCTGATCCTCTGCCCGCCCGAAGTGCGCCGCGCGACCGTGGCGCATGAACTGGCGCATCTGCTGCATATGGACCATAGCCCGGCCTTTCATGCCGCCCATGCGCGGATTTACGGCGCCGATCCCCGGCCGGCGCGGGCGTGGCTGCGCGCGCATGGAGCAGGGCTGCATCGCTTCACGAGTTAGGACGCATGGCCCGCAAGAAGCGCTATCTGACGGCCACCATGGCGGATGGCTATGTCAAGACGATCGGGCCGACGGCGGACCCTTTCACCCATTATTGGCGGATTGTCGCCGAACTGGATAATGGCAGGACAGAGGTCTTCTGGGGACATACGCGCTCGCTCGTCGAAGCGAAGAAGTTACGCGGTGCTGCGGAAGACGGCGCGCGGATGCGTGGCTGGAAAAGCTATGCGTTCGAGATCGCGGAACTGGTCGAGACGCCTGTCTAGTTTCGGTGCGGCCAGGCGCCCGACGCATCGCCCGGACAATCATGATCCGCACTGCCGGGGTGCGGCAGGCCGCAGGCGCGGCACGTGATGTAGTCGCCGGGCTTGAGGCCATGGCCCACCGTCACCCGTTCGTCGAAGACATAGCAATCACCCTGCCAGCGGCTGTCCGCTTCCGGCATTTCCTCCAGATAGCGCAGGATGCCGCCCTTGAGGTGATAGACTTCGTCAAAGCCGCGCGTCTTCACCAGCGCGGTCGATTTTTCGCAGCGTATGCCGCCGGTGCAGAACATGGCGATCTTGGGCGAACGGCCCTGGTTGCGCAGCCCCTGGGCGAAATCGTCGAACCAGGCGGGAAATTCGCGGAAGGAGCGGGTCGCTGGATCAATCGCGCCTTCGAAGGTGCCGCAGGCGACTTCATAGGCATTGCGCGTGTCGATCAGGATCGTGTCGGGATCGGCGATCAGCGCGTTCCATTCGGCCGGGTCGAGATGCGTCCCCGCCTGGTTCGCGGGATCGAGGTCACCCGCGCCCAGCGTGACGATCTCCGTCTTCACCTTGACCTTCATCCGGGCGAAGGGCGCCTCATCCGCTTCCGAATATTTGACGTCGAGATCGGCGCAGCCCGGCAGGGCGCGGATATGCGCGACCAGCGTGGCGATGGCGTCGGCCATTCCGGCGACGGTGCCGTTGATCCCCTCGCCCGCCAGGATGAGCGTGCCGTGCGTGCCCAGTTCCGCGCAGAGCGTGCGCAGCGGTTCGGCAAGCGCGGCGGGATCGGCAAAGCGGGTGAAGCGATAGAGGGCGGCGACGATATGCGACATGCGCGTCCTATAGGCGCTTGGGCTTTTTCTTGAAAGCCGGGCCGGACAGGCGCATAGGCTGGGGCATGGTTCCCCTTTCGTTCGCTGGTCATAAGTTTCTGGCGCTGCCCGAAGCGGCGCTCTTCTGGCCGGATCAGGGCGTCTTGCTGGTGGCCGATCTGCATTTCGAGAAGGCGAGCTGGTATGCCCGCTTCGGTCAGTTTCTGCCCCCCCATGACAGTCAGGCCACGCTGGACATGGTCGAGGCATTGGTTGAACGCACCGGTGCGCGGGCGGTCTGGTCGCTGGGCGACAGCTTCCATGACAGCGACGGTGCTGCCCGGCTCGATTCCCGTGCGCATGATCGGCTAATTTCCCTTACGGAAAGGCTGGACTGGATCTGGATTACAGGCAATCATGACGGTGGTGTCACGACCATGCCGGGGGGACGGCGCGCGGCGGAGATGGAGGTCGAGGGGATATGGTTGCGGCATGAGGCGGACCCTGACGATCCCCGGCCCGAAATTTCCGGCCATTTCCACCCGAAGCTGCGCCTGTCCTTGCGCGGATGGCATGTGTCGCGACGCTGCTTCGTGGGATCGGCGACCAAGCTGATTCTGCCTGCGCTGGGTGCGCTGACGGGGGGACTGGATGCGGGTCATGGGGAAATTCTTCGCGCGGTGGGGCCGGATGCCGCCGCTCTGGTGCCAATCGCGGATCGGCTGCTGCGCTTTCCCTTATCGTAAAGCGACGCTACGGAAATCAGACGTTAATGCGTTGCCGATAGGCAACACCGCATGATTTTATGGTTGCTCTATGTTGCTAAATGCACGGAAAAGCTGGGGACTCTTGCCTTGCCCCCGCTGTGGCATCATAATCATTCTAATCCCGACGCGGCGAAAAGCCGGGCGGGCCAGGAGAGGATCGACATCATGACAGACAAGAGTCTCTGGCTGACCACAACCGGTGCGTTGGCCCTGTGCATATTCGCCCCTGCCGCCCTGGCGCAGGACGAGCCTGCTCCCCAGGCGGCGGCCGACCAGAATAATGCCGAAATCATCGTCACGGCCACCCGCCGCGCCAGCCCCTTGTCCGACGTGCCGATCGCGGTGTCGGCGGTGAGTTCGCAAGCGATGCAGAATAGCGGCGCCAGCGACATTCGGACCCTGAACCAGTTGGCGCCCTCGCTGCTGGTCTCGTCGACCGGCTCGGAAGCAAACGCCTCGGCGCGTATCCGTGGCATCGGCACGGTAGGCGACAATCCGGGACTGGAAAGCTCTGTCGCCGTGTTCATCGACGGCGTCTATCGTTCGCGCACCGGCGCGGGCCTCAACGAATTGGGCGAGATCGAACGAGTCGAGGTGCTGCGGGGGCCGCAGGGCACGCTGTTCGGCCGCAACGCATCGGCCGGCCTCATCAACATCATCAGTAAGGCGCCGGAAAATACCTTCCACGCCAAGGGTGAGATCACCTACGGCAATTATGATTATTGGCGGCTGTCGGGCCGTGTGACCGGGCCGATCGCGGATGGCATCGCGCTCAGCCTGGACGGCGTCTGGTCGAAGCGCGACGGCTTCTACAAGCTGGTCGACGGCACTGGCGCCAAGGTGGGCGACACCAATGACCGCAACCGCTATTTCCTGCGCGGCCAGGCGTTGATCGAGCCGAATGACGCCCTGTCCATCCGGCTGATCGGCGATTACACCAACCGCGACGAAAGCTGCTGCGGCGCCACCTATATCGAGGCGCGCGAGCGGCGTCCGGTGCCGGGCGGCGGCTATAGCACTGCGCCGTTCAACCGCATCGCGGCGATCCTGGCGGGCCAGGGCAGCGTCATCCCCGCCGATCCCTATGATCGCGAAATTGCCATCACGCCGGGCCGCGACTATGTCAGCAAGCTCAGGGACTGGGGCCTGTCGGGCGAGGTCAATTATGACTTCGGTGGCGCGAAGCTGACCAGCATCACCGCCTATCGCGACTATAAATCCCGCGACTATGGCGATTATGACTATAATCGCGCCGACCTGCTCTACCGCGATCCCAACACCTATCGCCAGTTCAAGACCTTCACCCAGGAATTGCGGCTGCAGGGATCGGCCTTTGCGGACAAGCTCGACTGGCTGGTCGGCGGCTATTACGCCAATGAAAAGCTGACCTTGCAGGATAATATCCGCTTCGGTGCCGATTATGGCCGTTTCGCCGCCTGCCGCCTGATGGCGGGGGCCAGCGTGAACAGCAATCTCACCGCACCGCAACTGGCGGCCTGCGGCAGTGGTGCCGCCACATCGGCGCTGATTACCGGCACGCAGGCGCAACTCAACGCCGGCCTCGCGCCCGCCATCCGCGCCAGCTTGATCGCGCAGGGTGTCCCGGCGGCGCAGGCGACGGCCATCGCCAATGGTCAGGCCTCCGCCATCTCGACGGGCCTTGGCAACGGGCTGCGCGCTTTGTCGGCGATCCCCTCCGGCGCCGGCGACGTCGCCTCGCTTTATCGGCAAAAGAGTGAGAATTGGGCGCTTTTCACCCATAATATCATCCACATTACCAAGCGGCTCGATCTGACGCTGGGCCTGCGCTACACCCATGAGCGCAAGCGCTTCTCGGCCGATTTCGACAATAACAACGCGACCTGCGCGGCGCTCCAGTCATCAGCGCTGCCCTCGATCGCGACCAATGCGGCGCTGGGCAATGCGGCGACGCTGGCCGGCGGCATTCTGTCGCTGGGTTGCCTGGGCAATGGATCGACCAGCCTCAATGCGCTGGACCTCAATGACAGCATCAGCGACGGCGAATTTTCCGGTACGGCAGTGATGTCGTGGAAGCCGATCGACGAACTGCTGCTCTATGGCAGCTATTCCAAAGGGTATAAGGCGGGCGGCTATAATCTCGACCGGTTCCAGTTGGGGTCGACGGGCGTCAACCTCATTCCCGCCGTGTTCGCGCCGCGCACCAATGCCGATGTCACCAGCCTGCGCTTCGCGGCGGAGAAGGTTGATTCGTTCGAAGTGGGCCTCAAATACAGCCAGCCCAAATGGAGCGCGAACATCGCCGCCTTCCGGCAGGAGTTCAAGAATTTCCAGCTCAACACCTTCAATGGCACCAGCTTTGTCGTGCAGAATATCAATGGCTGCGACAGCGCGTTGAGCGCGGCGCGGACCTGCGATAGCGGCGATGTCGGGCCGGGCCTTATCAGCCAGGGCGTGGAACTGGAACTGTCGGCGACGCCGGCGCGCAATGTCCGCGTGTCGGGCGGCTTTACCTGGGCGCGGGCGAAATTCGCCAACCGGCTGGTCGGCAGCAGCGACGGCAGCGTGCCGCTCGACCCGGCGCTGTTCCTGCTTCCCGGATCGATCAACAGCAACGCGCCGCAATCGGTTACGACGGGCAGTATCGCCTGGACGCCGGACATCGGCTCCAGTGGCCTGTCGGCGCTCTTCTATGTCGATGGCCGACTGACCAGCGACTTCAATACCGGGTCTGACCTGTTCCCGGAGAAAAATCAGGATGGCTTTGCCGTCGTGAACGCCCGTGTCGGCATCCGCGGACCCAATCAGCGCTGGGCGGTGGAATTCTGGGGCCAGAATATCTTCAACCAGAATTACAGCCAGGTCGCCTTCTCCAGCCCGCTTCAGTCAAGCAGCCCGGCGACGTCGACCACCGGCCAGTTCGCGCTGGGCGCGCCGATGGCCAACCAGCTCATCTCGGCCTATCTGGCCGAACCGCGCACCTACGGCATTACTTTGCGCGGGAGTTTCTGAGCATCCCTCTCCCGCTCGCCGGCACAGGACGGGCGGGAGAGGGCCTTTCGCCGAAGAGGGCCGTACCGACGCGGATGTCGGTTGCGCCCAGCATGATCGCCGTTTCATAATCGCCCGACATGCCCATGGAGAGGCGGGCAAGGCCCTCTTCCCGCGCTATCTTCGCCAGCAGGGCGAAGAAGGGCGCCGGCTCGATGTCGGCGGGCGGCACGCACATCAGGCCCAACAAGGGGATGTCCGCATCGCGCGCTGCGGCGATCAGCGTCGGCACATCGGCGATAGGGCAGCCGCCCTTCTGCGGCTCGGCGCCAATATTGACCTGGAGGAAACAGGGAATGCGCTTGCCCGCCGCGTCCATCGCCCTGGCGAGCGCGGTCAGCAGCGACGGGCGGTCCAGGCCATGGATCATATCGAACAGAGCGACCGCCTCGGCCGCCTTGTTGGACTGAAGCTGGCCGACCAGATGCAGCGCGAGGTCAGGAAATTCCTCGCGCAGCGCGGGCCATTTTTCCTGACTTTCCTGCACGCGATTTTCACCGAAGATGCGCTGTCCGGCCTGGATCAGCGGCCGGATGGCATCGGCATCATGCGTCTTGGATATGGCGATCAGGCGGATATCCTCGGCCGTGCGATCGGTCAGGCGTGCGGCGCGATCCATGGTGTCGCGCACGGCGGCCAGGCGCTGGGCGGCTTCGATGCGGTCAAGATCATCGGCGGTGAAACTGGCGGTCGTCATGCGCGCTGCTATAGGGATGGCCATGCATCGCCGCCACCGCAAAAAGCTGCCCGGCCTCTGGCTCATCACCGATGAGCGGGTGGCTGATGATGCCTTGCTGGCGGCGGCCGCGCGGCTGCCCAAGGGGAGGGCGGGCATCCTCTTCCGCCACTATCGCACTGATGCCGTCGCGCGACGGAGATTGTTCGAGGCGTTGGGGGGCATCGCTCGGCGGCGGCGGCTGGTGCTGATCCTGGCGGGGGACATGCGGGACGCGCTGGCATGGAAGGCCGACGGCTGGCACGGGCGCGAGGTTAAGCGCTTGCGGCGCGGCATGATCCGCAGCGCACCGGCGCATGACGTGCGGGAGGTGATGGCATCACGATGCGCAGGAGTAGACATGGTGCTGCTGTCACCGCTCTTTCCCACCCGGTCGCATCCCGGCGCGCCAGCGCTGGGGAGAGTGCGTTTTGCGGGGCTGGCGCGGCGGGTGGATGGAGCCGTCATGGCGCTGGGCGGTGTGAAGGCGGAGCACAGGTGGATGCTGCGCGGCATCGGTGCGGATGGCTGGGCGGCAATCGACGGCTTGGTATGAAGCGTAGCATGATGGCGGATGTGGATGGGAGAGAAGATATCCCCCTCCCGCCTACGGGAGGGGGAATATGGTCCGCCAATCGACCGATTCCTTACCTTACCCCTTGTACAGCGCGTCCAGCCGGTCCGCATAGCGCTTGCGGATGACATGGCGGCGGATCTTCATTGAGGGGGTCATTTCCTCATTCTCGATCGTGAACGGCTCGTCGGCCAGGATGAAGCGGCGGATCCGTTCGATCACCGACAGGTCGTCATTCACTCGGTCGACCGCCGCCCGCAGCGCTGCCTGATAGGCCGGGTTGGACGCGGCGACTTCCACCGCGACGCCCTGTTCCGCGGCCCATTCGCGGGTCCATTCCGCGTCGGGCACGATCAAGCCGACCAGATAGGGTCGCCGGTCGCCATGGACCATGGCCTGGCCGATTTCCGGCTGGAGCGTCAATATGCCCTCGACCTTCTGCGGCGAGACATTGTCGCCCTTGTCGTTGACGATCAGATCCTTCTTGCGATCGGTGATGCGGATGCGGCCCTTGCTATCGATCTCGCCAATGTCGCCGGTGTGAAGCCAGCCGTCTTTCAGCGCCTTTTCGGTTTCGGCGGGGTTGCGCCAATAGCCGTGCATGACCAGTTCGCCGCGCACCAGGATTTCGCCATCCTCGGCAATCTTCACCTCGACGCCGTCGAGCGGCGGGCCGACCGTGTCCATGGCGATGCCGGCAGAGGGGCGGTTGCAGCTCACCACCGGTCCGGCCTCGGTCTGGCCATAGCCCTGCAACAGGGTGAGGCCCATCGCGTCGAAGAAGAGGCCGACATCGGGATTGAGCGGCGCGCCGCCCGACACCAGCGCCTTCAACCGGCCGCCGAAACGGGCGCGAATCTTGGGGATGAGGGTGCGGGACAGGAGCAGCTTGATCGGGCGGTCGAAGACGGAGCCTTTCCCCGCCTGCTCCTTCGCCGCGATGCGCAGCGCCTGGCTCAGCAGATAGGCGGGGAATTTCCCCTGTTTCTCGATCGACTTGATGATGCGCGCGCGCAGCACCTCGAACAGGCGGGGTACGACGACCATGATGGTCGGACGTGCTTCCTCGATATTGCTGGCGAGCTTTTCCAGCCCTTCCGCATAATAGATCTGCCCGCCCAGCAGCATCGGCAGGAACTGGCCGCCACTATGTTCATAGGCGTGGGAGAGCGGCAGGAAGGAGAGGAACACCTCGTCACCCCAGCCGAAATCCTCCACCACGATCTTCCCCGCGCCCTCCACATTGGCGAGGATCGCGCCATGATGCTGCATCACCCCGCGCGGCGCGCCGCCGGTGCCGCTGGTGTAGATGATGCAGGCCTGGTCGCTGCGGGTCGCGGTCTGGCTGGCGGAGATGGCGTCGACATCGGCCGGATGGGCGGCGATCAGGTCGCTCCAGAGATGGCAGGTGGAGGTGCCCTGCGCACCGCGCAGCGGCTCCATGCCGATGACGAAGCTGGCCTGGGACCGGATGACGGCGGGCATCAACACCTGCGCCAGCTTGGCGGTCGAAACGATGACGGCGCGGGCGCCGCTGTCGGTCAATATATGCTGGTGATCGCGGGTGGTGTTGGTGGTGTAGGTGGGGACGGTGATGCAGCCCGCCGCCATAATGGCAAGGTCGGCGATGCAGAATTCAGGACGATTCTCGCTCACCAGCATGACCGGCTCGCCCGGCTTCAGGCCCAACGCCTTGAGCGCGGTGGCGAGCGCGGCGACCTGGCGCGCGACCTCCGTCCAGCTCAGCGCGTGCCATTGCCCATCGCTCTTGCGCCAGAGGAAAGGGGTATCGCCCTTTTCCTCTGCGCGGGTGAAAAACATGGTGACGAGGTTGGGAAATGTCTCGATGGCCCTCAAGGCTCGACTCCTGCGGTTTCCGGCGCATCTGGCGCGCGCCTGCTCTCTGGCGAAGCTATAGCCTCGCCTTGCCGTAACGGCCATGCTTTTCCGATGCGGTCCTCAGTCGAAAAGTCCGTCCTGATTTCCCGCCGGTGGATTGAGGCCCAGATGCTTCCAGCCCGGACCGTTGAGGCATCGCCCGCGCGCGGTGCGGGCGATCAGGCCGAGCTGGATCAGATAGGGTTCGATCACTTCCTCGATCGTGTCGCGCGCTTCGGACAGGCCTGCCGCCAGCGTTTCGACACCAACCGGGCCGCCGCGATAAATGTCGGCGATCATCATCAGATAGCGCCGGTCCATCAGGTCGAGGCCAAGCTGGTCGACCTCCAGCCGCAGGAGCGCCGCATCCGCGACCTTCCGATCGACCGAAGGCGCTCCGGCGACATCGGCGAAGTCGCGCACCCGGCGCAGCAGTCGCCCGGCGATGCGCGGAGTGCCGCGCGAACGGCGTGCGATCTCGACCGCGCCGTCGGAAGTGATGGCAAGGTCGAGCAGCCGCGCGGCGCGACGGACGACCAGTTCCAGTTCCTCGACCGTGTAGAATTGCAGCCGCACCGGAATGCCGAAACGATCGCGCAGCGGCGTGGTGAGCAGCCCCTGGCGGGTGGTCGCGCCGACCAGAGTGAAGCGCGGCAGGTCGATGCGCACGGAGCGGGCGGACGGCCCCTCCCCGATCATCAGGTCGAGCGCGCGGTCCTCCATCGCGGGGTAGAGCACTTCCTCGACCGCCGGGTTGAGGCGATGGATCTCGTCCACGAACAGGACGTCGCCCTCATCCAGATTGGTGAGCAGGGCGGCAAGATCGCCCGATTTGGCGATGACAGGGCCGGACGTGGCCCGGAAGCCCACGCCCATTTCCTTGGCGACGATCTGCGCCAGCGTCGTCTTGCCCAGTCCCGGCGGGCCAAAGAAGAGTACATGGTCGAGCGCATCGCCCCGCGACCTCGCCGCCTGGATGAAGATACGCAGATTCTCGCGTGCGGCCTGTTGTCCGATAAACTCGTCCAGCGACTTGGGGCGCAACGCTGCATCGACATCCTCGGGCCGACGGCTGGGGGTGAGGAGGCGGTCGTCGTCAGTCATGGGCGGCTCGCATGTCACCATCGTCATGCTGAACTTGTTTCAGCATCCATCGGGCGGCTGGTTCGGTGCAAGCGGTGGTAAGCCAAGATTGACGGCCAGATTGATCCAGCGCGGATTGTCCGTTTCGATGAGATTGATCTTCCATATGACTGGTGGGTAACTGCATCACTTCGCCGCCTTCCGCAGCGCCAGGCGCACCAGGGCATCGAGGCTGGCGTCCTCACCCAGTTCCTCTTCGGCGGCGGCGACTGCGATGCTGGCTTCGGCGGGTTTGAAGCCCAGATTTTGGAGCGCGGAAAGCGCATCGGCGCTGTGGCCGCCGCTGGGCAGCAGGACCGCGCCCGGCGTCAGCGGGCTGCCGGTGGGGGCGGCGCCGATCTTGTCCTTCAGTTCGTTGACGATGCGCTGGGCGAGCTTGGGGCCGACGCCGTTGGCGCGGGCGACCATCGCCTTGTCGCCCATCGCGATGGCGCGGTGCAGGTCCTGCGGTTCGAGTGCGGAGAGGATGGCGAGCGCCACGCGCGAACCGACGCCCTGGACATGGGTGAGCAGGCGATACCAGTCGCGTTCCTCGGCGCGGGCGAAGCCGACGAGGCGGATCGAGTCCGCCGCCACCAGCATTTCGGTGTGGATCGTCACCGCTTCCCCCACCGGTCCCAGCGCGGCCAGCGTGCGGGAGGAGGCGCCGACCAGATAGCCGACTCCGGCCACGTCGATGATGGCATGGTCGATGCCGGTGCTGTCCAGCCGCCCTTTCAGTTTCGCGATCATCCGTCCTGCCCTTTGGCGCCCTGCCCTTTGGTCATGATCTGTTCTTTACAGCCTGTAGCGCTGCGCGCCAGTCAAAAGCGCGGTGCCTTTCGCTGCGATGCTGACCGGCCTGCGCGGAAACGAACGGAGTTTGGCGATAGGAACAGCATGAAAGAATCACCGGGCGCTTGCCAACCGGGGGCTTTGGGCTTTTGATGCGAACCATGCGTTCTTCGTCCCTCTTCCCCTGGCGCTACGGCATGTTTCTGCTGCTGCTGGCGATCGTTGTACCGCTGGCGTTGGTGTTGCCATGGCATCAGGCGGTGATGGCGGGGTTCGATCTGGCCGCGCTGGCGTTCATGGCGTCGGTCGTGCCGCTGATCGACGCGGCGCCCGCCACGATGCGGCGCAATGCGCAGGCCAACGACGCCAATCGCGAACTGATGCTGTTGCTGACCGGGGTCGTCAGCCTGGTGATCCTGATTGCGGTGGGGGTGGCGATCGGCCAGCATGGCGGGCCGAATGGCGTGATGATCGCGCTGCTGCTGGCGACGCTGCTGATCGCCTGGCTCTTTTCCAACCTCGTCTATGCGATGCATTATGCCCATATCTTCTACCTGCCCGACGCGGTGGGGAAGGATCAGGGCGGGCTGGATTTTCCGGCGGAGGAGGAGCCGGGCTATTGGGATTTCCTCTATTTCGCCTTCACCCTGGGCATGACCTTCCAGACGTCCGATGTGTCGGTGACGGCGACGGCCATGCGCAGGACGGTGTTGTTCCAATGCCTGGCGGCCTTCCTCTTCAATCTCGGTATTCTGGCCTTCACCATCAACGTGTTGGGTGGAACAGGCGGCTGATCCCAACCTGATATTCCGTGCCGCTTCCGCTTTTTTGCCTTCATCGCTTGCTTACCATTTTCCGTTAGAGGCTGGCGGTCATGAGCAAGGCTGATCCCTGTCCCCCCTCCGCCGTCAGCCACGGGGTCGGTGTTGCCGGCCTGGTCGGGCTTATGCTCTGGACGCTGGTGGCGCGCCATTATGGCATGAATGGGCCGAATGCGGGGCTGGCGGCCGTGGTCGCCTGCGGACTGCCGATGGTGCTCTGGTCGCTGATCGTCGACAAGGTGCATCGCAACGCATCGACCGGGATCGACTGGCAGGCAAAGCCGCGCCCGGTGTGGGATGTGCTGGATATCAGCATCGTCAAGATCGCCGGGCTGTGGGCGACCTGGCTCGCCATCGCCATCTTCTATTGCATCGCGCGCTGGTACTGGAGCGGCAATTACCGTTTTTCGATGGACCTGTTCATGAGCGCCGCGCCCTGGCTGCTGGGTGCGTCCATTCCCTATATCGTCTGGATCGACCGGCGGCTGGTGGACCCAAAGGACGCTTCCTACAGCTTTGGCCAATGGGTGATCGGCGGCGCTGCGGGTGCGCCTGACCGGCAACAGGTGGCGCATCACGCGCGTGCCTGGGCGGTGAAGGGCTTTTTCCTCGCCTTCATGGTGTCGATCGTGCCGGGCAATTTCGCCAGCGTGGTGGAATGGCGGATCGCCGATATTGTCGCCAATCCCGTGGCGTTGGCCGGTTTTCTGATCGCGGTCATGTTCATGATCGATGTCTGCATGGCGACGGTCGGCTATGTCCTGACCTTCAAGCCGCTGGACTCGCATATCCGCACTGCCAATCCCCTCCTGAGCGGCTGGCTGGCGGCGTTGATCTGCTATCCGCCCTTCGTGCTGATGGCCGGCGGCGGGCCGCTCGACTACCATGCCGGCGGCGCGGAGTGGGATGTGTGGACGCAGGGGATGAGCGCGCTGCAATGGATATTGGGCGGCTGGCTGGTGCTGCTGACCGCTATCTATGCCTGGGCGACGGTGGCGTTCGGTATTCGCTTTTCCAACCTGACCCATCGCGGCATCCTGACCCACGGTCCCTATCGCTGGACGCGGCATCCGGCCTACCTCTCCAAAAACCTCTTCTGGTGGTTTTCGGCGCTGCCTTTCCTGACGGTCAGCGGCTCCTTGACCGACATGGTGCGCAACTGCGCGATGCTGGCGCTGACCAACGCGGTCTATTATTGGCGCGCGAAGACCGAGGAGCAGCATTTGTCGGCTGATCCGGACTATCGCGCCTATAGTGAATGGATGGAACGCAATGCGCCTGTCCCGCGCCTCTTCGCCTGGATGACGGGGAGGAAGCGCGAGACGGCGGCAATAGCGCAACCGGCGGAATGACGCTCCGTTAGAAGCTCTCTTCGGCGTAGATGCGGCTGAGGTCGCCCTGCCATTCGCCATGATAGCGGTCCAGCAGCCGTTCGGCATGGGTCTTGCCGGACGCGATCACCTCATCAAGGGCGGAGAGATAGCCGGTTTCATTGTCCCCCGCGCTGTTGAGACGGGCGCGGGCAGTCAGGCCCGAACGAGCGATGTTCACCACTTCCCCGGCAATGTCGCGCAATGTGCGGCCGCCGCCGATCGGTGCGTCAAGGCCCAGCTTCGGCACGGAATCGCGCAGGATCTGCCGTTCCTCCATGCTCCAGTCCTTGACCACGTCCCAGGCCGCGTCGAGCGCGCCTTGATCGTAGAGCAGGCCGACCCACAAGGCGGGCAGCGCGCAGATGCGGTTCCACGGGCCGCCATCGGCACCGCGCATTTCGAGGAAGCTCTTCATCCGCACTTCGGGGAAGGCGGTGGAGAGATGATCCTCCCAATCCTTCTCGGTCGGCTTCTCACCGGGCAGGACGGAGAGTTTCCCGGCAAGGAAGTCGCGGAAGCTCAGGCCCGCCGCGTCGATATATCCGCCGTCGCGGTAGACGAAATACATCGGCACATCGAGCGCATAGTCGGCATAGCGCTCGTAACCGAAGCCATCCTCGAACACGAAGGGCAGCATCCCGGTACGGTGCGGATCGGTGTCCGACCAGATATGGCTGCGGTAGGACAGGAACCCGTTGGGCTTCCCATCGGTGAAGGGCGAGTTGGCGAACAATGCGGTGGCGAGCGGCTGGAGGGCCAGCGACACCCGGAACTTCTGCGCCATGTCGGCTTCGCTGCCATAGTCCAGATTGGTCTGGATCGTGCAGGTGCGCAGCATCATGTCGAGACCCATCGACCCCACGCGCGGCATGTGCCGCAGCATGATGTCGTAGCGCCCCTTGGGCATGATCGGCAGCGCTTCGCGGCTCTTGTCCGGCCACATGCCCAGGCCCAGAAAGCCCAGGCCCAGCATGTCGCCGACATATTTCACCTGCTCCAGATGCCGCCCGGTTTCGGCGCAGGTCTGGTGCAGATTGTCGAGCGGCGCGCCGCTGAGTTCAAGCTGGCCTGCCGGCTCCAGGCTGATCGTGCCGTCGCTGCCGGACAGGGCGATGATATTCTCACCCTCGAACACCGGGCTCCAGCCATAGCGGGTCAGGCCGATCAGCAGCGTGTGGATGCCGCCCATCTCCTCATAGGAAGGGGCGTGATGATCCTTGCGGCTATAGACGAATTTCTCATGCTCGGTGCCGATCCGCCAGCGTTCCTTGGGCTTTTCGCCCTTGGAAAAGGCCGCGATCAACTGGTCGCGGCTTTCGATGACGGGATCATGGTCCCCGGAGTCTGTTCTGGTGCTCATGCCCCGCCCTTAGTGCTTCCCCCATGCGCGTCAAACAAGAGCGCGCTGCCGACAGATAAGTTGCGCCTATGGTCTGCGCAATAACATAGCGAAATGAAACTAGACCCAATCGCCGTTGATCGTCATCCAGGCGGTCGTGGCGGCGATGGCGGCGGTCTCCGCGCGCAGGATTCGGGGGCCGAGCGATACCGGCACGGCGCCCGGTGTGGCGCGGATCGCGTCACGCTCCGCCGGGTCGAATCCGCCCTCCGGGCCGACCAGGAAGGCGGCCGGGCCGACATGGGCGCGCAGGCTTTCGGCCAGCGGCGCGCCGCCGGTTTCGTCGGCGAAGAAGAGGTGGCGGTCGACGGGCCAGTCCCTGAGCAGAGCGTCCAGCTTCACCATTTCGGGCAGGTCGGGCAGTGCGGTGCGGCCACATTGTTCTGCCGCCTCGACCAGATGGGCGCGCAGCCGGTCGAGGTTGAGCTTGTCCACCACCGCGCGCCGGGTGAGCACCGGCTGAAGCCGGGCCACGCCCAGTTCGCACGCCTTTTCCGCGATCAGGTCGATCCGCCCCTTCTTGATGGGGGCGCAGCAGAGCCAGAAGTCGGGCACGGTTTCGGGCGGCTTGGTCTGCTGGACGCACTCCAGCACCAGATCCCGTTTGCGAATGTCGCGCGCGCGCGCCGCCCATTCGCCCGACCGGCCGTCGAACAGCAGGACGATATCGTCCGGCTTCACCCGCATGACGCTGATGAGATAATGGGCCGGATTGCCGTCGACCGGCACGGCGACCCCCTCACCCAACGGGGTTTCGACATGAAGGCGCGGAGCGCTTTGCGGCGGCCAGGCGGGGGTTGCGGTCATATGCCTCGTGACTTGTCGGATGTGTCTTCTTCCTTAAAGAGAAGCATGGTCCTTCGACAAGCGCGAGGGTGAACGGAGTCGCAGTGAATCAGACGATCGTCCCTGACAGCGAAGCGCGCACATTGCTGTCGCGGTTGCCGAACACGCCGCGTGCATTGGCGCAGTTGGCGCGGTTCGATCGACCGATCGGCTGGTGGCTGCTCTTCTGGCCCGGCGCCTGGGCCGTAGCGCTGGCCGGGGGCGGATTCGCCCGCTGGCCGCTGATCGCCTGGTTGCTGCTGGGCAGCATTGCGATGCGCGGCGCGGGATGCGTGTTCAACGACATCGTCGATCGTGACCTTGACCGGAAGGTGGCGCGCACCGCTGCCCGGCCGCTGGCGAGCGGCGCGGTATCGGTGAAGGCCGCCTGGGCCTGGCTGATCGCCTTGTGCCTGGTGGGCCTGGTCGTGCTGCTGCAGCTTCATCTTTATGCGCAGGTCGTGGCGCTGGGCAGTCTCGCTCTGGTCGCGGCCTATCCCTTCATGAAGCGGATCACCGGATGGCCGCAGCTTTGGCTGGGCCTCGTCTTTTCCTGGGCAGCGCTGGTGGGATGGAGCGAGGTCGTCGGCGCGCTCACCCTGCCCGGACTGCTGCTCTATGCCGGAAGTATCTTCTGGGTGGTGGGCTATGACACCATCTATGCGATGCAGGACCGGGAGGACGATGCGCTGATCGGGATCGGGTCCAGCGCGCTGTCTATGGGGCGGCATGTGCGGCCGGGCGTGACGCTCTGCTATGCGCTGGCGCTGGCGCTGTGGGCAGGCGCGATCTGGCAGCTCAGGCCGCAGGTTCTGGCGCTTGCGGCGTTGCTGCCGATGGCGGCGCATCTGTTGTGGCAGGTGGGGACGCTGAAGGAAGACGGCGTCGACCCACTTACCAAGTTCCGCTCCAATCGCTTTGCTGGCCTATTGATGTTTCTGGCCTGCCTGGTGGTGGGCAGCGCCACCGCATGATGGCGCTGCCACGGAAAGGCGAGCGCCCCGCTATATTGCCGTAAGAGCGGCGGCGATCCGGCCCACTGCTGTCGCAAGCCCTTCTTCCTGCTGCGTAAAGCCCAGCCGCATATGGGCCGGATGGCCGAAACAGTCGCCGGGCGCGAGCAATACGCCCTGCGCGGCCAGGGTCTGGCAGAAGGAACGGCTGTCGCGGCCGTCGGTGAACCAGGGGAAAGCCGTCGTTCCGCCGTCCGGCCGCACCCAGGCAAGGCGGCCGCCCGATCCGGCAATGAGCGCGTCGAGCTGCGCGATATTGGCCTGCGCAACCGAACGCAATCGGGCGAGAATGGCGTCGCTCTGTTGTAACGCATGGGTGGCGAGCCGTTCGAGCAGCGGCGAACCGCTGATCGTGAAATAGCTGCGGGCGTCGATGATGCGCGCGCGCCGGTCGGCGTCCGCATCGATCAGCCAGCCCGTCCGCAGGCCCGGCAGCGACAGCGCCTTTGACAGGTCGCTGGTGACGATGACGTTGGGAATGCCGGCGGCCGAGGGCTGGGGTGCGGTGAAATAGAGCGGGTGATAGACTTCATCCACCAGCAGCGGCACGCCCCGTTCGGCCAGAGCTGCGGCCAGCGCTTCGATCTCGATGCGTGGCATGACGGTTCCGGTGGGATTGTGGGGCGTGTTGAGGATCACCAATGCGGTGTCGGCATCGACCTGCGCCAGGATCGCGTCGGCGCGCTGGATGAACCGGTCTTCCCGCCGCAGATGATAGGAACGGGTCGCAAGGCCCCAGGCCTGCGCCACCGCCTCATAGGCGGGATAGCCGGGATCGGGCAGGACGATGTTCGCGCCCGGTTGCGCGCCGAGGCAGAAGAGGATGGACAGCGCCTCCGATGCGCCGGTGGTAACGATGATGCTGTCCGGGTCGGTGTCATGGAAAGCGGCGATCGCCTCGCGCAACGCCCGACTGCCTTCGGGCGGGGCATAGCTCAGGATCGTGTCGTCGATCGCCAGCGGCGCGTCGCCCAGCGCGCAGATGTCGGCGACGCTCCAGCGCGGGCCGGTGCTGGACGCCAGATTATAGGCGATGGGCGGGGTCGCGAAATCATAGGTCGACAGCCAGTGATCGAGCGCGAAGGGAGGCAGGTGCACCATGGTCATTCCTTATCGTTGGCGCGTGACGCTGCGGTTCCAGCGGAAGGAGAACAAGGACCAGCCGGGGCGAACTGGCCCTATTCGGCCGCCAACAGCGCCTCGGCGCCATGGAGGTTGACCGAAACGAGGCGGCTGACGCCGCGTTCGACCATGGTGACGCCGAACAGCCGGTGCATTCGCGCCATGCTGACCGCATTATGGGTGACGATCAGGTAGCGGGTGTTGGTCTGCGCCACCATGGCGTCGAGCAGGTCGCAGAAACGCTCGACATTGGCGTCGTCGAGCGGCGCATCGACTTCGTCCAGCACGCAGATCGGCGCGGGGTTGGTGAGGAACAGGCCGAAGATCAGCGCTACGGCCGTCAGTGCCTGCTCGCCACCCGACAACAGGGTGAGCGCGGCGAGCTTCTTGCCCGGCGGCTGGGCCATGATCTCCAGCCCCGCCTCCAGCGGATCGTCGCTGTCGATCAGCTCCAGATGCGCCTGGCCGCCGTTGAACAGGGTGGTGAAGAGGCGGCGGAAATGGCCATCCACCGCCTCGAACGCGGCGAGCAGGCGCTGGCGCCCCTCGCGGTTCAAGCTGCCGATCGAGCCGCGCAGGCGGTGAATGGCCTGGGTGAGTTCGTCGCTTTCGGCGCGGCTGGTCGCCTGGGTGGTTTCCAGCTCCTCCAGTTCGCGCGCGGCGACGAGGTTGACCGGGCCGATCCGCTCGCGATCGGCGACGAAACGATCATGTTCGGCCTGCTCGGTCTGGGCGATGCGGATGTCGGCGCTGGAGAAGCCCAGCTTTTCCGGCAGCACCGGGGGCGGACATTCGAAACGTTCACCCGACAGGCGGTTGGTTTCGATCCGGCGTTCGTCGGCGGCTTCGGCGCGGGCGACGGCGGTGGCGCGGGATTCGCGTGCGGTGGCGAGCGCTTCGCTGGCCTGCGCGGCACGTGATTCGGCGGTGCGTAGTGCTGCTTCCGCCTCCTGCTCGGCACGGCGGGCCTGATCGGCGGTGTCGGTCAGGGCCGAACCCTGATCGCTGAGGTCGGCGATGGCCTGCGCCAGCATATCGGGCTGGGCTTCGATCGCGCTGCGTTCGGCCGTGATCTCCTCGGCGCGTGCGACCATGGCGCCGATGCGCTTGGCGGCTTCCCCGGCGCGGGCGCGCCAGCCCTTGATCTCGGCATCGGCCGCCGCTTGCCGCTCGCGGTCGCTGGACAGGGCGCGGTCCGCCAGCGCCTGATCGGCCTGAAGCTGGCTGACGACAGCACGGGCCTTCTCGCTCGCCTGAACCAGGGTCGCGACCAAAGCACGGGTTTCCGCACCATCGGGCACGGCGGCGCGCACGGTTTCCGCCTTTTCATGGTCGGTCTGCGCGCCGTCGTGATCGCGGCGTGCTTCGGTGAGGCGTTCCTCTATCGCTTCGCGGCGGCCCGCCAGCCGTTCAAGTGCGGTGGTCGCCTCATCAGCGGCGCGCAGGGCGACGCGCAGGCTCTGGTCGGCCTGCGACAGGGCGGTGCGGCCCTGGTCCAGTGATTGACCCGCCGCCTGCTCACGTGTCTTGGCATTTTCTTGCGCGGCACCCGCGCGTTCGACTTCGGCCTGTGCGGCGGGACGGGCGGCGGCGATCGCCTCCAGCCGGTTGAGCCGGATCAGCCGTTCGGCTGCCGCTGCACCGCCTTCGGTCGCGATATAGCCGTCCCAACGGCGCAACCGGCCGTCGAGGGTGACGAGGCGCTGGCCCACGGCGAGGGGCTGGCCCTCGTCGCGATCCGCCACAGCCACTTGCGCCAGGCGACGGGCCAGTTCGGGCGGGGCGGTGACATGGGTAGCGAGCGCGGTCGTGCCCGTGGGCAGGGGCGGGTCGCCGGGGAGCGGATCGGCGCCGGCCCAGCGACGCTTGCCCTCCGCGCCGACCGGCGCCTCCAGATCGTCGCCAAGAGCAGCGGCAAGCGCGCGTTCATAGCCGGGCGCGGCCTTCAGCCTGTCCAGCGCCCGCGCCCTGTTGCCGGTATCGCTGTCGATGGCGCGTGTGAGCGCCGCCGCCTCGCTGTCGAGCGCGGCGAGGGCGGCGCGCATGGAGGCAAGCGCGGCTTCCGCGGAGGCGCGCGCCTCTGCTGCGGCTTGGCGGTCGGCATCGGCAGCCTGGATTGCGGCTTCGGCTGCATCGCGATCGGCTTTGGCTTGCGTCTGATCGGCCAGGGCCGCTTCGCGCTGCGCCTCCAGAGGTGCGGCGTCGGGTAAGGCTGTAGCTTCGGCCGCGAGTCGCGTTACTTCGCGTTCGGCGCGGTCCAGGCGGCTGCGTGCGGCGGCGAGCGCCGCTTCGGCGACGCGCAGTTCGGCCTGTTCGGCGGCCTGCTTCGCCATGGCCTTGGCCAGGTCCAGTTCGGCGACGCGCGCGCCATCCTCTGCGGTGGCGATGCGCGCGGCGAAATTGGGACGCAGCTTCTCCGTCTCGGTGATTCGCGCCTTGAGCGTGCCGGTCTCGGCGGTCAGGCGGGCGATGGCGTCGGCCGCGTCATTGGCGAGCGTGCCTTCGCGCGCGCGGTCTTCCTCCAGTCGCCCCGCCTGCTGGGCAAGGTCGGCGAGGCGGCGGACGACCGACTCCCGTTCGGTGCGCAGGGCGGTGAGGCGATGGCCCGCCTCATTGGCGGCGTCGCGGGCCTGTTGGGCGGCGGTGCGCCGGTCGGCCAGCGTGGCGATGGCAGCCTGGCCATGGGCGGCGGCGGCGATCTGTCCTTCCTGCGCGGCAGCGACAGCGGCTTCGGCCTGTTTCGCTTCGGCGCGCGCTGCCTCTGCGCTGGCGTTGGCCTCGCGCCAGCGGGCGAAAAGGGTGCGGCCCTCGGCGACGCGAATCTGTTCGGACAGGCGGATATAGCGTTCCGCCGCCTTGGCCTGACGGCGCAGATTGTTGGCGCGCATGTCCATGTCGGCCAATATTTCGTCCAACCGGGCGAGATTGGCCTCGGCCGCGCGCAATTTCTGTTCCGCATCCTTGCGGCGGACATGGAGGCCGGCGATGCCCGCTGCCTCCTCCAACATGGCACGGCGTTCCTGCGGGCGGGCGGCGATGACGGCGGCGATGCGGCCCTGGCTGACCAGCGCCGGGCTGTGCGGGCCGGTGGCGGCGTCGGCGAAGATCAGCGCGACATCCTTGGCGCGGACATCCTTGCCATTGGCGCGATAGGCGCTGCCCGCGCCCCGTTCGATGCGGCGGGTGACTTCCAGTTCGCTGTCGGCGCTCACCTCGACAGCGGCGAACAACTCGCCCTGTTCCTGCACCGTGAGCAGCGACACTTCGGCGAAGTCGCGCTGCGGGCGCGTGGTGGTGCCGGCGAAGATGACATCCTCCATGCCGCCGCCGCGCATGGATTTGGCGCTGGATTCGCCCATCACCCAGCGAATGGCTTCCAGCAGGTTGGATTTGCCGCAGCCATTGGGACCGACGATACCGGTCAGGCCCGGTTCGATCCGCAACTCCGTCGCATCGACGAAGCTTTTGAATCCGGAGAGCTTGAGGCGTTTTATCTGCATGGGGCTTCACCGGAACGGCACAACGCCGCCCCGGCCTTCCTATGCGCAAACGCCTCTATCGCTCCCCCCCGCGTCAATCAGAGGCCCGCTTGTTTGAGCTTGGGCTGGAGCAAGGCCCAGTTGGCGACATTGTCGACCAGCACGCCGTTGATAAGGAAGCTGGGCGTACCCTGAATCTGATATTGGCTGTTGGCGGCTTCGACGCCCTTGGCGAGCTTTTCGGCGGCTGCGGTGTCGGTCAGGCATTGTTTGGCCTGATCGGCGGAAATGCCGCGCTGCTGTGCATATTCGACCAGGCCGGCAATCTGCGCGATGGCGCCGAAGCGCTGGGCGGGCGGGAGCTGTTCCACATTTTTAAATGCAGCCTCCTGACCCTGTACCTTCTCGAACATCGCTGCCTGATTGGCGAAAAATTGTTCCGAAAGCGGGTAATAAATATCCTTGCCGCCGCAGCGCGCGAGCAGGGCGGTGGTGAGGTCGATGGGGTCACGCACATAGGTGCGGAATTCGAAGCTCATCTTGCCGGTGTCGACGATCTTCTTGATCTCTTCCGAGGCTTCGGCAGCGAAATCGCGGCAATGGCTGCAGGTGTAGGAGCCATATTCGACCAGTTTCAGCTTCGCGTTGGGATTGCCCATCAGATAATAGCCTTCGGGCGTCTCGGCGATGGTTTCCGACCAGCTTGTGCCGGCGGGCGCGGCAACGGCGGCGATCGGCTCGCCGCTGGGCTTGGCGCCTTCCTCGCTTTTGCTACATGCGGCGAGGGTCAGGCTGAGGGCGATGAGGGCAATGCCGGCCAAGGCTGGACGAGGATATGCTTTCACGACGGGCTAGGCTCCGATGATTGGCGTATGGGATTGGGTGTAGATCAGCGCGCGGCGGGGGGCAATGCAGCCTGAAGGATCGCCCAGGTCGAACCCTGGACCAGCGTGCCGTTGACGGTGAAGCTGGGCGTGCCCGTAATCTTTATCTTGTTCCACGCCTCGTCGGTCATGGCCAGCACCTGCTTCATCGATTGCGGGTTGGCGATGCAGGCGTCGAGCTGGGCATTGGAAAAACCACGCTTGTTCATCAGCGCATAAAGGCCGGTCTTCTGACCGATATCCTTGAGCGCGGGAATCTGCTCGGTCGGCTTGGTGGCGTCGCGGTCGTAGGTTTCAAGCTGCTCCATCCAGGCAGTCTGGTTGGCGAACAGCGCCTCATGATTGCCCATGAAGCGAGCCGGGCCGCCGCAGCGGGCGAGCAGCGCGGCGGTCAGGTCATATTTGTCGCGCACGGCGTTGCGCACCTCGACGCTGAGCTTGCCGTCCTTCACATATTGGGTCTTGAGCGGCGCGCTGGCCTCGCCGACGAAATGGGCGCAGTGCGAACAGGTATAGCTGACATATTCGATCAGCTTGGTCGGCGCGGCCGGGTTGCCCATGAAGTGACCGCCGATCGGGGAAATCACGACGCGGTTCACCCAGTTGGCGGCGGGCGCCGCTACCAGGGCTGCGGGAACGGCGAGCAGGGCGAGCGGCAGGAGCAGTTTCTTCATGAGGCGTGTCCGTAGATATATGCGGATGAACCGGAGCCGAATATTTCTTAGTTTTCCGCGATTTCCAAGTCGTCAGATGTCCCATCTGACTTGAAATCGCTCTAGTTAATTTTGGGCAAGCCGCTGCTGTTGGCAAGCCCCTGCGCCAGCGATTCGAGCACGGCGCGCAGTTCCGGGTCGCCAATGTCGCGCAGCGAATCACCCAGCTCGACCGGAATGGGCTTGAGGTTGCGCGGCGGTGGGCGGCGCTCGGCGGTCGCGGGCAATATGTCGCCCTGCCGCATGGCGACCTTGGCCACGGCGGCATAGCCGAAGAAGCGGTTCACCCGTTCGATGATATCGGGCAGCACATGCTGGACCATCGGCGCATGGCCGCTCATCACCGTCAATTGTAGCGTGCCGCCGGCCTTCTGCCCGACCGGAAAACGGATCGATTCGGGCGCGCTGATGCCCGCATAATGGGCCCCGACGATCTCCGCCCAGCGCGTCACGATGCTCGACTGGACGAAACCGAACTTGCGGAAGGCGGCGCGGCCGATGTCCGGCATCAGGTCGGCGATCCGGCGCGGTGCGCCCACACGTGGCCGTTCTTCGGCGGGCGTCTTGCGACTCTTGTATTTCGGTGGGGCCGGGCGTTCCGTCATGGCGTACTTAATGGCATAGGGCCGCCATGCGCGTCGAGGGTAGAGACATAAAAATCGCGAGCGACCTGCTGGCCCATTATGACGTCCACGCGCGTCGCCTGCCGTGGCGTGCGCCGCCGGGCGCCAACGCCGCCGATCCCTATCGGGTGTGGCTGTCGGAAGTGATGCTGCAACAGACCACGGTGGCGGCGGTCGGCCCTTACTTCGCGAAGTTCACGCAACGCTGGCCAACGGTTGCGGATCTGGCGGCGACGCCGGATGCCGACCTGATGGCCGCATGGGCAGGGCTGGGCTATTATGCCAGGGCGCGCAACCTGCTGGCTTGCGCACGGGCAGTGGTGCGCGACCATGAGGGCTGCTTTCCCGACACGGAGGAGGGGCTGCGCGCGCTGCCGGGCGTGGGCGCCTATACCGCCGCCGCCGTGGCCGCCATCGCCTTTGGACGGCGGGCGGTAGTGGTCGACGCCAATGTCGAACGGGTGGTGGCGCGGCTCTTCGCGATCGATACGCCGCTGCCCGCCGCCCGGCCGGAGATTCGCGATGCGGCCGACCATATCACGCCCGATGCGCGCGCCGGGGACTTCGCCCAGGCGATGATGGATCTGGGCGCGACCATCTGCACGTCGCGCAATCCGGCCTGTGGCATCTGTCCGCTGCGGGAGGATTGCGCCGCTGTCCTGACCGCCGATCCCGCCGCTTTCCCGGTCAAGGCGGCGAAGAAAGCCAAGCCGCATCGCACCGGCCATGGCTGGTGGATCGAGCGTGACAGCCATGTCTGGCTGGTCCGCCGCCCGGACAAGGGCCTGCTGGGCGGGATGCGCGCGCTGCCCAGTTCGGACTGGAGCGCATCGCCCGACGCCACGCCGCCGATCGCCGCGCGCTGGGCGACGATCGGGCAGCCGATAGCGCATGTCTTCACCCATTTCTCTCTGGCGTTGACGGTCCATCATGCCCATCTGGGGGAGAAGATGACGCCGGCGGGCGAAGGCGAGTGGTGGCCAGTCGAACGGATTGGCGAAGCGGGGCTGCCGACCCTGTTCGCCCGCGCGGCCGAGGCGGTGAGGAAGGAAAGAGATGCACGGGACTGACATGCACAAGGGCGCAGCGCCAGGCTTTGTCGGCGGTACGCTCGACCGGGTCGACCATATCCGCACCAATCCCGCGATGCTGGCGGAGGCCTTTGCCAATCCCGCTGCCCGGCTGCTGATGCTGGACGGTCTGGAACCGGTCGAAGCGGACGGGCATCTGGTGCTGGAACCGCTGGCGGCGGAGGCGCTGGTCGAGGATCATGTGCTGCTCGGCATCGATATGCAGGAGCGGCCGATCTTTGCCCGGCTGGTTGCTGGCCTTGGCCCCAATCTGGTGCCGACGCCACGCAGTCGCGCCATCGCGGACCTTGTTTCGGCCGAGGAGGTCGCGCTCTACGGCACCGCGCGCAGCCTGGTCCATTGGCACGCCCGGCATCGCTTCTGTTCGGTTTGCGGCGCGGAGACGGAGCCGGCCAAGGCGGGCTGGGCGCGCAAATGCAGTGATTGTGCTGCCGAACATTTTCCGCGCACCGATCCGGTCGCGATCATGCTGGCGGAGCATCGGGGGCGGGTGCTGCTGGGCCGCCAGCATAGCTGGCCGCCCGGCCGTTATTCGGCGCTCGCCGGCTTCATCGAGCCGGGCGAGACGATCGAGGAGGCAGTGGCGCGCGAGCTTTATGAGGAAGCCGGCGTGCGTGTTCATGACGTGCGCTATGTGATGAGCCAGCCCTGGCCCTTCCCCTCCTCCCTGATGATCGCCTGCATCTGCGCGGCAGAGGATGATGCGCTGACGCTTGATCCGACCGAGATAGAGGATGCCTTCTGGTGCGATGCCGAAGGGGTCCGTGCGGCGCTGGCCGGGGAGCCGGATGCGCCCTTCCTTGCCCCGCCGCCCATGGCCGTCGCCTGGCACCTGCTCGACCGCTGGCTCGCGGCGGTTGTTCCCGCGCTTGTTCCGTCTGGGGCAAGCGCGTAAGGCCAACCCCCTTCCTTTCTTCCATTCAAGGACTATCTCCCCTCCATGCTCAGCCTAGAAGAAGCCCAGTCGCGCGCGCAGGATCTGGTGAGCGCGGCGCGCCAGGCGGGTGCGGACGCGGCCGACGCCATCTATGCCTGCAATGCGTCGACCAATGTGTCGGTACGCCTCGGCGCGCTGGAGGATGTCGAGCGGTCAGAGGGCGAGGAGATTGGCCTGCGCGTCTTCATCGGTCAGCGTTCCGCCAGCATCTCCGCGTCGGACATGAATCCCGCGACGCTCGGAACGCTGGTGGACCGCTGCATCGCCATGGCGCGCGAGGCGCCCGAAGATCCCTATGCCGGCCTCGCGCCGGAGGATCGGCTGCTCAAGAAGCGCCCGCCTTCGCTCGATCTGACTGACGCGGAAGAACCGGAACCGGCAGCCTTGCGCGAACGCGCGCTGATCGCCGAGGAAGCCGCGCGCAGCGTGCCGGGCATCACCAACAGCGAGGGAGGCGGCGCGGCGAGCGGCCGCAGCCAGGTCGCGCTGGCGACCAGCCATGGCTTTGCCGGCGCCTATGCGGGCACCAGCCATTCGACCTGGGCCAGCGTATTGGCGGGCGCAGGCGCAGACATGCAGCGCGACCATGCCAGCCATAGCGTACGGCATCTGGAGGACCTGGACGATGCCGAAGCGATCGGGATTCGTGCCGGTCAGCGCGCGGTGGCGCGGCTCAATCCGGTGAAGGTCGAAAGCGGCGTCATGCCGGTGATCTTCGACCCGCGTATCGGTTCCAGCATGATAGGCCATCTGATCGGCGGCATGGTCGGCCCGGCGATTGCGCGCCGATCCAGCTTCCTGCTCGACATGCTGGGCGAGGCGATCTTCGACGCGGGCGTCACCATCATCGACGATCCGTTGCGCGTCCGCGGCCTGCGCTCGCGTCCCTTCGATGGAGAGGGGCTACCGGTCGAGCGGCGCGCGTTGATAGACAAGGGCGTGCTGACCGGCTGGCTGATGGACAGCGCTTCGGCGCGGCAGCTCGGCCTGGAACCCACCGGCCATGCCAGTCGTGGGGGCAGCGGCGCGCCCGGCGCCAGCGTCACCAATGTCCATATGGCGGCGGGCAGCGTGTCGCCCGGTGACTTGATGGCGGACGTCAAGCGCGGCCTCTATGTCACCGAACTGAGCGGCATGGGCGTCAATGGCGTCACCGGCGACTATAGCCGTGGCGCGGCGGGCTTTCTGATCGAAAATGGCGCGGTGGCTCATGCGGTGTCGGAAATCACCATCGCCGGCAACCTCAAGGACATGTTCCAGGCGCTGGTGCCGGCCAATGACCTGCAGTTCCGCTACGCCATGAACGTGCCGACCCTGCGTATCGACGGGATGACCGTTGCCGGAGGCTGATCCCCTGTTAGGCAAGGTCGTATCCGTCGTGACGGATGCGGCGGACCATGCGCTGAAGCTCTGGGCCAACGGGGAAACCCGCGTGCGCCAGTGGGAGAAGGTGCCGGGTCATCCGGTGTGCGAGGCCGACCTGGCGGTCGACATATTGCTGCGCCAGCGGCTGGCGGAGATAGATCAGCAGGCAGGCTGGCTGTCGGAGGAGACGGCGGACACCGTGCATCGCCTGGGTGTGTCGCGCGTCTGGGTGGTGGACCCGATCGACGGCACGCGCGATTATCTGCGCGGGCGGCCCGGCTGGTCGGTGTCCGTGGCGCTGATCGAGGATGGCGCCGTCAGGCTGGGCATCCTCGCTGCGCCGGCGCGCAACGAATTGTGGATCGCGCAAGTGGGGCAGGGCGCGACCCGCAACGGGGTGACGTTGCGGGCCGGATCGCGCATCGACCTGCCCGGTGCGCGGGTGCCGGCCGATCAGTTGCCGCGCGCCGACCGTGATCTGGTGGCGGTGGACAAGCCCAACAGCATCGCGCTGCGCATGGCGATGGTCGCCGCCGACGAAGCGGACCTGGTCGCCACGGTGCGCTGGGGCAATGAATGGGATGTTGCGGCGGCCGCGCTGATCTGTGCGGAAGCAGGGGCGACCGTCACCGATGCGCTGGGCGACCCGCTGCGCTTCAACCGACCGCAGCCGATCGCTTTTGGACTTCTCTGTTCCGCACCGGGCATCCATGCCGCTGCCCTTGAGCGACTGACGCCGCGCGCGCAGGAGATTTTGGGGCGGGCCTGATCTTGCGCTTGCGGATCGGTTTTCATGGGCGGAGCCGGTATCGCTACCGGCCAGCGCCTGACCCGTCAGAGCTTGCCATATTTGGCTTCGAAACCGGCCGTGTCGCCGGCGGCCAGATATTTGGCCTGGTCGATCCACTGGTCGCGGACCGGGCGGCCTTTGAAGTTGCCGAGCTTGGCATCGATCGCGGCGATATCGGCGTCGGACCAGCTTGCGATCTGGGCATAGCGGGTAACGCCCAGTTCGATCAGCAGCGTGTTGAGCTTGGGGCCGACGCCCTTGAGCTTGAGCAGGTCGTCTATCTCTGCAGCGGGGGGTGTGATCGTCGGGGAAACCGGAGCGGATGCGGGCGCCGGTGCGGCAACGGGTTCCGGTTCAATTTTCGCAACGGCGGGTGCGGGTGGCGGTACTATCGGATCGGGGATTATCGGCGTCGGAGCAGCGGGCGTTTCCGGTGCGCTATCGACTAGCGGTTGCGGCGCGATTGGTTCCACCGGCGTGTCGATGGACGGCTTGCGCTTGCCTGATAGCAGGAACACCAGGCCGATGATGACCAGCAGCCCGATCAGCAGCCACAGGCCATAGTCCATGAAGAATTCCTGCATCGTGCATCTCCTCCCTCTTCGCGTATCTGATCCTATTTAAGGATGGTTGCGCGTGCGGGGCAAGGGTCTCACGCCTTTTCGCGCGCAACTTCCCGCCAACCAATATCCCGACGGCAGAATCCGGATGGGAAATCGATCGCGTCGACCGCGGCATAAGCCGCTGTCTGCGCCGCGCCCACCGTGTCGCCGGTGGCCGTGACGTTGAGCACGCGCCCGCCATTGGCGACCAGTGCGCCGTCCTTGTCCGCAGTGCCGGCATGGAAGACCTTGGCGCCATCCTTTTCGGCCGCGTCGATCCCATTGATCGCGCCGCCCTTTTCCGGCGTGCCGGGATAGCCGTTGGCCGCCATGACGATCGTCAGCGCCGTGCGGTCCGCCAGTTGTACGGGTCCCTGTTCGGCCAGCCTGCCTTGCGCCACGGCAAGCAGCAGCTCGACCAGATCGCCGTCGAAGCGGGTCATCAGCACCTGGCATTCAGGATCGCCGAAGCGGGCATTATATTCGATCAGCTTCGGCCCTTCGGCGGTCAGCATCAGTCCGGCATAAAGCACGCCGGAATAGGGAATGCCCTCCGCCGCCAGCGTGTCGACCGTTGGCTTGATGATCGTTTCGATCACCTGCGCTTCCAGTTCGGGCGTCAGCACGCGCGCCGGGCTGTAGGCGCCCATGCCGCCGGTATTGGGGCCGGTGTCGCCGTCGCCGACGCGCTTGTGATCCTGGGCCGAACCGAAGGGCAGGATCGCGCTGCCGTCGGTGAGCGCGAAGAAGCTCGCTTCCTCGCCGGTCATATATTCTTCGAGCACCACTTCCTCGCCCGCCGCGCCGAACGCGCCGGAGAACATGGTGTCGAGCGCTTCCAATGCCTCCTCGCGAGTTTCGGCGATGATGACACCCTTGCCCGCGGCGAGGCCATCGGCCTTGATGACGACCGGCAGCGTGAAATCGTCCAGTGCGGCGATGGCGCCGTCCTTGCTGGTGACACGGCAGTAGGCGGCAGTAGGGATGCCCGCGCGCTGGCACAGATCCTTGGTGAAGCCTTTCGACCCTTCAAGCTGCGCCGGCTTCTTGTTAGGACCAAATACGGCGACGCCCATGGTGCGAAGATTGTCGGCAAGACCGTCGACGAGTGGCGCTTCCGGCCCGATCACCACCAGGCCGATCGAACGACGGATGCAGAAATCCAGCACCGCGCGATGATCGACCATGTCAAGGTCGACCAGGGTGGCGTGCTGCGCTATGCCGGGGTTGCCAGGCGCCGCGTAAAGCGTTTTGAGGGCCGGCGATTGCGCCAGCTTCCACGCCAGCGCATGTTCGCGGCCGCCGCCGCCAAGCAGAAGGATGTTCATTTCGCCCATGGTCCCGGATTATGATGCCAATGACAGTTCGGGCCGCCTGTTAGCGGAGGAGAAGGCCGGGGACAACGCGCCGCCGCTGTCGGTCAGCGAATTGTCGGGATTGCTCAAGCGCACGGTAGAGGATCGTTTCGGCCATGTCCGCCTGCGCGGCGAGATTTCCGGTTTCAAGCGCGCGGCGTCGGGCCATCTCTATCTGGCGCTCAAGGACGACAATGCCGTCATCGACGGCGTGATGTGGAAGGGCGGGGCGCAGCGGCTGGCCTTCGCACCGCAGGACGGCGTCGAGGTGATCGTCACCGGCAAGCTCACCACCTATCCCGGCCGGTCCAAATATCAGATCGTGATCGACCGGATGGAGCTGGCTGGCGAAGGCGCGCTGATGGCGTTGCTGGAGAAGCTCAAGGCCAAGCTGGCGGACGAGGGGCTGTTCGCGCCCGAGCGCAAGAAGGCGCTGCCCTTCCTGCCACGCACCATTGGCGTCGTGACGTCGCCGACCGGCGCGGTGATCCGCGATATCCTTCATCGCCTGGAGGATCGTTGCCCGACCCAGGTATTGCTCTGGCCGGTGCTGGTGCAGGGACAGGGTGCGGCCGAACAGGTGGCGCGCGCGGTGCGCGGCTTTTCGGCGATGGACGGCAACGGGCCGCTGCCCCGGCCCGACCTGGTGATCGTTGCGCGCGGCGGCGGGTCGATCGAGGATCTGTGGAGCTTCAACGAGGAAATCGTCGTGCGCGCGGTCGCCGACTGCACCATCCCGATCATCTCGGCCGTGGGGCATGAGACCGACACTACCCTGTGCGACTATGCTGCCGACCGTCGCGCACCGACGCCGACCGCTGCCGCCGAAATGGCGGTGCCGGTGCGGGCGGAGTTGCTGGCCGGCCTCTCCGAAATGGGCTTGCGAGCTGGGCGTGCGGCGCGGCGCGGCATAGCCCAGGCCAGAGAACGACTGGAGATGCAGGCGCGGTTGATGCCGACGCCCGATACGCTGCTTGCGCCGCAAAGGCAGCGGCTCGACCAACTATCCGACGGGTTGGCCAGCGGTCTGCGCCATCGTCTTGCCGATGCGCGCGCGCATCTGGCGCAGGCGGCCGGCGCGCTCCGGCCGGCGCTGTTGACGCAGCAGTTCCAGCGCGGGCGTGAACGGCTGGACCGGTTGCGGTTGCGGCCTGACTATCTGGCGCGCGTCCTGTCCGATCGCACCACCGCCTTCGACCGGGTTTCGCGTCATTTCGCTTCGCTCAATCCCGACCTGCCGCTGCAGCGCGGCTATGCGCGGGTGATGGCGGCGGGACAATTGGTGCAGTCCGTGGCGGCGGCACAAGCGGCGGGCCAGGTGACGCTGCACTTCAAGGACGGAACGGTCGATGCTGTGGTTGGAGATGCCGCGCCGCCGCTTGAGAAGCCGGGCCCGACCGCTATATCTTCACCATCCCGCCCCGCCCGCAAGCCGCGTGGGGCGGAGGAGGGACAGCAGCAGGATCTTTTCTCCTGACGCTGCCGTAGCAAAGGCCGATTGACCCATGTTGATGTCCAACCGCGAACGTGTCGCCCGTCTCCACTACATGCCCTACAGCTTTCGCGTATTGCAGGCTGGGGATCATGTCGTATGCGCGGTGAGCGGGGCAAGGATCCCGCTTGAGGAGCTGCGCTACTGGAGCATTGCGCGGCAGGAACCCTATGCCAGCGCCCAGGCCTCGGCACAGGCGGAATTGAAGGCCGGCCGCGTCGGATGAAGGCGCTGGCCGGTGCGATGCTGCTTGCGGGACTCGTTATTTCGCCGGCAGTCGGCACAGCGGCGCCTGCCCCCGATTTACGGCTGACTGGTCCCTTGATGCAGGGCGGTGTCGTCATAGGGAATGCGCCCGCAGGAATTGTCGCCCTGAATCTGGATCAGCAGTTGGTGCCGGTCGATGCCGACGGCCGTTTCCTGATCGCCTTCGATCGGGACGCGCCACCTGTGGCGCGTCTGTCCGCGCGTTTCGCCGATGGCCGCACGATCGACCGTCAACTGACCGTTGCGCCGCGTGACTGGCGGATCGAGCGCGTGAACGTGCCGCTCCGTTCGACCAAGAGCAGCGAAGCCTTTCTGGCGTTGCGCAAGCCCGAACTGGAGGCGATCGACGTTGCCCGCAAGACGATGACCAATGCCCAGGGGTGGCGACAACGCTTCATCTGGCCGCGCATCGGCAGCATCTCCGGCCTGTTTGGGTCGCAGCGCATCTATCAGGGGCAGCCGGGCGCCTATCATGGCGGCGTGGATATTGCGGGCGCGACCGGCGAACCGGTGGTGGCGCCGGCCGACGGCGTCGTCATCCTGGCGGCGGGCGACAAGCCCTTTACGCTGGAGGGGCATCTGCTGATGATTGACCATGGTCATGGCCTCAACAGCGCCTTCCTGCATCTGTCGCGGATCGACGTGAAGGTCGGCGATCATGTGACCCAAGGGCAGCGGATCGGCGCCATCGGGGCGACCGGCCGGGCGACCGGCCCGCATCTTCATTGGGGCATGAAGTGGAACACCGCGCGGATCGATCCGCTGCTGCTTGCTGGACCGATGCCGAGCGGCCGATAGGACGGATCAGCCGACCCGCTTCATCCGCACGGCGCGGCCGCCCTCTACCTTGCCCATGAAGCTGCCCATGGTGGCGCGGCGAATCTCGATGGCCTGGCCGACCTTGGGATCGCGGCCGGTGGTGGCCTCGGTCGTCATCCAGGTCGCGCCGTCTTCCAGGACGATCTGCCACTTGCCATAGCCCAGACTGCGCAGTGACGCGATCCTGGCCTCGATATGGCTGAAACCTTCCTCTTCCTTTGTTGCCTCCCTGTCGTCGCCATCCCCCAGGAAGGGCAGTTTGGGGAAGGCGAATCCGAACAGCGTCTTGCGCGTCTTGTTGAGTTCGCTCTTGTCCAGCACGACCACTTCGTCGCGTTGAGATGCGACCTCCATCGCGCCGACCTGTTGATCGAAGCAGGCAAGGCGCTGCGCATCATTGGCGATGGCGCGGCACTGGAGCAGGTTGGTAAAGATTTCAGCCCTGGGCTGCTCCCTGGGGGCCGCTGCGGCTTGTCCCGCCAGAAGGCAGAGGGGAACCGTCAGAAGCCAACCATGCTTGCCGTTCATGTCCGCATTCTCCTTCGCCCAAGCCTCTATCGGCGGTAACATGCATTCGCCGGAAGCCAGGTCAATATGATCGTGGCCAACATGTGTCTCCTTGGCGGAGGCACATTTGATCTCTCTCCGCAGCGATGTTTGCATTAATGCTACAGTGCTTTGGAATTTCGTGAAATAATCTTGCAACACGATCGTAAAACAGCCGTCTCCGACCCTTGTTGTATTTATGATACAGCATCTTCCAAAAGCGGCCTTTGTGCTTTTCCCCCGCTTTACAGCGCCCTGAACCCCGCGCAGTTTCCGGCAATCCATATGGGGGGGATCGCTGTCGGGCACCATTCCCTTCATAGGTGACAAGTTAGTGGCAGATCATCTGCCAAACTCCAGAGCAAGGGACTGGACTGTGAAAACATTTTCGAAAAGGGCACTTCTGCGTGCCAGCGCCGCTCCGGCGATCCTGAGCGCGTCGCTGATCGCGACGGCTGCGTTCGCGCAAGAGCCGCAGGCGGCGAACGCTCCTGCTGAAGGCGATACCATCATCGTCACGGGTTCGCTGATCCGCAACCCGAACCTTGAGCGTTCGACCCCGGTTACTGCGACCACATCCGACCAGATTCAGTTGAAGCAGAACAACACCGCCGAAGACATTCTGCGTGAAATCCCAGGCGTTGTCCCCAGCATCGGTTCTGCCGTTAACAACGGCAATGGCGGCTTTTCGTTGACGGACCTTCGTGGTTTGGGTTCGTTTCGCAACATTGTGCTTGTCGATGGTTCGCGTCTTGCTCCTTCAACCCTTCGTGGTGAGTTCGACCTCAATAACATCCCGTTGGCGTTGATCGAACGTGTCGACGTGCTGACCGGTGGCGCTTCCACCACCTATGGTGCTGACGCGATCGCGGGCGTAGTGAACTTTATCACCAAATCGGATTTTGCTGGCCTGGAAGGGAACATTTCCAACCAGTTGACCGAACAGGGCGACGGCAATTATTTCCGTGCTGACCTGACCTTGGGTGCGAATTTCGACGATGGCCGCGGCAATGTGGTCTTCTCGGTCGGTTATCAGCAATCTGATCCAGTCTATCAGGGCGATCGTTCCTTTTCGAGTGCCTCGATTGACTCCTTCACCGGTGCCAGCGGTGGTTCGGGCACCTCGACGCCGTCTCGTTTCACCAATGTGAACGTGACTGGCGCTGACTCGATCACCACCGGTTGCGGCGCGACGGGACAGGTGGCTTGTAACGCAGTCCAGGGCAACCGCCAGGTGACTGCCGCAGGAGGAGCTTTCCGTCCGACGTCCGCGTTCGATGCATATAATTTCAACCCTTACAACATCTTCCAGACGCCGTTTGAGCGCTTCAACATGTATGGCGCGGGCCGTTACGAAGTTAGTGACGCAGTGGAAGTCTACACCCGGGGCGTGTTCTCGAAGAACACCGTCAGCACCATCATCGCACCGTCGGGCGTGTTTGGCATTTCGGTCAATGTTCCGTTGAGTAATCCCTATCTGTCGGCGGCGCAGCGTAACGCTTTCTGCGCCTTCGACACGAATCCCGGTGCGGGCTACACAGCTCGCTTTAGCCAGGCGGAATGCGACGCGGCCGCGCTTGCAACCAATCCTAATGACCCCAACTATAAGACCGTCTCCACGACGGTGAGCCGTCGTGCCACGGAACTTGGTCCACGTATCTCGGACTTCACCACCACCTTCTTCGATTACAGGATCGGTGCGCGCGGCGGTATCACTGATACGATCGACTGGGATATTTCGGGTGCTTATGGTCAGAGCGAGCAGGTACAGACCCAAAAGGGCTACTGGCTGAATTCGCGCGTGCGCCAGGCTCTGCTGGCAACCAATACCACTAGCTGCCTTGATGATTCGAATGGTTGTGTTCCGCTCAATCTGTTCGGCCCCGACGGTTCGATTACGGCGGCCCAGAATGCGTTCCTGAATGCCAATAGCCAGGTCACGACCAAGACCTCGTTGGCACAGGTTAAAGGCACGGTCAGTGGCGATATTGGCATAGCGGCTCCTTGGGCATCTGATGCAGTCGCTTTCGCAATCGGTGGTGAATATCGCAAATATACCGCCACGCGCGAATCCGATCTGCTGTCCCAGTCGGGTGATCTCGGCGGCGCTGGCGGCGCATCGCCGAATGTTGATGGCGCCTATGACGTCTACGAAGCATATGGCGAACTGATTCTGCCGCTGGTGCAGGACAAGCCATTCTTCCAGGATCTGACCGCGGAGGCGGGCATCCGCTACTCCGACTACAGCGTCCGTGGGGGATCGGGCTACAAAACCACCACGTGGAAGGCGGGCGGTAGCTGGACTCCGGTCGATGGGATCAAGATTCGCGGTAACTACGCGCACGCTGTTCGTGCGCCTAATATTTCGGAACTCTTCTCGCCCCTCAACACCGTGCTGACCAACTTGTCGGCCGATCCGTGCGCGGGTATCGCTCCGACCCAGAATGCCAATCTTGCGGCAATCTGCATCGCGCAGGGGGCAACGGCTGCTCAGCTAGGTTCGATCATCAACGATCCGGCTGGCCAGGTGAACACCACTACGGGCGGCAATCTCGCTCTGAAGCCAGAAAAGTCGAACAGCTATACCATTGGCGTTGTGTTGCAGCCGACTTTCGCCCGTGGCCTGTCGATTACTGTCGATTATTACAACATCAAGATCACCGGAGCGATCACCAACCCGACGCCGGATGACGTGATCAATGGCTGTTTTGGCAATGTCACTGCGGCCAGTGCGACGGATCCGGCTTGTACGAATATCCGGCGTGACCCATCGACTGGTTCACTCTTTGGTGAAGCCGCGGTTGTGGGGGGCTTGTACCAGCCACTGTCGAACCTCGGTCGACTGCAGACGGATGGTATCGATGTTTCGCTGAACTATTCGAAGGACATCGGTTTCGCCCAGTGGTCGCTGGCCGCGACTGGTAACTGGACCCATTCTTCGAAGTTCCAGGCGACGCCGACTTCTGTTAACCGCGAATGTGTCGGCCTCTATTCGGTCAATTGCGGCTATAGTGGTTCGCTGCAGCCGGAGTTCCAGTGGTCGGTCCGTAACACCTTGTCCTTCGGCGTGGCTGATGTGTCGCTGCTGTGGCGCTATATCGACGGTATGAAGTATGAGGACGGTGATGCTTTCGTTGGTGAACTCAACGGCAAGCAGGTTGATTTCAACCATATTCCGGCTGAACATTATTTCGACCTGACCACGCGCTTCCATGCGTCGGATGAGCTTACCTTCACGCTCACCGTGCAGAACCTGCTGGACAACAAGCCCAAGGTTGTTGGTAACACGATTGGTGCAACCGCCTTCAATAGCGGTAATGTCTATCCGTCGACATACGACGCGCTCGGCCGTCGCTATGCGGTGTCCGCGAAGTTCCGCTTCTGATCAGCAATCGCGTTTAGACAAAAAGAAAGGGGCTGGTGGAAACACCGGCCCCTTTTTTATGTGTTATCGGGGAGGGAGCAGAAGGGATTTGAAATTCAGCCCAGAAGTGGGCGCGGCAACGTCATGGGAATGGCGGCATTAGTGGCGATGATGCTGGCCCAATGCATGACCTTCTCGACCTCTTCCCCATAGGTTTCGAGATCGCGCTGCGCCTGACGAGTGCGTTGGCCATCGACAAATTCGACGCCGCTTTTGGCATCGCGCGCGAAGACTGGGCCAGTGACGATCTCATCGATCATTGCTTCGTCCATGGACAGGCTGAACAATCCTGCCAGTGCGGTGAGGCTATCCTTCGGCCGCGCGACCAAAGTCTCGCTGTCGAGTGTTGCCACCCGATCGCCCAACCGCTGGGTAAGCATGAGAAACTGCCCTTGTTGTGCCAGCCAGCCAACCGCAGCAACCTGGATATCGGTTAAGTCCAGATATTGATCCGGTGCGATACCGACAGGCGCAAGCATCCCCTCTCGCATCAGCTTCTGGAACAGATCGCGGACCCAGAGTCGTCCCCACATGCCCTTGCGCGCGATTGAGGCGAGATACATGTCTAATGGGGCGTGTAGCAGCAAGGCTCGTGCTTGTGGTCGCAGGCCCATGATACCGGGGATCAGCGGATTGACGATGTTGGAAGGTTTGACCACTGTGGTTTCGCCGGGGTTGAATGGGCGGGCGAGCAAGCGCATCCCCTCGTCCAGCACCCGCGCCACGTCTGCCCCCTTGGCGCCTCGATGGCGCCAGCCGATCAGGTCGTTGAGCAGTACGGGTTCCTTGAGGCCCATGGCGATGCCGGTTTGATCGAAAGCGGCCGCCAGCAGGGTCGAACAACAATAGGCCGAATGAAAGAGGAAATGGATCGGTCCTGGCGCGGCGGCCTGTGCCATGGCATCAGCGCGACGCAGGACCATAGGTTGTTCCTGCCCTAGATACTCGTCGATCAGGAACGGAATCTCCGCATGCCGTTTGCGTGGAACGTGCAGCATGTGGAAAGCATCATGGCCAGGATCGTAGCGATGGGCGAGCCATTCGGCATTGGTCATGGCGTTATGGAGGGAAGGGGCGCTCATGACCATCAGCCTTCGCATGGTCGCCATATTCGCACAAGGTGACAAGATTTCACCCACTTGCCATGGCTAATGCGTCTGATAGCCTGACGGATCAAAGCTGGGGGGCTTTATGGATGTGACGGTTGGGCGGTTGTTGCAACAGGCGGTGGAGGCGCGGCGTCAAGGCCGTATCGCCGAGGCTGAACGAATGCTGGGGGATGCGCTCAAACATCAACCGGGTGAGCCGCAGGCGCTCAACCTGCTTGGTCTGATCGCTCTTGATCGACGCGACTTCGCGGCGGCGCATAGTCATTTTCTGGCGGCGGTGCAGGTTGATCCGAAGGAAGCCGCGTTGTGGATGAACGTTGCGTCGGCAGAGCGCGGATTGGTTGACGTCGAAGGAGAGCGCAGCGCGTTGATTCAGGCGATTGCGATCGATCAGCGTAACTTGATGGCGCAGGTTCGCATGGCCCAGTTGCAACAGAAGCAGGGGGAAGCGCAGGCGGCGGCTGATAGTTGGGGCAAAGTGCTGGCACTGACAGCGGGCCTGACCGATATTCCGCCTGCGTTAGCTAGCACGCTGGAGGAAGCGCGCCAGTTCGTTCGCGATCATAATGCCCATTTTGCTGCCTTTATCGAGGCGGGCGTGGCAGAAGGATTGAATGTAGCTGACACTGTTGCTCGGCGGCGTTTCCAGGCCTGTCTCGACCATGAGTTCGGCCGTCGCTCCATCTATCAGAATCACTGTTCCGGGTTGCACTATCCGTTTCTTCCGGCCGATGAATTTTTCGACCGGCAGCATTTCTCCTGGATGGCAGAATTGGAAGCGCAGAGCGATGCAATCCGCGCAGAGTTCCTGGCATTGATAGAGCGGGACGGCGCTAACGTTCGTCCCTACGTGCAACAGGACGCAGGGACTCCTGAGAACCAGTGGACGGCTCTGGACGGATCACTTGATTGGAGTGCCGCCTTTTTGTGGGAATATGGCGTGCGCAACGAGACAGTTTGTGCTGCCTGTCCGCAGACAGTGGCGGCGCTCGAAGCGCTGCCTCGCGCCGATATTCCCGGCCGCGCCCCTTCGGCCTTCTTCTCGCTGCTCAAGCCTCGAAGCCGAATCCCGGCTCATACCGGCGTCACTAATACCCGCGCCATCATCCATTTGCCGCTCATAGTTCCGCCCGGCTGCCTCTTCCGTGTCGGCGGCGAAACAAGGGCTTGGCAAGAAGGTATCGCCTTCGCCTTCGATGACACAATAGATCACGAAGCCTGGAATGATAGCGATCATTTGCGTGTGGTGCTGATTTTCGATGTCTGGAATCCACATTTGTCACTTGAAGAGCAGAAATTATTGAAGCAATTCTATGCAACGGCCGATGCCAGCAAGACGAAAGATATCCAGGTGAGCATCTGACCGACGGCAGGAGAGCGAATTGCGCCTCACAAGCGAAAGATCTTTTCCATTGCCTCTCAGGGAGATTTTAAGTGCATGTTTTAAAAGCAGTAACCGCGTCATGTCTGTTTATCATGGCCATGCCTGCACTGGCAGAAGACAAGCCCCAGGTGGCTCGGAATGATCCCAATGCCGTGCGCTGCAAGCGGCTTGAGGTTACCGGATCGCTGGTGCGCAAGGAACGAATCTGCAAAACTAATGCGGAATGGCGCGCTATCAGCGAGCAGCAAAATCGCGACGCCGATGACCTGATTACCCGCAGCCGCGTAGGGATGAATCCTAACAATTGATGCGCAGCCACCCGTCGGCAATCGGAACGACATTGCTGGGATGGCCGATTAGCAAAAGGCCCATCGTTCATGCGACGGGCCTTTTGCTTATATGACGCTCAGTTTCAGCGCCCCATCCCCATCCTCGACCTTCACCGTCGATCCATCGGGTACTTCGCCGCGCAGGATCAGGTCGGCGAGCGGGTCTTGCAGGTAGCGTTGCACTGCGCGCTTGAGCGGTCGCGCGCCATAGACGGGGTCATAGCCGACGCGGCCCAGCCACGCCCTTGCGCCGCTGGTCAGGTCGAGCACGATCTTGCGGTCCTTGAGCAGCTTGCCGATCCGGGCGACCTGGATATCCACGATGGGCGCCATATGGGCGGCGCCCAGGCGGTGGAACAGGATCACTTCGTCCAGGCGGTTCAGGAATTCGGGCCGGAAATGCGCGCGGACGATGTCCATCACCTGATCCTCGACCTTCTCGACCGGCTCGTCGTCGGTAAGGCTCGTCAGAAACTGGCTGCCCAGGTTCGACGTCAGCACGATGATGGTGTTGGTGAAGTCCACCGTGCGGCCCTGTCCGTCGGTCAGGCGGCCGTCGTCCAGCACCTGGAGCAGGATGTTGAACACGTCGCCATGCGCCTTCTCGACCTCGTCGAACAGGATGACCTGATAAGGGCGGCGGCGGACGGCTTCGGTCAGCACGCCGCCTTCCTCATAGCCGACATAGCCCGGAGGGGCGCCGATCAGGCGGGCGACGCTGTGCTTTTCCATGAACTCGCTCATGTCGATGCGGACCATCGCGCTGTCGTCATCGAACAGGAAGCCGGCCAGCGCCTTGGTCAGTTCGGTCTTGCCGACGCCGGTGGGGCCAAGGAAGAGGAAGCTGCCGAGCGGCCGGTTCGGGTCCTGTAGTCCGGCACGGCTGCGGCGCACGGCGGTCGAGACGGCCTTGACCGCGTCGGCCTGGCCAATGACGCGCTTGCCCAGTTCCGCTTCCATATTGAGCAGCTTTTCGCGCTCGCCCTCCAGCATCCGGTCGACGGGGATGCCGGTCCAGCGCGACACGACGGAGGCGATATCCTCGCTCGTCACTTCCTCACGCAGCATGGCGCCCTGAGTCACATTCTGCGCCTCGGCCAGCTTGCGTTCCAGATCGGGGATGCGGCCGTAAGCCAGCTCGCCCGCCTTGGCGAGGTCGCCCGCGCGCTGGGCCTGTTCCAGTTCCAGTCGCGCGGCGTCGAGCTGTTCCTTGACCTTCGCCTCACCGGCGATCTTGTCCTTTTCCGCCTGCCAGCGCTGGGTGAGTTCGGCCGATTGCTGCTCCAGATTGGCGAGGTCTTCCTCCAGCGCGGCCAGACGATCCGCCGACGCCTTGTCCGTTTCCTTCTTCAGCGCTTCCCGCTCGATCTTGAGCTGGATGATGCGGCGATCGAGATTTTCGATCTCTTCGGGCTTGGACTCCACCTCCATGCGCAGGCGGGACGCGGCCTCGTCCATCAGGTCGATGGCCTTGTCGGGCAGGAAGCGGTCGGTGATGTAGCGGTTGCCGAGCGTCGCCGCCGACACGATCGCGCCGTCGGTGATCCGCACGCCATGGTGCAGCTCGTACTTCTCCTTCAGGCCGCGCAGGATGGAGATGGTGTCTTCCACAGTCGGCTCGCCCACGAAAACGGGCTGGAACCGCCGCTGGAGCGCGGGGTCTTTCTCCACATATTTGCGATATTCGTCGAGCGTGGTCGCGCCGATGCAATGAAGTTCGCCGCGCGCGAGAGCGGGTTTCAGCAGGTTGCCGGCATCCATCGCGCCTTCGGATTTGCCCGCGCCGATCAGCGTGTGCATCTCATCGATGAACAGCACGACCTGCCCCTCGGCGGCTTTTACTTCGTCCAGCACGCCTTTCAGCCGTTCCTCGAACTCGCCGCGATATTTGGCGCCTGCGATCAGGCTGCCCATGTCGAGCGCCATCAACGTGCGGTCCTTGAGCGTATCGGGCACGTCGCCATTGGCGATGCGCAGCGCCAGGCCTTCCGCGATGGCGGTCTTGCCGACGCCGGGGTCGCCGATCAGGACGGGGTTGTTCTTGGTCCGGCGGGCGAGAATCTGGATGGTTCGGCGGATTTCCTCGTCCCGGCCGATCACCGGGTCCAGTTTGCCCGCCCTGGCTGCTTCGGTCAGGTCACGGGCGAATTTCTTGAGCGCGTCATAGCGATCCTCGGCGCCCGCCGTGTCGGCGGTGCGGCCACCGCGCAGGGCATTGATCGCGGCGTTGAGCGCTTCGGCCTTCACGCCCGCCGCCGCGAGCGCCTTGCCCGCCGTCGTGGTGGTGGCGAGGGTCAGCGCCAGCAGCAGCCGTTCGACCGTGACGAAGCTGTCGCCGGCCTTGGCTGCGACCTGCTCTGCGCTGTCGAGAACCCGCACGGCGTCATTGTCGAGGCCCGGCGTCTGCTGCGCGCCGCTGCCGGAGACGGACGGCACCTTGGCCAGCGCTGCGTCGGTGTCGCGCAGCGCGGTCGCCGCGTCGCCGCCCGCCGCTTTGATGAGGCCGGACGCCATGCCCTGCTGGTCCTCCAGCAGCGCCTTCAACAGATGTTCCGGGCCGATCCGTTGATGGCTCATGCGGATCGCCACTGTTTGCGCCGACTGGAGGAAGCCCTTGGCGCGGTCGGTGAATTTTTCGAGGTTCATGCGGTCCTCATGGAAATGGATTGCCAGCGATGTAATGTTGCCAAAAAGTCACACAAGGCCTGGCCTCGAAAAATCCTTATCGTCTTGCCTTGGCGGCTTGCGGTGCGAACAGGTCGCCGAAGAAGTCCTGCGCGAACCATTGGGGCAACGTATCGCTATCGGCCATGGCGCGGGTGATGCGGTAATTGGCTTCGGCAAAGCGCGCGCCTGCATTCCAGTCGATCTTCTGGCTCATGTCGTCGCCCGGATGATGATAGGCGCCGCCCAGGAAATCGCCCCAGGCTTTTTCGCCGCCATTGGCGTAGCCGGTGGCGAGAAAGACGGCGGGCACGCCCTGCTTCACGAACATATAATGATCGGAGCGGACGAAGATCGTCTCCTGCGGCATCGGGTCGGGGGAGAGCTTCACGCCCATCGGCGCGACGGCCTTGGCGACGATCGGCCCCAGCGTCGAATGGTCCGCGCCAAAGGCGATGAGGTCGGTGAAGGGGTAGAGCAGCAGCGGCATGTCGAGATCGACATTGCCGACGATCTGGTTGACCGGAACGCTTGGATGGCGCGCGAAATAATCGGCGCCCAGCAACCCTTTTTCCTCGCCGGTCGAGGCGAGGAAGATGATCGAGCGGCGCGGCTTGTCTGGCGATTGCGCCATGGCGCGCGCGACTTCCAGCATGGTCGCGACGCCCGCTGCATTGTCGAGCGCGCCGTTATTGATGCGATCCTTGTCTACCGGATCACCCGGTTTCGCGGGGCTGACCCCGATATGGTCGAGATGGGCGGACAGGACGACATATTGGTCCTTCAGCGCCGAATCGCTGCCCGGCAGGATGGCGACGACATTGGGGCTGGTGACGCGCTGGCTGATGCTGTCCGCCTTGATCTGTACGCTGGTCTTGAGTGCGAACCCCTTGGGCTTGCCGCCTACCTTGTCGGCGGTCCTGCGGATCGCGGCGATGGTCGTGGGCGCAGCGGCGAATACTGCGTCGACCGCCGGATCATTGAGCGAAGCCGATGCGCGGATGCCCGGCGCTTCGTCGAAAGGCACGCCCTGCGGTGAGACCCAGGTGAAATCGGGTTCGTCGGCAAACTGCACCATGCGCGCCCATGGCCGCGCTTTCATCGACTGGATCGTGCCGACCGAGACCATGCCGATCGCGCCATGCGCCTGCGCGATCATCGCCTTGGTGGCGGAGAGATGCGCGCCTTCCTCGCTCGGCAGCCCCTTGGGATAGCCGCGCAGGGTGACGACAATCTTCCCTTTGACGTCCAGCCCCGCATAGTCGTTGAGGCCCAGCGGCGCATTTTCCAGGCCATAGCCGACGAAGACGAGCGGCGCCGTGACGTCCAGATGCGGCTCGGCGGCGTTCAGCCCGACCAGCACGTCGCCGGCATGGGTGAAGCGCGTCGCGCCGCTGGGGCCGGTCACGGTCAGCGTGGCGGGCGTCTGCGCCCGCTCGGTCTTCTGGAAGGTGATGCGTTGCAGCCAGCTTCCATCATCGCCTGCGGGCTTGAGGCCCAGCCCGTCGAACTGGCTGGCGACGTAGCGGGCGGCGATCTCATGCCCTTCGCTTCCCGTATCGCGGCCCTTGAGCAGATCGTCGGCCAGAAATTCGACATGCGCGCGCACGGCGGCGGGCGAGAAGGCGGGATCGGTTGATGTCGCCCTTCCCGACGAAGATTGGGCGGACAGGGCGGCGGGAAGGGCGAGGGCGGTAGCGGCAGCCAGCAAGGCCAGGCGTTTCATGGATGGAAGGACTTTCGGAATATTATCTATGGCGACAGACTTGCCGCCCGCCTTTCGCCTTGTCCAGCATGGCGATGGCATTTGCCGCCGAACGCTCTTGTATATTGCGCCTCTACCACGCCCCGCTATGGTGCGGGTCATCGCGGCGCATATCCTTGGCCGCACGGTCCGTAGCTCTTGCCAGAGGCCTTTCATGATCCTTTCCCCTTTGTCGCGCCGGCTGCCCCTGCTGATCGGCCTGTCCGCGCTTGCCCTGACGCCGATGACCCAGGCGATGGCCCAGACCGGGTCCGCCACGCAGAGCGCGGCGCCTGCGCCGCTTTCCAGCCTCGTGTCGAAGGTAGATATTCCCTATGAGGAGTTCCGGCTGCCCAACGGCCTGCGCGTCATCGTCCACACCGACCGCAAGGCGCCGGTGGTGGCGGTGTCGGTCTGGTATCATGTCGGGTCGCGCTATGAGCCGGCGGGCAAGACCGGCTTTGCCCATCTGTTCGAACATCTGATGTTCTATGGCTCGGAAAATGCCGATGGGCCTTTCTTCGGGCGGCTGGAGGATATCGGCGCGACCGACTGGAACGGCACGACCTGGTTCGATCGCACCAATTATTTCGAGACGGTGCCGACCGGTGCGCTCGACCGGGCGCTGTTCCTGGAATCCGACCGTATGGGCCATCTGCTGGGCGCGGTGACGCAGACCAAGCTCGACGCCCAGCGCAGCGTTGTCCAGAATGAAAAGCGCATGGGCGAGAATGAGCCCTATGGCCTGGTCGAATATGCGCAGCTTGCCGCTTTGCTGCCGGAGGGGCATCCCTATCATCATTCGACCATCGGTTCGATGGCGGACCTGAACGCCGCAAGCCTGGCCGACGTCCAGAACTGGTTCAAGACCCATTATGGCCCCAACAATGCCGTGCTGGTGCTGGCCGGGGATATCGACGTCGTCACGGCCAGGGCGAAGGTGGGCAAGTGGTTCGGCAATATCCCCGCCGGCCCCGCGCCCAAGGATGTGGACGCGACCGTGCCGACCCTGGCCAAGGATGCCGAGGTGGCGATGCACGACAATGTCGCGGCGACCCGCCTCTATCGCAACTGGGTGGTGCCGGGTGTCAATTCGGCCGACCTGCCGCAACTTGACCTTGCCATGACCGTGTTCGGCGGTCTTGGTTCCTCCCGCCTCGACAATGCGCTGGTGCGCGACGAGAAGGTGGCGGTCGGGGTCAAGGCCAGCATCCAGCCTTTCGAGAAACTGAGCTTCGCGGAGATCACCGTCGATGTGAAGCCGGGGGCAGACCCGGTGGCGGTGGGCAAGCGGCTGGACCAGTTGCTGGCCGATTACCTCGCCAAGGGACCGACCGCCGATGAGGTGCTGCGCGCCGCGACGCAGCAGGCGTCGGGCACGATTTCGGGGCTGGAGAAGGTCGGCGGTTTTTCGGGCAAGGCGGTGACGCTGGCCGAGGGCGCGGTCTATTCCGACGATCCGGGCAAATATAAGAAGGATCTGGCCGTCTATGCCGCCGCGACGCCGCAGACGGTGGCGGCGGTCGCCCGCAAATGGCTGGGCCGGCCGGTGCTGCGCCTGACCGTCGCGCCGGGCGAGCGGACGGCGGCCGACAATGCGCTGGCCGGTAATGCAACCCACAAGCCTGCCTATTTCCGCAATCCCGATGCAGCCGCGCCCGCCGCTGCGACCCCGCCCGCGCCGACCAAGATCGCCGAACCGCCGATCGAGCCGGTCAAGGATCTGGTCTTTCCGGCTATCGAACATGCCACGCTGAAGAACGGCATTCCGGTCGTCTTCGCGCGCCGGACGGCGGTGCCGACCGTGCGCGTCTCGGTCGCCTTCGATGCGGGCAACGCCGCCGACGACAAGGCGAAGCTGGGCACGGCGGGCCTGACCACAGCGCTGCTGGATGAAGGCACGACGACCCGGTCGTCGGTGCAGATCGCCGAGGAGCAGGAGCGGCTGGGCGCATCGATCAGCGCGGGCAACAGCATGGATCGCACCAATGTCGGCCTGTTCGCGCTCAAGCCCAATCTCGACGCCTCGCTGGGCCTGCTGGCTGACGTGATCCGCAACCCCGCCTTCGCCCCGGCCGAGGTGGAGCGGCTGCGCGGGCAGGTGCTGACCCGCATCGCGGCGGAAAAGACCGAACCGATGGCGATCGCCCAGCGGATGCTGCCGCCGCTCCTTTATGGCCAGATGCATCCCTATGGCATCCCCTTCACCGGGTCGGGCACCGAAGCGGGCGTCAAGGCGGTGACGCGCGCCGACCTTATCACGTTTCATGACAAGTGGCTGCGGCCGGACAATGCGACCATCTTCGTCGCGGGCGACACGACGCTGGCCGATTTGCTGCCGCTGCTGGAAAAGCGGTTCGGCGACTGGCAGGCGCCCGCTGCGGCGAAGGGGGCCAAGCTCTTCCGCATGGATCGGATGATGCGTCCTGCGCGCATCGTGCTGGTCGACAAGCCGCAAAGCCCGCAGTCGATGATCCTGGCCGGGCTGCTGACCAACAAGGCGGGGACCGACAATCCGGTGACGCTGTCGACCGCGAATGAAGTGCTGGGCGGCAGCAGTTCCTCGCGCCTCATCATGGACCTGCGCGAGACGAAGGGCTGGGCCTATTATGCCGGCACCGCGCTGCCCGGCGTCAAGGAGACGATCCCGCTGCTGGTCTATGCCCCGGTGCAGACCGACAAGACCGGCGAATCGATCATCGCCGCGCGCAAGGACATCAGCGAGTTCCTGACCAGCAAGGGCACGACCGAGGCGGAGCGCAACCAGACTATCAACAGCCAGATACTGTCGCTGCCCGGCAGCTTCGAAACCTCGTCCGACCTGCTGACGGCGATGATGCGCAATAATCTGATCGGCCGGCCCGACGATTATTATGAGACGCTGCCCAAGACCTACCGCGCCATGACCGCGGCTGACCTGGACAAGGCAGCGCGCGAGGCGATCAATCCCGACCGGCTGATCTGGGTCGTGGTGGGCGATGCGAAACTGGTGCGGCCGCAGCTTGACGCGGTGGGCTTGCCGGTGGAAATGGGCACATTGGCTGATTGACGCCAACGTAAAGTTAAGGAGACAGGATATGGCTGCAGTGGATGGCGCCTATGATTGCGTGGCGAAGACGCCGATGGGCGACCAGAAGGGTGTGTTCACCGTCATCAGCAGCGGCGACCGGTTCAACGGCACCTTCGCCGGCATGATGGGGTCGCTGGACGTGATCGACGGCAAGGTCGACGGCGCCAGGCTGAGCTGGAAGATGGACATGACCATGCCCATGCCGATGACGCTGGAATGCGAAGCGGATGTGGCGGGCGACGCCATCACCGGCACGATGCAACTGGGCGCGTTTGGGGCTTCGGCCTTTACCGGGACGCGACGGGCGTAAAGGACGACATTCCAACCTCCGTTCGTTTCGAGTGAAGTCGAGAAACGAACGGAGGGAATGGCCCTTCCCAAATCGGGAAGTGCTACAGCGATGCGTACAGCTACATGCGCATTGACAATATTCATTAGTTAGCTATCTAATAAGAATGCCCCTTGCAGAGTCGAAGCGCGCGCTGGCGCATAAAATGGCGCCGGTCGCCCGGAACTGGCGGCAACTGGCCGACAGCATGTTGGCCGAGTTTGGCGTGTCGAACAGCGCGGGTTGGTGCCTGATCCATATCGATCGCATCGGTCCGGACGTGCGCCAGGCGGAACTGGCCGATTCGCTCGACATCAGCCAGCCGTCGCTGGTCCGCACGCTCGACCAGTTGCAGGCGGCGGGTCTGGTCGGCCGCTCGCCCCATCCCGAAGACAAGCGATCCAACATCATCGCGCTGACGCCTGCCGGACAGGAACTGGTCGGTCAGATCGAGGACAAGCTCGGGGCGCTGCGTGCCGACCTGCTGCGCGATGTTCCCGACGAGGCGATCGAGATCATGGTCGAGTTGCTCGACCTGCTCGGCCGCCGGATCGCCGAACGGCGGAGCCGGACGTGACGCTGCGCCTGCTCAGCGAAAAGCTTGGTGTCCCCGCCGCGCTCTTTTCCCTGAAATGCCTCGTTGCGGCGATGCTGGCGCTGTTCGTCGCGTTCAGTATCGGGCTGGAACGGCCCTATTGGGCGTTCCTGACCAGCTATATCGTCGCCCAGCCCATGGCCGGCGCGGTGATTTCCAAGGCGTTGTTCCGTATCGTCGGCACCTTTGTCGGCGCGATGTTTGCGGTCGCCATCGTGCCGCCGCTGGTCAATGCGCCCGAACTGCTCTCGCTTGCCATGGCGTCATGGCTGGGATTGAGCGTCTTCGTGTCGCTGCTCGACCGCACGCCGCGATCCTATATGTTCGTGCTGGCGGGCTATACCGCCTGCCTGATCGTCTTTCCCGACGTCGACACGCCGCAGACCGTCTTCACCGTCGCCTCGCTGCGCGTGCAGGAAATATTGATCGGCATCCTGTCGGGCGCTCTGGTGCATGGCATCATCCTGCCCGGATCGATCACCGGCGTGCTGCTGGGCCGGGTGGAGGCGATATTGCGCGATGCCGAACGCTGGTCGCGCGACGCCATCGCGATCGATCCGGTGCAGGGATTGGACGCCGAGCGCCGCCGTCTGGCGCAGGATGTCACCGAACTGCACCAGATGTCGGTCCATCTGCCCTTCGACATCAGCCGCCTCGCGCCCCGCGTCCGCACCGTGCGCGCGTTGCAGGACCAGTTGTCGCTGCTGCTGCAGCTGGGTGCGGCGGTGGAGGATCGGCTGGCGCAGCTCAAGGCTGCCAATCGCGGTGTCGTGCCGCGACGGGTCGAGAGGCTGATCGCCGATGTGCGGCTGTGGCTGGACACGCCGGTTGTCGACAATGGGGTGCGCGCGGAAAAGGCGCAGGCCCTGATCGATCGCTGCGTCGCGCTGGAGCCGGTGGTGCGCACCGGCATGGGCTGGCGCGATATGATGCGGCTCAGCCTCTATGCCCGGCTTGCCACGCTTATCGCGGTGCATCGCGACTGCCGCGACCTGTGCGACCAGATGGCGATCCATAGCCGCGCCGCCGTGACGCCCCGCGTCGCCGAACTGCTGGAGGGACGCCGCAACCGCGAACTGCACCGCGACTATGCCGGGGCGGCGCGCGGCGCCTTCGCCGCCTTCACGACCGTGGCCGTCGGCTGCGCGCTGTGGATCGGCAGCGGGTGGAAGGATGGCAGCACGGCGGTCATGCTGGCCGGCGTCTTCCTGGCGCTGTTTTCGGCATCGGACAATCCGCTGGCCCCGCTCAAGGGGTTCATGATCGGCACCATTGCCGCTTCAGCGCTGGGCGCTGTCTATGGCTATGCGATCATGCCCCGGCTGGATGGCTTTGCGATGCTGGCCATGGCCTATGCGCCGATGCTGCTGATATTGGGCGCGATGATGGCGTCGCCCCGCTGGATGGGGATTGCGCTGCCGACCCTGTTGGGGCTGGGCAGCCCGGTGCTGCTGTCCGACCATTATGTCAGCGCCTTTGGCGCCTACATCAACGGCGCGGTGGCGCAGATCGTGGGCATCTGGTTCGCGATCATCATGGCCGGGCTGCTCCAGTCGGCGGGCGTCGAGCGGGCGATCCGCAGGACCGTGCGTGCGGGCTGGACGGATATCGCCAATCGCGCGACATTGATGTCGCCGCCGGACGTGCGCGGCTGGATCAACCGGATGCTCGACCGGATCGCCTTGCTCGCGCCGCGCCTGGCCGCCACGCGCCGGGACAGCGGCAAGCCGCTCTACGACGCGCTGCGCGACCTGCGTACCGGCGTGGCGATCGGCGAGTTGCGGCAATTGCGGCTGGATCTGCCGCTTGATGAAGGCGCGCCGCTGGCCGATGTGCTGGGGGGCGTAAGCGCCCATTATCGCCGGCTGGACCCCGATGCGCCGCAAGCCGCCGATCCCGCCCTGCTCCAGCATATCGACGCGGCGATCGACGATCTGGCGGCCAATCCCGGTGCCGCGATCCGCCGTGAAGCGGTGCTGGGGCTGGTCAGCCTGCGCCGCAACCTGTTCCCGGAGGCGCAAGGCTATCGGAGGGCCGCCGCATGACCGGAGAAATCGCATTTGGGGGCGTCTTCGTGCCGACGCTGTTATTGCTCGCGCTGGTGGCGCTGGTCCTGGCCTGGGTCGTGACCCGGCTGATCGGTGCGGCGGGCCTCTATCGTTTCCTCGCCTATCGGGCGGCCGTCGACCTCAGTATCTTCATACTGATCCTCGGCGGACTCGCCCTCCTCGTCCCTGCCCTTGGAATCCGTCTATGAACCGCCTCACCAATTCAAAGCTTTTCGGGGGGCTGATCCGCAGCGCCGCCACCATCATCCTCGTCATCGCGGCTGCGCTCGTCGCGATCTGGATGTGGAACCATTATGAGCGCAGCCCCTGGACTCGCGACGGGCGCGTGCGGGCCGATGTGGTGCGGGTGACGCCTGATATCAGCGGCCTCGTCACATCGGTCGCGGTGCATGACAATCAGGTAGTGAAGGCGGGCGACCTGCTGTTCGTCATCGATACGCCGCGCTATGCGCTGGCGCTGGAGCAGGCGGAGGCGCAGATCGCCAGTGCGCAGGCGACGCTGGGGCAGGCGCGGCGTGAGGCGAAGCGCGACACGGCATTGGGCGATCTGGTGGCGGCCGAGACGCATGAGCAGAATCTGGCCAAGGTGGAGACGGCACAGGCGGCGCTGGCCGAAGCCTATAGCGGGCGCGACGCCGCCGCACTCAACCTCAAGCGGACGAAGATCGTCGCGTCGGTCAATGGCGTTGTCACCAATCTGGACCTGCATCCGGGCGACTATGTCGGCGCGGGCAGCCAGGCGATGGCACTGATCGACAGCGACTCCCTGCGGGTGGAGGGCTATTTCGAGGAAACCAAGCTGCCTTTGATCTGCATCGGCGCGCCGGTGACGGTGCGGCTGATGGGCGAGGCGCAGGATGTCCATGGCCGGGTTGAAAGCATCGCCTATGGCATCAATGACGACAGCCGCAGCAATTCGGGCAACCTGTTGCCCTCGGTCGAGCCGACCTTCTCCTGGGTACGACTGGCCCAGCGCATCCCGGTGCGGGTGAAGCTGGAGAAGGTGCCGGCGGGGCTGCGCCTGATTTCCGGCCGGACGGCCACGGTGACGGTGCAGCCGGCGACGAAGGACGCCAGGCCGGGGGAATGCCGCCATGGGTAAGGGCGTCTGGACGCCGTTGCTGGCGCTGGGCCTGGCCGCCTGCGCCACTGCCGGGCCGGACTATCGTCCGCCCGCACAGTCGGCCGCGACCGCGTCGGGGGCGACGGGGGCCTTCCATTCGGCGCAGGGCGCGCAGTTCAGCCAGGCGAAACTGCCCGACCATTGGTGGCGGCTCTATGCCGACCCGAAGCTGGATGCGCTGGTCGAGCAGGCGCTGACCGCCAATGCCGACCTGCGCGCCGCCGACGCCAATCTGGAGCGGGCGCAGGCGGTGTTGCAGGAGGCGCAGGCGGGGCGGACGATCAGCACGTCGGTCAGCGGCGGCGAGACGTTGTCGCGGCCATCGGGCGTGGCGCAGCATCTGCCTGGAACGATCGGCTATGACCTGGGCCTGAGCGCCGCCTATCCGCTCGACCTCAACGGCCGGATCAAGCGTGCAATCGAGGCAAGCGGGGCGGATGTCGAGGCGGTGACGGCGGCGCGCGACTATGTGCGGGTGAGCATCGCGGCCGCGACGGCGCAGGCCTATGCGCAGGTCTGCGCGGCCAATTACAACCTCGCCATCAACCGCAAGGTGGTGGCGTTGCAGCGCGATACGCTGGATGCGACGCGGCGGCTGGCGAAGGGTGGGCGCGGCACGGCCTTCGACGTGAGCCGGGCGCAGGCGGCGGTGGACAGCAGCGCGGCGGCGCTCCCGGCCTTCGACGCGCAGCGGCAGAATGCGCTCTACCTGCTCGCCACCCTGCTGGGCCGCCCGCCCGCCGATTACCCGCGCGAGGTAGAAAGTTGCGCCGCGCTACCGACGCTCGGCCAGCCCCTGCCGGTGGGGGATGGCGCTACGCTGATTCGGCGGCGGCCCGACATCCGTCAGGCGGAGCGGACGATCGCGGGCGACACTGCCCGGCTGGGCGTGGCGACGGCGGACCTCTATCCGCAGGTCAGCATCGGCGGGTCGGTGGGGCTGACCGGGCCGCTCAAGGATTTCGGATCGGGATCGGCCTTCGGTTTCAGCCTGGGGCCGCTACTGAGCTGGAGCTTCCCCAACCGGCCGGTGGTACGGGCACGGATCGCGCAGGCCGACGCGCAGGTGAAGGCCGACCTCGCCAGCTTCGACGCGGCGGTGCTGGAGGCATTGCGCCAGACTGAGACGGCGCTCGAAACCTATCGCCGCAATGCGGAGCAGGCGGCGGCGCTCGACCGGGCGCGTCATAGCGCAAGCGTGTCGGCGGGCCAGGCGGGCAAGCTGTTCCGCTTCGGGCGTGGCGACTTCCTCTCGCTGCTTGACGCGCAGCGCAGCCTGGCCGGTGCGGAGGCTTCCGCTGCGGCGGCGCGGGCGCAACTGGTGCAGGATCAGATCGCCATCTTCCTCGCGCTGGGCGGGGGCTGGAACTGATCTTCCACCTCCGTTCGCTTCGAGCGAAGTCGAGAAGCGGCCAACGCTGTGCCACCGTTTCTCGACACGCTCGAAACGAACGGAGATTTTACGCGATCGCATCGACCAGAGCGTGGGGAACGCGCAGTAAGGAACCGTGGCGGGCGCCCGGCGGCATGGTCAGGCGGGCGCTGACATCCTCCCACGTCACCATGTCGCGAGTCATGGCCGCGCCCCAGCGGCCTTCCTTATAGACATCATAATAGCAGACCAGCGCGTCGCCGATACGCGCGGTCATCGGGCCTTCGACCCAGGCGGGGGAGAAGGGTTTCGACAGCGGGCCGAAGGGGCCGGTGGGGCCGTCCGCCTTTGCGACTTGAAGCCATTTGCGCGGGGGCGCGACCGTTTCGTCCTTGACGATGAGGTAGAGGCCACCTTCCGGGGCATGGGCGAAGGTGCCGTCGATCACGCTGAAGCCGGGATCGTAGAGCGGCTCGGGCTTTGAGAAGCGCTCGAAATCGGCCGTGCTGGTGCGCCAGAGGCGATGATTATAGCCAGCTTCGGACGTGCCGGCACTTTCGGTGAAGCGGCCGGTGACGGTGCTGGACCAGAAGATTTCGTAACGGCCCGTGCGGGGATCGTGGATCGCTTCAGGCGCCCAGCAATTGCGGGTGCCGGGGACGTCCTGCATCACCGGGATCGCCTTCTGCCCGGACCAGTGGATCAGGTCGGCGCTGGTGGCATGGCCGATGGTCACACCTTCCCAGGCGGTGGTCCAGAGGAGGTGATAGACCTGCCCGTCGTGGAAGAGGAAGGGGTCGCGCAGCAGTTTCTTTTCGCCGACCTCCGGGACCAGCAGGCTGCGGCCGCCCGCCAGTGTGCGGAAGGTGAAGCCGTCCTCGCTGACCGCGAGTTTGAGGCCGTCCGCCTCGCCCTTCTTGCCGGTGGAGAAATAGGCGAAGACCAGGGGGTCGTCGCTGCGCGTCGTCCGGCCGGTGGCGCAGGCGGCAAGGCTCAGCGCGCCTAGGCCGAAGGTGAAGTCGCGGCGTTTCATGCTCATCACCGCGCGAGCCACCCGCCATCGACGGGTAGGGTGTGGCCATGGATATAGGTGGCGGCATTGGACGCCAGGAAGACGGCGGCCCCGCCGATGTCGCCTGGGTCGCCCCATCGGCCGGCGGGGATGCGTTCCTGGATCTGGCGGTTGCGGGTCTCGTCGGCCTGGAGCGCTGCGGTGTTGTTGGTGGCGATATAGCCCGGCGCGATCGCGTTGACGTTGACGCCCCTGGCCGCCCACTCGTTCGCCAGCAGCTTGGTCAGGCCCGCCACGCCGCTCTTCGACGCGGTGTAGCTGGGTACGCGGATGCCGCCCTGGAAGGACAGCAGGGAGGCGATGTTGATGATCTTGCCCGAACCTTGGCGCAGCATGTGCCGCCCCGCCGCCTGGCAGAGGAAGAAGACGGTCTTGAGATTGGTGTCGATCACCGCGTCCCAGTCCGCCTCGGTAAAGTCCACGCTGTCGGCGCGGCGGATGATCCCGGCATTGTTAATGAGGATATCGAGCCGTCCGAACGTCGCCAGCGTCTCATCCACGACGCGCTGGACCGGTTCGATGCTGGAGAGGTCGGCCGAGACGATCTGTGCCTTCCTCCCAAGCGCGCGGACCTGATCGACGCTATCCTGCGCGGGCGTGCGGCCCACTGCGGCGATATCCGCGCCCGCCGCGGCCAGCGACAGCGCGATCGCCTGGCCAATGCCGGTATTGGCGCCGGTGACGATCGCCACCTTTCCAGTGAGGTCGAAGGGGGTGGTCATCTTGCTTCTCTCCAAGAACATGCCTGTTGTGCATCCTCCCCTGGTAGGGGAGGTGGCAGGGCGAAGGCCTGACGGAGGGGTGTCACCCTATCGATAGGGGGGACACCCCTCCACCACTTCGTGGTCCCCTTCAGCAGAGTCACGTGCCTCTGCTGAACCTTACAGGGGAGGATTAAAGGCTTCAGCGCAACTGGCAGATGTCGAGGACATTCATGTCGGTATAATCCAGATTCTCGCCGCCCATCGCCCAGATGAAGGCGTAGCTCTTGGTGCCCGATCCCATATGCACCGACCAGGGGGGCGAGATCACCGCTTCCTCATTCTCGATGACGATGTGACGCATGGCGTCCGGCTCGCCCATATAATGGAAGACGCGGTCGCCGCCCTGAAGGTCGAAATAGAGATAGATCTCGCTGCGCCGGTCGTGGAGGTGCGGGGGCATGGTGTTCCACACGCTGCCGGTCTCCAGCACAGTGAGGCCCATCAGCAGTTGCGCGCTCTCGCACACGCCGGGGATGACGAGCTGGTAGATGGTGCGGTGGTTACTGTTGCTGAGGTCGCCGCGCTCCAGCGGATTGGCCTCACCCAGCGTGATCTTCTTGATCGGGAACGCCTTATGCGCGGGCAGCGAGGCGATGTAGAAGCGCGCCTCGGCCCCTTCGAAGATCACCTCCTTCGTGCCCATGGGCACATAGAGGCATTCCTTGTTGCCGATCTCATAGCGCGCGCCATCGACGATGATCGCGCCCGGCCCGCCGATATTGACGATCCCCGCCTCGCGCCGCTCCAGGAAGGGATGACCCGCCGCCGACGCCGGCTCGCTCTGGTCGGGCAGCCTGATGCTGCCGCCCGCCGGCACCGCGCCGCCGATCACGAAACGCTCATTGTGCGAATAGTTCAGCACGACCTGCCCATCCACGAACATGCCGCCCACCAGATAACGATCCCGCAAACTCTCATTGTCCACGCAATCCATCATCTCTGGATGCGTCGCATGATAGGTCTTCTCAAACACAGGAATCTCCCTAAAGGCTTTGCTATGCTTATAGCGTCCCGGATCAGGAAAGTAAGTCTATATTCCCGCAATGTGGAATTAAGTTCCGGAATGCGGTAGCTATTCCCGCAGCAGAATGATGTGCAGAAAGCGCGGGCCATGGGCGCCGCGCACATAGGTGCCCTCGATATCGGTCGTGCCCGAAACCCCTGTAATCCAGTAATGGGCGCGGGGCTGAGGGCCGGGCAGCGGCGCGTCCTCCAGATAGGGCATAATATCCCTGACCGCCAGCAGCACGATATGGTGTAGCGCCAGAAAATTGGGCAGCATCGGTGCGTGCGGTGCGGTTTCGAAGACCAGCGATCCGGTTTCGGCAATGCCCAGCCTTGCAATGGCGAGAGCGGCGGCTTCGTTCGGCGCGGCGGACTCGTGGAGGGTGAAGCTGCTCCAGTCGCATGTCGTCAGGCGCGGGTCGGGCGGCAGGCAGAGGATCAGGGGCTCGCCCTGTCCGTCCAGATAACGGGCGACGGCGGCGGGCAGCTCCGCGATGCTGTCGATCATGTCATGGCTGGCGCTGACGCTGGGGAGGGCGAGGCGGGCGAGAAATTCCGCTTCCAGCGTGCTGCCGTCCAGCGCCGGGCGCTCAGGCGCGATCAGCAGGGCGTCGGCTTCCGCCTTGTCGGGGGCGGAGCCTGTGAGGCGGGCGAGAATCGTGTCGCGGGCGCTCATTTGCGCCGCTCCTTGCGATATTGGGTCATGAAGGTCTGGGGCGCGGGTTTGGGCATGTCGCGATGGCGGGTCCAGCCGCCCGCGAGCGGCAGCGTGCCGATCCAGCCCTTCTTCCCCAGCAACCGCATGGCGCGGACGGCGATGCCGGTGCCGAGGCGATACAGACTCGGACGGCGCGCGACGAAGGCCCAGAGGCCAAGGCCCCAGCGCATGGACGTCGGCTCCAGCCCCTCGCGCCAGCTTTTCTCGCGCCAGCCGCGCAGTAGCGTGGGGAGTGGAATGCGAACCGGGCAGACTTCCTGGCATTTGCCGTTCAGTGTGCAGGCGTTGGGCAGGTCGCGGCTTTGCTTGAGGCCGTCGAGAACCGGGGTCAGCACAGCCCCCATCGGCCCCGGATAGGTGCCGCCATAGGCATGGCCGCCAATCTGGCGGAAGACGACGCAATGGTTCATGCACGCGCCGCAACGGATGCAGCGCAGCATCTCCGCCAATCCTTCCTCGCGCATTTTCGTGCGGCCATTGTCGACCAGGACGATATGCATCTCCTCCGGCCCGTCGCGGTCGCCGGGGCGTTTGGGGCCGGTGTAGAAGGTCGTATATTGGGTCAGCGCCGCGCCGGTGGCAGATCGCGCCAGCATCCGCAGCATATGGATGGCGTGTGGCATCGACGGCACGATCTTCTCGATCCCCGCCGTCACGATATGGACGCGCGGGGGGACGAGCGAGAGTTCGGCATTGCCTTCATTGGTGACGGTGCAGACGGCGCCCGTATCCGCGATCAGGAAATTAGCGCCGGATATGCCCACGTCCGCACCCAGCATCCGGGATCGCAATTCCCGCCGGGCGCTTTCGGCCATGGCGGCGATGCTTTCTTCCTGGTGCGGGGTGCGATGCTTCGCCTTGAAGAGGGCCGACACCTGCTCCCGCGTCTTGTGCATCGCGGGCCAGATGATGTGGGAAGGGCGTTCGTCCGCCAACTGGATGATATGTTCGGCAAGGTCCGTCTCGACCCGGCCGATCCCGGCTTCGGCCAAGGCATGGGGCAGACCGATTTCTTCGCCCAGCATGGATTTGGAGCGGGCCACGCTCTTCGCGTTCGCCGCCTTGCAGATGTCGATGACGATCTTGCAGGCTTCGTCGGCGGTGCTGGCCCAATGGACCTTGGCTCCGGCGGCGACGGCGTTAGCCTCGAACTCTTCCAGATACGCGCCCAGATGGGCGATCCCATGATCCTTGATCGCAGCGGCACGGGTGCGCGCGGCCTCGAAATCGGGGAAGGCGGAAACGGCGACGGTGCGCTTGGCTTCGGCAGTGCCGGCGGTGCGCTCTACCGCGATTTTCAGGATGGGGTCGCCCAAGGCGGCGTCGGCGCGTTCCTTGAAGCTCGCCGTGCCGGCGGGGGCCGTAAAGCCGCTCATGCCTCTTCCCCGATGGCAGGGCCGTCGCCCATGCCGGCGATCAGTTCGATGGCGTGATAGGCGCGGACTTTGGATCCGTTGCGGTTCAGCTTGCCTGCCATGTTCATCAGGCAGCCCAGGTCGCCCGCCAGCAGCAGGTCGGCGCCGGTGGCGTCGATCGCATCGGCTTTCTCCCCGACGATGGCGTTGGAGATGGACGGATATTTGACGCAGAAAGTGCCGCCGAAGCCGCAGCAGGTTTCCTCGCCTTGCAATGGAGCGAAGGTCAGGCCGTCGATATTCTTCAGCAACCGACGCGGCTGGGCTTTGATGCCCAGCTCGCGCAGCCCCGAACAACTGTCATGATAGGTGGCTTTGGCGTCGACGGTCACGCCTTCGGGCTTCCAGCCGCAGACCTGATCGAGATAGGTCATGATTTCCCAGGTCTTGGCCGCCACCGCCTGCGCGCGGGGGAGCCATAGGGGATCATGTTCGAAGATTTCGGGATAATGGCAGCGGATCGTCCCCGCGCAGGAGCCGGAGGGGACGACGATCGCTTCATAGGGTTCGAGCGCTTCGATCGTCTGCTTCGCCAATGCGGCGGCATGATCGCGGTCGCCGCTGTTGAGCGCAGGCTGGCCGCAGCAGGTCTGCCCTTCAGGCACCACCACGTCGCATCCCGCCGCCTCCAGCGCGCGAATCGCGGCGAAGCCGATGCGCGGGCGCATCAGGTCGACCAGGCAGGTGACGAACAGGGCGACGTGTCGAGTCATGCGCCGTGGCGCTTCGCGAAGGCGAGGAAGAGGTCGGGCCAGGGGGCGGAGGCTTCGGCCTGCGCGGTGATGCCGAAACCATGGCCGCCGGTTTCGAACAAATGGCATTCGGCCGGGATATTCCTGGCCTTGAGCGCGCTCAGCATGGCGACGCTGTTCTGGAACGGCACCACCTTGTCGTTGAGCGCGTGGGCGAGGAAGGCGGGCGGCGCGGTGTCGCTGACATTCTGGTCGAGCGAGTAAGCGTGCATCCGTTCGGGCGTAGGGTCGGGGCCGAGCAACTGGGTCCGCGATCCGGTATGAGCAAACGGCCCCTCCATCTGGATGACCGGATACATATAGGCGGCGACGGCGGCCTTGACCGGTTCGCGGTCGGCGGCGTCCACCGGACTGTAGCTTTCGGCGGTGCGGGTCGTCAGCCATGCGGCGAGGTGGCCGCCGGCGGAGAAACCGATGACGCCGATGCGGTCGGGATCGAACCGCTCGCGCGGGGCGAAGCTGCGGATCAGGCGCAGCGCGCGCTGGGCGTCCTGTAGCGGCGCTTCCGGCCCCGCGGCCCAGCCGTCGCCGGGCAGGCGGTAGAGCAGGACGAAGCAGACATAGCCGGCCTGCGCGAAGCGGCGGGCGATGCTGTAGCCTTCATGGCCGATGGCGACGCGGCTGTAGCCGCCGCCGGGGATCAGCATCATCGCTGCGCCATTGGACCGCGATCCAACGGCTTGGGGACGCAATATGGTGAGGGTGGGCGTGACGATATGCGCGAACACGCCGTCATCCGGGCCGCTGTCGGGGCGGCGGAGGGTTTCGACCTCCTGTACGGTGACATGCTCGCCGCCGGGTGCCTTGCCGGGCCAGATCGGGATACGCTCGAAACCCTGGGGGATGGGGAAGCTTTGCGCCATGGCGGCAGGGGCGAGGGCGGCGGTCGCGGCGGCTCCGGCCAATAGCGTGCGGCGGTCGATCAGGGTCATTGGCAGCTCGTCTTTCCCAGCGGCGTGGTGCGGGTGAGGGCGGGGCGCTGGTCAAGCACCTTGACGGAAATGGGGAGGTTGAGGGATTTGAGGCCGCCCGCCACCAGATTCGCGACATTGCGGGCGCCCAGTTCGCTGAAATGGGTGTCGTCCTTCACGCCCTTGGGAAAGCCGGGGGCGTGATCTTCGGGGCGGTAGTGCAGGAAATAGGCCTTGGACGCTTCGGTTCCAGCCCGGTCGACCCAGGCGCGGGAAAGGGATTCCAGGTCGATCAGCGGTGTGTGGGTGCTGGCTGCCAGTTCGCGCATCACGGCGGAATAGGCGGCGAAGTCGGCCTTGGCCTTGCCGTCCGGGCCGAAGCTGCGACGGGCGACGGGGGTGACGAGGACCGGGGTGCCGCCCGCGGTGCGCACGTCCCAGATGAAGCGCAGCAGGTTGTTGCGATAGTCGGTCTGCGCCGGCGCCCAGCGTTCGGGCTTGGCGCGGTTGGCGTCATTATGGCCGAACTGGATCAGCACCGTATCGCCGGGGGTGACTTCGCCCAGCAGCTTTTCCCAGCGGCCTTCGGAAAGGAAGGTGCGGGTGGAGCGGCCCCCCATGGCGTGATTGCTCACCCTGACTTCGGGCGAGAGTCCGCATGACAGCATCATGCCCCAGCCGGTCTGGGGATAGTTGCCGGACCTGTAATTGGCGGCGGTGGAATCGCTCGCGATCAGGATCGTATCGCCCGGCTGGGTGGCGAAAGCGGGCAGCGGGGCGAGCAGGGCGGCGAGGACTGCTGCGACTTTGGGGATGATCCTCATGGGTGGCTTTCTGTTTCGTCCCATTTTCCGTCATCCCGCCTTCGCGGGAATGACGGTGGTAGGGGCGGGTTCTTATTGCAGATTCACATACATGCCGCCATCTACCAGCAGCGCGGCGCCTGTGACATAGGCCGCCATGTCGGACGCAAGGAAAACGATCGGCCCGGCCAGATCCTCCGGCTGGCCCAGGCGGCCCAGCGGCGTGCGGCTTTCCATATATTGGCGCTTCTCGACATCGGCCAGATCGTCCTTGTTGATCTCGGTCAGGATGGTGCCGGGCAGGACGCTGTTGCAGCGTATGCCATGCTTGCCGAGCGCGATGGCCGTGGACTGCATCAGCGAATGCACGCCCGCCTTGGTCGGGGTATAATGGGTCTGATACTCGCCGCCGACCAGGGCTGAGATGGAGGAGACGGCGACGATCGATCCGCCATGCCCCTGTTTCACCATCTGCTGGGCGGCGGCCTGCACCATATAATAGGCGCCGTGCAGGTTGACGCGAAAGGTGCGTTCCACCGTCTCGACCGGCATGTCGAGGAAGGCGTGGAAGGGGCAGATGCCCGCATTGCTGACCATCACGTCGACCTTACCGAAGGCGTCCACCGCGCGTGCCACGAAATCCTGCGCGGTCTGCGGATCGGCGACGTCGCCCTTCACCGCGATGGCGCGCTGGCCCAGCGCCTCGATCGCCGCGACGCAGCTTTGCGCGGGGCCGTCGCTGTTGGCGTAGTTGAGGGCGACATCGGCGCCATGCTGGGCCGCGCCGATAGCGGCGGCGCGGCCGATGCCGGTCGACGCACCGGTGACGAGGACGGTCTTGCCTTCAAGCAGCTTCATGGGTCAGGCTTTCCTTGGTTTGACGATTTTTGGGTAAGAGGGAACGGTCATCCTCCCCTGGCAGGGGAGGTGGATGGCCGCAGGCCAGCCGGAGGGGTGTCTCGCTCTCGATAGGGTGACACCCCTCCACCGGCTTCGCCGGTCCCCTTCAGCAGAGTCACGTGCCTCTGCTCAACCTTGCAGGGGAGGATTTGGTTTGCGTATGTCACCACCCTAGCGCCGCACCGGGCGGCGGGGTGGTTTGACGCCGGGGGTCCAGCCCAGATCGGCGCTGATCCTGTGCGCAGTGTCGCGGACATCGGTGCTGAGTGTCTGCATCCGGTCGTCAGCCATATATTGGGCGGCGCTCGACAGGCTGATGGCGGCGATGATCGCGCCCGATGCGTCGCGGATCGGCGCGGCGACGCACCGGATCTGGTCCTCATTCTCTTCCAGATCGAAGGACCGGCCCGCCGCCGTATAGCCGCGCATCCGCTCCAGCCATGTCTCATAGGCGATGGGATGGGTGCCGGCGGCCTGGTCGGCATCGAACAGGCGGTGCCAATTGGCTTCGAGATCGTCGAGCAGCAGCGCCTTGCCCAGGCCCGTGGAGGTCAGCGGATGACGGTCGCCGATTCGGCTGGAAATCTCCACGCGGCGGCGGCCGGGAATCTTGTCGAGATAAAGCGCCTGATCGCCGTCCAGCCGTCCCAGATGCACCACATCCTCGCTGGCGGCGGCGAGCGCTTCCAGATGCGGTCGGGCGATCTGCACCACGTCCGCTTGCGCCTGCGCCAGGAAACCCAGTTGCAGCAGTTTCGGCCCCAGTTGATAGCCTTCGCGCGGCAGGAAAGTCAGGAAACCGCGCTCCACCAGCGCATTGGCCAGGCGGTGCGTGGTCGACCGGGTCAGGCCCATCCGATCCGACAGGTCGGCGAGCTTCACCGGTCCGTCGATCACCTGGTCCAGCAGATCCAGCCCCCGTTGCAGGGTTTGCGACCCCGACGCCTTGGCCGGGTCCGTCTTCTCCGGAGCCTTCGACATTTCCTCTCTTGCTCCCGATTCTGGGTTTGACGAATTTTGTCTCATCTACTAACACTCTATCCCACAAAATGAGAAAAACAAGGGGTGAAGGAGAGGCCGACATGATAGTTTGTGATCGCGCCAGATCCCTACTCCCCGCCATTATACTGCGAGTTTGACCATATATTGGAAGTATTTGCCGCTGTTTCCCACGATTTGAACAGCGGTCAGGCTCAAGGAGTGAGTGCGTGCCGATCGTGACCTTGCCGAAGATCAAACATGTCCGTGCCTTCACCGTGCGCGGGGGCGGCGCCGACTATCATGACCAGGGCGAAGGCCACTGGATCGACGACCATATCGCGACGCCCATGTCGCGCTATCCCGAATATCGCCAGTCGCGCCAGAGTTTCGGCATCAACGTGCTGGGCACGCTGGTGGTGGAGATCGAGGCGGAGGACGGAACCGTTGGTTTCGCCGTCACGACCGGGGGCGAACCGGCGGCCTATATCGTCGAGAAACACCTCGCCCGCTTCCTCGAAGGCCGTTCGCCCACAGACTATGAGAAGATCTGGGACCAGATGTATTTCTCGACCCAATATTATGGGCGCAAGGGCTTGGTCGTGAACGCCATTTCCGGCGTCGATCTGGCGCTGTGGGACTTGCTCGGCAAGCTGCGGCAGGAGCCGGTCTACCATCTGCTGGGCGGCGCGGTGCGCGACGAACTGCAATTCTACGCCACCGGCGCGCGGCCGGACAAGGCGAAGGAATTCGGCTTCATCGGCGGCAAGATTGCGCTGCACCATGGCCCGGCCGAGGGCGTCGAAGGCCTGAAGAAGAATATCGCCGAACTGGCCGATATGCGGTCGAAGGTCGGCGACGATTTCTGGCTGATGTGGGATTGCTGGATGGCGCTCGACGTCGACTATGCCACCCGCCTCGCCATCGCCGCCCATGACCTTGGCCTCAAATGGATCGAGGAAGCAATCAGCCCGGACGATTATTGGGGCTATGCCGCATTGAAGCGCAACGTGCCCAAGGGGATGCTGGTGACGACCGGCGAGCATGAAGCGACCCGCTGGGGCTTCCGCATGTTGCTGGAAATGGATTGCTGCGACATCATCCAGCCCGATGTCGGCTGGTGCGGCGGCGTCACCGAACTGCTCAAGATCAGCGCGCTGGCCGACGCCCATGGCAAGATGGTCGTGCCGCATGGATCGTCGGTCTACTCCTATCATTTCGTCATCACTCGCCACAATTCGCCCTTCGCCGAGTTCCTGATGATGCATCCGGGGCCGACGGAGGTGGTGCCGATGTTCCACCCCCAATTGCTGGGTGAACCGGTGCCGGAAAATGGCCGCATGAAGGTCAGCGCGCTCGATAAGCCAGGCTTCGGGGTCGATTTGAACCCTGATATCGCGATGCATCGTCCCTATACCCATTGATTGCCTGAAGAGAGAAAAGTCCCATGAAATTCTGCCGTTTTGGCCGGCGTGGCCAGGAAAAGCCCGGTGTCATCGACAGCGAAGGCCAGATTCGCGATCTGTCTGCAGTCGTCCCCGAACTGACGGTTGCGACCCTCGCCACCGCCAGGGGGGTGGATGTGGAAGCGCTCCCGATCGTCGAGGGCGAACCGCGCTACGGCGTGCCGGTCAAGGGTATCGGCAAGATCGTCGCCATCGGCCTCAATTATGAGGATCATGCGATCGAATCGAACCTGCCGATCCCGACCGAGCCGATGATGTTCATGAAGGCGCTCTCGTCGCTCAACGGCCCGAACGATGAAGTGGTGCTGCCGAAAAATTCGACCCATGGCGACTGGGAAGTCGAACTGGGCGTGGTGATCGGCGAAACCTGCCGTTTCGTAAGCGAGGAAGACGCGCTGTCGAAGGTCGCGGGCTATGTGCTGGTCAACGACGTGTCCGAACGTTTCAACCAGAAGCAGCGCGGGACGCAGTGGAGCAAGGGCAAGGGCCATGACACATTCTGCCCGGTCGGCCCCTGGCTGGTGACGGCGGATGAGGTGGGCGATCCCCAGAATCTGGCCATGCATCTGGATATCAACGGCGCGCGGATGCAGACCGGCAATACGAAGACGATGATCTTCAACGTCGCCCAGCTCATTTCCTATGTCAGCGAATATATCACCCTCTATCCCGGCGACCTGATGATTACCGGCACGCCGCCGGGCGTGGGGGAGGGCAAGAAGCCCGATGCCATCTACCTCAAGGCCGGTGACGTCATGGAACTGGGCATCGAAAAGCTGGGTACGCAGAAGCAGACCGTCTCCGCATGGCGCCATCTGGGCGATGAGGTGCTCGGATGAGCGTCTATACCGGACGCTATGAAGGGCGCTGCGCCATCGTCACCGGTGGTGCGTCAGGCCTGGGCAAGCAGGTCGCCGCGCGCATCGTCGCCGAAGGCGGCAAGGTGGCGCTGTGGGATCTCAATCCCGAAGCGCTCGCCGCCACCGCGCAGGACATCGGCGCGACCCATGTGGTTGCGCTCGATGTGTCCGACCAGGCCGCCGTCGTCGCCGCCGCCAAGGAAAGCGCGGCTGCGCTGGGCAAGATCGACGTCCTCATCTGCTCGGCCGGCATCACCGGCGCCACCGCAACGGTGTGGGACTATCCGGTCGATAGCTGGCAGCGGGTGATCGACATCAACCTGAATGGCCTGTTCTACTGCAACCGGGAAGTCGTGCCCTTCCTGCTCGAAAACGGCTATGGCCGGATTGTCAACCTGGCCTCGGTCGCGGGCAAGGAAGGCAATCCCAATGCGTCCGCCTATTCAGCTAGCAAGGCGGGCGTGATCGGCTTCACCAAGAGTCTGGGCAAGGAACTGGCGGGCAAGGGCGTGATCGCCAATGCGCTGACCCCAGCCACTTTCGAAAGCCCGATCCTGGCGCAGCTACCGCAGAGCCAGGTCGATTATATGCGCTCGAAGATACCGATGGGCCGCTTGGGCCTGATCGAGGAATCGGCGGCGATGGTCTGCTTCATGGCCAGCGAGGAGTGCAGCTTCACCACCGCGTCGACATTCGACACGTCGGGCGGCCGCACCACTTTCTGATTATGTTTTGTACGCGATTTCCGAGTCATCAGATGCAGGCATCTGATTAGAAATCGCTTCCGCAAGTCGCGCGGCGCGACCGGCCACCAAGAGCCGGCGCGCTGTAATCTCTCCTCCGTTCGGGCTGAGCCTGTCGAAGCCCCGCACTTTTTGAAGAAAAGAACAGCCCTTCGACAGGCTCAGGGCGAACGGGGATCAGGTTGATCCCGATTTAACGTCTGTGGCTCTGGTTCAGGGGAGAGGAAATATGGTCCCTTTTGTCGATGCCCATATCCATCTGTGGGATCTGAGGCACATCCGCTATGACTGGCTCAGCCCGCCCTTCTCCAACGAGGGGCCGAACGGCAGCGTCGAGGCGATCGCGCGGGATTATGGCGTCGCCGACTATCGCGCCGACCTTGCCCGCTGGAATGTCGTGGGCGCGGTCCATGTCGATGCGGGGGCGGCAGCGGAAAGCGCGCTGCGCGAAACCCAGTGGCTGGACGGCCTGGCCGAAATCGAAGGGCTGCCGACGGGCTTCGTCGCCTTTGCCGCACTGAACGACCCGCAAGTCGATGCGCTGCTGGGCCAGCAGGCCGCTCATCCGCGCGTCAAGGGCATCCGCCATATCGTCAACTGGCACGCCGATCCGGTGCGCACCTATGGCCCGGTCGACCTGACGCTCGATCCGGCATGGCAGGCGGGATATGCGTTGCTGGGCAAGCATGGCCTGTCCTTCGACCTGCAATGCTATCCGGGCCAGATGCCCGGCCTCATGCCGTTGATAGAACGTCATCCCGACATCCCGGTCATCATCAACCATATGGGGATGCCGGTGCTGACCGACCCCGATGGCCTTTCGGACTGGCGCCGGGGCATGAAGGCGCTTGCAGCCCTTCCCCATGTCGCGGTCAAGCTGTCGGGCATGGGTTTCATCCGCCGTGACTGGAGCCGCGAGACGGTGGAGCCGCTGATCCGTGAAACCATCGACCTGTTCGGGACGACACGTTGCGCCTTCGCCAGCGACACGCCGACCGACAAGCTGTTCGGCCCGATCGATCGCTATATGGAAGCCTATCACGCCATCGTCGCCGATTTTTCCGAAGCCGATCGCCGTGCGCTGTTCGCCGGCACCGCCAACCGCCTCTATCGCCTGGGACTTGACCTATGACCCCCAATCCTCTGCTCGGCGTTCTCTTCCACTGGCTGGGCGGCTTCGCCTCGGCCAGCTTCTACGTCCCCTTTCGCGGCGTCAAACGCTGGAACTGGGAAATCTTCTGGCTGACCGGGGGCATTTTTTCCTGGGTGATCGCGCCCTGGTTCTTCGCGTTCATCCAGACGCAGGACCTGATGGGCGTGATGCGCCAGGTGCCCGGCTCCGTCGTCGGCTGGTGCGTGTTCTTCGGCCTCCTCTGGGGCTTTGGCGGCCTGACCTATGGGCTTACCATGCGCTATCTCGGCCTGTCGCTGGGCATGGCGGTGGTGCTGGGCCTGTGCACCGTGTTCGGCACGTTGATCCCGCCCATCTTCGACGGGACGTTCATGACACAGATTGCAGGCACATTGCACGGGCAGATCGTCCTGGCTGGACTGGCCGTCACGGTGCTGGGCATCATCGTCGTGGCGCGGGCCGGCGCCCGCAAGGATGAGGCGCTGTCCCAGGAGCAGAAGGCAGCCGCCGTCGCCGAGTTCGATTTCAGGAAGGGCATTGCCGTCGCCATCTTTTCCGGCATCATGTCGAGCTGCTTCGCCTTCGGCCTGGCGGCGGGCGAGCCGGTCAAGGCGCTGTCGGCCGCCGCCGGCACCGGCCCGCTCTGGACCGGGCTGCCGACGCTGTGCCTCGTCATGTTCGGCGGCCTCATCACCAACGCGCTCTGGTGCGGCTGGCTGATCGTGAAGAACAGATCGGCCGGGCAATGGCTGGGCGCCGCGGACGCATCGGGCAAGCGCCCTGCGTTGCTGCCCAATTTCCTGCTGTGCGCGCTGGCCGGCACCGCCTGGTATTTCCAGTTCTTCTTCTACACGATGGGGGAGAGTCAGATGGGCCGCTTCGGCTTTTCGAGCTGGACGCTGCACATGGCCTCGATCATCATCTTCGGCACCTGCTGGGGCTTCGCCTTCCGGGAATGGAAGGACGCCGCACCCGCCGTCCGCCGCATGGTGTGGAGCGGGGTCGGTTTGCTGATCCTCGCCACCATCATCATCGGTTATGGCAACAGGCTGGCGGTCTGATGGGTAAGCTGCTGGCCGCCCTGCTGCTGGCGCTGGCCGTCCCCGCCGGGGCGGCCGACGCGCCGTTGCTGACCTCCCACCTGCGCATCCATGATCCCTGGGTGGTCGCCGACGATGCGGCCAGGACGTACTGGCTCTTCTCGAAGAATGATCCGGCGGTGACGGGCGACAAGAGGCTGGGCATCATGGCCTATGCCAGCGGCGACCTGGCCCATTGGCAAAGGCCGCGCGTCGTCTTCGCCCTGCCCGAAGGGCATTGGGCCAATGACGGCGGCTGGGCGCCCGAAGTGCATCGCTGGAAGGGTCGCTGGTATCTGTTCGCGACCTTCCACAATGAAGGCGCGGCGATCCCGTCCACGGTCCGGCGCCCGGCCTATCGCCGCGCGACCCTGCTGGCGGTGTCGGACCGGATCGACGGCCCCTATGCCCTGATCCACAAGGGGGAACCGATCACCCCCGCCACCGACATGACGCTGGACGGCACGTTGCATGTCGATGCGGCGGGCAAGCCGTGGATGGTCTATGCCCATGAATGGCTGCAACTGGGCGTCGGCACGATGGAGGCGGTGCCGCTCAAGGACGACCTGTCGCCCGCCGGCCCGCCCAGGCTGCTGTTCCGCGCCAATGAGGCCGACTGGGTCGTGGGCGAGAAGCAGCCCGAAGGCGACAATGGCTATGTCACTGACGGGCCGGAACTGTTCCGCACGAAGACCGGCGCCTTGCTGATGCTCTGGTCGAGCTGGGGCAAGGATGGCTATGTCCAGGCGCAGGCCCGGTCCCGATCGGGGACGCTGGCCGGTCCCTGGGAGCAGCTAGGCCCGCTGGTCGAGCGCGACAGCGGACATGGCATGATCTTTCGCGTCTTTGACGGGCGGCTGATGATGGTGCTGCACCGCCCCTTCAAGCAGGCGTTGGCGAAATTCTACGAGATGCGCGACGCGGGCGACCGGCTCGAAGTGGTGCGCGAGGCGGTGGAACTGGATGGCGAAGCCTATCCGACGCACGGATGCCCGATGGGGGGAACGGATGCTGGCTGCTGATCTGGTCTGGCCGCTGCATGATGCGGCGGCGGGCGCCTTCATGCTGGAGGATGCAGCCGTCGCGCCGGACCAGGCGGTCGTGACGGCCGTCGATCGGCCGGTGCTGCTCGGCTATGCGCCCGACAGGCCCAATGGCCGGGCGATGCTGGTGCTGGGCGGGGGCGGCTATACCGCGCTGATGGCCGGGCGCGAAGGCGTGCAGGTGGCGCGCTGGCTGAATGGGCTTGGCTATCATGCCTTCGTCCTGATCCACCGGTTCCCCGATGCGCGCGCCGGTCCCTCCGCGCCGCTGGACGATGCGCTGGCGGCGATGCGGATGATCCGGGCGAGCGGGCTGGCGACAGAGGGGCTGGGCGTGGTCGGCCTGTCTTCGGGCGGGCATCTCGCCGCCTGCCTGATCGCCACCTATCCGGCCGAATGGGGCAGGGCGGAGCCGCAACGCCCGGATGTGCTGGTGGTGGGCTATGCCCCGATTTCGACCAATGCGCGGGGGCGGACGATCATTCCCGACAAGCCGCCGCTGCCGCCGGTGGAAAAGCAGGCGCTCTATGATGCGCTCCAGCCCGATGCGCAGCTTCTGCCCGATCCGCCGCCGACCTTCATCGTCTATGTCGGTAACGACCCGGTGGTGCCGGTGGACAATGCCCGCCGCCTGTACGGTTCGCTGAACGCGGCTGGCGGCAGCGCGGAACTGCATATTTTCGCCGATGCGCCGCATGGCTTTGCGCTGGATACGGAAGGCCTGCCGGTGTCGATCTGGCCGACCCTGTGTGTGGCCTGGTTGCGACAGGTGGGCTTTCTTTGACGCCTCAATGCCGCGCCGGAACGGCGTCCGACTGGCGGCGGATGAGTTGATAGTCGAGCTTCACCCGGCCGGGCGCTCCTTCCTCCCTACCCTCGTCCTGGTTGCGGAAATAGATGCCCAGTAGGCCGATCGCCTCGCGCGCCATGTCGCGGATCGGCTGACGGATCGTCGTCAGCGCCGGCCAGATCGCGCTCGCCAGCGGCGTATCGTCGAAGCCGCAGATGGTGACGTCCGCCGGCACGTTGATCCGGCGCTGGTGCGCCACGGTGATGGCGGCGGCGGCCATATCGTCATTGCAGGCGAAGATGGCGCTCGGCGGCGTGTCGAGGCTGAGCAACTGTTCCGCCGCGTCCAGCCCTGAGCGATAGGAAAAGTCGCCCGGCACGATCCAGCGTTCGTCCAGCGTGATGCCGCGATCGGCCAGGCAGTCGCGAAAGCCCTGCAACCGTCGGGCGCTGGCGCGGTGGCGGGGATTGCCCTCGATAAAGCCGATCCGTCGATGGCCCAGGTCGATCAGGTGGCGGGTCAGGTCATAGGCGGCGTGCCGGTCATCGGTCCCGACCGACAACATGCCGGCCCCTTCCCGGTCATCGGGCGCGATCGCGACCACGGCAATGTCGCGCGCCTGGAGCTTTTCAACCAGTTCGGGCCAGTCGCACAGCGGCGGCGGCAGGATGACGCCCGCGACATGGGCATGGGCGACCTGATCGACAATCTCCTGCGCGAAGGCGCCGGGCGCGCATTGCTCGACCACCAGATGGAGGTGACGCTGCGGCGCTTCGCCCAGCGCGCCCAGCAGCAGTTCGCCCAGATAGGCGGAGGTGGTGGAGTTGCTGTGCAGCAGGGCGACGCGCCGGTCGGCGCTGCCGGCGAGCGCGCGGGCAGAGGCATTGGGGACATAGGCCAGTTCCGCCACGGCTCGTTCCACCGCCCGTTGCGCCTTGGCGCTGACCAGCGCCTTGCCGTTGATCGCGCGCGATGCGGTCATCACCGACACGCCGGCCCTGGCGGCGACGTCGCGGATCGTGGGGGGCTTCTTCTTCTCGCTTTTGTCCATCGCGCCCTTCCTAGCCGCTTTTACGGCTCAGGAAAATCGGGCGGATCAGGGATTTAAGCGGACATGGGTGGGGGCATCGCGATCGACGCTGATGATCCCGTCCTTCTCCTTCAACTCCGCGATCTGGAGCACGGTGCGGCGATGCCAGTCGGGATCAGCCTTGGCCTCCTCCTCGCCCTCCTGATGCACGAAGTAGATGATGTAGGCGCGGTTGCCCGCGACGACGATGTCGGGATGCTGCCCCTTCGCCTTGTCGGTCGGGTGGATGCCGGGCGTGGCGAGGATATGGCCCGGCTGGGTCGTCCAATGCTTTCCATCGTCGGAACGCATCACCAGCAACCCCTTCCATGCGTCGGAAATCAGCCAGTATCGCCCCTTCCAGCGGAAGGCCTTCGGTCCTTCGCCCGGCGTCTGGGTCAGCCGGTCCTTGACCGTCCAGTGAACAAGGTCGCTGCTGTCGGCAGTGCGGATCGCCTTGTTCATCCGCTCGTCGTTGAAGAAGAGGCGATAGCCGCCCTTTGGCAAGGCCAGCACGGCCGCGTCGATCACCCTGTCGGCGCCAAGATCGAGCCGATCGCCACAGGTCCATTTCCTGAGGTCGGGGCTGGTCAGATGGACGATGAAGCGCGGCGCGTTCCAGTCGCGATAGACGCCCGGCACCACCGTCAGCCACATATGCCACTGGCCCTCCAGCCATTGCACCTCGGGCGCCCAGAGCGTGTCGCCGGTGCAGCTTTTGGGAATGTCCGCCGTGCCGCCGTAGCGCCAGGTCGCGCCATCCTTCGACCGTGCGACGCCGATGGCGGTGCCATGGACCCAGCGCACGTCCTTGTCGTCCTCCAGCGGAAGGTCGGCACGACGGTTGGTGTAGAACATCACCCATTCGCCGGTCTTGCGGTCGCGAACGGTGGAGGCGTCGGCCGCACCGTCATGCACCGGGTCGCGGAACAAGGGTTTGGGCGCGATCGGGCCGCTCGCGGCGGCGGCCATCAGCAGCAGCGATGCGATCATTGGAACAGCTTCAGATCGACGGCGGCGGCCATGGCGCGGAAACCCTCGTCATTGGGATGGAGCGCGTCACCCACATCATAGGGCTTGGCCATGCGTGCCGGATCGGCGGGGTCGGCGATCGCCTTGGCCAGATCGATGAAGCCGTCCGCTTCGCTGTTGGTCCTTATCCAGTCATTGACCGCGACGCGGGTCGTGTCCCCCTCCGCGCTCCAATAGCCCGCGCCCTTATAGGGCAGGATGGTGGCCAGGATGACCTTCACGCCCCGGTCATGCGCGCGGGCGATCATCTGGCGATAGGCGCCGATCAGCGCTGCGGGCGGCAGCATCGGCAGCTTGTCGCGTGCCGCATTGCCAAGGTCGTTGACCCCTTCCAATATCACGACATGGCTGACACCCGGCACCGCCAGCACATCGCTGTCGAAGCGAGCAAGGGCGTTATAGCCGTCGCCTTCGGACAATAGCCGGTTGGCGCTGATCCCGGCATTGGCGACGCTGGTCAGCGTGCGCCCCGCCTGTTGCAGCCGCTCCGCGAGCAGGTCGGGCCAGCGGCGATTGCTGTCGGGTGTGGCGCGCACGCCGTCGGTGATGGAATCGCCCAGCGTGACGATGGTGTGGCCGGGCTTTCTATTCTCCACCTCGACGCCGGAGAGGATGACGCGCGGGCCGAGCGTGGCGGGATCGGACAGGTTGGTCGCCGCCGTCTGGTCGCCTGGCGCGGTCCAGCCGGTCGCGGCGGAATAGCTGTGTACCGTTGCATCGGGCGCACCCTGGGGCAGGTGGATGCTGATGGTCAGGCGGGTGAGCGGCTTCACCGTCATCGCGATCGGATCGCTTAGCAGCGGCGCGCGTGCGGGGATCGTCGCTCCCTGCGCCTGGTTGAAGGTTACGACATGATCGGTGCCGGGCAGGATCGCGCCATTCTCCCCCGCCAGCGCGACATGCACCGCGCCCAGCAGCAGCGGCTGGGTCGACATTTCGTTGGACAGGCGCAGGCGGATGCGTGTCCCCCCGCTGCTGATGCGCACCACCTGCCGCAGCGTGCGATTATGGAGGTCGGGGCGCTTTTCCGGTGGCGCCTTCGACACCAGGGGCGCGGCCATCCAACTGCGCGTCCAGCTTTGCGCACCGGCAGGCGTGGTCGCAAGCGCCAGCAGCAATGCCGCCGAAAGGGCCATTTTCCGCGTCATCCCGTCCTCCCCTTAGAGCATTTTCTAGTCAGGTGGCGTCACCTGACGACTCGGAAAATGCGTCAAACCAAAAACTTAAAGCGGTTCATCCGATGCAATCGGATCAACCGCTCTAACGCGTGGCCGATTGGGCCACCGGGTTATTGCCCCATAGCCGGTCGTAACGCCAGCCCGACAGATCCTCGACGATCGCGCCCGCTTCCGGCGTTGTGGGGGTCCGCCCGCCGCCGCGCAGATGCTCGATCTCGCGCATCAGCACGCCATGGGTGACGGGGCTGAGGCGGAAGCGGGTCGAAATGGTGATGCCGAAGGTCAGGCAGCCGATCGTGCCCGCGCCCAGCAGCAACGCCATGGTCAGGATCGCGCCATGGCTCTGCACCGGTGCGCCCGACACGAAGCCGCCCGCCTGCATGATAAAGCCCACGCCCGCGACGGCGGCGGCCTGCGTCGCCTTGCGCACGAAGGTCATGACGCCCGCGAAACTGCCCTCGCGCCGCTGGCCGGTGACGATTTCGTCCACGTCGGCCATATAATTATAGGTCGCCCAGGGAATATAGTTGAGCGCCCCCCGGCCAAGCCCGGCGAGGATGATCGGCAGCCAGATCATGGCGCTGTTCGCCGGGATGCCCGCCGCCCACAGGCCGATCAGGGTCAGCGCCCCGGCGGCGAAGGCGGCGGCCGCAATCTGGTAGGCACGGCTGGGAGAGGATCGCAACGCCAGGTTGATGGCGATGATGACCGCGACGAACTGGACGATATACATGGTGCCGAGCAGGCCGGAGGCGATGGCGGTGGACCCCGCCAGCGCGAAGATCACGAAGAAGGTGAAGGCCGCGTTAAAGATGTCCTGGCTGATATAGCCGCCCAGATACATGCCCAGATGCAGGCGGAACGCCCGAATGCGCATCGTCGAGAAGAGGTTGCGGTAAAGCGCCTTCAGCGCCTGCCCTGCGCCGCCGGCCCTGGGCGTTTCGGGCATGGCATCCGGTGCGCCGGGCATATGCCGTTCCCAGCTGAACAGATAGAGCAGCCCTGCTGTCAGCATGAACAGGGCGGCGAAGATCAGGCCCATGTAAAAGAAGGTGTCGGCGCTGTCGCGGCCCAGCGTGTTGATGAGCCAGAGCGGCAGGAAACCCGCCAGGATCGCCGACGCCTGACCGAAGAGGATGCGCGCGCCGGCGAACTTCGCCTTTGTCCTGTAGTCGCTCGACATCTCCGCCGCGAGCGTTTCGAACGGGATGATCTCCATCGCATAGACCAGTTCGAACAGCACATAGCTGACCAGATAATACCAGAATCCCTGCCCCGGCAGCCACATCAGCGCGAAGCTGGGCAGCAGCGGAATGGCGGCGAGGATGAAGAAACGGCGACGGCCGAAGCGACGGCCCAGCCATGTGCTCCCGAAATGGTCGGAGATATAGCCGATCATTGGCGAGGCGAAGGCATCAAGGATGCGCGCCACCGCGAAGATGGTCGCGGCCTGTCCGGCAGTGAGGCCGCAAAATTGGGTGTAGAAGATCAGCACCCAGCCGGAAATCACCGCCATCGACCCCGCGCCCAGCACGTCATTCGATCCATAGGCGAGATAATTTTGGAGGCGGACGGGCCGGGGTGCGGCTTTGGCTATGTCACTCACTCTCGGCCCCTCCGCCTCTTATATTATTTCGGTCCGGGCGGCGGCCGTCCTTCCACTCCAGCCGCCGCCCGGGTTCGACCATCCTCAGATATAGGTACGCAGGAACTCGCCCAGCGCGCAGATGGCCAGGCTCTGGCCATAGGGCATGGAGGTGAGCGCGATGTCCTTGTAGAATTGTTGCGTGTCGCCCATCGCGGTGCCGAAACTGACCTGCTGCAACTCGCCCGCCGCATCGATATTCGCCAGCACGCCGCGGACTGCCCGGATGCCGACCTCCTCATAATGGCGGGGCAGATAACCCTTCCGCACGGCCTTGAGGATACCATAGGCGAAACCGGCGGTGGCCGATGCTTCCAGATAGCTGGTCGGATCGACGATCAGCGTGTGCCACAGGCCGGTTTGCGCGTCCTGCGTCTCGCTGAGCGTCTTCACCTGCGCGGCCAGCGTGTCGATCAGGAAGGTGCGGAACGCATCGCCCTGCGGCAGGTCCAGTATCTCGATGATTTCGGGAATCGCGATCGTCACCCAGCAATTGCCCCGCGCCCACAACGCTTCCGCGAAATTGTGGCGGCCGTTGAAATCCCAGCCGTGGAACCAGAGGCCCGTCTTCTTGTCGAACAGATATTTGATATGGACCAGGAACTGGCGCCTGGCTTCCTCGACATAAGCGGGGCGATCCAGCAGCAGGCCGATCTTGGCCAGCGGCAGGACCGACATCATCAGCGTATCGTCCCACATCTCGCCGGGATTCTCGTCATTATAGACGATATGTTGGAAGCCGCCCTCTTGCGTCTTGGGCAGGCCATCATCGGCCATCAGCCATTCGGCCCAGCTATCCAGATAGGGGATATAGCGCGGGTCCGGTTCATGCTCATAGAGGTAGGCAAGCGTGATGAAGGGCGCCATGGTGTTGATATTCTTGGTCGGCGTGCCTTCGGCGAAGCGATCCTCGAACCACTGCTTGATGATGCCGAGCGCCTTGGCGTCGCCGGTCTGCTCATAATAGCGCCACATGCCGAACAGGCCGATGCCGTGGGTCCATTCCCATCCGGCCCAGCCCTTGGTGTCGATGATGCGGCCATCGTCCAGATGGAGCAGAAATTCGCCCGTCTCGTCCTGGATATTGACGAGATTGTCCATCAAACGATCGATCGCGTCGATGACCTGCGCGCGCGGTACATCATGCGTGAGAGCGGCCACGTTACTGTTTCTCCTTGAGATCTGAAGGGGCTTCCGGGGCGGCTGGCTGCTGCACCGGCAGGCCGCCCTTGACGTTGCGAAGGGTGACGATGCGCACGGTTTCGAGCGCATCGCCCGGCGCGCCGTCGGAAGTGACGGCAAGCGCGATATGGTTCTGGCCCCGGTGGTTCAATATGCCTTCGGGGATGGGGAAGGTCCGCTGCGGGCCGACATGGGCGATGAACTGGCCCATGTTCCAGCCGTTGACGAAGATCAGCACGCGATAGCGGACCGGGGAGCGCGGGGTTCGCGTGTCGCCGAACGCCAGCGCGATCGTGGCGTCCTGCCCCTTGGGCACGTCGAGGGTGAAACTTGTGCGATACCAGCTTGTCCCGGCATCGGCCTGGGTCGCGGGAATGGAGGTCTTGGCCCAGCCCGCATCGTTGAAGCCGGGCAGGTGCCAGCCCATGCGCTCGCCATATTGCCCGCCGTTGTTCGCAGGGCCACGTGCGACATCGGGCAGGTCTTCGCCGCCCTGCTTGCCCTGGATCTTCCACGCGATCGGCACGGCGAAGCTGCGTCCACCCGGCGCTTCCACCGAGGCGGAGACCAGGCCGCGCGCTTCCTTGTGGAAATCGTCGCTGTCCAGATCCCAATTATGGCCGTTGTTGCGGACCATGACGGAGACGACATGCTCGCCCGGTGTCTGCGCTCGCGCGGGCAGGGTGAAGCGCGCGGTGCCGGTGGTGATCGGGCGCGGCAGGCCACCGGGCGTTTCTGCCTCGCCCACGAACTGGCCGTCGACCCAGGCCTGCACCAGCCCCGAACCGCCCGCGCCATAATAGAGCGAGAGCGTCTTCGCGTCCGGCGTGCCGGTAAAGCGGCCGCGATACCAGACGTCGCCGTCATGGAAGCCATAGGCGTCCATGCTCATGTTCGGCTGGCCATCGGGCCGCGCGGTGATGCTGGCATAGGCGCGGTTGTCGATCGCCTGCCATGCGCTGTCGTCGAAGGCCGGATCGGTTTCGGGTGATCCCTTGGCCATGCGCCAGTCGGTCAGCGCAGGCAGGGCGAAGTCGACCGGGCCGGCAAGCGGCTGGACGGCGGCGAGGCTGCCGACGGCGGTGGTTCTGGTCGCGATCTTCGCGCCGTTCCAGGTGATGGAGCGGATGGCTTTGGGCGCCCAGATTTCAAGCGGGCTTGGCGCGGCGGTGTCGCCGGTCAGGGCGAGCGTGCTGCCCCTGGCGGAGGCGGTACGGACCAGTACGGGGCCGCGCACAAGCGCGTCGCCCTGCCGCCAATAATGCGCGCCCTCCGCCTCGTCGGCGAGGATCAGCGTCAGCGGCGGACGCCCGCCGCCCTCGATCCGCACCACGGTGCGACCCCGATGGGTGTAGCCAAGCTTGAGGTCGCCTTTCGTGGCGTCGAACGCGCTGGTCGCATTGCCTTCGACTACCTTCACCGTTGGTGCGGAAGCGTAGCGCAGCACCGTCTCGCCCGGTTCCCCGGCACGGCCGTAGAGGAGGAGCAGGTCGCCCAAATTCCTATCTTTGTCATTCCCGCGAAGGCGGGAATCCATCTCTTGACCGTTTCGCCTGGAACTACGGCTGGGAGATGGGTCCCCGCCTTCGCGGGGATGACGGTCTTGATGGAATGACAGCGCCGATTGCAGTTCGGAGGTCGAATAGACCAGCCGCTGTCCGCCCAGCGTCACCCCCGCGACCAGCCACTTCGCGTCGAAGCCGTTGAGCTGCATCGGCACCGTATAACGGCCATCGGGCAGGCCGGCGGTGAAGCTGAAACTGTCGCTGGTCCGCCCGTTGGACGGCTTGTGCGTCACCATCAGGAAGCGGGCGTCCGTTTCCGGGCTTTTATTATGATAGATCTGGATATTGGGCGAAGAAATCTCGACCGATCCGGCCGGGATCATACCTGCAAGGTCGGGTACGGAGGCGATCAGGCCGCCCAGTTGCTTCATCTCCATTGCCTTGTCGCGCAGGTCGCGCGGTTCGGAAATGGCGGCGCCATAATCATAGCTGGTGAACACCACCGGCGCGGGCAGCCAGCCCCAACTGGTGCCGCCATAGGTCATGTAGAAGCTCTGGATGCCGATGCCGTTGGCTAGGTTGGTGCCGTAGAAGACCCGCTGGAACCGCTTGCCGCGCTGGATCGCGTTGCATTCATAGCCGCCGTTCGACCCCCAATAGTCGAACCAGCCGCCGCCGAACTCCGCCAGGAAACCGGGGGTGTCGGGGGAGGCCGATGCGCCGCCCTTCGCGCCGCCGGGACCGTAAAAGCCCCAGTCGGGCGCTGCCGATTCGCGCGTCGGCTTGCCTTCGACCGTGCAGGTGCCGCCGGGATAGCCGTCGAACGCATACATGTCGTTGGGACCGGGAACGACCTTGTCCACTTTGGGGGTATTTGGGCTGCTTTCCGGCGTCCAGTAACCGTTGCGGCCCTGGTCATTGTGGAAGAGCGGGATGGTGATGCCGTCGGCGCGTGCCTTGGCGGTGAGATGGTCCATGTAGCGCCGCTGCGCCGGTGTGGTCAGCGCAAGCTCATTCTCGATCTGGTGCAGGATGACGGTGCCCTTATGGCCTTTCCCGTCGCCGTTGATCTGGTGGCGGGCGATGATCGCGTTGATCCGCGTCAGCCATTCATCCACCGCCGCCAGATAATCGGGATCGTCGGTGCGGGCGCGGGCGCGCTGGTTGACCAGCCAGCCGGGAAAGCCGCCGCGCGACAGTTCCGCATTCACATAGGGACCGGCGCGGGTGATGACATAAAGGCCTTCTTCCTGCGCCATGGTGAGCAGCCGGTCGATGTCGCGGATGCCGCTGAAATCATACACGCCTTGCTTCGGGCTGTGATAGCCCCAGTCGAAATAGAGGGCGACGGTGTTGAAACCACTCGCCTTCATCTTCTGGAGAATGTCGCGCCACAGGTCGGGCGAGGGCAGGCGGAAGGGATGGAACTCGCCGCCCCAGATCACCAGCCTTTTGCCGTCGACCATCAGCGAGCGCGCATCATAGGACACGCGGCCGAACGTCCTGACCGGAGCGGAAAGGTTGGCCGTGGGCTTCGCCTCCTGCGCGTACAGGGGCATGGCCAGCGTGGAGCCGAGCAGAAGGGCGGCGATGAAGGCGCGCATGGAAATCCCGGCTCAGTCCATATGGAACAGCAGGGGGAGCGGCCATTCCCTGGGCTGGTTGCCGGGCTGCACCTCCATCAGTGGGGCCATATAGTCCCACCAGCGCTTCATCACCGGATGATCGGGCAGGGTGTCGCGGCTGTTGTCGTCGCGCAGTTTCAGCACCGCGAACAGGCTCAGCGTGTCTTCGTCCAGGAAGATCGAATAGTCGTAAATCCCCGAATCGGACAACAAAGCGGACAGCTCCGGCCAGATTTCATCATGGCGCCGCTGATATTCCTCAACCACGCCGGGCTTGAGCTGCATTTTGAAGGCGTGGATGGCCATGTCTTCCCCTTAATGAACCATATTATGGAACTTGAGACCTATATTTGGTAGCATCGTCCCACATATTAGTCAATTGCCCAGAGGCGTTTGTCGGACGGACAGCGTTGCCACATCGTCGAACAGAAAGGGAGGGCGCGCATCCGGTGTCGCCGTTTCCGCCGTGAAGCGGTCGATCGTCAGCCGCTCGACATGGCGCGCCCAGAGCGCCCAGCTTGGCAGCACGCCGAACATGCTGGGTTCGGGATAGGCGTCGGGCAGTTCCGCCGGCACGCGCGCCGCATCCGCCGCCGTGCCACCGCCCCGATAGGCCAGGTGGATGTCGCGCAGCGTCACGTCGATGATGCGATGGCCGGGCAGGCCAGCGATGCTGGCGGGAAAGCGATGGTCGATCCCGCGTGCGTCCACTTCGCTGAGCATGACATGGCGGATCGCGCCGATGCCCGTCCCCTGCGGCCCGCGCCGCCGGTCGCCCAGCCGCAGGAAGAGCGGCGCGGTGGTGACGTCCCGCATGGTGAGGCCGCGGGCGACGATATTCTCCATCACCCCGCCGTCCACCGTCTCCAGCGCGAGGCCCCGGCAACGGGTGAAGCGGCAATCCTCGATCCGGATGTTGCGATAGCCGCCATTGCTTTCGGTGCCCAGCTTGATCCGGCCGGTCACGCGGTCGCGATCGGGCGCGATCTCCTGCGAGGTACGACGGGTGCCGTCGAGCAGCGATCCCATGTCATAGCCCAACACGTCGCAGTCACGGATGAGTATATCCTCCGCCGCGACGGCGCGGCCCAGCGCATGGCTGCTCTTGACCACGATCGCGTCGTCATTGGGCGAATTGACCCGGCAGCGCTCCACCCGCACGTCGCGCACGCAATCGAGGTCGATGCCGTCGCGCTCGGTGTCGATGGTCAACCCCTCGATCCGCAGCGTCCGCGTACCCGTGGCCAAGATCGCGAAATGCCCGCCCTTGAGGATGGTGAAACCCGACAGATGGATGTCGCGCCCGTTCCTGAACGCGATCGCCTTGTTGCCCAGCCCCTGCATTGCGGCGATGTCCGGTTCCAGATGGCCGATCTCCGCCGCCGTCATGCCCTGCATCGACAATGGCCGCTCGCCCGCCTGCTTCTTCCAGCGCGCGCCCGGCCCGTCGCGGGTGAGGCCGATCCCGTGGATCATGCCGGGGCCAAGGATCGCGACCTCCTCCACCCCATCGCCCCAGATCAGGCTGTTGCGCCAATGGCTGTGGCCGAAATCCTGATATAGCTGGTCGATACCCGGTTCGGGCAGGTCATAGCGTCCGGCATGGCGGGCCGGGTCGGCCGCCTCGATCACGGCGCCTTCGCCCAGCAACAGCGTGACGCGGCTCTGCAACCGGATCGAGAAGCAGAGATAGCGTCCGTGCGGCAGGATGACGGTGCCGCCGCCCACTTTCGACGCCGCCTCTATGGCGGCGTTGATCGCGCCGCTGTCGATCGCGACGCCATCGCCCCGCGCGCCATGATCGCGCACGTCGAAGCGGCGCGCGGCATGGCCGAGAAAGGGCAGGGCGGACGTGGGCAGGAACGCGACGCCCGCCGCCAGTCCCAGCGCTACGTCGCGGCGGTTCATGCGCATCGGTTCAACTGCCGGCCGGGCGTTGATCGCTGTGGATCAGGCTGGGGACGATCGCCACGTCGGCGGCCGAAGGCGGCCTGGCCGGAACGAAGACGGGCATGGTCACATGGCGGGCCAGGTCGGGAATCTGCGTGCGGATGCGCTGCGCCACGGCACTGGCGAGCAGCCAGGCGCCATAATCATTGTGATGCGTCTTGTCCACCCCGCCAGCATTGAAGGCGGTCGGCGCAGCTTCCGGGCCGAGCGCCTCGTAGAGGACCCGGCTGTCGGCATTGAGGTCGATCAGCGGTACGCCCTCTTCCGTCGCGACCTTGCGCGCTGCCGCTGCATAGCTGCCCAGCGTATCCTTGATCTTCCCATCCGTATCGAAATTGCGCCGTTCGGGGGATGTCACCAGCACCGGATGCGCGCCGCGCCGCCGCGCTTCGGCGATATAGGCGCGCAGCCAGGCCGGATAGGTGATGTCCGGGTCGACATAGGTCTGCGGCCATTCCTTCTTCTGGTCGTTATGGCCGAACTGGATGAACAGCCAGTCGCCCGGCTTCATGGCGGACAACAGCTTGTCGAAGCGCAGGTCGGTGAGGAAGGATTTGAGGGTCGCTCCCGACTTGGCATGATTGGCGACGGCGATCTGGTCGTCCAGCAGGGCGGGCAGCATCTGTCCCCAGCTTGCGGCCGGCTCGGCAAATTGGTCGGTCACGGTGGAATCGCCCGCCAGATAGAGCGTCGGCGCCTCCACAGGGGCGATCGTCACCGATCCGACCTGTGGCCGCCCGAGAAATTCCAGCGTCAGTTTCTCGTCCCACGTATATTCCTGCGCGTCGTGCGGGGCCAGGCGCACCGCCCGCCCACCCGGCGCATTGGCGGGCGGGGGCGGCAGCGCCGATGTGCGGATATTGACCAGGAAACTGCGTTCGACAAACTGCCCCTTGCGGGTCGCGACATTGCGCAGCATCAGCCGGCGCGCCTCCGCCTTGACCGTGGTATCGCCTGCCGTGCGCGCGTCCCCCAGGCGGAGCGTGACCCGGTAATTGCCGTCGGGCAGCGCCACCGAGAACAGATAGTCGGACGGCGTGCCACCCGGCTCCATGCCATGGCCGCCGGCCCGATAGACTTGCCGCCGCAACGGCGATGCGGCGCTGAGGTCGAATGTCTGCGGGCCGGGCGCGGCGGCTGCGGCCATCAGGAGCAGGAGGCTCAGCGGCATGGGGCGATGATCCTGTCGGCATGACGGAAAATGAGGGAATGCGCCAACATGGGCGCATTCCCCCAAAGCCGCCGCCCGTGCAGAGGCGGCGATAGCTGCGGCCCGCGCCGAACGGGGAAAAGCAGGGGCGAATGCCTCAAGGGATTCTCCATCCCGTTAATTAGGTCTTGAATCCATATAGCGGGACTGATGGCAGGGCAAGCCCCTTGTTCCACCATCGGGGTTTTTCCACAATATGGCCTATAAGATCATATAATGATTTTTTTGGCGAGGCCGCAAACAATAATATATAGAGGGACTAAGTTCCGTATTATGGAATAGTGCCAAGCCTGGAGAAAATGGAGAGGATGAACAACGGTGCCGCCACGTTAGCAGTTCGGCCATCGCGCGCTCTCAAGATCATCATTGAGGCGTAAGAACCTGACTGACGAACAGAACCGTCTCTCTATCGACAGCCGGCGTCAGGATGCGCTGTTCGAAACCCGGATCGGCCGCCCCTTCATCTTTGGCGTGACCTACCGGATGTAACACTTCCTCCCAACTGGAGGGCGCGGTCATTTATATGGACCGCGCCCTATTTTTTGGGTCAGATGCGAAATCGAGCGCCGCATTTCCTATCGGCGCGGCCCGCTATACCCCACCGCACCGCTGATCTGCTCGGCCGACCGCATCACCTGTTCGGCCAGGTTCGGACGCAGTTCGTCGGTCAGATAATGGGCGGCGCTGGCGATCGAGATGGCGATGCAGATCTTGCCCTTGGCGTCGCGGATTGGCACCGCGATCGAGCGGACCCCGTCGCCCAGTTCACTATCGTGCAGCACCGCGCCCCGCGCCTTGTGCGCGCGCATTTCCGCCAGAAAGGCATCAATCTGCTTGCGGGTGGCCTTGCCGCCCTTGGCCACGACATAGAGGCGTTCCCAGATCGCCTCATCCTCCTCCAGCAGCAGCGCCTTGCCCAGGCCGGTTTCGGCGATCGGCCGGCGGTCTCCCGGCGCGGTCGCGACGCGCAGCCGCTGCGTGCCGGTGACGCGGTCGAGGTGGCGGGAAAAATCATCTTCGCGCTTGCCGACGAACACGCAGAATCCGGTGCGATCCGACAGCAATTCCATGAAGGGGCGAGCGACGCGCACATAGTCGATCTGTTCAGTGGCGAGCACGCCCAGTTGCAGCAGCTTGGGGCCAAGCGCGAAGCCATCGCGCGTGACCGACAGATAATTGCGCGACCGCAGCGCCTGCACCAGCCGATGCGCCGTGGTCTTGCTCATGCCCAGCTTGCGCGCCAGGTCGGCGGCGCGGATCGGGCCGTCGATCACCTCGTCCATGATGTCGAGCGCGCGCATCAGCGTCTGCGTGCCCTTGACCCCCTGTTCCTGTTTATCGTCATTATCCTGCATGGTTGTCCCGTTCATGATCGCGTTCCACAACGCATCCCACATATAGGGAGTCTATCGACCAATTCGGGGTGTTTGTCAGCAGCTTTGTTACGCATAGAAAAGGCCCGCCGGTCGCGGGAACTGGCGGGCCTTTCATGATCCGGGAAAGGATCAATATTGGATGGTGACGGTCACGGCGCGGCGGTTCTGCGCCCAGGCCGCTTCGTCCGAACCCAGCGCGGCGGGGCGTTCCTTGCCATAGCTGACGGTGGTGATGCGGCCGGAATCGATGCCGAGCGAGGCGAGATAATTCTTCGCCGCATTGGCGCGGCGTTCGCCCAGCGCGATATTATAGTCGCGGGTGCCGCGTTCGTCGGCATGACCCTCGATCGTTACGCGCACGGTCGGGTTCTGCTGCAACCAGGCGGCCTGGCTTTGCAGCGTGGCCTGATCCTCGGCATCGACATCATATTGGTCGAGGCCGAAGAAGATGCGGTCGGACGCGACCGAGGCGATGAAGTCCTGCTGGCTGCCCTTGACCGGGCCGGACGGCGTGCTTGGGCCGGTCGGCGTGGTGACGTCACCGGTGCCGCCGGGGGCGGGGGGCAATTGTGCGGGCGGCTTCTTCGAACAGGCGGCCAGCGCGATGATGGCGGTCGCCATGACCAGGGTTCGGGATAATTTCATCGGGGATCTCCTTATTGCGCTGTCCACCGACCCGAAGGGACGGCGGCAGGGTTCGTGATATTCGTTACGCTGTCAAGACGATTGGGTTCCGCCGGGGCATGGATTCCTCGGAAATCTCAAGGTAGCAGCGGTCCCCAGGCCGGATCGGAGCCACTCAATGGCGTGGGGATGCGGCGTTCGTTGACCCCGGTCAGGTCGACCTGCCACACTTGGCTGGCGCCCTGCCTGCCGGGGGTGGTGCGGAAGAATTGCAACACCCGGCCATTGGGCGACCAGGTCGGCGCCTCGTCCTGCCAGCCATTGGTCAGGATGCGCTCATTGTCGCCGCTGGGCGACATGACCGCGATCTTGAAGTCGCCCGACAGCTTGGTGAAGGCGATCAGGTCGCCGCGCGGCGACCATTCCGGCGTCGCATAGCGGCCGCCGCCATGGCTGATGCGGCGCTGGTTGGAACCGTCCGCGTTCATGACATAGATTTGCTGTCCACCCGACCGGTCGCTTTCGAACACGATCTGCCGGCCGTCGGGCGAATAGCTGCCGCCCACGTCGATGCCGGGCGATGTGGTGAGGCGTACGGGCGATCCGCCGTTCGCGGACACGCGATAGATGTCGGTATTGCCCGCTACCGCCATGGAAAAGAGGATGTTGCGGCCATCGGGCGACCAGCGCGGCGCGAAGGTCGCGTTGGTGCTTTCCGTCACCAGCTTCTGCTGCCCGGTGCCGATGTCGTAGATGTAGATGCGCACCCGGCTGCCCAGATAGCTCACATAGACGATCGACTTGTAATCGGGCGAGAAGCGCGGGGTCAGGGCGATCGACTGGCCATTGGTGATGAAACGGTGGTTGGCGCCGTCCGAATCCATGATCGCCAGCCGCTTGACGCGATTATCCTTTGGGCCGCTTTCGGCGATATAGGCGATACGGCTGTCGAAGAAGGGGCTTTCGCCCGACAGGCGGGCATAGATGGCGTCGGCGCATTTGTGCGCGGCGCGGCGCCAGTCGCGCGGGGCGACGACATAGCCCTGGCGGGTCAGTTCCTGCTTGAGCGCCACGTCATAGAGATAGCAGCCGACGGTGATGTCCGCCTCACCCCCGGTCGTGCGGACGAAGCCCTGTGCCAGCGCCTGATAGGTGCCCCATTTGTCATATTGGGGGAAGGTCACTTCCGGGAAGGCGACGGCGGGCAGGCCGCCCGGACCCGATGGGTCGAACAGGCCGGACCCCTTGAGGTCCGATGCGATCACCTCGGCAATCTTGCGGCCCAGTTCGCTCGCAGTGCCAGCGGGTGTGGCCACGTCCTGCTGTGCGGGCAGGGCGGGGACGGCGATCTTCAGATTGCTGTCGATATCGCCGGTGACGTCGACCGATAGCTGCGCCATGGCGGGCGCGGACAGGATGGCGGCAAGCGCGGCGGTCGCCAGGGTCAGCCGGCGCAGCAAATTGATGTTCATCGGTTCAGCCTCGCGTCAAAGCGGAGTGGCCGGAGCCATTTCCATTGGTCATAATATTCGGGCGGCAGGTTCCGGAACGGCGCGGCGAGTTTCACCGCCTGGATCGCGCGTTCGGCATGGAGCTTTGCTTGCGGCTGGTTGCTGGCGGTGACGCCCAACTGGTCGATCACCTCCGGCGTGCCGATCAGCCCGCCATTCTTGTCGAGCCGCACTTCCAGCAGGGTGACGAGCTTGTCGGCGTCCGCGCCCGACGGCGCGCGCCAATGCGGTTTCAACTGCCGGCGGATCTCCGCGTCAAGCGCGGCTTTCTGCTGCGGCCCGATGGCGGCGGCGGGGGGGGGCGCTGCTTTACGCGGCGCATCCTCGGTTGTGTCGATGCCCTTGAGGAAATCCTTGCCCAGCAATGACCCCTTGGGCTTGTCCGCCTTGCCCGCGCCGGAAGCGCGCGCGGGCGCATCGCTTTTCGCCTTGGCGTCGCTCTTGGCGGGCCTGGACGGCGCGGCGGCGGCCCTGGGCTTTTCCGGGGCGGGTTTCGCCTTGGGCGCAGGCTTTTCGAGCGCATGCGCGGGTTTGGCTGGAGTCTTGGCGACGTCCTTCTTCGCCGGCGCAGGCCTTTCCTGGGGCTTGGGCGGCTGCGCCTTCACCACGGGCCTGGGCTGCGGCGGAACAGGTCTGGGCTGCGGCGGTGCGGGCGTCGGTTGAGGTTGCGGCGGCTCAGGCACAGGCGCGGGCTTGGCGTCCTCGGTCGGTCCCTGTTCGGGCGCGACGCTTGGCGGTGGAGGCTGGGTCGAAATCTGCGGCGCTGTGGATTGCAGCGCCACCTCGTCCACCAGGCTTATGTCCATCGGCGGCGATTTCAGCTTCAACGGATTGGGGGTGGCCAGGAATCCGGCGGACAGCAAGCCGAACAGCAGGACATGTCCTGCCGTCGCTACGCCAAGGCCGATTTTTTCCGCGCGCTCCATATAGTTGATCTATGGTCCCTATTCTGAACCGCCGCTGTCCGGCCCGGCGCCCGACCCGGCATCCGTGCTGACCAGCGACACCTTGTTGAGGCCCGCCCGGTTCAGCTCACCCATCACCCGCATCACCCGGCCATAGTCGAGTGCGGTGTCGGCGCGCAGGAATATCTGCGGCGGTTCGGGCTGGCCGGCATGGGCGGAGGCGATCTCGGCCAGGCGACCCGGCAGGTCGGCGTCGCTTATCTGCGCCTCGTCGATGAAGAGGCCGCCGTCGCGGTCGATCGACAGGATTGTCGGTTTGGCGTCTGCATCCAGTCCCTTGGCGCGGGTTTCGGGCAGGTTCACCGGCACGCCCGTCACCAGCAACGGCGCCGTCACCATGAAGATGATGAGCAGCACCAGCATGACGTCGACCAGCGGCGTCACGTTGATGTCCGCCATGGGCGCCCGCCCGCGCCCGCGACGGCCGGAAGGAGGGCCGGACATCGCCATCAGCGCGCTCCTTCGTTTGCAGCGATGCCCAAGTTCATCGCCTTTTCTTTTGCAGCGATGCCCAAGGTCATCGCTGCGCCTCCAGTTCACGGCTGAGCGTCGAATAGAAGCCGTCGGCAAAGCGCGTCAGGCTCGATTCCAGCCGGTTGATGCCATGGCTGAACCGGTTGTAGGCGATGACCGCGGGGATGGCGGCAAACAGGCCGATGGCGGTGGCGAACAGCGCTTCGGCAATGCCCGGCGCGACGACGGCGAGCGAACTGTTCTGCTCCGCCGCGATTGAGGTGAAGGCGCGCATGATGCCCCAGACGGTGCCGAACAGGCCGACGAAGGGCGCCACCGATCCGACCGTCGCCAATATGTTCAGCCGGTCGGACAGACGATCGACCTCTGCCGCGATCGTGCTCGACATGGTGGTCGACAGGCGATCGCGCGTGCCGTCGCGGTCGATCACCTTCTGCGCGGTCGATCGGCGCCATTCGCCGACCCCTGCCGCCATCACCTTGGCTGCGGGGAAATCCGCCTTGCCGCGCGATTCATAGAAGCGGTCGATATCTTCGGCCTTCCAGAAATCCTGCTCGAACTTCCGGCTTTCCTTGCTCGCCTTGCGCAGCGTGAAGCTGAAGCCGAGGATGATCGCCCAGGTCCAGATGCTGGCCAGCAGCAGGCCGAACATCACACCTTTGACGACGATATCGGCCTGCAGGAACAGAGCGAGAGGGGAAATGGTCGCGGCGTCGGTCATCGCGCCGGCAGGCAGGTTGAGGGTCATGGGTGGATGTCTTCCCCTTGGCAAAGGCGGGTAAAAATGTCGGTCCAGGCTTTGGGTTGCCGCTGCGGACGGCCTTGCGGCGTCAGCCAGGCGGCGGTGACGGTGGCGTCGGTCAACTGTTCCTCGCCCCGCATGACTGACTGATGAATGGAACAGCTTGCCGCGCGTACATCGACGACGCGGCTCACCACCATCAGGTCGTCGTCCAGCCGTGCCGGACGGCGATAGCGGATCTGGAGGTCGGCGACGGCATAGACGCCACTGCCACCTTCATGTTCGCCGCGCTGGTCGATGCCGGCGATGCGCAGCATGTCGGACCGGGCGCGCTCCATATAGCGCAGATAATTGGCGTGATAGACAAGGCCGGACAGGTCCGTGTCCTCGAAATAGATGCGCAGGGGGAAATGATGCACGGCGGCGACGAAGCGTCCGGTCGCTGGCGCTGGCATCAATTCGGAAACAGGCATGGCGGGCTTTTAAACATGGTGGCGGCCACACGCAAAGCCGGAAATGTCGAGGACGCGACCAATCCGTCCGAAGGGGCGGCAGGTTTCATCGTCTGAAGGATTTCTCGGAAGGCCCGCACTGGCCGTCGAGCGGCGGCGCGGTTAAGGGGAAGCGACGAGTCAAGACGGAGAGCAAGGCATGACGGATATTCGCACGGTGGGCGTGATCGGTGCGGGGCAGATGGGCGCGGGCATCGCCCAGGTCGCGGCGCAGGCGGGCTATGACGTCATTCTTTCCGACATCGATCTGCCGCGCGCGGAAAAGGGGCTGGCGGGCATCGCCAGGCTGCTCGGCAAGGCGGTCGAGAAGGAGAAGATCACCCGGTCCGACGCCGATGCTGCGCTCGCCCGGATCAGGCCGGTCGGCGACATCGCGCCCCTGGCCGACGCGCAACTGGTGATCGAGGCCGCGACCGAACGCGAGGAAGTGAAGCGCGGCATCTTCGCCAATGTCGGCAAGATATTGGCGGAAGGCGCCATCCTCGCCACCAACACCTCCTCCATTCCCATCACCCGGCTGGCGCAGGCTGCGCCCGACGCAGGCCGCTTCGTCGGCGTGCATTTCTTCAACCCGGTGCCGGTGATGGTGCTGGTGGAGGTCATTCGCGGCCTTGCCACCACGCCCGAAACGGTAGCGGCGGTGGAAGGCTTCGCCGCGAAGATCGGCAAGACGACCGTCCATGCCTTCGACGCGCCCGGCTTCGTCGTGAACCGCATCCTGCTGCCGATGCTGAACGAAGCGGTGTTCGTGCTGGGCGAGGGCGTTGGCAGCGTCGTGGACATCGATCAGGGCTGCAAGCTGGGCCTCAACCATCCGATGGGGCCGCTGACGTTGCTGGATTTCGTTGGCCTGGATACGGCTCTGGAAATCCTGAACGTGTTCCTGAGCACCACCGGCGATCCCAAATATCGCCCCGCGCCGCTGCTGGTGAAATATGTCGAGGCGGGCTGGTATGGCCGCAAGACGGGGCGCGGCTTCTACGACTATTCGGGACCGGAGCCGGTGCCGACCCGCTGAGGGGGCATGGCTTGCTTTCCAGACCCGCTTCCTCTAGGGACCGGCCCGTCATCTGGGGAGTAGCCAGCCGTTCCGCCTTGAGCGAACGGGCCATATGTCAACATATTTGGCCGAGAGGTCATGGCATATGGGAAGCGGCGATGGCCGCATCGGGCGAGACCAATGGCATCGGCGCTTTTCTGTCCGGCCGGGCGGAAGGCGACGATGGCATTGTGTCTGTCAACTTCGCCCGGCCCCGGAATAGATGATGGAAGCTCTCTTCACCTCCGCCGTGCTCGTCGCGCTCGCCGAAATGGGCGACAAGACGCAATTGCTCGCCATGCTGCTCGCCACCCGCTTCAGGAAGCCGGTGCCGATCATCCTGGGCATCCTGGTCGCGACCCTCGCCAATCATTTCCTGGCCGCGCTGGTCGGCCATTCGATCGCGGGCGTGCTGACCCAGCCCTGGTTCCGTTATGCGGTCGCGGCCTCCTTCATTGCGATGGCGGCCTGGACCCTCATCCCCGACAAGATCGATGAAGATGCGCCGCTGAAGGCGCCGTCCAGGGCGGGCGTGTTCGTCACCACGCTGGTCGCCTTCTTCCTGGTCGAGATGGGCGACAAGACCCAGGTCGCGACGGTGGCGCTGGGTGCGCGCTTCGACAATCTGCTCGCGGTGACGGCCGGCACCACGCTGGGCATGATGGTCGCCAACGTCCCCGCCGTGCTGTTTGGCGAGGCGCTGGCCAAGAAGGTGCCGATGCGCGCGTTGCAGGTGGGCGCGGCGTTCCTGTTCCTGTTCCTGGGCCTGTGGATGCTGGCCGACCTTCAGGGCTGGTTCGGGTAAAAAAGGAACGGGCTGCGTGGCTGGCGGTTGTCAGCGCGCGGCGGCTGTTGCAAGGGGATGGGCAGAGTCATTCCCCTTGGCGAAAGATATGGGACGCGCGTGATGAAGGACAGTCTGGTTACGATCTTCGGCGGCGGCGGTTTTCTGGGCCGGCAGGTCGCACAGGCGCTGATGGCGCGTGGCGCGCGCGTGCGCATCGCGCAGCGCGACCTCGCCACCGCGTTCAAGGTCAAGTCGCTCGGCAATCTGGGTCAGACCCAGTTCGTCGCCGCCGACATCCGCAAGCCGGAGACGGTTGCCCGCGCCATCACCGGCAGCGACATCGTCATCAATCTGGTCGGCATCCTTTCCGGCGATTTCGAAGCCTTCCATCATCAGGGCGCGGCCAATGTGGCGAAGGCCGCGGCGGCGGCTGGCGTCCAGGCGCTGGTCCATGTCTCGGCGATCGGTGCGGATGCGGCCAGTCCTTCGGCCTATGGGCGGTCGAAGGCCGCCGGCGAGGAAGCGGTCAAGGCCGCTTTTCCCGCTGCGACCATCATCCGTCCGTCGATCATCTTCGGACCGGAGGACCAGTTCCTCAACCGTTTCGCGGACATCGTCCGCGTGGCGCCGGTCGTGCCGGTGATCGGCGCGGCGACGAAGTTCCAGCCCGTCTATGTCGCCGACGTGGCGCAGGCGATCGCCCATGCCGCGGAGCAGCCGGGCGTTCATGGCGGCAAGACCTTCGAGGTCGCCGGCCCGCAGGTGATGAGCATGAAGGAAATCAACGCCTGGATTGCAAAGGCGATCGGTTGCGACAAGACGCTGGTTGAAGTGCCCGGCGGCATCGCGGCGCTGCTGGCCCTGCTGCCTGGCGGGCCGATCACGCGCGACCAACTCGCCATGCTGGGCCGCGACAATGTCGCCGCACCGGGGACGGAAGGATTGGAAGCGCTGGGCGTCGCGCCCACGCCGCTGGGCGCGGTCGCCGACAAATGGATGGTCCGATACCGTCGCCATGGTCGCTTCGCCGGTCGGGCCAAGGCCTGATCGATCCCTCGCGCTCGACGGGCCGATGATCGGCCGCGACCGGCCGTGATCGGGCGTCCTTGCCTTTTCGCTGCACTGCGGCATGGTGCGGCTCCCAATATGTTGCGCTCTACGGCCCTCTCCGCTTTCCGGGGAGGGTTTGGCGCGCCAAGCCCCGTCGAGGATCTCACAAACCCATGGACCTGCATTATCTGACCGTCATCCTGCTGGGCATTGTCGAGGGGCTGACGGAATTCCTTCCCGTTTCCTCCACCGGTCACCTGATCCTTGCCAGCGAATTGCTGGGATATGATGCTTCCACCTGGGCGATGTTCAACGTCGTCATCCAGTTGGGCGCGATCCTGGCGGTGGTCGTGCTTTACTGGCGCACCTTCTGGGCGGTGGGGATGGGGCTGCTGCGGCGCGAGCCGGTAAGCTGGCGCTTCCTGCGCAACCTTGTGCTCGCGTTCATCCCCTCCGCCATCATCGGCCTGGCGTTGCACGATTATATTGAGGTGCTGCTGGGCGCGCCGCGCGTGGTCGCCTGGGCGTTGATCGTGGGCGGCATCGCCATCCTGTTGATCGAGCGGGCGGTGAAGGAACAGCGCTTCCACGGTATCGCCGACATCCCGGCCGTGCGCGTGATCGGCATCGGCCTGATCCAGTGCATCGCCATGATCCCCGGCATCAGCCGTTCGGGGGCGACGATCATGGGCGCGCTGACGCTGGGCGTGGAACGGCGCACGGCCGCCGAGTTCAGCTTTTTCCTCGCCATCCCCACCATGCTGGGTGCGACGACGCTGGAACTGCTCAAGAAGGGCGATCAGATCACCAGCGGAACGGTAGGCTGGGACAGTATTGCGCTGGGTTTCATCGTCTCCTTCTTCGTCGCCCTGCTGGTCATCAAATGGTTCGTCGGGCTGGTATCGAAGCACGGTTTTGCCCCCTTTGCCTGGTATCGAATCATTGCCGGCGTGGCCGCGCTGATCTGGCTGACGATGAGGTAGGTCCGGATCGGTCTTAATTGCAGCCCGTTACTTGCGATTCATTCGCAACTAACAGCAAAAAGGCCAAATAATTGGTCAGTACAACTGTCCTATATGCCAGAATCCACGTGACTCCGTGAACGTTCCTGCTATGCGCGCTTCAGCAACATAGACAGGGACGCTGGTCATGGCCGATAATCCGATGCTGAAATTCGTGGGCAAGGCGCAGGTCTACCCGGAAAAGCGCGCCGCCGAGGATCGCGCCGAGGATTTCCTGGAAATCAGCCGCAGTTTCATCGTGGACAAGGCGGAGGAGCAGGCGTCGCGCTGTTCGCAGTGCGGCGTGCCTTATTGTTCGACTCATTGCCCGCTGCACAATCATATCCCGGACTGGTTGCGCCTGACCGCCGAGGGCCGGTTGCGCGAAGCCTATGAGCTGAGCAACCTCACCAGCACCATGCCGGAAATCTGCGGCCGCATCTGCCCGCAGGACCGGCTGTGCGAGGGCAATTGCGTCATCGAATTTTCCGGCCACGGCGCCGTCACCATCGGTTCGGTAGAAAAATACATCACCGACACCGCCTGGAAGGAAGGCTGGGTCGAGCCGCTGGTCGCAGGTAGCCCCACCGGCCAGTCGGTCGGTATCATCGGCGCAGGGCCGGCGGGTCTCACCACCGCCGAATATCTGCGTGTCGCGGGTTATGAGGTGCATGTCTACGACCGGCACGACCGCGCCGGTGGCTTGTTGACCTATGGCATTCCCGGCTTCAAGCTGGAGAAGGATGTGGTCATGCGCCGTATCCAGCGCCTCAAGGATGGCGGCATCATCTTCCACGAGAGCTTCGAGGTGGGTCGCGACGCGACGCTGGAGCAATTGCGCGAAAAGCATGACGCGGTCCTGATCGCCACCGGCGTCTACAAGCCGCGCGACATCCGCGCGCCGGGCGTCGGCGCGCCGGGCGTGGTCAAGGCGCTCGACTATCTGACCGCATCCAACAAGGCGGGTTTCGGCGATGCCGTGCCCAGCCATGAGGACGGCACGCTGCTGGCGACGGGCAAGAAGGTCGTCGTCATCGGCGGTGGCGACACGGCGATGGACTGCGTCCGCACCGCGATCCGTCAGGGGGCGACCTCGGTCAAGTGCCTCTACCGCCGCGATCGTGGCAATATGCCCGGATCGCAACGCGAGGTCGCCAATGCCGAGGAGGAAGGCGTCGAGTTCGTCTGGCTGACCGCGCCGATCGCGTTCGAAGGCACGGAACATGTCACCGGCGTCAAGGTGACGAAGATGCGCCTGGGTCAGCCCGACGCATCGGGCCGCCGCGCGCCGGAGCCTGATCCGGGCAGCGAACATACGCTGGAGGCCGATCTGGTCATCAAGGCGCTGGGCTATGATCCGGAGGAACTGCCCCGGCTGTTCGGTTCGGAAGACCTGTCCGTCACCCGCTGGGGTACGCTGCGCGTCGATCATAAGACCATGATGACCAGCGTCGACGGTGTGTTCGCGGCGGGCGACATCGTGCGCGGCGCATCGCTGGTGGTCTGGGCGATCCGCGACGGCCGCGATGTCACCGACCATATGCACAAATATCTGAAGGCCAAGGCCAAGGTGGGCGAGAGGGTCGCAGCATGAAAACGCTGTTGAAGAGCGGCCTGATCAGCCTGACGCTGGCGTCGGCCATGCCCGCTGCCCTGGCGCAGGAGAAGCCCGCGTCCGCCCCGGTGGCGGCAGCCGATCCCGCGCGCGTCGCGGCGGCGCGACCGGTGGTCGAAAAGCTGTTCCCGGTCGGCACCTACAGGCGGATGCTGGGTGAAACCATGTCCAAGATGATGGACGGGATGATGGGCAACATGATGAAGATGCCGATCGCCCAGATCGCCAGCATGAGCGGCGTGGCCGCCGACAAGCTGACCGGCATGAGCCAGGCTTCGCTGGAAGAGGTCAGCACGATCGTCGACCCGCATTTCCGTGAGCGCACCAAGCTGGGCATGGACGCTATGATGGCGGGCATGGCCGACATCATGAACGATTTCGAACCCAATGTGCGCGAGGCGCTGATCCGCGCCTATGCCCGCAAGTTCGACGTCCGGCAGCTTGGGGAGATCAACGCCTTTTTCATCACGCCCACCGGCAACAAGTTCGCCAGCGATTATATGTCGATGTTCATGGACCCCGACATCATGGGCGAGATGCAGGCGCTGATGCCGCAGATGATGAAGAAGATGCCAGAACTGGCCGAGCGCGCGAGGAAGGCCGCTGACAGCCTGCCGCCGCCGCGCAAGATCTCCGACCTGTCGAAGGCGGAAAAGGATAAACTGGCCCAGTTGCTGGGCGTGAAGGCCAATGAGCTGAACAACAGCCATGCCGGGGAAGGAACCGAATGATGACCGATCAGATGCACTTCATGGCCAGCCCGGAAGAACGTGCGCGGATCGCCGCCGAGGGCATGTATCATCCTGAGATGGAGGGCGATGCCTGTGGCGTCGGCCTGGTCGCGGCGACCGATGGGCGTCCCAGCCGCCGCGTGGTCGCCAGCGCGATCGATGCGCTCAAGGCCGTGTGGCACCGTGGCGCCGTCGATGCCGATGGCAAGACCGGGGACGGCGCGGGCATCCATGTCGACCTGCCGGTCCGTTTTTTCGACGACTGCATCGCCGACAGCGGACACAAGCCGCTGCCCAACCGCCTGGCCGTCGGCATGGTCTTCCTGCCGCGCACCGACCTTAGCGCGCAGGAAACCTGCCGCACCATCGTCGAGGCGGAGATCATCGACGCGGGCTACACCATCTATGGCTGGCGCCAGGTGCCGGTCGACGTGTCCGTCATCGGCGAGAAGGCGCAGCGCACGCGGCCCGAGATCGAGCAGATCATGATCGCCGGCCCGATGCCGGAAGAACGCGACATGGCCGAGTTCGAGAAGGATCTCTACCTGATCCGCCGCCGCATCGAGAAGAAGGCGATCGCCGCGCAGATCAACGACTTCTACATCTGCTCGCTGTCCTGCCGCTCGATCATCTACAAGGGGCTGTTCCTCGCCGAATCGCTGTCCGTCTTTTACCCCGATCTGCAGGACGAGCGGTTCGAGAGCCGCGTCGCCATCTTCCACCAGCGCTATTCGACCAACACCTTCCCGCAATGGTGGCTGGCCCAGCCCTTCCGGACCCTGGCGCATAATGGCGAGATCAACACGATCCGCGGCAACCAGAACTGGATGAAGAGCCACGAGATCAAGATGGCCAGCATCGCCTTTGGCGAGCAGTCGGAGGACATCAAGCCCGTGATCCCGGCGGGTGCATCCGACACCGCCGCATTGGATGCCGTGTTCGAGGCGATCTGCCGTTCGGGCCGCGATGCGCCGACCGCCAAGCTGATGCTGGTGCCCGAAGCCTGGCAGGCGGACAGCGCCGAACTGCCCAAGGCCCATGCCGATATGTATGAATATCTGGCCAGCGTGATGGAGCCGTGGGACGGCCCGGCCGCGCTGGCGATGACCGATGGCCGCTGGGTCGTGGCGGGGGTCGACCGCAACGCATTGCGTCCGCTGCGCTACACGCTGACCGGTGACAATCTGCTGATCGTGGGATCGGAAACCGGCATGGTGGTCGTGCCGGAAACCACCATCGTCAGGAAAGGTCGCATGGGTCCGGGCCAGATGATCGCGATCGATTTGCTGGAAGGCGAGATCTACGACGATCGCGGGATCAAGGACCGGATCGCGGGTGAGCGCCCCTATGGCGACCTCATCAAGGATTTCCTCGACATGGGCGACCTGCCCGACGCGCCGACCGCCCTGCCCGCATGGGACAAGGCGGAGCTGACGCGCCGTCAGGTGGCGGCGAACATGACGCTGGAGGATATGGAGCTGATCCTGGCCCCCATGGTGGAGGATGCCAAGGAAGCCATCGGTTCCATGGGCGACGATACGCCGCTGGCCGTCATTTCCGACAAGCCGCGCACGATCAGTCATTTCTTCCGCCAGAATTTCAGCCAGGTCACCAACCCGCCGATCGATTCGCTGCGCGAACGGCATGTGATGAGCCTCAAGACCCGCTTTTCCAACCTCCACAACATCCTGGAGCAGGACAAGCGGAACAGCCATGTGCTGGTGCTGGATTCGCCGGTGCTGACCAGCGCCGAATGGGCGCGGCTCAAGGCCTATTTCGGCCCGGCCGTGGCGGAAATCGACTGCACCTTTCCGGCGCAGGGCGGGCAGGAGCAGTTGCGCGCCGCCATTGCCCGCATCCGGGAGGAAGCCGAACAGGCGGTGCGTGAAGGCCGCAGCGAACTGTTCCTGACCGACGAGCATGTCGGGCCGGATCGCATCGCGATCGCCGGCGTGCTGGCGGCCGCAGCAGTGCATACGCATCTGGTGCGCAAGGGGTTGCGTTCCTATGCGTCGATCAACATCCGCTGCGCCGAGGCGCTGGATACGCATTATTTCGCGGTGCTGATCGGCGTCGGTGCGACTACGGTGAACGCCTATCTTGCCGAAGCAAGCATCGCGGACCGTCATGCGCGCGGCCTGTTCGGATCGCTGACCCTGGACGAATGTTTCGAGCGCCAGCGGACCGCGATCAACGAAGGCCTGCTCAAGATCATGTCCAAAATGGGCATCGCGGTCATCAGCAGCTATCGCGGCGGCTATAATTTCGAAGCGGTGGGTCTGTCCCGCGCGCTGGTGAACGACCTGTTCCCCGGAATGCCCGCCAAGATTTCGGGCGAGGGCTATGCCTCGCTCCACTATTCCGCGATGCTGCGCCATGAAAAGGCGCATGACAGCGCGGTGGTGCGCCTGCCCGTCGGCGGCTTCTATCGCCAGCGCAACGGTGGCGAGGCCCATGCCTATTCCGCGCAACTGATGCACCTGTTGCAGACGGCGGTCGCGACCGACAGCTATTCGACCTATCTGCAATTCTCGCGCGGCGTGCGCGATCTGCCGCCGGTCTATCTGCGCGACCTGATGGAGTTCAACTTCGCCCGCGAAGCCGTGCCGATCGATGAGGTGGAGGCCACCACGGAAATCCGCAAGCGCTTCGTGACGCCGGGCATGTCGCTGGGCGCGCTCAGCCCCGAAGCGCACGAGACGCTGGCGATCGCGATGAACCGCATCGGCGCCAAGGCGGTGTCGGGCGAAGGCGGCGAGGATGCGAACCGCTTCAAGCCCTATGAAAATGGCGACAACGCCAATTCGGTCATCAAGCAGATCGCGTCCGGCCGCTTCGGCGTCCATGCCGAATATCTGGGATCGGCCGAGGAGATCGAGATCAAGGTCGCGCAGGGCGCCAAGCCCGGCGAGGGCGGCCAGTTGCCCGGTTTCAAGGTGACGGAGTTCATCGCCAAGCTGCGCCATTCGACGCCCGGCGTGACGTTGATCTCACCGCCGCCGCACCATGACATCTATTCGATCGAGGATCTGGCGCAGCTCATCTACGACTGCAAGCAGATCAACCCGCGCGCGCGGGTCTGCGTCAAGCTGGTCAGCCAGGCCGGCATCGGCACGGTCGCGGCGGGCGTGGCGAAGGCTCATGCCGACGTCATCCTGGTCGCGGGCCATGTCGGCGGCACCGGCGCGTCGCCCCAGACGTCGATCAAATATGCGGGCACGCCCTGGGAAATGGGCCTGTCCGAAGCGAACCAGGTGCTGACCCTCAACGGCCTGCGCCATCGGGTGAAGCTGCGCACGGACGGCGGCCTCAAGACCGGGCGCGATATCGTGATCGCGGCGATCCTGGGCGCCGAGGAGTTTGGCATCGGCACGTTGTCGCTGGTCGCCATGGGCTGCATCATGGTGCGCCAGTGCCATTCGAACACCTGCCCGGTGGGCGTGTGCGTGCAGGATGAAAAGCTGCGGGCGAAGTTCACCGGCACGCCGGAGAAGGTCATCAACCTGATGACCTTCATCGCGGAGGAAGTGCGCGAAGTGCTGGCACGGCTGGGCTATCGCAGCCTGGATGAGGTGATTGGCCGCACCGAATTGTTGAAGCAGGTCAATCGCGGCGCCGAGCATCTGGACGACCTCGACCTGAACCCGATCCTCGCCAAGGTGGACGCCCCCGACGATCAGCGGCGGTTCAGCCTGACCGAAGGGCGCAATGCGGTGCCCGACAGCCTGGACGCGCAGATGATGCGCGACGCCAAGGCCGTGTTCGAGCGCGGTGAAAAGATGCAGCTCACCTATACGGTGCGCAACACGCATCGCGCGGTCGGTACGCGCCTGTCGGCAAAGATCACGGAAAAATTCGGCATGTCGACGCTGGCCGACGGGCATCTGACCGTGCGGCTGCGCGGCAGCGCGGGCCAGTCGCTGGGCGCGTTCCTGTGCAAGGGCATCAAGCTGGAAGTGTTCGGCGACGCCAATGACTATGTCGGCAAGGGATTGTCGGGCGGCATCATCTCGGTGCGCACGACCGTCTCCAGCCCGCTCTCGTCGAAGGACAACACCATCCTTGGCAACACCGTCCTCTACGGCGCGACCAGCGGCAAGCTGTTCGCGGCGGGGCAGGCGGGCGAGCGCTTTGCCGTGCGCAATTCGGGCGCGCAGGTCGTGGTCGAAGGCTGCGGCGCAAACGGATGCGAATATATGACTGGCGGCACGGCGGTCATCCTGGGCGAAACCGGCGCGAATTTCGGCGCGGGCATGACCGGCGGCATGGCCTTCATCCTGGACGAGGACGGCCGTTTCCCGACCCGTGCCAACCCGGAGAGCATCATCTGGCAGCGGCTGGAAAGCGCCCATTGGGAAACGGAACTGAAGGCGCTGATCGCCCAACATGCGGTGGCGACCGACAGCAAATGGTCGAACGCCATCCTGGACGATTGGGATCGCTGGCGCCGTTACTTCTGGCAGGTCTGCCCGAAGGAGATGATGGGGCGCCTCGCCCATCCGCTGAGCGATGCGCCCGCGCAGGTCGTGGCGGCTGAATAAGCTTCATTGGGGGCTGGCCGGGGCGACGGGGAGCAGAGGTTCCTCATCGGCGTGGGCAGCCCCTTCCTGCGCCATTGCCACGCCCTCTTCGAATCGCGCGATACTGGCCGGAAGCGGATGGACGAGGGCGGGCGGCGCCTCCCGGATCGGAAGCGGCTCCGCTTCGGCCAGATAATCCTGTTCCACCGGATCAGGGCTTTCCGCGATCATGCTGTTGCCGGTCCACCTGGCCATGTCCGCGGCGGAGCGTCGTTCGGCCAGGGTCGGGCCGCAGCCGGTGCAGCGGATTGCGACCGGCGACATGGTGCTTGCTTCCACGGCATGGGGGGCATCGCCGCTGTCCGCTTGCTCATAGAAGCCGGTTGCGCGTTCCAGTGGTGATCGCTGGGCGCTGGTCACATAGCCGCCCAACGCCAGTCCCATGGCCGTTGCGGCGACCATCGTTATCGTCGACAGCATCCACAGTCGCATCGCTGCACTCCCTGGCCCTGTCCACGGACGGGCCACGCCCCTTTTGCCACAATCATAACGCAGATGCAGATCGGTTGTTGCATGGGGCAAAAGCCTTTGCTAAGGGCCGCCTCCTACCAAGGCACCGGCCCCGCCGGTTTCCCTCTGAATGTGCGGTCGTGGCGGAATTGGTAGACGCGCAACGTTGAGGTCGTTGTGGCCGAAAGGCCGTGGAAGTTCGAGTCTTCTCGACCGCACCATTCATCCCCCGAAACAGGATATGCACTGCATCGGGCGGCGACTTCGTCGCTGCTCCATGATCGTGTCGGGATGCGTCGAGCAGGAAAAAGAGCGCCGGTCGCAATTGCGAGGCGCCCTTATACCTTTGGATGGCATCATATCGGAAGGGCGAGCCAAGCCCGCCCCTTGGCGTGGTGCTTCGAGGCTTTTTGAAAATGCGCGGAAGAGCGCATTTTGAGGCCGCACCGGCCCGTACCCCCAAAAACTCTTACCGGTCGGCCTTTTCCCGCGCCGCCTGCTGCCGCGCTGCCGTGGCGGCGGCGTCGGCGGCGGTCACGATGCCATCCTTGTCATTATCCTGCTCGGCAAAGGCACGCGCGCCCGATACGTCATATTCGGCTTGGGTCATCTTGCCGTCCCTGTCCTTGTCGAGCACAGCGAAGCGGACATGTGCCTGGCGGATCTGGCGCTGCCGTTCCTCCCCCTTCTTTTCCTCGGTGCGGTCGGAGGCGGCAAGCTGCTGTTCCAGCCGGTTGCGATATTCGCCGACATATTCCTCCTCCGATACCCAGCCGTCGCCATTGGCATCCGTGGCCTTGAAGCGCGCCAGCCGCCCGGCATCGAACTCGGCGCGTGTGACCTGGCCGTCATGATCGGCGTCATAGTCGCGGATGAAGGCGGACCCTTCGTGCGGGGCGGCGGCGGCCGTGCCGGCGATCGCCAGCAGGGCAGCGGTCAGGGGAAGCTGGATCTTCATATTGTCTCCGTCGAATGGAAGGGACGCGGCGCTCAGGCCGCGTCGAAGGTCAGGGTGTAGGTGTAGCTGCGATAGGGCGTTTCGGCCCCGGCCGGTGCCGGCCCGCGATGACGCACCAGGATCAGATAGGTGCCGGCATCTTCCGGCTTCAGGCTAAACCGGCCGTCGGCGCCGCTCCTGACCTGGGCCGCTACCTTGCGCCCGTCATACAGGCCGGCGCTGCGGAACAGGGTGATGTCGGCTTGTGGCAAGGGCTTGCCGTCGAACAGCAGCGCGAAGCGGGCGTCCGATCCCGCGACGATAGTGTTGGGATGGGTGATCGCCTGGATTTCCAGCCCCTTGCCAAGCGGTTTCAACGCCGTATCGGTCGGCTGGCCGCGCGTCACATAGGCTTCGGCCAGGGTCATGCTCTGTACATCGACCTGTTCGGCATTGGCGGGCGGCTCGCCGCCTTCGCCGCGCATCTGCCATGTGTCGCCCTGCCTGAACATCTTGCCCTTGCGCCCGGCGCGCTGGCCGGTGGTGACGCGATAGGTGCCGTTGGCGGGAATCGCCGCTTCGAAGATGCTGAGGTCGCGCAAATGGGTGACGGGGCCGATCGGCAGATCCGTCCCCTCCGGCCCGACCAGATGGAAGGGCGCGTCGCGCATGGCGACTTCGGGCAGGAAGGCGTCCTCGGCGAAGGCGGACTGGACGGTGATATGGTCGCCCTTCCCCACGTCGAACAGGGTCGGCAGCACATAGGGCATGTGCGCCTGGGCGACGGTGGCGCCGGTCAGCGTCAGCAGCAGGGCGGCGGCGCGGAATCGTGATGGTTTCATAGATACCCCTTTCTGCCTCGGCAGCTAACTCTAATGAGACTCACTTGCAATATCATTTCTAGCTGCTAGGTGCGAGGCCATTCGGGCGATCAACGTCCATCGCTTTGCCTACAGGGGGCCGCACAATGAAGAAGACCAGACCGATGCTGCTGTTGGGGACCGCGCTGATCGCCGCGCCGATCCAGGCCTGGGCGCAGGATGACGCGGATAGTCCGGACGTCACGCGCATGACGCTCGACCGCATGGTCATCTCCGCCGGCACGGAAAAGGTCGCGATCGACACGCCCCAGGCGGTCAGCGTCCTGGATCAGGAGGATATCGACCAGATCCAGGCGACGACGATCGGCGACCTGCTGGAAGGGATGCCGGGCGTCAACGTCCAGGGCGGCGTCGGTCAACTCGGTCAGGGCTTCAACATTCGTGGCATGGGCACCGCGATCGGCGACAGCGACAATCGCATCCTGTTGACCGTCGATGGCGTCACCAAATTCTACGAACAATATCGGATGGGCGCGCTTTTCACGGAGCCTGAACTCTACAAGCGGGTCGAAGTGCTGCGCGGTCCCGCCTCATCGACCCTCTATGGCGCAGGCGCGCTGGCGGGCGTCATCAACTTCACGACCAAGGATGCGTCCGATTTTCTGAGCGATGGCGATCCGCTGGCGGTGCGGCTGAAGGCCGCTACCGAAACCAATGCGGAGGCGCACACCCTGTCGGGCATCGTCGCCGCGCAGCCGGTGGAGGGCGTCGAACTGCTGGGCAGCTATAATTACCGCCGCAGCGACGATTATAAGAGCGGCAATGGCGAGACCGTCGCAGCCTCCGCCACCCTGTCCGATAGCTGGCTGGTCAAGGGTCGCGTGTCGATCGGCGGCAACAGGAAACACGCCATCTGGGCCAGCTACCAGGACTGGATCAGCGACGCGCCGCAGGTCTATGACCAGATTTCCGCCGCCACCGGCGCTTCCCTCATGCGCCGCCGCGTTCACGACAAGACCGCCGTGCTCGGCTATGACAACGACTTCGACGGCAGCAAGCTCTTCAATGTGGAGGCGCAGGTCGCCTATTCCCTGTCGAAAGTGCACCAGACCGAAACCAATTTCCTCGGCCCGCTCGCTTATTCCGATTTCTCCTATGAAAGCTGGCAGGCGAAGGTTCAAAATACCAGCGAGTTCGATCTGGGCGGCGACTGGAAGACCTTCCTGATTCTGGGTGGCCAGTGGAGCTTGCAGGAACGTCGCAATCCGCGCGTCGCCACCAATGGCACCGTGACGCCGGGTGCGGGCACGCATCCCGAAGGCGACATGACGCGCTATGGTCTTTATGGGCAGTTGGAGATCGTCTGGTCGGACAAGCTGACCATCATGCCGGGCGTGCGCGTCGATTGGAACGACCTAAAGTCTGGCGCCACGGTGGTCGGCGGCACGGTTCTCACCGACAAGGTCAAGGATAGCGGCGTTTCGCCCAAGCTGGCCGCCCTCTACAATCTGACGCCCTGGTTCGGCCTGTTCGGTTCGGTGGCGCGTACCGTGCGGATGCCCAATGTCGACGAAATCTTCACTCGCTCCGCCACCCGGCCCAACAATCCAGACCTGCGGCCCGAAAAATCGGACAATTATGAAGTCGGCTTCACTTTCTCCTTCGACGACACGCTGGGCAAGGGTGACCGGTTCCGCGCCAAGACCACCCTGTTCCAGAATGACGTCAAGGATCTGATCGTCAATGTCGCGGCGGCCACGGGGACGCCCTATTTCCAGAACATAAACCGCTCCCGCTTCAAGGGGCTGGAGGTCGAGGCCGAATATGGTGTCGGCGGCTTCTTCGCGCGCGGCAATGCCTCCTTCATCGACGGCAAGAATCGCCTGACGGGCGATTATCTGAATACCATTCCGGCCAACGACTATCGCCTGACCCTGGGCTATGCCGATGCGGCGACCGGGCTGTCGGGCGGCTGGACGGGCGAGTTTGCCGAGCGGCAGGACAAGGTGACGCCCGGCAGCTTCGCCTCGGCCGGGTCGGGCCTGCCGACGCCGGGCTACAGCGTCCATAATCTCTTCTTCGCCTTCAAGCCGCAGAGCGGCCCGGCCAAGGGGTTCGAGTTCCGCATCGCCGTGGATAACGTCTTCGACAAGCAATATCGCCGCCACCTCTCGGCGCTCGCGGCGGAAGGGCAGAACTTCAAGTTCACCGTGGCGAACACATTCTGACGCCATGGCACGGGCGGCGCACCCTTTCCGCATCGGTGGACCGGCGGCGGCTTCGCTGCTGGTCAACGGGCTGCTGATCGCGGCGCTGCTCAATCTGGGGATGGGACATGTCAGCCGGCGCACCGAATCACCGGCGCTGACGGTCCTGTCGCTGGCCCTGCTCAAGGGGGTGGAGCAGGGTCAGGAGAGGGCGGAGGCAGCGGCGCCCAGTGCGTCGGCCGCTGCCACCGTCCCGCCGCCGCCCGTCGAACCACCGCCCCCGCCATCGCCGTCGGTCGTTGTGCCTATGGCCCCTCCGATCGTGGCCGTGCCGTCCCGTATCGCGCTGTCCACGCCGATCCAGCCGGCGGCTCCGGCCGCCAGCCAGGCGGCAACGTCCACGCTATCGGCCCGGCCATCGGCGGTTGCGGCAACGTCTTCCGCCGCTGCGGCCACAGCACGGCGCGGCGTTGCGGATGGGCTGGACGTCAAGGCGCCGTCCGGCACCAGCCGCAGCTATGCCACCAAGATACGTTCCTGGCTCTATGCCCATAAAATCTACCCGCGCCGCGCCCGGATGCGGCGGGAGGAGGGGCGGGTGCAGGTGCGCTTCGTCCTCGATCGCGCCGGCCTGTTGCTGGAGGGGACGATTGTTCAGGGATCGGGCAATGCAGTGCTGGACGAAGAGGCGGCAGCGATGATGCGGCGCGCCTCGCCCTATCCGCGCGCGCCTGCCGAACTGCCCGGCGAACGGATCGAGTTTACCGTGCCGATCGAGTTCATCCTGCCGGCCTGATCGCGATCCCTGCCCCCCACCCTCCTACCCCTTGTGCCATCGGTGGCACGAATGCTATTCGGCGATCATGGATATGCTTTCGATGACAAGTTCGATGACAGGGCCGGCGCTGCCCGACGCCGTGCAGATCGCCCCGGAGGATCAGGTGGCGGTCGCCCTGCGCGCGCTGGAGGCAGGGGAGACGGTGCAGGTCGGCGGCATGGCGCTGCGCATCGCGGAACCGATCGGGCGTGGGCACAAGGTCGCGCTCCGGGCGATTGCGGCGGGTGAGCCGGTCAACCGCTATGGCTGGCCGATCGGCACCGCCACGCAGGACATCCCCGCCGGTCATCATGTCCACAGCCATAACCTCGTCACCAATCTCAAGGCCGAGGAGCCTTATGATTATGCGCCGCTTGCTCCGCGCGTGCAGCCTGCGCCGGGCGAATGGCGGTTCGAGGGATATCGCCGGGCCGACGGATCGGTCGGCACGCGCAACGAAATATGGGTGATCCCGACCGTCGGCTGCGTCGCCCGCACCGCCGAGCGGGTGGCGCAGCGCGCCGCCGGTCGCCATGCCGGCCGGGTCGATGATATCCTGGCCTTCCCGCACCCGCTGGGCTGTTCGCAGCTTGGCGACGATCTGGATGGCACGGCACGCCTGCTCGCCGCGCTGGCCAGCAGCCCCAATGCCGGTGGCGTGCTGCTGATGGGGCTGGGCTGCGAGGAGAATCAGCTCGGTGCGCTGGTGGATCGCGTGCCGGTGGCGCGGCGTGATCGCATCCGCACGGTCGGTGCGCAGATCAGCGCCGACGAATATGAAGCGGCGGCCGGGGCGATCGACGAGTTGGTGGCGATTGCGTCGCGCGACCAGCGCGAAACGGTGGATTTGAGCGCCATGCGGATCGGCCTCAAATGCGGGGGATCGGATGGGCTGTCCGGCCTGACCGCCAATCCGCTGATCGGCCGCATCGCGGACATGGTGACGGCGGCGGGCGGCCAGGCGATCCTGACCGAAATACCCGAAATTTTCGGCGCCGAACGGCTGCTGATGCAGCGGGCTTCGGACCATGTGGTGTTCGAGGAACTGGTCGCGCTGGTGAACCGCTTCAAACGCTATTTCATCGATCATGGCGAGCCGATCTCCGAAAATCCCAGCCCCGGCAATGTTGCGGGCGGCATCACCACGCTGGAGGAAAAGTCGCTGGGCGCGGTGCAGAAGGGCGGCCATGCGACCCTGACCGACGTGCTGGCCTATGGCGAGCGGCTGCGCCGTCCGGGCCTGTCGCTGCTGGAAGCGCCGGGCAATGATGCGGTGTCGACCACCGCACTCGCTGCCGCTGGTGCGACCGTCACCCTTTTCTCCACTGGCCGGGGCACCCCCCTTGGCAGCCCGGTGCCGACGCTCAAGCTGGCGACCAATCATGACCTGGCCGCGCGCAAGCCCGGATGGATCGACTTCGATGCGGCGCAGGTGCTGGACGAAGGTCTGGATGCGGCCGCCGACGCGCTGATGGCCCGTATCTGCGCCATCGCTTCGGGTGAACCGGCGCGCAACGAAAGCAATGGCGAGCGCGACATCGCTATCTGGAAGCGCGGCGTGACGCTCTGAATCAGGCCGTGACGCGGGCGGTCCGGTCGCGTTTGGCCTGGACTGCGCGGCGGGCTTCCTCGACCGCTTTTTCCTCGGTGGCGAACAGCAGGCTTTCGAGGACCGCCGACAGATGCGCCCGCATTGCCGTGCGTGCGGTGGCCGGGTCCCGGTCCTTCAACCCTTGCAGCACGGCGCTATGTTCATCGACCACCGGCTTGATATTGGCCGTCCGCGCCTTCTGGTGGAGCAGGGAGGCTTCGGGCGAACTGTCGCGCAGCCGCCAGAGCTGCTCGACCGCCTCATAGACCGCCTGGTTGCGCGTCGCGCGCGCAATCGCGAGGTGAAAGGCACGATCCGCCTGGACCGATCCGGCCGGGTCCTGGTTCTCACGGGCGATCTTGGCGACCAGCGCCTCGATCTCGACCAGTTCCGCGTCGGTGATCTGGGTGGCGGCCAGCGCTGCGGCCTCCCCTTCGAACAACAGTCGCGCTTCGGTCAATTCGATGGCGGAGATGTTGAAGCCGGGCACATCTTCCTTGCCCGGCAGGCGGACCACATAGGCGCCCGACCCGATCCGCACCTCCACCAGCCCCTGGACTTCCAGCGCGATGATCGCTTCACGCACGGTGGGGCGGCTGACGCCATGCTGCTGCGCCAGTTCGCGTTCGGCCGGCAGCCGCGCACCAACGGGGTAGCGACCGGCCGCAAGTTCCTCCAGCAGCGCGCGCGCCAGATCCTGATAGAGCCGTTCCTGTCCGCGCGGGGTCATGGCCATTCCTTTGGTTTTACCGGATTGATGATAGGGCCTTACCAAAAAAGGGTCAACGCACCGGCCCGTGGAACTCCGCCTCGACAATGCCCAGATGCCAGCCCGGCGGCACGGCGTCGGCCCCGGTGTCGCCCGCGGCCTTGGCATTGTTAAGCTCCACCACCTTGCCGAATGCGTCCCGATCCGCCACCGGGCCGGTCTGGCGGATGCGCAGGGTCCGGCCGGTGGTTGCGGGAAAGTCCAGCGTCACATAGCCCAGCGACCGGTCGGTTGTGCCGTGCCAGACGCTCTTGCCGTCGATGCTGATATCCAGCGGATAGGCGCGCGAACGCCATCCCACCAGCTTGAGGTCGACCGCATTGAGTTCGACCGGCTGGGCAAAGCGATAGTCGATCCATGCGGTGTCCGGCCGGCCGTCGCTCGACCAGCGGGTCAGCTCATTATCGTCGAACGACTGGTTCGCCTCTGCCTGCCCGGAGCCTGCGCTGGTCTGCTGCGGCATATGGCTGGTGCGATGCGGCTGGAAGGACGGCCCCGCCGGAGTCGGCCCGCGCACCAGCGATCCTGGCTGATGATCTTCGGGGAAATCGTCGGACAGGCCGCCCGTCGCTGGCTTCACCGCCTTGCCCGCGATCGACAGGCGGGCGGGGGGCAGACCCGGTGCGGTCACGGTTAGGTCGACCGCCCCGGCTTTCGTCCCGGCGCGCAGCAATATGCGGTTGATCCCGCCTTCCAGCGGCAGATCCCGCGACAGGATATAGTTATCTTCATCGCGCGCCGTGCCGGCGTAGCTGGTCGTGCCGTCGACTGCATGAGCCTTGGTCACAACGGCCTCGCCGACGGTTTCGCCCGCGCGCCGCTTGCCGGTGGAATCGCCCTGGGCGATGCCACCGCGCCACTGCGCCGGACCGTTCAGCGTGAAGTGCAATGGGCGATTGTCGATCGGCACGCGCCGCCCCTGCACATCGACGGCCTCGACATCGACCAGCGCGATGTCCGCCCCGTCCATGACGAAACCGCGCGGCGAGACGTGCGGCGTCAGTTTCAGCGCCACGACGGGGCCTGTGGTTTCGAGCCTATATTCCGACGCGCGACCATCCTTGCGGGTCGCCACCGCGCGCAGCGTTCCCGGCGCGAACGCCACATCCTTCCAGCGGAAGAGGAAGCTGTCGCTGCGTTCGCCCTGGCCCAGCGAATGGCCATTGAGGAACAGTTCGACCGCCTCGCCATTGGACACGACCGTCACATCCTTGCGCGTGCCGGGCGCATAGGTCCAATGGCCGATAATGTGGGTGGCGGGCGTGATGCTGTCGACCCAGTCGCTCCACATCACCCTATGCGCGAAGAAGCCCTGTTTGGGGATGCGCACCGCGTCGACCTCGCCCGAGCGGCGGTAATTATTGTCGCCGCGATAATGGGTATTGGAGTCGCTGAAGATGATGTTGACCCCACCCGAACTGACCCGCGTCCCCGTGCCCGGCCGCATCCGGTAATAATCGTTCCAGCGCCGCACATCCTCGATCGCGTGGCTGTCCTGATTGCGGTTATAGTCGGGCGCATCCTTGTGGAAGGGCGGGCTATAGTCGTCCTGATAGAGCCGGGCGCCCTCGTCCCGCGAATATTCCATCGCCCACATCGGATGCTTCGCGCTCTTGTTGATGTAGAGCATCTCGCCGCCATATTCGGCGATCTTGCTGTCCAGCATCTCGCGCGACCCGATCGCCCGGCCGCCATGCGGGTCATAGTGGTCGCGAATGGCCTTCAACTCGGCCATATGCGCTTCGCTGATATTCTCGTTGCCCCCTTCATAGAAGAGGATGGAGGGGTTGTTGCGGTTGTAGATGATCGCGTCGCGCATCACTTCCTTGCGCTGCTCCCAGCGCCGGCCGCTGGTGTCGCTTTCCGCGTCGCCCGCCGGCATGGCCTGCATCAGTCCCACGCGATCAGCCGATTCGATATCCTGCCTGGACGGCGTCACATGCATCCAGCGCACCAGATTGCCGCCGCTCTCGACCATCAGCGCGTTGGAAAAATCGCTGATCCAGGGCGGGATCGACACGCCGACCGCAGGCCATTCGTTGGACGTGCGCTGGGCATAGCCATGAACCTGGATGGCCCGGCCGTTGAGTTCGACCATGCCGTTGCCGAAGCGCGTCTGGCGAAAGCCGGTCCTGGTGTCGATGCTGTCGATCACCCTGCCCGCTTCGACCAGGCTGGTGGTCACGGTGTAGAGATAGCCATAGCCCCAGCTCCAATAATGCAGGTCGCCGACCGTCTGCGCGGCGGAGAGGGTTGCGGTTTCGCCCGGCGCGACCTGCGTTTCGGCGCTGTCATAGCGGGCGACGCGCTTGCCCGACGGATCGCGTATCTCCACGCGGACGGTCAGGCGGCGCGCGTGGTCGCTTTCGTTGCGGACCTGGGTTTCGGCATGGATGGTGGCGCTGCGCCCGTGCAGGTCGAAACCGTCGGCCCAGACATATTGGCCCGTGGTGCCCAGTCCGGAAAAGAGCGGCAGCGTCTGGTAGACCGGGCCGGTCAGGTGCAGCCGGACATTCTTGGTGATGCCGCCATAGTTGACGTTGAAATTGTCGTTGTTCCACTGGAAGCCGCTGCCAGAGGCGCGTTCCTTATATTTCCAGTCATTGTCGACCCGCACCGCAATGACATTCCCGCCCGGCCGCAGCGCCGCCGTGATGTCCGCGCCAAAGGCCATGACGCCATTTTCCGACAAGGCCACCGACCGGCCGTTGACCCAGATTTCGGCGGCCTGCCGTACGCCCTCAAACTCCAGCAGCGCCTTGCCCCGTGGCGCGCCGCGCGGCAGGGTGACGCGCTTGCGATACCAGGTGATGCCGGTCGATAGTTGCTTGATGTCGCGGCCGAAGGCCTCCGTCTCGTTGAAGGCGTTGGGCAAAGTCACCGGGTGCCAGCTACGATCGTCGAAGTCCGGCTGCTGCGCCCCGGCCTGGTCGCCGGTGGTGCTCAGCCAGCCGGGATTGAGATTATAGGTGCGGCGGGGAGAGGCTACGGCGCGGGAGGCGTCATGGGCAAAAGCGGACACCGACATGGACAGGTCCGCAGCCATTGTCAGCAGAGCCAGCCCGATGAGCGCACCGCCCGACTTCCACCGGTCATGCCCGTTTCCCATGCCCTGCCCTCTCCTGATCTGGTCAGGCCAGTTTGACGGAGTTCAGGCAAGCGGTCAACCACAATCCCAAAAAGCGGCGCAGTGGTTCACATGTTAGAATGAAATGACTTCAGCGTGCCAGTTGCGCCACGATCGCCCTGGCCGCCCGCGTCACATCGTCCCAGGTGATATCGAACCCGGCATCGTCGCCGAAATAGGGATCGGTGACGCCGCTGCCCTCGCGCCCCGGCACCAGGTCCATCAGCAATTGCAGGCGCGCCCTACCGTCCGAAGGGCGGATGCGTTTCAGGTTACGCAGATTGTCCGCATCCAGTGCGAAGACATGAGTGAAGCGGCGGAAATCCTCCGCCGTCACCTGCCGTCCGCGATAGCCCGAAATGTCGATCCCCTGCCGCAGGGCGACGGCCTGCGCGCGGGTGTCGGGCGGGCTGCCGACATGCCAGTCGCCCGTGCCGGCCGAATCGACGATCAGGTCCAGCCCTGCCTTCGCCGCCTCCGCCCGCAGCGCCGCTTCGGCCAAGGGCGAACGGCAGATATTGCCGAGGCAGACGAAGAGGATGGCAGGATCGCTCATCCGTCCGCCGCCGCTGTGGACAGGCCCAGGCCCGGCACGCCGATCGATCGCTTGCCCGAAAAATCGGTGCGCGCGACGATGACGCCCAGCTTTTCCATATAGTCGATCAGCCGTCGCACCCGCCCCGGCGAACTGGTGCCATAGGCGCGCGCCAGAGCCGTGTCGTCGGGGCAGGGCTGCCCATCCAGCGCCGCGCGCGCGATCAGCAGGAAGGGAGCGAGCATATCCTCCGGCACCGGATCGGCGGCTTTGATCGCATCCTGCCAGCGCGGGTCGTCGGCGTCGGCCATGCCCGCCTGCGCCATGGCGAAGCGCTTGCGGAAGGCGGGCAGGTCGAGCGGCGAGCGCTTCAGGCCCTTCATCCGGCAACGTACGCCGAAATCCTGGAAGAGGGCCGACACGCTGGGCGCGGCCTCGCCCAGATCGGCGACGATATCCTCCAGCACGGCGATGACGATCGGCTCATTCTGGCCGAAGTCCAGTTCCGGCGCGGCGGGCTTTGCCGACGGCACATCGGCCAGCGCGCGCATGATCTCCTCTGCGGCGCGCGGCGGCGGATCGGCGCGGGGCGGGGGAGGGGGCAGCGCTTCTTCCTCGACATTGGCGAAGAGCAGTTCCTGAAAATCCTCGCCGGTCGTGACTGGGGGCGGCATCAGCTTGTGGGTGCCGCCGCGCGTGCCGGTCTTGACCGCGCCGATCTTCACCGCCACCGGGCGGCGCGCGATCGCGGGGCCAAGGCCCAGGAAGCGGCCGCGCTCCAGATCGCGGATCTGCTCGGCCTGCCGCCGCTCCATGCCCAGCAGGTCGGCCGCGCGGGCCATGTCGATATCCAGAAAGGTGCGCCCCATCAGGAAGTTGGACGCCTCGGCCGCGACATTCTTGGCGAGCTTGGCGAGCCGCTGGGTGGCGATCACGCCCGCCAGACCGCGCTTGCGCCCGCGGCACATCAGGTTGGTCATGGCGGCGAGGGACAGGCGGCGCGCTTCGTCCGACACATCGCCTGCGGAGACGGGCGCGAACATCTGCGCCTCGTCCACCACCACCAAAGCGGGATACCATTGGTCGCGCGGCGCATCGAACAGGGTCGACAGGAAGGTCGCGGCGCATTTCATCTGCGCTTCCAGTTCCAGCGATTCCAGGCTCAGCACCACCGACGCGCGATGTTCGCGGATGCGCGCCGCCATCTTGACGATCTCGCGCTCATTATAGTCGCCCGCGTCGATCACCACATGGCCATATTCGTCGGCCAGCGTGACGAAATCGCCCTCCGGGTCGATCACCACCTGCTGCACCATCGGTGCGCTTTCCTCCAGCAGGCGGCGCAACAGATGCGATTTGCCCGACCCTGAATTGCCCTGGACGAGCAGACGGGTGGCGAGCAATTCCTCCACGTCGACCAGAACGGCATTGCCGTTGCTGTCGGTTCCTATGCTGATGCTGGCGGTCACGACTGCGTCTTTGGCCCAGCCTGTGGCATGGGCGCAACCCGCTTTACGCGAACCATGCGGTGAAGGGCGGATTTCCTTGACCATCTCGGTGTTGCGATGCAGCATCGGCCGCCTATGGCGACTCTGTTATCCACCCCCGCATCCCCTGCCATCACGCAGAATCCCGACATCCGTTATCTGGGCCGCCTGCTGGGTGACGTCATTCGCGCCTATGGGGGGGAGAAACTCTACAAGCAGACCGAATATATCCGGTCCGCCTCGGTCGATCGGGCGCGGGGCATCCAGGGGGCGGACGTCACCGATACGGGGCTTGCCGCGCTCACCCTGGACGACACGCTCAATTTCACGCGCGGCTTCATGCTCTTCTCGATGCTCGCCAACCTGGCCGAGGACCGGCAGGGCGTGGCGGCCGAGCCGGGGGCGGACGTCGCCTCGGTGCTGGAACGGCTCGAATCGCATGGCATTGGCAAGGATGCTGTGCTCGACCTGCTGGCCCATTCGCTGATCGTCCCGGTGCTCACCGCCCACCCGACCGAGGTGCGGCGCAAGAGCATGATCGACCACAAGAACCGCATCGCGGACCTGATGCACATCAAGGATGCGGGCCGGACCGAGACCGACGATGGCGAGAATCTGGACGAGGCGATCTTTCGCCAGATCGCCCTGCTCTGGCAGACGCGCCCGTTGCGGCGGGAAAAATTGTTCGTTCAGGACGAAATCGACAATGTCCTGACCTATTTTCGCGACATCTTCCTGCCGGTGCTGCCCGCCCTCTATGCCCGCTGGGAACGGGTGCTGGGCGCGCGGCCGCAAAGCTTCCTGCGTGTGGGCAACTGGATCGGCGGTGATCGCGACGGCAATCCCTTCGTCCAGGCGGCGCAACTGCGCTCGGCGCTTGGACGCGGTTGCGAAGCGGCACTCGCCTTCTACATGGACGGCGTCCATGCGCTGGGCGCGGAACTGTCGCTTTCGACCGAACTGGCCCATGTGCCGCAGGCGGTGCTGGACCTGGCCGAAGCGAGCGGGGACGCTTCGCCCAGCCGCAAGGATGAACCCTATCGCCGCGCGATTTCGGGCATCTACGCCCGGCTCGCGGCCACCTGCGTCGCGTTGACCGGCGCGCAGCCGGCGCGGCCCTCCAGCCTGAAGGGCGAAGCCTATGGCGCGCCGCAGGAATTGCGCCGCGACCTGGTGACGGTCGCGCAGGGCCTCGCCAGCGAGGGCGACGGCGCATTGGCGACCGGCGGCGCGCTCGGCCGCCTGATCCGGGCAGTCGAAACCTTCGGCTTCCACCTCGCCACGCTCGACATGCGGCAGAACAGCGCCGTGCATGAGCGGGTCGTCGCCGAACTGCTGCGGCAAGCCGGGGTGGAGGCGGACTATCTCGCCCTCGACGAATATGCGCGCATCGCCCTGCTGCGCCGGGAACTGGCAAACAACCGGCCGCTGGGGTCGCGCTTTTCCGACTATTCGGAAGAGACGGCGTCGGAACTGGCGATCGTCCATGCCGCCGCCGAAGCGCATCGCGTCTACGGTCCGCAATGCATCACCCATTATATCATCTCCAAGGCCGAAAGCGTGTCCGATATGCTGGAGGTCAACATCCTGCTCAAGGAAGCGGGCCTGTGGCGCGCGGGCGCGGACGGTGCGCCGCCCCAGGCTGCGATCATGGCGATCCCGCTGTTCGAGACCATCGCCGATCTGGAGGCCGCGCCGTCGATCATGACCGCCTATTTCGGTCTGCCCGAAATCGCGGATGTGGTGCAGGCGCGGGGCCATCAGGAAGTGATGATCGGCTATTCGGACAGCAACAAGGATGGCGGCTACATCACCTCCACCTGGGGCCTGTACAAGGCGAGCCAGGCGCTGGAGCCGGTCTTTGCCAAGGCGGGTGCATCGATGCAGCTTTTCCACGGCCGGGGCGGCGCGGTCGGGCGCGGGGGCGGGTCCGCCTTCGCGGCGATCCAGGCCCAGCCCAAGGGCAGCGTGCAGGGCCGCATCCGCATCACCGAACAGGGCGAGGTGATCGCCGCCAAGTTCGGCACGCGCGACGTCGCCATGACGAACCTGGAGGCGATGACCAGCGCCACCCTGCTCGCCAGCCTGGAGCCGGAGGGCATTTCGCAACATGATGCCGCCCGTTTCGCCGGCGCCATGGACGAACTGTCGAAAAACGCCTTCGCCGCTTATCGCGACCTGGTCTACGACACGGAGGGGTTCAAGGATTTCTTTCGTCAGTTGACCCCGATCCAGGAAATTTCCGGCCTCAAGATCGGTTCGCGCCCGGCCAGCCGCACCAAGAGCAGCGCGATCGAGGATCTGCGCGCCATCCCCTGGGTGTTCAGTTGGGCGCAGGCGCGCGTGATGCTGCCGGGCTGGTATGGCGTGGGCCATGCATTGGCGGCGTTCGAGGACAAGGCGCTGCTGGCCGACATGGCGCAGAGCTGGTCGTTCCTCAAGTCTGCGCTCGCCAATCTGGAAATGGTGCTGGCCAAGTCGGACCTGGGCATCGCCGCGCAATATCTGCCGCTGGTCGAGGATCAGGGGCAGGCCGAGAGCTTCTTCGGCCGCATCCGCGAAGGCTGGGGGCTGGCCCATGATGGCCTGCTCGCCGTCACCGGCCAGTCGCGGTTGCTGGAAAAAAGTCCAAGCCTCGAAACCTCGATCCGCCTGCGCCTGCCCTATATCGAGCCGCTGAACCTGCTCCAGGTGGAATTGCTGAAACGCCACCGCGCCGGTGAGGATGATCCGCGCATCAAGGAAGGGATCGAACTGTCGATCAACGCCATCGCGACGGCGCTGCGCAACAGCGGTTGAGGGGCAGGGGGAACAGGGCAGCGGCCGACTATCGCCGTCGCTTCTTGTTCTTCTCATGACTTCCGGACGATCAGGCCCAGAATTGCGCCAGTTTCTGTACGGATGCGGCGGCGGCTTCATGGTCGACGTCTTCGTTGGCGTCGCCATAGCCGAACCATTCGTCCTGTCCGACCTCCTGGACGACGATGCCGTCGCGACGTGCGAGCATGGACAGCGCCCCGTAATAGATGCCGTAGGTCGCCCCGGCCTGCGGGATCAGCCATGCGATCTGCCCGCGCACGGGCACGATGCTCTCGTCGCGCCATAGCGCCCGCGCACCATAGCCGGTGCAGTTGATGATCGCCTTCTGCTTGAGGCGGGCAAGCTCACCGGGTTGGTGAAACTCCATCGGCACGATGCGGCCACCGGCAATCAGGAAATCATTGGTCAGTTGATGCGCCAGGTCGGCGACATTGAAGGTCAGCGAACTGTTGCGGCGGACAAAGGCGGGGCGGAAGGGATGCGTGCCGGGCGCCATGTCGACCGATCGCGGCATGATGTCGCGCAGCCGGCTTTCCAGGTGGAGAAACTCGTCGGGCCGTTCCACCGTCGTCGCAGCCGGTCGGCGGCCCTCGCCGAACGGCGTGTCGGACAGGATATAGCGGTCGGTCCATTCGACCGGATCGCCCGGCAGGCCGAGATAGCTTTGGTATATATTGAAGGAGGCGCGCGCCATCGCTTCCCATCGGGCGCCGAAGCCGGGATCGACGGCCTTCTGCATCGCGACGCGGCTGTCGGGCGACCAGGTGCCCGTGGCGCGGGCAGAGCGGACCTGGGGGAATTGCTCCTTGGCATAGATGGTGACGTTTGCACCGGCCCGCTGCGCGGTGAGCGCGGCGGTGATGCCCAGCGCACCCGCGCCGATCACCGCCACGTCGCGGATGCCGTCGGCCAATGCCATGCCCACCGCGATGTCGGCCGACCCCCAGCTTAGCGACCAGCCGCTGCCGCCATGACCATAATTATGGACGACCCGCTTGCGTCCGACCTCCTCAACCTCGATGCGTGGTCCTGCGGCGCGAAAGGGGCGCAGGCAGACGGTCGTGCGGAAAATGCGATCGGGGGTCGCGCGGATCGGCTCGATTCCGGCGAAAGGATCGAAGGGAGCGACCGCCCGTGCGGCGGTTGCGAGCGTGACTGCGCCCAGGCCGCCGATCGTCCGCCCCAGAAATGCCCGTCTGTCCATCGACTGTCCCCCACATCCGGCTGAGAGTTTGTCTCGAAATGCGCCTTTGGCGCATCCGCACTGGCCCACACCCCCACCCGACCGCCCAGACATGGTATCCTGATGGGCGGTCGGGTGGGGGTGTGGGCCGGTGCGGCCTTTCGAAATGCGCTCTTTCGCGCATTTCGAGACAGGCTCTGAGATAAAACGAAGTTTCCCGGCATAACCGCAACTATGCCGACGGGCGCCCTGTCGCACAAGCGCTGGCCCCGCGCCCGCAACGGGCGGGAGCAAGGGGCCTCTGCCCGCCATGTGGGTGAAAAAACCGCTTCTGCGATGGCCATGCCGCCCAAACTATTGGCCTGCGTGATAATTTCCGGTTGATCGCGGGCGTTGTTCGTGAAATTCTTATGACAGGGTCATATAAGGAGGACGGGGTCTTGGCGACGATATTGGACGATCGGGGGCAGGGGCGCACCGGTTATGCCAAGCGGATCAGCAGTCACCTTGCGGCCGCGCTCGTCACTTTCTGCCTGCTTCAGATTTTCATCGTCGCGAAGATGGGCGGATCGCTCGCCCTGCATCTGGGCATCATCATTGCGATAGGCGGCTATGCCGTTGCCGCGCGCGCGCTGGAACGGCGCTGGCAGATGCTGGAACAGGGCGGCCTGTCGCGAGGCGGCCTGGCATTGCGTTTCCGGCGCGACCTGCTGCAGCTTTGGGGCGCCAGCCTGGTCGGCGCGCTGCTGTGGATTCCGGTGGCGATCATCTTCCGCTTCCTCTTCGGCTGACCGCTCGCCAACATTGGGCGGGCAATGATGATTTATCCCGCGCTCAGCCCATGTTTCTTCATGCAATGGCGTAACTGGTCATAGGTCAGGCCCAGGCCCTTGGCCGTCGCGCGCTGGTTGTAGCGATAGCGCTCCAGCGCCGCCCGCACGATCGCCGCTTCATGGGCATCGACCGCCATGCGCAGATCGTTGATCTCCTCGACCGCCAGGGTTGAAGAGGCCGGCGCGGATAGCGCGGTTTCCGCATGGGGTTCCGGGTTCGCCCTGGGCATCAGCGGCTGCGGCTTCCATGGCGAGGCGAAGGGGTCGAAGGTGATGCGGCTGATCGGTCGCGTCGGCTCGTCCCAGCGATAGACCGCCCGTTCCACTACATTGCGCAATTCGCGCACATTGCCCGGCCAGCCATGGCCTTCCAGTTCCGCCTGGGTCGCCGCGGTAAAGCCCGGCCATTGCGGCCAGTTGAGTTCGGCCGCCATGCGCCGCCCGAAATGATCGGCCAGTACCGATATGTCGCCTTCGCGCGCGCGCAGCGGGGGCAGGGTGATGACCTCGAAACTCAGCCGGTCGAGCAGATCGGGGCGGAAGCGACCGGCATCGGCGGCGGCGGGCAGATCCTCGTTCGTGGCCGCGACGATGCGCACGTCGACCGTCATCGGCCGCGACGCGCCGATCCGCGTCACCTCGCCATATTCGATCACGCGCAGCAGCCGCTCCTGCGCCGCCATCGACAATGTGCCCAGTTCGTCCAGGAAGAGCGTGCCGCCATCCGCTTCCTCGAACCGCCCCGGCCGCGCCCGGTTGGCGCCGGTGAAGGCGCCCTGCTCATGGCCGAACAACTCCGCCTCGATCAATGTCTCAGGCAGCGCGGCGCAGTTCATGACGATCAGCGGTTCCCCCCATCGGGGGGAGAGGTGATGGAGGCGCTCGGCGATCAGTTCCTTGCCGGTCCCGCGTTCGCCGATCACGAGTATGGGCCGGTTCAACTCGGCCGCACGGCCCGCCTGTTCGACCGCATCGAGAAAGGCGAAGGACTGGCCGACGAACTGGGTATTTTTCTCCATGCGCCAACTTATGGTGAAATTTCCCACTCCTTGGCAAGTGGTATATCGACGCAACCTGACCGAATGCATGAAAAATCCCGAAAATCCGCCAATTTTCGAAATTGGCACGCCCCCTGCAAAGTTACGGGCAATCCGCATCGAAACGCGGAAAGCATATGAAGGCCAAGGTTCAGGGAGTAAGACTATGGAAAAGCAGACCAACAGCATTCGCGAAATCGGCCAACTGATGTCGGTCGCCATCGCCGCCGTCCTGTTCGGATCAACCATGATCCTTTCGGCGGTCGGTCCGGCCCGCGCCAGCGAAGCCCCGATACTCGCGACCCAAGCTACCCCTGCGACCCTGCGCTATCTGGCGTAGGGATCGCGATACCCCGGCCGGGGCGGGAATGCCCCCTCTCGCCCGCCCCGGCACTTGATATAGAAGAGACGACCAGGAGTATAATGATGGGTATTTTCTCCCGCACCCGCGACATCATCGCCGCCAATGTGACCGACCTGCTCGACAAGGCGGAAGACCCCGCGAAGATGATCCGCATGATCATCCTCGAAATGGAGGAGACGCTGGTCGAGGTGCGCGCATCGGCGGCCCGAACCATCGCCGACCAGAAGGAAATGCGCCGCCATATCGCCAAGCTGGGCGCGCTGCAGGACAGCTGGACCGACAAGGCGCAGCTCGCGCTGTCGAAGGATCGCGAGGATCTGGCCAAGGCCGCGCTGGTCGAGCGCCAGAAGGCGACCGACATGGCCGATCATCTCTCCCACGAGATCGAGACGCTCGACGATGCGCTCAAAGCCGCCGAGGAAGATATCGCCAAGCTGCAGGCCAAGCTGCGCGAGGCGCGCGCTCGCCAGAACAGCCTGGTGACCCGGATGCAGAGCGCCGAGAACCGCCTGCGCGTCCGCGAAGCCTATGCCGGCGAGAAGGTCAATGAGGCCTTTGCCCGCTTCGACATGCTGGAACGCCGCGTCGACATGGCCGAGGGCCGCGCCGATGCGATGAGCCTGGGCCAGCAGCCCAAGACGCTGGAAGAGGAAATCGCGGAGCTGAAGTCGGCCGACAAGGTCGATGCCGATCTCGCCGCGCTCAAGGCCTCGATGAACAAGGAAGCCTGATACCATGGAAGACGTGTTTCTGCCCGTGGTCGTGTGCGGCATGTTGTTCATCGGTATGCCCTGGCTGATCTTCCACTATGTCACCAAGTGGAAGCAGGCGCCCAAGATCACCGATGAGGATGAGCGGCTGCTGGACGAACTCCACCTGCTCGCCCGCCGCCTGGAGGAAAGGCTGCTGACGGTCGAACGGATCGTCGCCGCCGACAACCCCGATTTCCGCCCGCAACGCCCGGTACAGGGTGATGACGATTATAATTTCGACCGGAGGAACTGACATGAGCGCCCGCCGCACCAAATTCTATCTCGACAAGCAGAATGGCAAGTGGATGGGCGTGTGCTCCGGCATCGCCGACTATACCGGGATCGACGTGGTCTGGGTCCGGGTCGGCGCGGTGCTGGTGACGCTGATGGGGGCCTTCCCCTGGACGCTGATCGCCTATTTCGCCGCCGCCTATTTCGCCGACAAGAAACCTTTGGGCCTCTATGCCGACCGGGACGACGAGAAATTCTGGCAGGGCGTGCGCACCAACCCGGCGCGCTCCACCCGCGACGTCCGCTCCAAATTCCGCGACATCGACCGCCGCCTCGCCGACATCGAGATCTATTATACCAGCCGCAACACGCGCCTGGCGGACGAGATTGACAGCCTGCGCTGAGCGCCTGGGAACATGATAGCAGGGAGTTGCAGTGATGAATTTCGCGGGACCGACCTTCGTACTGGCCATTGTCGCGATGTCGACCCTTGGCTGGATGTTCACCACCTGGGTTCGCGCGCGCCACGGTTATCCCGTCGAAAATGAATGGACGGGAACCGTTCATCGAACCGATCCCGACGCCGGTCGAAAAATCGACCTTCTTTCAAATGAAAACGAAAAGCTGACCGGCCGCATCAGTCGCCTTGAGGAACGCATCGCCGTGCTGGAGAGGATCGCCACCGATCCTGCCGCCCGCACCGCGCGCGAGATCGACGCGCTGCGCTGACACGGACGCGCGAAGGGGAGTAGAGGATCATGAACAAGACCGACATGGTGGATGCCATCATCATGCCCAACCTGCCGTGGATCATCGGCGGCGGTTTGCTGATCGGCGCGATGGCGGTGGCCGGCTGGATCTTCACCACCTGGCTGCGCGTCCGCCACGGCTATCCGCTGGACGGGGCCTGGGGCCAGGCGGTCTATCCGCAGAAGAATGAGGAAATGGTCGAGCGCATCAAGCTGCTGAGCCAGGAAAATGCCCAGCTCCGCGCCGAGATCGGATCGATGAAGGATCGGCTCGCCGTGGTGGAGCGGATCGTCACCGATGAAAGCCATCAACTGAACCATGAGATCGAACGGCTGCGCGGCCCCGCCAACTGAGATTCGGACAACCGACGCGCCAATAGGGAGTGAGACATATGAATCCGTTTGAAATGGTCGTCGCCATCGTTGCGATCGCTTCCATCGCCAGCGTCATCCGCGCCAAATATGGCGTCGTGCGCCGGGGCAGGGGCGAAGAATTGATCCAGCGCGGGCCGGATCCGGAAGCGGAACGGCTGCGCGCCGAGGTGAAGGCGCTCAAGGACCGGGTGGCCGTGCTGGAACGGCTGGCGACGGACGGCTCCAACGCGCTGGAGCGGGAATTTGAAAAACTCCGGGACCGCGACTGATCGCGTCTGTCCGGACAGGGAGGCTTATATGCAAGACCCCTATCTCTATCTTACCCTGGCGGCGACCGGTCTGGCTGGTCTCGCCATCATCGCGACCGCCGGGCTTCGCGGCTGGAATGGCTGGCTGGAACTGAAGCGTGCGGAACTGGGCCGCCGCGTCGAAGAGGCCGCGCCGCCTTCGGCCGTTGCCCGGATCGAGGTCGCCGACCTCAAGGAACGCATCCGCAAGCTGGAAGCCATCGCTGCGGGCGTCGACCTCTAAATGGCAATGCGGGGCGCCTGCCGGCGCTCCGCATTTCAGTTTTTACACCATCTCGCCGGTCAGCAGGCGGGGCAAAGCACCGGACTGGCCCCGCGCTTCGGCCATGAAGCGGTTCTTGAGCAGCGACGTGCGCTGCACCGCCGCCAGTCCCGCCCGGCGCACCAGCGAAGGCAGGCGTCCCGGCACGTCGAACAGGCGGACCAGTCCATCCATCGCCACGCTGGTCATCATCGCATCCAGCCCGCGCCAGCGCTGATAGCGCGCCAATAACTGCGCATCGCCCGGATCGAGACCGAGGCGCATTCCGTCCACCAGCACCTCGACCAGCGCGGCCACGTCGCGGAAGCCCAGGTTCAGCCCCTGTCCCGCGATCGGATGGATGGCGTGCGCGCTGTCGCCGACCAGCGCCAGGCGCGTGTCGGTGATGCGGGCGGCATGATGGAAACCCAGCGGATAGGAAGAACGCGGCCCGGCAAGGCTGATCTCACCCAGGAAACCGCCGATCCGTTTTTGCGCTTCGGCCAGCCAGGCGCGCTCGGAGAGCTTCATCATCGCCGGCGCCTGCTGCGTTGGCACGGTCCACACCACGGCGGAACGGGTGCCGGGCAGCATCGGTAGCAGCGCGAAGGGGCCGCCGGCATAGAAAATCTCATAAGCCGTATTGGCGTGCGGCACCTCATGGTCGATCGCCGTCACCATGGCGCTGTGCTTATATTGCCAGCGCGTGGTGTTGATGCCTGCTGCCTCGCGCGTGGGGCTGTTGCGTCCCTCCGCCGCGACCAGCAGCGCGCCCTGGATCGTCGCGCCGCTCGCCAGCGTCAGCGTGACGCCATCCTCATTGCGATCGACATGGGTCGCACGGTCGGGCTGGAAGCGGGTCAGGTTTTCGGCGGTGGCCGCCGTCTGCGCCAGGGCGATGCGCAGGTCGCGATTGGGGACCATCGTCCCCATCACGCCATCATCCGCGTCCGGCGCGAAATCGAGCGCGCCCGGCTCCAGCCCGTCGCTGACCCAGATGCGGTCTATCGGGCAGCCCTTGCCTTCCAGATGCTGGCCCACGCCGATCGCCGACAGCATGGCGAAACTGGTCGAACTGATCGCCGACACGCGCCCGTCGAAGCCGGCGGCGGTCGTGTCGACCGGATCGGCCGGATCGATCACGGCGGTCGTCACGCCATGGCGGGAAAGAGCGATGCCCAGGGTGAGGCCCACCAGGCCCCCGCCCAATATCACGACGTCGAAGTGTTCCATGGGGGAGTGTCTAGGCGCTTGGGAGGGGATTGGGAAGCGACCTGGATCAAATAGCATGTGCTCCTGCGAAAGCAGGAGCCTAGGTGTATAGTCCCATCATGTGATGGTGTAGATTTGACCTCATCACAACGGAGGGAGCTATGGGCCAGGTTCTCCACGGCAGCGCCAAGACCACGCACGCCATTCGAGGCGAGCTACAGCGATCGCAAGCTTCGGTCGCGAACCTCGCGAAGCGATACGGGATCAACGAGAAAACCGTCTTGAAGTGGCGCAAGCGGCAGTCGGTCGAAGACCTGCCGATGGGGCCAAAAGAGCGCCGCAGCACCGTCCTCTCGCCCATGGAAGAAGCCGCTATTGTTGCTCTGCGCGTACAGGCGAGGCTTCCGTTGGACGATGTTTACATCGCGCTGAAGGACGTGATCCCACATCTGACGCGGTCGTCGCTGCATCGCTGCCTGCAGCGGCACGGGATCAGTCGCCTGCCCAAAGCGGACCGCGAGAAACCCAAGAAGTTCAAGGCCTACGAGATCGGCTATTTCCACATCGATATCGCCGAACTGCGACACGAGGGCGGCAAGGCTTTCCTCTATGTCGCTGTCGATCGCACATCAAAGCTGGTCTTTGCCCGCATCTATCGCAGGGCGACCAAGATGGTGGCAGCCGGCTTCCTCAAATCGCTGATCCGCACAGTGCCCTACAAAATCCACACTGTACTGACTGATAATGGCGTGCAGTTCGCTCAGTTCGAGCGCGGCACGGGTCTGAAGCGTCCCGGGTTTTCCGGAGGCTCCGAACTGTGAGAAGGAGCATCCGGTATGAGCAAGATGGGAAACAGATTTTCGCCTGAGGTCCGTGATCGAGCGGTGCGAATGGTTGGCGAGCACCGTGCGGATTACGGCTCGGAATGGGAGGCGATGAGTTCGATTGCCTCGAAGATCGGCTGCACGGCCGAGACGCTGCGCCGCTGGTGCCGCACGGAGGCAGGCCGACGGGCGGCACCAGCGGCGCAGGGTGTTGATGATAAGGCCCGGCTCAAGCTGCTGGAGCGCGAGGTCAAGGAGCTCCGTCGAGCCAACGAGATCCTTCGCAAGGCGTCGGCATATTTTGCGATGGCGGAGCTCGACCGCCGCGAGAGATGATGATGTCGTTCATCGACGTCCATCGCGAGGACCTGGGTATCGAGCCGATCTGCCGCGAACTGGCGATCGCCCCGTCCTCCTATCACGAACACGCGGCCCGTCTTGCCGATCCGGCGAAGCGTTCCGCCCGTGCGCGCCGGGATGACGACATGTGCGAGCAGATCCGGCGCGTTCACGAGGCCAGCTTCGGACTCTACGGCTCGCGCAAGGTCTGGCATCAGTTGCGGCGCGAGGGCCTTGATGTCGCCAAGTGCACGGTCGAGCGACTGATGCGTAGCATGCGGCTGGCCGGTATTCGTCGAGGGAAGAAGACGACCACGACCGTCAGCAATCCCAAGGCGCCATGCCCGCTCGACAAGGTGAACCGGGAGTTTCGTGTGGACCGGCCGAACGCCCTGTGGGTAGTCGATTTCACCTATGTCCACACCTGGGCAGGGTTCGTTTACGTGGCCTTCGTGATCGATGCCTATGCGCGGCGCATCGTGGGCTGGAAGGTCAGTACTTCAGCCACGGCCGGGTTCGTTCTGGATGCCCTTGAGCAGGCGATCCATGCGCGCAGACCCGGCCCGGATGACGGCTTGATCCACCACAGCGACAGGGGCGTGCAATACCTCGCCATGAACTACACCCAGCGCCTGGCGGAGGCCAACCTCGTGCCCTCGGTCGGCAGCGTCGGCGACAGTTACGACAATGCTTTGGCCGAGACGATCAATGGCCTTTACAAGGCCGAGGTCATCTGGCGCCAGCGGTCCTGGCCAAGCGCATCGGCGGTGGAAATGGCGACGCTGAGCTGGGTCGACTGGTACAACAACCATCGCCTTTTCGGCCCGCTCGGCTACATCCCACCCGCCGAGGCCGAAGCTAACTACTATGCGGCCATTGAGACCCTCGATATGGCTGCCTGAGTCAAACTGCACAGCCTCCAGAAAACCCGGGACGCTTCAGTCTGATCTTCCCGCACATCTTCGGTCGTGTCGCCCAGGAGAATGGTATCGAGCATCGGCTGACCAAGCCCTACCATCCCTGGACCAACGGTCAGGCCGAACGCATGGTGCGGACCATCAAGGAAGCAACCGTCAAATCCTTCCATTATGCTTCCATCGTCGAGTTGCGACGACACGTCCGTGACTGGCTGATAGCCTACAACTTCGCCAAGCAGCTCAAGGCTCTCAGGTTCAAAACCCCTTACGAGGCCATCGACGAACTCTGGAAATCAAAGCCAGACGTCTTTATCGTCAAGCCACACCATCACATGATGGGACTAAACAACTAGGGCGCCAAAGCACGCCGTTCGACCCTGGGCTCCTGCTTTCGCAGGAGCACGCAGAGTCCCGAATTTACACCGTGCGCACCCAGCCGGCCGGATCGGCGACGGTGCCGCGCTGGATGCCCGTCAGTTCCGCGCGCAGCGTTTCCGTCACCAGCCCGCCATCGCCATTGCCGATGGTGAAGTCGCCGCTGCTGCTCTTGACCGTGCCGATCGGCGTCACGACCGCGGCGGTGCCGCAGGCGAAGGCTTCGCGCAGCTTGCCGTTGACCGCATCCGCGCGCCACTGGGCGAAGCTGTATGGCTCCTCGCGCACCTCATGCCCCTTGGCGCGGGCCAGGCTGATGATGGAGTTGCGGGTGATGCCGGGCAGGATGGTGCCGGCGAGCGGGGGCGTGACGATCGATCCGTCCTCCATCACGAAGAAGACGTTCATGCCGCCTAGTTCCTCGACCCACTTATTCTCGGCAGCGTCGAGGAAGACGACCTGGTCGCAGCCATGGCCGATCGCTTCCTTCTGCGCCACCAGCGACGCGGCATAGTTGCCGCCGCACTTGGCAGCGCCCGTGCCGCCGCGCGCCGCGCGGGTGAAATGTTCCGACACCCACAGGGTCACGGCTTTCTTGCCGCCCTTGAAATAGGCGCCTGCGGGCGAAGCGATGACGCAGAAAATATATTCATTGGCCGGACGCACGCCCAGGAACGCCTCGCTCGCGAACAGGAAGGGGCGCAGATAGAGGCTGCCTTCCCCCGACGGAATCCAGTCGGCGTCGGTCTTCACCAGCAATTCGATCGCTTCCAGGAACAGATCCTCCGGAATCGCCGGCATCGCCAGACGCTCGGCCGATTCGACGAAGCGACGGGCATTTTCCTCGGGGCGGAACATGGCGATGCTGCCATCCTCCAGCCGATAGGCCTTCATCCCTTCGAAGATTTCCTGCGCATAATGCAGCACTGCGCAGGCGGGATCGAGCTGGAAGGGTTCGCGCGGGCCGAGGGCATGGCTGTGCCAGCCCTGCCCTTCGGTATAGCGGATCGTCACCATATGGTCGGTGAAGAGCCGGCCGAAACCGGGGTCTTCAAGCAGTATCGCACGCTGGTCCGCCGCCACAGCCTGGCTGTTGCGGGTGACGGTGAAGCGCGACTTCTGCTCGGCGGCCATGGTGAGTCTCCTTTTCTGGCTCGGACGGGGCCGCCTATGTCACAGAGCGGCTCATGAAACAATTGGTCATATGTACTGACCCATTTTTCCGGAAAAGTGCCAGTCGCGCCCACCTGGACTCTTCCCGCGCCGCAACCGCCCCGCTATCGCTGGCCGATGCACTTTTTTTCCGACAATGCCACGCCGATCTCCCCCGAAATCCTGGCCGCGATCGCCGCCGCCGACCGGGCCGACCATGGTTATGATGGCGACGCATGGAGCGCGCGGCTGGACGGCGCTTTTTCGGACCTGTTCGAAACGCGGGTGAAAGCGCTGTGGATATCCACCGGCACGGCGGCGAACAGCATCGCGCTCGCCTGCCTCTGCCCGCCCTATGGTGGCGTGCTGACCCATGAGGAGGCGCATATCGTCGTCGACGAATGCGGCGCGCCCGGCTTCTTCACCCATGGCGCGACGCTGATGCCGCTGCCGGGGGAGGGTGCGAAGCTGACGCCCGAAACAATGATCGAACGGTTGAAGGCGATCCGCCCCGACGTGCATCAGGTGCCGGCGCGCGCGATCAGCATCACCAACGCCACCGAATATGGGCTGGTCTACACGCCGGAGGAGGTCGCGGCGCTGGGGGATGTGGCGAAGGCGCATGGCCTGGGCTTCCACATGGACGGTGCGCGCTTCGCCAATGCGGCGGCGCATCTGGCCTGTGCGCCCGCCGACGTCACATGGCGCGCGGGCGTGGAGGCGCTGAGCTTCGGCTGCGTCAAGAATGGCGGCATGGTGGGCGAGGCTTTGCTCTTCTTCGGCCCGCAGGCCGAGGCGCGCGCGGTCGAGGCGAAGCGCTGGCGCAAGCGGTCGGGCCATCTCTTTTCCAAGGGGCGCTATCTCGCCGCGCAGATATTGGCGATGGTCGAGGACGATCTGTGGCTGCGCAACGCCCGCGCGGCCAATGCCGCGGCGCAGGCCCTGGCGGAGGCGGCGACCGGACGGCTGATGCATAAGGTGCAGGCCAATGAATTGTTCGTGCGGCTGACGGCAGAGGAGGCCGCCGCCCTGCGCGCGCAAGGCTTCGATTTCTACGATTGGGGGGAGGGCGCGGCGCGGCTCGTTACCAACTGGGCGCAGGATGCGGCGAGCGTCGTGCCGTTGGCGGCAGCGCTCCGGGCGCTTGACCATGGCTGAGGACAGGAGGGGCGGTGTCGCCCTGCCCTTCATTCTGGTGACGCTGATCTGGAGTTCGACCTGGATCGTCATCCGCGACCAGATCGGATCGGTTCCGGCCAGTTGGTCGGTCTGTTATCGCTTCCTGCTCGCGGGGGTCGCCATGGCCGCCTTTGCCAAATGGCGCGGCGTTCCCCTGTGGATCGGCTGGCGCGGCCTGGCCTATGCCGCGCTGCTGGGCGTGGCGCAGTTCGTGCTGAACTTCAACTTCGTCTATCGTGCGGAATATTATCTCACCTCCGGCGTGGTGGCGGTCGTCTACGCGATGCTGCTGATCCCCAATTCGATCCTGGCCTTCCTCATCTTCCGCCAGCCGGTCGGCCGCGCCTTCATCGGCGGGTCGGTGGTGGCGGTGACGGGCATCGTCCTGATGTTGGGCCATGAATATCATGCGGCGACGGTGCGGCCCGATATGGTGCTGCTGGGCGCGGCCTTCTCGTTCGCCGGGCTGATGAGCGCATCGACCGCCAATGTCATGCAGGGAATGGAGATCGCCCGACGGCTGCCGATGGTGGCGGTGCTGGCCTGGGCGATGCTGATCGGCGCGGGCGTGGACGCGCTCTTCGCCTGGGTGACGGTCGGGCCGCCGACCTTCGATCCGCGCCTTGGCTATATATTGGGCGTCGGCTGGCTGGGTCTGGCCGGGTCGGTCGTGACCTTCCCGCTCTATTTCACCCTGATCCAGCGCATGGGCGCGGGCCGCGCAGCCTATACCAGCGTCCTCATCCCGGTGATCGCGATGCTGATCTCCACCATGGCGGAGGGCTATCGCTGGTCGGCGCTGGCGATGATCGGCGCGGTGCTGGCGGTCGCCGGGATGGCGATCGCGCTGCGTTCCAAGGCGGCTTAGCGGAAGGCGCCCGGTTGGTAGCGCAGCTTGGCGGCGTTCACCTTGTCGAGCAGGCTGGCGATCGATTCGGACGACGCGGCGGCGCGACCGGGCGCGGAATGATCGTGCATCCTATGGCTGAGCGCGGAAAAGGCCCTGTCGATACGGGCGTCGATGCGGGTCATGGGACTTCCCTTGTGAAGCGATGTCCCCCTTTTCCGCCAGTCCGGTTAACAAGGCGTAAACCATGAGGCGGGCCGCATCGGAGGCCGCATCAGAAGCAGGCGCGCAGCCCTTCGCGATAAGTGGGATAGCGGGGGGACCAGCCGAGCAGGCGCTTGGCGCGGCCGTTCGCCACCCGGCGGTTTTCAGCGTAGAAGGACCGCGCCATCGGGGAAAGCTGCGCCTCCTCCAGGCTCAGCAGCGGCGGGAGCGGCTGGCCGAGGATCGCACAGGCTTCCTCGATCAAACGGTTTTGCGCGCAGGGCAGATCATCGGACAGATTGTAGATGCCGGGCGGGCCGCGGCGGAGCGCGGCGACGATGCCCGCGACGATATCGTCGATATGGGCACGGCTGAACACCTGATCGGGCAGGTCGATGCGATGTGCGCGTCCCTCCCGCACGCGGTCGAGCGCCGAACGGCCGGGGCCGTAGATGCCGGGCAGGCGGAAACGGCGGATGTCGGGGCGGAGCGCACCCCAATCGGCATCGGCCTGCGCGCGCGCGACGCGGTGGCCCAGGCGCATGGGGCTGGATTCATCGACCCAGGCGCCCGCCGCATTGCCATAGACGCCGGTGGAGGAGAGGTAGCCGGTCCAGATCGCGTGGGCGGCTCCTATGGCAGGACCGTAGCGGGTCAGGACGGGATCGACCTCGCCTTCGGGCGGGACGGAGGAGAGGATGTGGGTCGCCTGCACTATGGCGACGCGGACGGCGCTGTCGTCATCGAAGGCGAAGGTTTCGGCATCGGCCGCGCGGCGGACGCCGGTGATGCGCCAGCCTTCGGCGCGCAGGCGGGTCGCGAGGCGCGATGCGGTATAGCCCATCCCCAGGATCAGCATATGGGGCATGGGCGGCGATCCTCAGACCGTGAAGCTCTCGCCGCAGCCGCAACTGCCCTTGGCATTGGGATTGTTGAAGACGAAGCCAGCGGTGAAGTCGTCCTCCACCCAGTCCATGGTCGATCCGATCAGGTAGAGCACCGACGCACCGTCGATATAGAGGACACCGCCGGGCGTTTCGATCTTCTCGTCGAACCTGGCTTCCTCGCGCACATAGTCGACCGAATAGGCAAGGCCCGAACAGCCGCGCTTGGGCGTCGACAGCTTGACCCCGATCGCGCCTTCGGGCGCCTGGGCCATCAGGTCGGCAATGCGCTGCTGCGCGCTCGGCATCAGGATGACGGCGGCAGGACGGGCGCGAACCTTGGTTTCGACGGTCATCAGAGCATCCCCAGTTCGAGCTTGGCTTCGTCCGACATTTTCTGCGGGTCCCATGGCGGGTCCCAGACGAGGTTGACCTGTGCGTCACCGACGCCCGGCACCGCACCGACGCGCAGTTCGACTTCGCCCGGCATGGATTCGGCGACCGGGCAATGCGGCGTGGTCAGCGTCATGGTGACGACGGCATGGCCGTCCTCCGTCACGTCGACGCCGTAGATCAGGCCCAGATCATAGATATTGACCGGAATTTCCGGGTCGTAGATTTCCTTGAGCGCATCGATGATCGCTTCATACAGGTCGCCGCCCGGCTCGCCCTTGGGGGCGTCGGATGGCTGTGCGCTCAGGAACCCGTCGAGATAATCGCGCTGGCGCGGCTCCTCGACCCGCGCCTTGGGCGGTGCTTCGACGGCGTCTACTTCTTCCACCATGATCCTGTTTTCCTCGGTCATCCGAAGATCTTCCTTACCCGTTCAAGTCCCGCGACCAGCGCATCCACATCGCTTTCGTCGCTATAGATGCCGAAGCTCGCCCGTGCGGTCGCCTCAACGCCCAGATGGCGCATCAGCGGCTGGGCGCAATGATGCCCGGCGCGGATCGCGACACCCGTTTCGTCCAATATGGTGCCGACATCGTGCGGATGCACCCCCTCGACCTCGAAAGAGAGGATGCCGGCCGAATCTTCCGGCCCGAAGACGCGCACGCTGTTGAGGCTTTGCAGCGCGGCCCGCGCCTTGGCCACCAGCGCGCCTTCATGGGCATGGACCCGATCGAGGCCGATGGCCTGCACATAATCGATCGCCGCCGACAGGCCGACGACGCCGGTGATATGCGGCGTCCCGGCTTCGAACCGGGTCGGCGCGGGGGCGTAGGTCGTCTTCTCGAACGTCACCTTGTCGATCATCGACCCGCCCCCCTGATAGGGCGGCATGGCGTCGAGCAGCTCCTTGCGCGCCCACAGCACGCCGATGCCGGTCGGGCCGTAGAGCTTGTGCGCGGAAAAGACGTAGAAATCGCAACCGAGCGCCGTCACATCGACGGCAAGGCGCGGCACCGCCTGGCAACCGTCGATCAAAATCTTCGCGCCAACCATATGGGCGATGTCGGCGGCGCGGCGCACGTCGAGCAGGCTGCCCAGCACGTTCGACACATGGGCCAGCGCGACCATCCTGTGCGCGGGCGTAATCATCGCGCGCATCGCGTCGAGATCGATCCGGCCGTCGGCGGTCAGCGGCACGACGTCGATATGGGCGCCGATCTTTTCCGCGACCATCTGCCACGGCACGATATTGCTGTGATGCTCCAGCATCGACAGCAGGATGCGATCGCCGGCTTTGAGCTGCGTCCCAGCCCAGCATTGCGCGACCAGGTTGATGCCCTCGGTCGCGCCGCGGACATAGACGATCTCGCTGTCCGATGCTGCGCCGATGAAGTCCGCAACCTTGCGCCGCGCCGCTTCATAGGCGAGCGTCATATTGGCCGAGCGTTCATAGACGCCGCGATGGACCGTCGCATAATCCGGGCCATAGGCGCGGGCGATGGCGTCGATCACGGCATTGGGCTTCTGCGCGGTGGCGGCGCTGTCGAGATAGTGCCAGTCGCCGACACCAGGGAAATCATCGCGAAGCCGCAAAGTCTGGGCGAGATCGGTCATACCAGCGTCTCCAGCTTGGCGATCGCGGCGGCTTCCAGCCTGTCCTTGACCGCTTCGTCGGCCACATCGTCGAACACGCCGGCGACGAAGGAGCGCAGCAGCAGCGTCTTGGCCGTCGCCGGGTCCATGCCGCGGCTGGCCATGTAGAACAGCGCCGCCTTGTCCAGTTCGCCCACGGTAGCGCCATGCGCGCATTTGACGTCATCGGCGTAGATTTCCAGCTCCGGCTTCGCGTTGGCCGTGGCGGTGCGGTCGAGCAGCATTGCCTTCACCGACTGGAAGGCGTCCGTGCGCTGCGCGTCGCGGGCTACGTTGATGCTGCCCAGATAGCTCCCCGTCGCGCGCTGGCCCAGGATCGATCGGATGGTCTGGCCGCTGGTCGAATCCGGCTTCGCATGGGTGACGGCGGTGATGATTTCCAGCACCTGGTCCCCGCCGCCGATGATCGCGCCGTTCAGTTCGAAATGCGCGTTGCTGCCGAGCGTGACGGTGAAGGTCACGCGACCCAGCTTGCCGCCGATATTCAGCACATGGAAATCGCACCGCGCGCCGTCGGCGATGGTGATGACATAGTCATGCACCGCCGCCACGCCGTCGGTCGCGTCCTGCAACAGGTGATGGCGCGCCGTTTCCCCGGCGGCGACATCGATGCGCGTCGGGGCGGGCAAGGGCCAGATGGCGGCGACAGCCTCCAGATCGCTGTAACGCCATTCCTCGAGCTTGCGCGTGGGCAGGGCGAGGGCGGTCATGACCGAACCTCCTCCGCGGCTCCGCGGCTCCGCGTGAGAAAAATTTGTTCACGCGGAGGCGCGGAGACGCGGAGAGAAAGAGAGATGCCGGCGGCGCTCATGCGGCAACCACCTCCGCATAGCCCTCACGCTCCAGTTCCAGCGCGAGTTCGGGGCCGCCCGACTTCACGATCCGGCCCGCCGCCAGCACATGCACGAAGTCCGGCTTCACATAGTCCAGCAGGCGCTGATAATGGGTGATGAGCAGCACCGCCTTGTCCGGCTTGCGCATGATGCTGTTGATCCCTGCGCCCACGATCTTGAGCGCGTCGATGTCGAGGCCGGAGTCGGTTTCGTCCAGGATCGCCAGCTTCGGGTCGAGAATGCCCATCTGCACCATTTCGGCGCGCTTCTTTTCGCCGCCCGAAAAGCCGACATTCACCGGGCGCTTCAACATTTCCATGTCGAGGCCGAGGAGGCCGGCCTTTTCCTTGGCCAGCTTTATGAACTCGCCGCCATTATATTCCTTTTCGCCGCGCGCACGGCGCTGGCTGTTCAGGCTCTCGCGCAGGAATTGCAGGTTGGACACGCCGGGGATTTCGACGGGATATTGGAAGCCCAGGAACAGGCCGGCGGCGGCGCGCTCATGCGGCTCCAGTTCGAACAGGTCTGTGCCCTCGAACGTCGCGGCGCCGCTGGTCACGTCATAGCCGGGACGGCCGCCCAGCGTATAGGCCAGCGTCGACTTGCCCGCGCCGTTCGGCCCCATGATCGCGTGGATTTCGCCCGCGTTGATGGAGAGCGACAGGCCTTTCAGGATCGCCTTGCCGTCGATTTCGTTGGTGAGGTTGTCGATATTAAGCATCAATTTGTCCCGGCAGTGCGGCTTGAGTTTCGATCCTCCCCTGTAAGGGGAGGTGGCAGGCCAAAGGCCTGACGGAGGGGTGTCCCGCTATCGAGAGGGGTGACACCCCTCCACCGGCTCCGCCGGTCCCCTTCAGCAGAGTCACGCGCCTCTGCTGAACCTTACAGGGGAGGATTAAAGATGCAGCACCCGGCGTCATTTATCCCTCATGCGCGCGCTGGAGCGTCCGTGCGGTCCAGAAGGCCATGTCGCGCACATCGCCCGGCGCGGGGAACAGCGTGTCGATATGACGCTTGATCGGCATATAGGGCCACCAGTCGGCACCGGGTTCGGGCGCGCCCTTTTCCAGCAGGGCGACGACAAATTCGCTGACCGGGCCCATGCGGGCGAGGTTGGGCGCTTTCGCCTTGTGGAACGCCTTGTCGGTGCGCAGCTTCTCGGTGAAGGCGACGTCGCCCTTCTCCAGCGCGGCACGGCTTTCCGCCTCGAACGCATCGAGATCGCCGAAATCCTTGAGCGCGCGCGGTTCCAGCTCGCCCTCTTCCAGCTCATAATCCTCGGTCAGGATACGGATCGCGGCGGTCCATGCCTGGCCATTGCCGACATCCTCCGCGAAATCCGCGAGGGCATCCTGAATATCGTCTTCGTCGCTCATCTGTTGCTCGTCTTCTCGTTGATCTCAAAAAGCCCCTCCCCTGAAGGGGAGTTTAGGCGGCGTGCCTGATCCAGAGGGTCTGGTCGATCAACCGACCGACCCTTCCAGGCTGATCCCCAGCAGCTTCTGCGCCTCAACGGCAAACTCCATGGGAAGCTGTTGCAGCACTTCGCGGGCGAAGCCGTTGACGATCAGCGACACGGCGCTTTCCGCGTCCAGCCCGCGCTGCATCGCGTAGAAAAGCTGGTCGTCGCTGATCTTGCTGGTGGTCGCCTCATGCTCGATCTGCGCGCTGGGATTGCGCACCTCGATATAGGGTACGGTGTGCGCGCCGCACTGGTCGCCCAGCAGCAGGCTGTCGCATTGGGTGAAGTTGCGCACGCCTTCCGCGCCGGGCGCCACGCGCACCAGCCCGCGATAGGTGTTGTTCGAACGTCCGGCGCTGATCCCCTTGGACACGATGGTCGAGCGTGACCCCTTGCCATTGTGGATCATCTTGGTGCCAGTATCGGCCTGTTGCAGATTATTGGTCAGCGCGACGGAGTAGAACTCCCCTACGCTATTCTCGCCGTTCAGCACGCAGCTTGGATATTTCCACGTAATCGCGCTGCCGGTTTCGACCTGGGTCCAACTGACCTTGCTGTTGCGGCCCTGGCAGAGCGCGCGCTTGGTCACGAAATTATAGATGCCGCCCTTGCCATTCTCATCGCCCGGATACCAGTTCTGGACGGTCGAATATTTGATCTCCGCATCGTCCAGCGCGACCAGCTCGACCACGGCGGCGTGGAGCTGATTCTCGTCGCGCATCGGCGCGGTGCAGCCTTCGAGATAGCTCACATAGCTCCCTTCGTCCGCGACGATCAGGGTGCGCTCGAACTGCCCCGTATTCTCCGCATTGATGCGGAAATAGGTGCTGAGTTCCATCGGGCAGCGCACGCCCTTGGGAATGTAGACGAAGGTGCCGTCGGAAAAGACCGCGCAGTTCAATGTGGCGAAATAATTGTCGTGCATCGGCACGACCTTGCCCATCCACTTTTTCACTAGGTCGGGATATTCGCGCACGGCTTCGGAGATCGAGCGGAAGATGACGCCCGCTTCCTCCAGCTCCTTGCGGAAGGTTGTGGCGACCGAGACGCTGTCGAACACCGCGTCCACCGCGACCTTGCGGCTGCCCTTCACCCCGGCCAGCACTTCCTGCTCGGCGATGGGGATGCCCAGCTTCTGATAGGTCGCCAAAATCTCCGGATCGACCTCATCCAGCGACTCCAGCTCGGCCTTCTTCTTCGGCTCGGCGTAATAATAGGCGTCCTGATAATCGATCGGCGGCACGTTGAGCTTGGCCCAGTCCGGCGCTTCCATCTTCTGCCACATGGCGAAGGCTTTCAGGCGCCAGTCGAGCAGCCATTGCGGCTCCTTCTTCTTGGCGGAGATGAAGCGGACGGTATCTTCGTTCAGCCCCTTGGGCGCGAAGTCCTGCTCGATGGCCGATGACCAGCCATGCTCGTAGGTGGAGGCGCGGTCGGCGGCCTCCTGCGCTTCGAGGTTGCGAACGGTCGTTGCTTCTTCGGTCATGCCATTTCTCGTGTCAGGCTGGCGATGGTTACGCTCGCAAGCGCTTCGCGGATCGCGTTGTTCGCCACATTCATGTGCGGGCGGATGCGGCAATCCTGTTCCAGATTGCAGTCATGCGTGCCCATTTCGCTACAGGCGGTCATGGCGATCGGTCCTTCGACCGCTTCCACCACATCGGCCAGGGTGATCGCAGCGGGCGGGCGGGAGAGGCGCACGCCACCGCCCGTGCCCCGGCTCGATTCGAGCAGCCCCGCCGCCGACAGCCGGCTCACCAGCTTCTGCGCGGTGGGCAGGGGGATACCGGTTTCAGCCGACAGCGTGGTCGCGTTCATCCTGGCCGCTCCGCAATGGCGCGCGGCGGCGGACATCAACACGACCGCATAGTCAGCGAAGCTCGATAATTTCATATCCGTTGCGAACCATTCTCAAATCGGACCGATTCCATCCGATTGGGTGCATGTGGTCGCAAGCGGGCGCTTAATCAAGGAAATTCTGCACGAAAATGCGCCGACAAGGACAGGATAAGGTCAACTCAACCGGTTGAGCACGGCCACATCGCCGCCAAGCGAACGGCGTAGCAGGGTAAGTTGCGCCACGGCCGATGGCTCGGTCTGCAACTGATGTGGGGTGAGGCCGATGAAATGCTTGATTTCACGGATGAAATGCGACTGGTCGTAAAAGCCGCCCTCATCGCATAATTGCTGCCAGCTTTCGCCGTCCAGCGCGATTCGCGCCGAACAGCGCAGCGCGCGATATTTGCGCGCCAGCAGCTTGGGCGGGGCGCCATAATATTTGTTGGTGAGGCGGGCGAGTTGGCGTGGCGACAGTTCGGTGGTCTCCACCAGCGCCTCGATCCGTGGCGATCCTTCGTCCATCAACCAGGCGTCGACCGCCCCAAGCAACGCCCATGTCGCCTTGCGCACCGGCTTGGTCAGGCGGCCAAGTTCCTTCCAGCACAGCGCCGCCATCTCTTCGGCCTGGCTGTCGTCCATCTTGCGCAACCGGTCGAGCAGCGAGGCATAGGCCGACCCGCGATCGGTCGCCATGTCGCACAGCCGGTCGGCGAGGATGTTCGCATCGCCGCCATGAAGCGACATCCAGCCGGCCGGAAGCAGCGATATGCCAAGGACCCGCGCCTGGCCTTCCAGCGCGAAACGGGTCGCGCCCATGGTCGGCCCCAGCAGGCAGACCTGCGGCGTCGCCATGACCGCGCCGTCCTGGAAATGATAATTGCCGCCGCCCGCCAGCATGAAACGCAATTGTGGCACATCGGCACGGGTTGCGTCGGAATATTGATCGGCGGTGACGGTGAAGAGGTAGAGTGAACCGAAATAGGCGCGCAAATGTTCAGGCGGTGCGAAATAGCGCAGCCGAACCGGTCCCTGTGCCGCGGCGACCGTGTAGGAAAGCGGTCCTCTGGCGTCCGGAAGAGCGACATTGCTCCCCGGCTCATTTGATGGATGCAACCCCATATTCTTCACCCCAGGCGAGAACTATGCGCCAATTTTGCCCCGACGCAAGCGACAGGATTGAAAAAGCGTCTTTTTCACGCCTTGTTCCCATGCCGGAAAAAAATGACCCGACGGTTCAGCACCGCCGGGTCAGGAAAAGGTCTCATCGGCCATGGGCCTAAGAGCCTTCGGGTCGCAAGGCTGCTTTACGTCCGAATCAGGGAAATATTATTGGATGGATCGGACATTTTTCCGTCTCAAACAGTCTCATTCATGACGTTTCCTGTCATGAAATGTCATGAGGGACCGGATGTGGCCCTTCCGCCACAGTGACTCGACGGGCGCGCACGCCGCTGGCATAGCCCCGCCCATGTCCTATCGCCTGATCCGTCCCCTCCTCTTCGCGCTCGATGCCGAACGCGCCCATCATCTCTCGATCGCCGCCCTGCGGATGATGCCGACGCCAAAGCCGCTGGCGGTCGATCCGATGCTGGAAACGACGGTGGCGGGCATCCGCTTTCCCAATCCGGTGGGGCTGGCGGCGGGCTATGACAAGGATGGCCGCATCGCGCACAAGATGCATGGCCTCGGCTTCGGCTTTGCCGAACTGGGCACGCTGACCCCGCTCGCCCAGCCCGGCAACCCGCAGCCGCGCCTGTTCCGCCTGGTGGAGGATCGCGCGGTCATCAACCGGTTCGGCTTCAACAATGGCGGGCAGGGCGCGGCGGCGGACCGCATCGCCCGTTACCGCCGTCCGGCGGGCGACGGCCCCGTCATCGGCATCAATATCGGTGCGAACAAGGATGCGACCGCTGCGGGACGCGGCGTCGCCGACTATGTGACCGGCGTCACCTGCATGGCGCCGCTGGCCGATTATCTGACGGTCAACATCTCCTCCCCCAATACGCCCGGCCTGCGCGCGTTGCAGGATCGCGCCGCGCTCGACCAGTTGCTGGGCGCGGTCATGGCCGCGCGCGGCAGCGGCACGACGCCGATCTTCCTGAAGGTCGCGCCCGACCTGGAGCCGGCCGATGTGGAAGATATCGCCGCCGCCTGCCTCGACCACCGGATCGACGCGCTGATCGTGTCCAACACCACCATCACCCGGCCCGCGCTGCGATCGGCCCATGCGGGGGAGGCGGGGGGGCTGTCGGGTGCGCCGCTCACCGACCTGTCGCTGGCGCGGCTCAAGGATTTCCGTCGCCTGCTGGGCGCGCGCCTGCCGCTGATCGGGGTGGGCGGCATCGCCAACGCCGACCAGGCCTATGCCCGCATCCGCGCCGGGGCGTCGCTGGTGCAGCTCTATAGCGCGCTGGTCTATGAGGGGCCGTATCTGGCCCGGCGGATCAATGCGGGCCTCAAGGCGCGGATGGCGCGCGACGGCATCGCCACCATAGAGCAGGCGATCGGCATCGACGCCTGAAAGGCGCGAAGGCGGGTTGCGAAACGCAACCGGGGCGGTAGGGTGCGGGCCATGATCTCCCGCTTGTCCGGCCTGCTGGCCTCCTTCGCTCTGGTTGCTTTCCTCCCCGCTCCGCTTGCGGCGCGCGAGCCGGTATCGACCAACGCCACCGTCTCCGCCGCCGACCCGCGCGCCGCGCAGGCGGGGCAGGAAATCCTGCGCAAGGGCGGCAGCGCCACCGACGCCGCAATCGCGATGATGCTGGCGCTCAATGTCGTGGAGCCGCATAATAGCGGCATCGGCGGCGGCGGCTTCCTGATGCATCATGACGGCCGGACCGGCGTGCTGGAATCGATCGACGGGCGCGAGACGGCGCCGGCCGCCGCCCGGCCCGATCGCTTCATCGGTCCCGATGGAAAGCCGCTCGCCTTCCGCGACGCCTGGCCGGGCGGTTATTCGGTCGGCGTGCCGGGCAATCTGCGCCTTGCCTGGGACGCGCACAGCAAATGGGGCAAGCTGCCCTGGGCCGACCTGTTCCAGCCCGCCATCCGTTATGCGGAGGAAGGGTTCGAGGTGCGCGAGCGGCTCGACACCGCGATGCGGGCGGTTGCGCCGATCTGGGCTGACTTCCCCGAGATCCAGAAATATTTCTGGATCGACGGCAAGCCCGCGCCCAAGGGCACGATCCTCAAGAACCCGCCGCTTGCCGCCCTGTTCAAACGCATCGCGGCGGAAGGGCCGGACGCCTTCTACAAGGGCGAGAATGCGACGATGATCGCCGCCGCCGTCACCAACGCGCCGAAAAATCCGGTGCCGATGACGGAAGCGGACATCGCCGGCTACCAGGCCAAGCCGCGCAAGCCCGTTTGCGGCAGATATCGCGTCTATACCGTGTGCGGCATGGGGCCGGTCTCTTCGGGCGGCGTCACCGTGCTGGAGATATTGAGCATGGTCGAACGCTTCCCGCTGGCGCAGTGGGGCAAGGACGATCCGCGATCCTGGCATGTGATCGGCGAAGCGATGCAGCTTGCCTATGCCGACCGCGACACCTGGCTGGGCGATCCCGACTTCGTGTCGGTGCCGCTCAGCGGCATGATCGACCCCGCTTACCTGAAGCAGCGTTCCGCGCTGATCCGGCTGAACAAGGCGCTGACCGCCTACAGGCCCGGCACCCCGCCCGGCGCGCAGCCGCGCACCACCGCGCTGCCCCAGCCCGAAAGCGGCACCAGCCATTTCGTCGCGGTGGATCATGATGGCGACATCGCCGCCTGGACCTCCACCATCGAGAGCTTCTTCGGCAGCCAGCTGGTGGCCAATGGCGTCATCCTCAACAACGAACTGACCGATTTCAGTCTGTCCCCGGAAAAGGACGGCGCGCCCGTCGCCAACCGGGTGGAGGCCGGTAAGCGGCCGCTGTCGTCCATGTCGCCGACCATCGTCTATGACGAGAAGGGGATGCCCATCTTCACCGTCGGCGCGGCGGGCGGCAAGACCATCATCATGCAGGTGGCCAAGGCGCTGATCGCCCATTTCGACTGGGGCCTGTCCGCGCAGGATTCGATCGCCCAGGGCCTGATCTTCTTCGACGGCAACGGGCTGGTGCTGGAGCAGGGGACGTCGCTGGAGGCGATGAAGACGCCGCTGGAGAAGCTGGGCCATCGCGTGACCGTCAGCCGCCTCGGTCTCAAGGCCAATGCCGCCGAACGGATGCCCGACGGCCGCTGGGTCGGCGCCGCCGATCCGCGCAGCCCCGGCGTGTCGTTGCAGGAATAAGGCAGGCCCAAGCCGGGCGGCGTAGGCAAATGCGGACATAAACCCTCCCCTTACAGAGGAGGATGATCGAAGACGGCCAGTTTTTGCCATCCATGTCGAAATGGCCTTGCCCGTGACCAGACTTAGAGCACGCTGCGTTCAATCCGACGCAGCTGGCTCCAATCTTGCCACTGCCCCTTACATTACAAATTGGCAACTTTTGATGCTGGCGCTTTGCCTGGCTTTGCAACGTCGATATTCTTCGACGCGAACCCGACAGGGAGGTTGTTTATGATGCGGCCTGCTACTTGCTTGCATATCATTGCTGGCACGATTCTCGCGGCAACGCTGCTTCCAAGTAGCGGAACGGCTCAAACCTACCTCGTTCGCAAAGTCGGATCGACGTCGCCAAAGGGCTATGACGACGTACATATTTCGAAAGCCGCAATCGCCGGGCAGCAGGTACGGATATGGTGGGCAACGCTTTTGAATCCCGACTGCACCGCAGCCGGTACGATGACCACCCAGATTCTGGATCAGCCTCGCCACGGTCAGGTCCGCATCTCCGACGACCTCTTCTATCCCAATTTCGTTCAGCCTAATCCGCGCGCATCATGTGACAGGCAAAAGTCGCCGGGGAAGCAGGCTTTCTATACCGCTGATGCCGGTTTCCATGGTCACGACAAGCTCGTCATCAACAATGCCACTTCGGAGGGCAGGATCAGGCGGATCATCGTTGATATCGACGTGCGATAACCAAGCCGACTGTACCCTGCCCACCCCATTCCCAAGTCAAAAAAAGGGCGGCCTTTCGAGCCGCCCTTTCCTTTTTCCGCTTATTTCTTCGCCGCGAACCAGGCGTTGGTGGGCGCCTTCAACCGGCTTCGCGTCTCGATCCGCGTCTTGATCGCGGCGATCGCGCGGTCGACCACCTTGCGCGATTCGGGCGTCAGATACTGGGTCGCATAGGCGTCCAGCTTCGTCACCATCGCCGGGTCGGCCGATCCGCCGCCCAGCCGCGCAAGGGCCTGGCTGCGCGCCGACACGTCGATCAGCGCCTCATATTGCGCCTTGTGCGCCAGCACATAGTCCACCGCCTGCATCGGATGCGCCGCGCCGACCTGTCCGATGATCGCGGCGCTGGTGGTCTTGCCCGGTTCGTCGGTCAGGGCGAGGTCGAGCGCCTGGCTTCCCAGCTTCTCGTCCTTCGCCTTGCCCAGCAGCGCATAGAGCGTGCTCTTTTCCAGGTCGCTCTTCGCGCCCCTGGCCATGACGCGCAGTCTGTCCCAGGTCGCCTGGTCGGCATTTTGCGCGATAATGCCCAGCCAGACGTTGCGCAGCGGCCCGTCCAGCGCGGCCGGATTGCCCGCCAGCGCGGCGAAGCGCTTGTTCGCTTTGGCCACCACGGCCTTGTCGCCCATGCTGCCCAGGGTCGCGATCAGGCTGGAGCGCAGCACCGGCACCTGCGGGCTTTCACCGGCCTTGGCGTCATAGCCGATCGCCGCCAGCACCGGGGTCAGCTTCTTCGACGCATAGGCCGCGACCCGCGCCTGGCCGGTCGCATCGCCCTCCAGCATGTCATAGCTGCTCTTGAGATAGCCGGGCACCTCGGCCAGCACTGCCGGGCTGCCGTTGGCGGGCACCGCGTCGACCAGGTCCAGCGCCAGCCCGACCGGTTGATATCCGCCCAGCGCGAGCTGGAAATTGTCGGCCAGCAGGCCGGTCTGGTCGATGCTGGCGAGCGTGCCGAAATCCCTGGCCAGCGCCTTGACGTTCGCTTCGGGATAGAGCGAGCGATAATAGCCCGTCTGCCCCGCATTGATGACATAGGCGCCACAACCCGGCAGCGTGACCTGCCCCCTGCCGCCGGTCAGGATCAGGCGTTGCGCCTCGCCGCCCAGCGTCTGCGCCTTCACCGGCACGTTCCAGCTTTGCGGCGCCTTGTCTTTGGCGTCGCGGCTGAACTCGCCCTGGCTCAGCGTCAGCAGCGTGTTGCCGCCCTGGCACTGGGCGCTCTCCACCTTGACCAGCGGAATGCCCGGCTTGGACGTGAAGTCATGCGCGATGCTGACCAGCCCTGTGGCACCTGCGCCCTCGACCGCCTTCCACAGGTCGTCGGTCACGGTGTTGCCATAGGCGTGGGCCTTCATGTAGCTGCGGATGCCGCTGCGCCAGACATCCTCGCCGGCATAGCCTTCCAGCATGGTGATGACGGCTTCGCCCTTCTGATAGGTGATGGCGTCGAACGCCTGGTTCACCTCGTCCACCGTATGGATTTTCTGCACCACGGGATGGGTGGTCCTGAGCGCATCCAGGCTCATCGCGGCCTCGCGCCCGTCGACGCGGGAGAGCAGGGTTTCCCATTGCGGGTTCAGCTTGTCCGTGACCTTGGTCGCCATCCAGCTCGCAAAGCCCTCGTTCAGCCAGAGATCGTCCCACCAGGCCATGGTGACGAGGTCGCCGAACCATTGGTGCGCCATTTCATGCGCGACGATTTCGTAGATGGTGCGGCGCGTCTCTTCGGAGGTGAAGCGCGGATCGACCAGCAGAGCGCGTTCGAAGGTGAAGATCGCACCCCAATTCTCCATCGCGCTGAAAAACTGGCTCTGGCCCGGCCCGGCGACATTATCCAGCTTGGGCAGGGGGAAGGGAACGCCGAAATAGTCGTTATAATAAGGCAGGATCGCCGCCGACGCATCGAGCGCCAGTTGCGCCTTGCCGGTATTGCCCCTGCCGGTGATGACGCCGACTTCGGTCGGCCCGGCCATCTTGGTCGCGCGGTCCAGTTCGCCCAGGCCGAAGAACAGCAGGTAGGAGGACATTTTCGGGCTGGTGCCGAACGTCACCAGCTTCTTCGCTCCGCCCAGATCCTTGCTTGTTTTGACCGGCATGTTGCCGACCGCCAGTTGGTCCGCCGGGACGACGGCCGACAGGTCGAAGGTCGCCTTGTAGCTCGGTTCGTCGAAGCTCGGCACGAAGCGGCGGGCGTCGGGCGCTTCGAACTGGGTGAAGAGCGCGCGCTTCGCGGCCCCCGCATTGTCGGTATAGTCGAGCGCGAACAGGCCATTGGCCTGCTGGTTGATGACGCCGGCATAGGTGACGTTGAGCTTGTAGCTGCCCGGCTGGATCGGCTTGCCGAAATCGAAGGTCACGGTCTGCGCATCGGCGTCGATCTTTGCCGTGCCGGTGATCGCCTGGCCTTTCGCCGGGGTCAGGGTGACGGTGGAGAAGGTCAGGTCGGCGGCGTTCAGCACCAGCGCGGGCAATGTCGCGGCGACGCTGACGTCGATCGTCACCTTGCCGGTGAATGTCAGATTCGCCGCGTCGGGCGTCACCTCGATCGCATAATGGCTGGGCGCGGCGCCGCGCGGCAACTGGGTGGTGATGTCCGCCGCCGGACCGGTGGGCGCGGCGCCCTGCGCCAGTGCGGGGGTGGCCAGGGCGATCGGGGCGGCCGCGATCAGCAGCGGCAGGATTTTGGAGAAGGACATAAGATTTCAGACTCCGACACGTCTTGAAAGGCGCAATGAGACACTATCACGCGCCGCTATGAACGCGGGATCGGTCCTTTCGCCACGGGGGTCAAGTGAACTATCCGCAAGAGAATGTCGTTGGTCGAACCCTGTTGGCCGTTCGTCAAGCAGGAAGCGCCGCAGGCAATGAACCTTGTGCTGCCATACCGCGCAACCGGTGCCTGTCCCTCCGCGTCTCCGCGCCTCCGCGTGAACAAATTTGGTTCGCGCGGAGGCGCGGAGACGCGGAGAAGAAAGAGGCAGTCTTCCGGTGAGGAGGCGGCTTAGAATTTGTTTGAAAATGCGCCTATCGGCGCATTGCGGCACCGGCCTTCAAACGAGTCACGTGCCTCGTTTGAAGGCCGGTGCGGTCTCAAAATGCGCATTTTCAAACAGACTCTTAGCCCCGCCCGCGATAGCCCGGTACGTCCTGCGACGGCAGCCACAGTCCGGCCGGTGGTTCGCCCGATTGCCAGAAAACGTCGATTGGGATGCCGCCGCGCGGATACCAGTAACCGCCGATGCGCAGCCAGATCGGCTGCATCTCGGTGAACAGCCGCTCGCCGATGCCCACGGTGCAATCCTCGTGGAAGGCGGCATGGTTGCGGAAGGCGCCCAGGAACAGCTTCAGCGACTTGGATTCGACGATTGTTCCGCCCGGCGCATAGTCGATCACCAGATGGGCGAAGTCGGGCTGGCCCGTCACCGGGCAGAGCGAGGTGAATTCGGGCGCGGTGAAGCGCACCAGATAGGGCTTGCCGGGGCGCGGATTGGGAACATAATCCAGCACGGCCTCTTCCGGCCGGGCGGGAAGCGCACTGGTCTGGCCCAGATGCAGCGGAGTCGAGGAAAGGTCAGTCATGCCGCGCCGTCTACGCCATCGCACGCTTGATGTCATCGTTCCGCATTGTTCACTTGCGGTTCAGTCATTCTTGTGCCTTGGCGGCGGGATGGGGTTCCCGGTTCGTCTGTTTCTTCTTGCCGCCGCGCCGTTGTTGCTGGCTGCGCCTGTTCATGCGCAGCAGGCACAGGAGCCGGCTCCGACATTTTCCCTGCCGCCCGCCGGCACTGCCCCGGCGCCCAATCCGAACCGGCAGGGGCCGGAACTGGACGTGTATCGCGACCAGCCGCGCACGGCGCCCCCAGTCGTGGCGCCGACCGTCGTGCCCCCGCCCGTTCCCGTGCAGCCCGCGCCGACGCCCCAGTCTACCCCTCCGCGTCCGATGCCGGTGCGACCCGCGCCCGAACAACCACGCGCCACGCGCCCGGCCGAGCGGGAAGCGCCAGCCACCGTGCAACCGACGCCCGCACCGGTCGCGCCGACCAATGCCGTCGAACCAACGAACGAAACCGCGCCCATCATCGCGCCATCGCTTCCCGCGCCGGCGACCAACGCCGTCGAAACGCCCGAAGCCGTCCCTGCCATACCGACGGAGCAGGGGAGCAAGCTGCCCTGGGTCATCGGCGGCGCACTGGCGCTCGTCGCGCTGGCTGCTTTCCTGCTGTTGCGCCGCCGCCGTCCGGTAGAGGTAGAGGAAGAACCGGCTCCGCCAGCGGTGGAGGTTCCACCGCCCGCGCCTGCCCCTGTCGCCCCCCCTGCGCCGGTGGAGTCCGCTCCCCCGCCGCCAGCGCCAGTCGCTGCGCCCGAACAACGGATCGCCACCACCGGCCGCCCCTGGCTCGACATGGACATGGCTGTCAGCCAGGCGCGCTATTCGCTGATGGGCCTGACCATCGTCTACAGCCTCATTCTTCATAATCGCGGCGACCGCCCCGCGCAGGATATCCTGATCCGCGGCATCGTCGGCAATGCGGGCGCGCAGCAGCAGGCGTTGCTCCAGGGCTTCTTTGCCGGCGACGATGGCCTGCCGCTTCACAGCGCGGTGTCGATCGAACCGGGCGAGACGCGTCAGCTTGCTGGCGAACTGCGCCTGTCGCCTGAACAGATCGTGCCGGTGGAAATGGGCCAGCGCAGCCTGCTGATCCCGCTCGCCGCCTTCGACCTCGCCTATCGCTGGGACGCGGTGGAGGACGAAGCGCTGGGCCATGGCCGCACCGCGCGCGCCTTCATCGTCGGGCAGGAGCAGGAGCCTCGCGCCGCCCGCCTCGCGCCCCTGCGCCTGGATCAAGGACCGCGCCAATATCGCCGCCCGGCCGCTCGCGCCGCGGCGGAACTGGCTCCCGCCTGAAGCCATCTCTTTCCAGCCCCGGCAGGCCCGCCTAGAAGAAGCCGAGGAACAAGGACATAAGGGACCCGCATGACCATCTTCGTTTCCACCGAGTGGCTCGCTGCCGAACTGGGCAAGTCGGATTTGCGCATCCTGGATGCCAGCCTGTTCCTGCCCGGCACGCCGCGCGACGCCCGCGCCGAGTTTGAGGCCGCCCATATCCCCGGCGCGGCCTTTCTCGATCTTGATACGCTGGCCGACCCGATCGATCCCGCGCCGCATAGCTTGCCGCCCGACGCGCTGATGACGCAGCGTGTCCAGGCGCTGGGCATCGATGCCGACAGCCGCATCATCCTCTATGACAACAGCCCCATCCGCAGCGCCGCGCGCGCCTGGTGGATGATGCGTCTCTATGGTGTCGGCGCGTCGGCCGCGATTCTCGACGGCGGCCTGCCCAAATGGCTGGCGGAGGGGCGGTCCACGGACAGCGGTGCCGCCATTCCCGCCCCCGGCACTGCTGTCGCCCGCATCGACCGCGCGCAGGTGCGTACCAAGGCCGATCTGCGCGCCAATATCGACAGCGGTAACGCCCAGGTGCTGGACGCCCGTGGCGCCGGCCGCTTCACCGGCACGGAGGCGGAGCCACGCCCCGGCATGGCGTCGGGCCATATTCCCGGATCGCGCAACCTGCCCTATTCCGCGCTGTTCGCGGCCGACAACAGCCTGAAATCGCCCGATGAACTGCGCGCCCTTTATGAAGGCGCTGGCATCGACCTTAACCGTCCCGTCATCACGACCTGCGGCAGCGGCGTCACTGCCGCCATCCTGCTCGCGGGCCTCGAATCGCTCGGCAAGACCGATATCGGCCTCTATGACGGAAGCTGGTCCGAATGGGGCTTCGATCCCGCGACACCGAAAGCGACAGGTGCGGCATGAGCGACGACGCTTTCGACAAGGATGAACGCAAGCCGCTGACCAGATTGGCGCAGGCGGGCCGCAAGCCCGAATGGACCGGTATGCCCGGCCAGCCCGGCAGCATCGTCAGCCCGCCGGTCTGGCGCGCCTCGACCATCCTCTATGACGATGTTGCCCATTTGCGGAAGGCGGCGGGCAGCAGCACGCATGAGCGCCTCTTCTACGGGCGCAAGGGTACGCCGACCGCCTGGTCGCTGGCCGATGCGCTCACCGAAATGGAACCGGGCGCGGAGGGGACGATGCTCTTCCCCTCGGGCGTGGCGGCGATCGCCTGCGCGCTGATGGCGGTGCTCAGGCCCGGCGACCGGCTGCTGATGGTCGACAGCACCTATGATCCGACCCGCAATTTCTGCCAGCAACTGCTGAAGAATTACGGCATCGAAACAGTCTATTATGATCCCGCGACCGTCCGGTTCGATGCCTATCTTGAGGCTGGCCCCATCCGCGCCATCTTCCTCGAAAGCCCCGGCAGCCTGACCTTCGAGGTGCAGGACATCCCCGCCATCACCGCCTGGGCCAGGGCGAACGGGGTCGTCACCCTGCTCGACAATACATGGGCGACGCCGCTCTATTTCCCGGCCTTGTCCCATGGCGTCGACATCTCGATCCTCGCCTGCACCAAATATATTGTCGGCCATTCGGACGTGATGATCGGCAGCGTCACCGCCAATGCGGACTGGTTCGCGAAGGTCCGCCAGACCGCCTATCTGTTCGGCCAGATGACCAGCCCCGACGACGCCTGGCTCGCCGCGCGCGGGCTGCGCACGCTGGGCGTCCGGTTGCGGCAGCATCAGGACAGCGCGCTCGCCATCGCCCGCTGGCTCAAGGACCAGCCCGATGTCGCCAGCGTCCTCCACCCGGCGCTGCCCGATTGCCCCGGCCATGCGCTGTGGCAGCGGGATTTCAGCGGCTCCTCAGGCCTCTTCACCTTCATCCTGCGCGGCGGCGATGAACAGGCGCGCGCGGCGCTGATCGACGGACTCGCCCATTTCGGCATCGGCTATAGCTGGGGCGGCTTTGAGAGCCTGGCGCTGCCGGTCGATCCGGCCCGCTATCGCAGTGCGACGACATGGCAAGCGGAAGGCCCCGCCGTCCGCCTGCATATTGGTCTGGAAGACCCGGCGGACCTGATCGCGGACCTCGACGCCGGTCTCGCCCGCTTCCGCGCGATCCGCGACGCAGGCTGAGCGTGTGGAAGCAGATATCCCGAACCTAGGCCAAGATCGACATTCACGGTATTAGGTGCTTCCTACGCCGTCATGCCGGACCCTTCGGCAGGCTCAGGACAGGCTTGATCCGGCATCCAGAGTCGCAGGTGCCGCCCTTTGTGGCCCTGGATGCCGGATCAAGTCCGGCATGACGTTGAAAATGAAGCCAGGGCTTCTGCTTTAACCCGAATGTCGATCCGCCCTGATATTCCTCTCCCTTGAAGGGGAGGATTTTCATAGGGTCCGCACGCCTCCCTTGCCCCTGTTCAGCAAGCGCGTTTGTAAACGCCGTCATCGCCAAAACCCTATCCCGCCCCCCATGCACCACAGGGACCGGCCGATGCCGCCTGTCCGATCTTGTTGCAGTCCAGCAACATTAAGGCAGCAAAAGACATCAAACAGCAATAAATTCTTGTGCGCCGCAGCGTAGAAAGGCATTTCCAGCATCGTTGAGGCAGCCCGCCCGTCCCGATCGGGAACAGAGAGGCAGGCGTCTGAACGCAGGCGGGACGATCGCAGAACCACCATCAAGGGGAATCCCATGCGTAAGTCCATCATCGGCCTCTCGGCCCCTGTTCTTATCGGCGTTCTTGCCGCCATTTCGGCGCCGGCCATGGCCCAGGACGCGCCGACCTCAGATCTCACCGTCACCGGCAATGCGGCTGTCGTCACCGACTATCGCTTCCGCGGCATTTCGCAGACCGACAGGCGCTTCGCCCTGCAGGGCGGCATCACCGTCAGCCATAGTTCGGGCCTCTATGTGTCGACCTGGGGCAGCTCGATCGACGATTATGTCGCGTCGGGCAGCGACCAGGAGCTGGACCTGATCGCGGGCTATACCAAGACCATCGGCGCGGCCACGGTCGATGTCGGCGTCCTCTATTATTATTATCCCGGCTCCGGCGGGGCGAATACCGACTTCGTCGAGCCTTATGCCTCGGTAAAGGGCACGTTCGGCCCTGCCACCGCCAAGCTGACCGTCAATTACGCGCCCAAGGCGAAGGCGCTGTCGGTCGGCAACGGCAAGGAGGATAATCTCTATGTCGGGGGCGACCTGTCGGCCTCCATCCCCAATACGCCGCTGGGCGTGTCCGCGCATCTGGGCCACAGCTTCGGTCCCAGCTATCTGACCATCGGCAAGGAATATACCGACTGGAATATCGGCGCGACCTACACCTGGAGCCACCTGACCTTCGGCGTTTCCTATGTCGACACCGACAAGTCGAGCTTCAGCCCCAGCGGCCGCAACATCGCCAAGGCGGGCATCGTCGGATCGGTCACAGCCTCCTTCTGATCCCATCCTATTTCCGAATCTGGGCAAGGCCGCGACTTCCGAAAGGGGTTGCGGCCTTTTCGCGTCTTGGGCGCTATTACGGGTCGCACCGGCGCGCCCACGCCCCTATAATGGCTCCATGTCGCCCATTTCCCTCCTGCTGGTCTTCGTCGTCACCGTCGCCGCGATGGAGGGCTTCGCCTATGTCATGCACCGCTGGGTGATGCACGGCCCCGGCTGGTTCCTGCACGCGAGCCACCACAGGCCCAGAACCGGCTGGTTCGAGGCGAACGACCTCTATTTCGTGATCTTCGCCATGCCTTCCATCCTGCTGCTGCTGGGCGGGGTGCAATGGGGCTGGGGCAATTGGGCGACGGCGTGCGGTGCCGGGATCGCCGCCTATGGCGCCATCTATCTCGGCTTTCACGACATCATCGTCCATCAGCGGGTGAAACACCGCTATGTCGCGCGCTCGCGCTACATGAAGCGCATCGTCCAGGCCCATCGCCTCCACCATGCAGTGGAAACGAAGGAGGGGACGGTCAGCTTCGGTTTCCTGGTCGCCCCCCATCCAAACGCGCTCAAGCGCGAACTGGCCCGTCGCCATCGGGCCGGCGTGCGTGCTCCTGCTATTTCGGCAGATCCAGCCCCGCGACATTGAACTGGAAGGGCGTGGTCTCGTTCTTCGGTCCGGTGGCCAGATCGACCTTCACCGCCTTGGACGCGGCGATCACCTTATAGGCATTTTGCGACGGCGCGATCTCGATCCCGTCATCGGTGTCGGTCATCCGGCCCGTCCAGCGATGGGTCTTGCCGTCGTCGCCGGTCGCGCTGACCGCACAATCGGACATGTCGCAGTGGAAGGGCGCACCGACCAGCTTCACCGTCACGATCTTCTCGCCGTTGCTCATCGGCTGGACCAGCAGGACGGAGAAAGTGTCCGACGCGGTCATGGTCTGCACGCTGTTGGTGCTGCCGATATAGGCGAGCTTCGCCTTGGCGCCTTGCCCGCCCTCATATTTCCAGACATGGCCGATCTGGTCGCGCTGGGTCGGTCCCGCCTTGTCCCCGGACGAGCAGGCGGCCAGCAGGCCGATCGATGCCAGGGCGATGATGTGACGCATAAACTGTCTCCTTGTGACAAGAAGACAACGCGCTCGCTCCAATCCCGTTTCAGGCGTAGCGGTCGGCCGTTTCGCGGATCAGGGCAATCATGTTGGGGATGCCCTGGGTACGGTTGGAACTGAGCTGGTTGCGAAGGTCGAAGGGCGCGAGCGCGCCTTCGATGTCGGTCGCGCCGATCTGCGCGGGCGCGCGGTCCTGCACCGTCAGCAGCACCAGCGCGATGATCCCCTTGGTGATCGCGGCATTGCTGTCGGCCAGGAAATGCAGCCTGCCCCCCTTACCGGAATCGGCGTCCAGCACCGTGGGATAGACCCACACGGCCGCCGAACAGCCGCGCACCAGTGTTGCATCGGTCTTGAGCGCGTCGGGCATGGCTTCCAGCGTGCGCCCCAGGTCGATCAGCAGGCGATAGCGATCGTCCGCGTCGAGAAATTCATATTCTTCCTGAAGATCGGCCAGGGCAGGCATGGGGGCAGGCACGGGGGCGGGCATCTCGGTCATGCCCGCCCATATAAGGCCATTGCGGCGCGGCGAAAGCCCTAGGGCCGATCGACATTCAGATTAAAGCAGAAGCCTAAGCCTCATTTTCAATGTCATGCCGGATCAGGTCCGGCATGACGGCTTGGGAAGTGCCTAAAACTGTGAATGTCGATCCGCCCTAAGAGTCGGTTTGAGAATACGCCTTTTCGGCGCATTGCTGTACTGGCCCTCTCTCCCGCGCATTTTCAAACAACATCTAAGCGTAAGCGCCTAGCCCTGACGATTGGCGACCAGATTATCCACCACCGACGGGTCGGCCAGCGTGCTGGTGTCGCCCAGCGCCTGCGCCGACACTTCCCCCTCGGCAATCTTGCGCAGGATACGGCGCATGATCTTGCCGCTGCGGGTCTTGGGCAGGCCCGGCGCGAACTGGATCGCGTCGGGGGTGGCGATCGGGCCGATTTCGGTGCGCACCCACTGCACCAAAGTCTTGCGCAGCGCGTCGCTCGCTTCCTCGCCGCTGTTCAGAGTGACATAGGCATAGATGCCCTGGCCCTTGATATCGTGGGGGAAGCCGACCACCGCCGCCTCGGCCACGCTTTCGTGCAGCACCAGCGCGCTTTCGACTTCGGCCGTGCCCATGCGGTGGCCCGACACGTTGATGACGTCATCGACCCGGCCGGTGATCCAGTAATAGCCGTCCGCGTCCCGCCGCGCGCCGTCGCCGGTGGTATATTTGCCGGGGAAGGTGGTGAAATAGGTCTGGAAGAAACGTTCATGGTCGCCCCAGACGGTGCGCATCTGGCCCGGCCAGCTTTGGGCGATGACCAGATTGCCTTCGGCCGCGCCCTCCTGCACCACGCCTTCGGCATCGACGATCTGCGGCACCACGCCGGGCAGGGGGAAGGTGGCGGAGCCGGGTTTGAGGTCGGTGGCGCCCGGCGTCGGCGCAATCATCGCCGCGCCCGTCTCGGTCTGCCACCAGGTATCGATGATCGGGCAGCGATCCTCGCCGACGACATGATGATACCAACGCCACGCCTCCGGGTTGATCGGCTCGCCCACCGTGCCCAGCAGGCGCAGCGAGGCGCGGCTGGTCTTCGTGACGAAATCATCGCCCTCCTTCATCAGCGCGCGCAGCGCCGTGGGGGCGGTGAAGAGGGTCTGTACCTGATGCCGGTCGACCACTTCCCAGATGCGGCTGGGCGTCGGATAGTTCGGCACGCCCTCATACATCAGCGTCGTCGCGCCGTTCGCCAGCGGGCCATAGACGATATAGCTGTGTCCCGTGACCCAGCCGATATCGGCGGCGCACCAGTAGATGTCGCCGGGGCGATAGTCGAAGCACAGCTCATGCGTCAGGCTGGCCCAGAGCAGATAGCCGCCGGTCGTGTGCAGCACGCCCTTGGGCTTGCCGGTCGACCCGGAGGTGTAGAGGATGAACAGCGGGTCTTCCGCATTCATCGGTTCGGGCGCGCAGTCGGGCGACACCCTGGCGGTTTCCTCATGCAGCCACAGGTCGCGGCCGTCCTTCATCGTCACCGCGCCGCCGGTGGCCTTCACCACCACGACCTTCCTGACACACGGGCATTCGCGCAGCGCCGCATCGACATTGGCCTTCAAGGGCACCGTCTTGCCGGCACGGCGTCCTTCGTCGGCGGTGATGACCAGCGTCGAATCGCAATCGATGATGCGGCCGGCCAGCGCTTCGGGAGAGAAACCGCCGAAGACGACGCTGTGGATCGCGCCGATCCGCGCGCAGGCGAGCAGGGCGAAGGCGGCCTCCGGGATCATCGGCAGGTAGATGGTGATCCGGTCGCTCTTCTTCGCGCCGGCGGCCTTCAGCACATTGGCGATGCGGCACACCTCCTCATGCACCTGCGCGTAGCTATAGCGGCGCGGCGCGGCATCGGGCGAATCGGGTTCCCAGATGATCGCGGTCTGCTCCGCGCGTTCGGCCAGGTGGCGGTCGATGCAATTGACGCTGACGTTGAGCACGCCGTCGGCGAACCATTTCACCCCGAAATCACCCTCGGCAAAGCTGCTTTCATTGGTCCGGGTGGGCGGCGCGATCCAGTCGAGGCGCTGCGCCCGCTCCAGCCAATAGGCGTGGGAATCGTCGATCGAGCGGGCATAATCCGCTTCCCGCGCCGACCGGTCCATCAGTGCCGTTGAGGCCCAGTTGTCCGGCACCGGGAAGAAATCGTCAGACATCAAGCATCCTTTCCGTAGCGAAACTGTTTCCGCTGCTCCTTCTATCCCCAACCTAGCGCGATCGGAAGCGAGGTCCATGCCGTTTGAGGTCGTTCTTTTGGAGAATCGGACCGAAGCCTGCGCGCCTCATTTTCCTAATTTGTCGCTTCCCCGAACGCGCGGGCGCGCCTAACAGGAATCGTCTATGTGGCTTCTCTATCAATTCCCGCTTTGTCCCTTTTCCCGCAAGGTCCGGCTTCTCCTGGGTGAGAAGGGGATCGGCTATGATCTGGTGCGCGAATCGCCCTGGATGATGCGCGACGAGTTTCTCGATCTGAACCCGGCCGGGACCACGCCGGTGATGGTGGATCAGGAGCGCGGCATCACCCTGATCGACAGCCAGGCGATGTGCGAATATTTCGAGGAGACGGTGGAAAAATTCCCGCTCATCTCCGGCACCGCTGCTGGCCGGGCGGAGGTGCGGCGGCTGACCGCCTTTTTCGACCAGAATTTCTACGGCGATGTCGTCGGCCCCTTGCTGCACGAGCGGATGAAGAAGCGGCTGGTGGAGCGCGCTTCGCCCGATGCGCGCGTGCTGCGTGAGGCGATGAAGCGCGCCAATGTCCATATGGACTATATGGATTATCTGCTCGACCATCGGAGCTGGATGGCGGGCGCGACGCTCAGCCTGGCCGATATCGCGGCGGCGGCGCATCTGTCGGTCGCGGACTATCTGGGCGGCATCGACTGGGCGGGGCATGAGCCGGTCAAGCGCTGGTATGCCGGCTTCAAGTCACGCCCGTCCTTCCGCCCCCTGCTTTCGGAGCGGATGGAGGTCATCACGCCTCCGCCCCATTATGAAAAGCCGGATTTCTAGGGCAGATTTCCCTCCCGCTTGCGGGAGGGATCAGGGGAGGGGGCTCCCTCCCTTCTCAATCCGTTTCCGTCGCCAGATAGACGCGGTTGCGGCCATGTTCCTTGGCCAGGTAAAGCGCCCGATCCGCCGCCTTGAGCGCGCCGCGCGGATCGTCATAGGCCAGTACATTGGCGACGCCGGCGGAAAAGCTCACCCGTTCCATCCGCTCGCCATTGGCCCGGTTGACCAGGCTGCGATTGGCCAGATCCTCGCGCACGCCGTCCACCGCCTCGCAGGTTTCGGCCGCTGTCTTGCCGCGGAACAGCATCACGAACTCCTCGCCGCCATGGCGCGCGACATGGCAGCGGTCGTTCGATATCCTGGCCAGCAGCCCGGCGACGAATTTAAGCACCCGGTCGCCCGTGTCATGGCCATGGGTGTCGTTGATGCGCTTGAAATGATCGATATCGCAGAAGGCGACCGACAGCGGTTCCTGCAGCTTGTGCGCCAGCACCAGCTCCTCGCGCAGCACGCCGTCGAAGGCGCGGCGGTTGGGCAGGCCGGTCAGATGGTCATGCTCGGCGGCGCGGCGCGCATTTTCCAGGCTGGATTTCAGCGCATGGGTCTGTTTCTGATTCTCGCGCAACTGGCTTTCCACCTGCCGCGTCTTTTCCACCATCGACCGGGTCAGGCCGACCAGGCGCGACAGGATCGGCTCGCTGTCGCCGCCGGCGGCCAGATCCTTGGCCTGCTTCTGCAGGGCGGCGCCATAATCCTTGGCGGAATTGCGCGATTCATGCATCAGGCCGGTGAACTGGTTCAGATTTTCCTCGACCTTGTCGAGCATCGAGGCGAGCGCTTCGGGCGTCACCTCGTCGGCGCGCTGTTCGGAGGCGATCGATTCGATCCAATTGTTGGTGATCTTGCCGCGCTCCATCATCACCGCGCGGATCGCTTTTTCGATGCCGATATTCGCGCCGGTCAGATAGTCGAGCGCGACGCTGAAATTGATCGGCGTCAGGTCCAGGTCATGGGCGAAGAGGAAGTCGCCAATGTCCGCGTAAAGCTGGCGGCGGCGATTGACTTCCCGGTTGGAAGCGCCGCCGGGGCGCGACCGCCCTTCTTCGGATTCCTCTTCATCTGGCTTGCCCGAAAGGCCTCTGGCCCAACGGGTCAGTCGGTCGGTCAGTCCATCATAGGGACTTGTGGAAGAGTCTGCCCCGGTCATGCTCGCTATAACGGTCGTAGCAAAACAAGGTTAAGGATATGCCTGCAAAGAAACGCAAGCGCAATGATCTTGAAGCCTGTTCGGAAATGCACGGAAGAGCGCGTTTTTTGAGAGCCGGTGCGGCAATGCGCCGAAAGGCGCATCCGCAAACAGGCTCCTAGATATCGGCCGCCACCAGCCAGTCGCGGAAGATGCGCACGGCCCGCGTCTGCAGCGCGCGCGGGCGGCAGACGAAGAAATAGCGATAGGGGCTTTCGACATGGATCGGGAACAGCCGCACCAGCCGCGGGTCGCCCGATTGTTCGAAATGGCTGGCGTGCATCACCGCCACCCCCAGCCCCTGCGCGGCCGCCTCCAGCATCAACTGGCCCGAATCATAATTGTCGACGGCAAGCGGTTGCAGGTCGGACAGGCCTGCCGCTTCCTTCCATGCTTCGAAGGACAGCGCCATGTCGCGGTGGAGCAATATGGTCTGCTGCGCCAGTTCTTCGGGCGAATTGAGCGCATGTGGTCCTTCGAGCAACTGCCGCCGCCCGATCAGATAGACTTCCTCATGATCCAGTTCATGCGCGTAGAGCGCTGGATCGATGTCCTTGGCCATCAGCACGATCGCCGCATCCAACCCTTCGCCCAGTCGCGCGATGGCGTGAGGGGTGGTTTCGATATCGATATGGAGCTGGGGATGCTGCTGCCGCAACTGGCCGAGATGCGGGAAAAGGCGCTGGGTGGCAAAAAGCGGCATCACCGCGAGCCGCAGGCGCAACTGGTTGCCGCCGCTCTGGATATTCTCCAGCGCCTGGCTGAGCGAATCCAGCGCCGGCGCGATGTCGTCGAGCAGCCTCTGGCCGTCGATATTGATCTCCAGCGCCTGATGCTTGCGGTCGAACAGCGGGCGGCCGATGAAACGTTCGAGCGCCTGGACGCGCCGACTGAGGGCAGGAGTCGAAAGCGCAAGCTCTTCCGCCGCGGCCTTTACGGAACCGAGGCGGGCAACCTGAACAAAGGCCTCCAGGGCCGTAAGGGGCGGCAGTCTGCGCATAACCTGTCAAAAATCCGAAGCCGATCCGCTGCGCCGCGTCAATTCTGTTTATCGAACGGCGCGCGTTCCGGTTCCAAGCATCCTCTCCATAATGAGCAGGAAAAAGCGGAAAATGGCAAGATGCAATTTTTGCAACTCACCAGATTATTTCGCACTTGCAAAAAACCACGTTGCAGTGCACATAGAAACGGCCTTTCAGGCATCCTCTCCTAAAACTTTCAGGGCTGGCTTTCGGGCTGGCCCTTTTTTTGTCCTGTCATGGTGCAACCATGGGGACTTTCCTAACGTCGCTGCGTTTCCTATCTCGTTACGGGAACGATAAGGACAGGATGGCTCGTGGCCGATCAGGAAAGAACAGGACGCAGGATTCAGGTCGCCAATGCGCGGCCGGAGGATGCAGGGCGCGGTCTTGCCCGGTTGCCGCTCGCGGTGATGGCCGAATTGCATCTCAGCGAAGGCGACATGATCGAGATTGTCGGCAAGCGCACGACACCGGCGCGCGTGGTGCGGCCCTACAAGGAAGATGAGGGGCTGGACGTGGTCCGCCTCGACGGTTTGCAGCGTGCCAATGCCGGCGTGGGGTCGGGTGATTTCGTCCAGATCGCCAGGGTGGACCCGCGTCCGGCCCAGCGCGTCGTGTTCGCACCTGCACAAAATAACCTACGATTACAGGGCAATCCCGAAGCGCTGAAGCGAGTTTTCTTCCAGCGGCCGCTCACGGCGGGGGATGTGGTGGCGACCGCGGGCCAGCAGCAGGTGCCCCCCGGCGACATGCCGCCCCAGTTGCGTCAGATGCTCGCGGCCCCTGCTTATGCGCTACAGGAAATCCGGCTCGTCGTCGTGTCGACCACGCCCAAGGGCATCGTCCATATCGACGCGGATACCGAGGTGGAACTGCGCGCCGAATATGAGGAGCCGCGCGAATCCCGCCGTGCCGACGTGACCTATGACGATGTCGGCGGCATGGCCGAAGCGATCGACCAGTTGCGCGAGATGGTGGAGCTGCCCCTGCGCTATCCCGAATTGTTCGAGCGGCTGGGGGTCGATCCGCCCAAGGGCGTCCTGCTCCATGGCCCGCCGGGAACGGGCAAGACGCGCCTCGCCCGCGCCGTCGCCAATGAATCCGAAGCCGAATTCTTCCTCATCAACGGCCCGGAGATCATGGGATCGGCCTATGGCGAGTCGGAAAAGAAGCTGCGGGAGATTTTCGAGGAAGCGACCGCGGCCGTGCCCTCGATCCTCTTCATCGATGAGATCGATTCGATCGCGCCCAAGCGCGGCAATGTGACCGGCGAGACGGAAAAGCGTCTCGTCGCCCAGTTGCTGACGCTGATGGACGGGCTGGAACCGCGCACCAACCTGGTCGTCATCGCCGCGACCAACCGGCCCGAAGCGATCGACGAAGCGCTGCGCCGTCCCGGCCGCTTCGACCGCGAGATCATCGTCGGCGTTCCCGACGAACGCGGCCGGCGCGAGATATTGGGCATCCATACCCGGGGTATGCCGCTGGGTGACCGGGTCGACCTGGGCGAACTCGCTCGCATGACCTATGGCTTTGTCGGGGCGGATATGGCCGCGCTCACCCGCGAGGCCGCGATCGAGACGGTGCGCCGCTTCATGCCGCGCCTCAACCTGGAGGAAGGGACGATCCCGCCCGACGTGCTAGAGGAACTCTCCGTCACGCGGGAGGATTTCATGGCCGCGATCAAGCGTGTCCAGCCGTCCGCCATGCGCGAGGTGATGGTGCAGGCGCCCAATATCGGCTGGTCCGATATCGGCGGTCTGGACGATGCCCAGATGCGCCTGAAGGAAGGGGTGGAGCTGCCGCTCAAGGACCCCGAAGCCTTCCGCCGCATCGGCATCCGCCCGGCCAAGGGATTCCTGCTCTACGGCCCACCCGGCACCGGCAAGACGCTGCTGGCCAAGGCGGTCGCGCGCGAAGCGCAGGCCAATTTCATCGCCACCAAGTCGAGCGACCTCCTGTCCAAATGGTATGGTGAGAGCGAGCAGCAGATTGCGCGCCTCTTCGCCCGCGCGCGACAGGTGGCGCCGACGGTCATCTTCATCGACGAACTGGACAGTCTGGTCCCCGCGCGTGGCGGCGGCCTGGGCGAACCGGCGGTGACGGAGCGGGTGGTCAACACCATCCTCGCCGAGATGGACGGGCTGGAGGAATTGCAATCGGTGGTGGTGATTGGCGCGACCAACCGGCCGACCCTGGTCGATCCGGCGCTGCTGCGGCCGGGCCGTTTCGACGAGCTGATCTATGTGCCCGTCCCCGACCAAGCCGGGCGCAGGCGCATCCTGGCTATCCACACCGGGAAGATGCCGCTTGCCGGCGATGTCGATCTCGACAGGCTGGCGGAGAGGACCGAGCGCTTCACCGGCGCGGACCTGGAGGATCTGTCGCGTCGCGCTGGTCTGGTCGCGTTGCGCCAGTCGCTCCGCGTCGAGGCCGTGACGATGGCCCATTTCGAGGCGGCGCTGGAGGAAACCCGCGCATCCGTCACGCCTGAGATGGAGCGTGAATATGAACAGATCCAGGCGACGCTGAAACAGAGCGCGATGCAGGTCGATCCGATCGGCTTCGTGACGCCGGGCATGTTGCGCGCGCGGGAGCGCTGATGACTGGCCGGACGGCGGATTGAACCCATCCGCCGTCCGCGCGTTCGATCTCAAGGCGTGCAAAGCCGCTTGCCAGCGGCTGCCAATTTTGCGACGCCGGAACCGACAGTCAGACAGGCAGATATTGATGGCCTCCATTCCCTTCAAAGATAAGAAGAAAACGGTCTCGACGGGCGCCAAGGGCGCTACTTTCCTCAGCCAGTGGGGCATGTTCTTCCGGCAGTTCGTCAAACATCCCGGCATGATCGGCTCGATCATTCCGTCTTCGCAGGCGTTGGTCGATGCGGTGCTGGACCAGGTGGACTGGAGCCGGACCCGGCTGTTCGTCGAATATGGACCGGGCGTGGGCACCTTCACCCGTTCCATATTGGACCGCCTGCATCCCGACGCGATCCTGCTGGCGATCGATATCAACCTCGATTTCGTAGCTTATCTGGAAGCCCAGATCGACGATCCACGGCTGCGCGTGGTTCATGGATCAGCGGCTGACGTGCGCCGTTTCATCCGGGAGGCGGGTCATCACCAGGCCGATTATGTGCTGTCGGGCATTCCCTTCTCCACCCTGCCCGATGGCGTGGGCAAAACCATATGCGCTGAAACTCGCATAGCGTTGCGGTCGGGCGGCGAACTCCTGATCTACCAATATTCGCGCTATGTGCGCCGTCTGCTCGACCCGCTGTTCGGTGCGGTCAACGACCGGCTGGAATGGCGCAATATTCCGCCCTGTCGGATATTTCGCGCTATGAAGGAAGAGAGTCTGGCCCAGGCGGCCTGATTCTCCCGATACAGATCGGCCATTTTGGCTTCCTTCGCTTTCATGCTAAGCCGCCGCGCGACTGCATGGCGAGACCCTCGATGAACGACCTGACCCAGACTCCCGAAATGCTGATCGCAACGTTGGGCGCGCGCGCGCGTAGTGTCGCGACCGTGATCGCGCAGGCGAGCGATGCGCAGAAGGCTGACGCACTGCGCCGCGCCGCGCAGGCGCTGCGGGATCAGGCGCCGGCGATCCTCGCCGCCAATGCGCGCGACATGGACAATGCCGTCGCCAACGGCCTCTCATCCGCCCTGCTCGACCGGCTGAAGCTGGACGAGGGCCGGATTGCCGCTGCCGCCGCTGGCGTGGAGCAGGTCGCCAGCCTCGACAATCCGCTGGGCAGCGTGATCGACAAGCAAGTCCGGCCCAACGGGCTGGAACTGTCGCGCGTGCGCGTGCCGCTGGGCGTCATCGGCATCATCTATGAAAGCCGCCCCAATGTGACGGCGGATGCCGCCGCCCTCTGCCTGCGCGCGGGCAATGCGGTGATCCTGCGCGGCGGCAGCGAGGCGAAGGAAAGCAACCGCGCCATCCACGCCGCCATGGTTGAAGGGATCGTCGCCGCAGGCCTGCCGGCGGAGGCGGTGCAACTGATTCCCACTACCGATCGCGCGGTGGTTGGCGCGCTGCTCAAGGCGGCGGAGTTTGTCGACCTGATCGTGCCGCGCGGTGGCAAGAGCCTGGTCGCGCGCGTGCAGGAGGAAGCGCGCGTGCCCGTGCTCGCCCATCTCGACGGCATCAATCACAGCTATGTTGACGGCGCGGCTGATCCCGCCATGGCGCTCACGCTGGTGGTCAATGCCAAGATGCGTCGCACCGGCATTTGCGGTGCGACCGAAACCGTGCTGATCGACCGCGCATTTCAGCAGGCGCCCGCGCTGGTGAAGGCGCTGCTCGACGCCCAGTGCGAAGTGCGCGGTGACGATGCGGTGCGGGCGATGGATGGCCGGGTGAAGCCCGCTTCCGACGAGGATTGGGATACCGAATATCTCGACGCCATCGTGTCGGTGCGGCTGGTCGATGGCGTGGAGGAGGCGATTGCGCATATCGCCGCCCATGCCAGCCACCATACCGATGCGATCATCACTGAGGATGCTGCCAGGGCCGAGCATTTCCTCAACGCCGTCGACAGCGCGATCGTGATGTGGAACGCCTCCACCCAGTTCGCCGATGGCGGCGAATTCGGCCTGGGCGCGGAAATCGGCATTTCCACCGGCCGCCTCCACGCACGTGGCCCGGTGGCGCTGGAAGGGCTGACGACCTATAAATGGATCGTGCGCGGAACGGGACAGGTGCGGCCTTAAAGACTAGCTCCCGCCGTTCGGGCTGAGCGAAGTCGAAGCCCTTGTCTGAGCGGAGGCGAAGGCATCTCCCTGCGGACGGCTGGGGATTTACCCCTTCACCACCGCATCGATCGCCTTGAGCTTTGCCAGCATCGGCGCGACCCATTCCAGCGGCAGCATCACCGGCCCGTCGGACGGCGCATGGTCGGGATCGTCATGCGCCTCGGCAAAGATCGCCGCGACCCCGGCCGCCACCGCGCTGCGCGCCAGCAGCGGCGCGAACTCGCGCTGTCCGCCCGACGCGGACCCAAGGCCTCCGGGCTGCTGCACCGAATGGGTGGCGTCGAACACCACCGGATAGCCGGTCTGCGCCATGGTCGGCAGCGCGCGCATGTCGCTGACCAGCGTGTTGTAGCCGAAGCTCGCCCCGCGTTCGGTCAGCAGGATGCGCTCGTTTCCGGTGGAGGCGAGCTTCTGCGCCACCGCCGCCATGTCCCAGGGAGCAAGGAACTGCCCCTTCTTGACGTTGATGACCGCGCCGGTCCGCCCCGCCGCGACCAGCAGGTCGGTCTGGCGGCAGAGGAAGGCGGGGATCTGCAATATGTCCACCACCTGCGCCGCCGCCTCGACCTGCTCCGGTCCATGAATGTCGGTCAGCACCGGGCAGCCCAGCGCTGCCTTGACCTCTGCCAATATCGCAAGCCCCGCGTCGATACCGACACCGCGCCGGCCCGACACCGACGTCCGGTTCGCCTTGTCGAAGCTGCTCTTGAAGATGAAGGGCACGCCGGCCTTGTCTGCCTTGCCTGCCAGCGCGTCGGCCATGAACAGCGCATGGTCGCGGCTTTCGATCTGGCACGGGCCGGAAATCAGGACGAAGGGCAGATCGTTGCCGATCGTCACCGAACCGACCGTCACATGTTTGGATTCTGTCATGGCGCTCATTTGGGCGCTTTGGCGAAGCGGCGCAACAACTGCCCGCGCCACAGCCCCTTGCCCGGATGATAATTCCAGCAGAACCAGCCAAACGCCAGACAGGCAAGCAAGGATGGCAGCGCCATCGGGTCGCCGTTGGATTTCATGTGGCGGTAAAATATCATATCCGCGCGCCACCGGTCGCGTTCGCTGCCGCCGCCGTTGATGCCGTACATGTTGTCATGCTTCCGGCAACCGACATTGCGGTTGTATTTGCGGTGGTCGATGAAATAGCAGTAGTCGCGTTCGGGCGTGGTCATGCGCCAATTAGGGCGATGCAGTTGGAAAAGTTCAAGCGTAAAGTCTTCTACCTGGGTGGTTTCGATCCGCGCGGCGTTCGTTTTTATCACCAGCTCTATCGTGAGCAGGCCGCCCGCCATGCCGCGCTGACCGGTCAGCCGCTTGCTGTCAGCGCGCGCCGCACAGGTCCGGCCAGCTCCGCGATCTGGACGGTGGACAATCCCAAGAATGGGGTCGAGACCGACTATGAATATTTCCGGTGGGAGGATCTGGTCGGCAAGGTCTGGATTCGCAATCCGCTGACGCTCGCCCTCCGCTCGATTGCCACCTATGCCGGCCATGCCCGTTTCATGCAGTTCGGGCGGATGCGCAGGTTGCGGCACGGTCCGGTCATCACCATCCTCTACCCGCCTGTGCTGGCGCTGCTGATTCCGCTGCTGCTCGCGCTCGTCCCCGCACTCGTGCTTTCGCTGCTGGTTCCCTTCTGGGCCGCCGCGCTGGTCGGCATCGCGATCAGCGCGCTGCTGTCGGGGCGCCTGCTCAACAAGCTGGTCGTCCCCTGGCTGCTGCGCTTTCTCTATTACCATCATTGCCTTGCCGCCGACGGACCGGGCGACGCGCTCGATGCCCGCATCGATCAGTTCGCGGAGCGCATCGCGCAGGAACTGGACGGCGACTGGGACGAAGTGCAATTCGTCACGCACAGCGCGGGGACGATCCTGGGAATGCGCCTGATGCGCCGTCTGCTCGCCCTGCGCGGCGGGCGGTTGCCGGATCATTTCGTGATGCTGGGCCTGGGGCAGGTGGTGCCGGTCATCGGCCTGCGCCGCGATGCCGCCTGGTATCATGACGATCTCAGGGCATTGGCGGACAAGTCATTCCGTTATGTCGATATCAGTTCGCCGCCCGACGGCGCGGCCTATTACAACGTCAATCCGTTCCATCTTGTCGCGGATCACCATGCGGCGCGTGTCGACATGCTATCGCCGCGCTTCCACCTCTTCTATGATCCGGAAAATTATCATGGCGGCTGGTCGAACAAATATGAGGCGCATTTCGATTATCTGCGCGTGGGCGACCGCCTGTCCCCGCTCGACTTCATCAGCCTGACCGCAGGCCGCCGCACCGTGGACGACGCCGTAGCCGCCTTCAGGACGATTCCGTGACCGATCTTTTCACGCCGCCTTATCCCCAGCCGCCGAAAACGAAGCGCGGCCTCGTCAAGCGTTTCCTGAGCGGCTGGCATAGCTGGATTCACGTCCTCTTCGACAAGAGCTACACGATGAAGATGGGCGAGATCCGGATGCCCGGCCGGACCATGTATATCGCCAACGAACTGTCGCTGGTGGACCAGATATTGCGCGGCGGCACCGCCTTTCCCAAGCATAGCGAACTGGTCCGCAACCTCGATCCGCTGATCGGCAATTCGGTCTTCTCGGCCAATGGCGCGGACTGGGAAAGCCAGCGGGCGATGGTCAACCCCGCCTTCGCCCATACCGCGCTGGGCCGGTCCATGCCGCTGATGGTCGCGGCGGCCGATGACCTGCTCGCCCGGCTCGACGCGGCGGACAGGAGCAGGCCGGTCGATATCGACCCGATGATGACCCATGTCGCGGCCGACATCATCTTCCGCACGCTCTTTTCCCAGACCCTGGACGAACCGCGCTCCAACATCATCCACACCGCCTTCGGGCGGTTCCAGCGCCTTGCGCACAGCGCCTCGATGTTGCGCCTCTACGGCATTCCGGCGGGCTGGTTCGAGAAACGCTCGAAAGGCCCGGCCCGCGCCATCCATGATGTGTTCCGCCCGATCGTCGAGGCGCGTTACGAGGGCTATCATGCACGCGGGCAAACGGACCAGCGCGACATCCTCCAGTCGCTCATAGAGGCGAAGCACCCCGGAACTGGCGCGCCTTTCACCTGCGAACAGGTGATGGAGCAGGTTTCCACCATCTTCCTCGCCGGTCATGAAACCTCCGCCAGCACCATGACCTGGGCGCTCTACATGCTCGCCGAATGCGCCCATATCCAGGACCGGGTCCGCGTCGAGGTGACGGGGATCGCGGGCGACGCGCCGCTGACCGCGCCGATGCTCAAGGATATGGGCCATGTCCGCAACATCTTCCGCGAGACCCTGCGCCTCTATCCCCCCGTCTCCTTCCTGCCGCGCGAAGTCACCTGCCCGATGGACATGCGCGACAAGCATCTGGAACAGGGCGCGATGCTGGTCGTCGCCCCCTGGCTGACCCAGCGCAACAAGGATAACTGGGCCTGCCCTCACAGCTTCGATCCCGACCGTTTCGACGACCCTGCCAATGCGGAGATGGCGAAACAGGCCTGGTTCCCCTTCGGCCGTGGCCCCCGCGTCTGCGTCGGCGCGGGCTTTGCCCAGCAGGAGGTGATGACGGTGATCGCGTCGGTCGTGCGTCGCTATCGCCTGACCGTGCCCGTCGGTTTCAAGCCCGAACCCATCAGCCGCCTCACCATCCGTCCGAAGACGGGGATGCCCTTGTTGTTCGAGCGGGTGGACTGACCTATTATCCTCCCCTGGAAGGGGAGGGGGACCGCTCGCAAAGCGAGTGGTGGAGGGGTGTCACCCTATCGATAACGGGACACCCCTCCGTCTGGCCTTCGGCCATCCACTTCCCCTTACAGGGGAGGATGCTCATCTCCCCGCCGGCACCTCGACCTGAATCTGCGCCGGGATCGGCGCGGCCATGATGGCGATCCCCGCCGCCAGTCCCAGCACGCCCCATACCCAGCGCTTCGCCCGCAAATCCACGACGCCGCGCGCCAGGCAATAGAGGCCTGCCAGAACCAGTATGACGGCGGCGATCATGCGACTTCCTCCTCTTGCGGCGCGACATCGACCATCACCCGCTGGCTCTGGCCCGCGCCGCCGACGAACAGCCCGTCCATCGGCGCGACATCGGCATAATCGCGGCCCATGGCGACGAACAGATGCCCATCGCCGGTGATGCAGCCATTGGTGGGATCAAAGCCGATCCACCCGCGCGTCGGTCCGCACCACAGCATCACCCAGGCGTGCATCGCGTCCGCGCCCACCAGCCGGGGCATCCCCGGCGGCGGCAGTGTGCGCAGATAGCCGCTGACATAGGCGGCGGGCAGCCCCGCCAGCCGCAGCGCGACCACCATGACATGGGCGAAATCCTGGCACACGCCATGGCGTGCGGCAAAGGCGTCGGCGACGGGCGTGCCCGCGTCGGTGACGCCGGGCTGATAGGCGAACTCGGCCCGGATGCGCCGCGCCAGGTCCAGCGCAGCGGCGACGATCGGGCGGTCGGGGGCTAGGCCCACGCCTGCCCACCGGCCGATCTCCGCCAGCATCGGCGCGCGCGTCGAGGCGTAGAGATAATGGGCTGGCGCGGCCGGTCCCATGTCCCGGTCGGCAAGCGCTGCCTGCGCCACCACGCCGATCGTCGGGTCGTCGCCTTGCGGGGCGATCGCGCGGCCCTGCACACCCGCGCGGAATCGGCTTTCGATCGTCAATTGCCGGATCGGGCTTTCGATTACCAGCCGCGCGACATGGACCGGCCAGCCGCTGGGCCGCGCTTCGATGATGGCCGGGGCGGGATCGACCGACAGCACATAGTCCGACGTCCATTGTCCCGGCCAGGGCGCGGGCTTCAATCGCAGGTTGAAGCGGGCCAGCCGCACGGGCGCGGCATAATGGAGCATGGTCCGGTGCCGGACATGATAGATCATGCGAGCATGTCCGGGCTTTCGGTCTTGCGGACCTGCAGGAAATAGCGCTGGCCGATCGCGTCGGACAAGGCGAACAGCCGGCTTTCGGCGTCGGCGATATCCGCTTGTGTCAGCACATCGCCGGTCAGCGGCGCCAGTCGCGCCACCAGCGCATCGGCCAGCCGGTGCGGCTCTTCCGGCATTCCGTCGGCGCGCAGGGTGGGCAGGGCCGCGACATGCTCGGCCAGCCGCAGTGCCTGCCAGGCAATGGCGCGCGGGTTGTACGGCTCCAGCGCCAGCATATCGCGCACCGGGGCAAGCGCCGGGCCGGTGAGGTAGCGGGTGCGATAGCTGATCTGGCTGTCCATCAGGTCGAGCAGCACGGTCAGATCATCGTCCGACGCTTGGTCGCCGCCGAACAGGCTGATGAGGCGACAGCCATTGACCGCCCGCTCCATCCGCCGGCCCATATCGTGGAAGCGCCAGCCGTCCGTTCGCCCCATATTTTCCGCCGCCAGCCCCGCCAGCGCGGAAATCCGTTCGATCATGCGCGACGATGCGTCAAGCAGCGTCTCCGTAACCGCGCCATCGAAGGGAGGAAGGGGCAGGCGCACTAGCCGCCAGAAATCGCTGGCCAGCCGGTCGCGCAGCCCTTCGCCGATATTGGCGACCACGCCCATCAGCGCGCGCACGCTGCCGGGCTGGTTTCCGTCACCCAGCGCTGTGGCGCAGAGTGGCCCGACCGCCGCGCCGCTGCCCGGCACCGCCCCCCACCGTGCAAGCTGATCGACCAGCCGCGCCATGGTCGGGCTGGCGAGCGACGGGCCAAGGTCCGCCTCGATCGACCCGCCAGCAATGGCGCGGATCAGGCGCAGCGTCATTTCGGCCCGCTCGATATAACGCCCCAGCCAGAAGAGATTGTCCGCCGCCTTGGCCGGCAACATCCCGCCGATCCGCCGGATGGCGGGCGCGCCGCCGCCCAGCAGCCCACCCCCCATTAGACTGTCGAGCGGCACCGGCTTGCCGTCGATCACGCACATGTCCGCCGACATGTCCCCCTGGCCCATCAGCGCGGCGCGAATGTCGCCATGCCCCGCCAGCCGTGCGAAGGCGCCCGGCATCACCCGCCACTGGCCCGCGCCGTCCCGCGCGACGAAGATGCGCAGGGTGAAGGGCAGGGGGGTGAGACGCCCGTCGATCACCGCCGGGGTGGTGGACAGCTTCACCACCTCCTGCCCCACATAATCCATCGGCCGCCGCGCCATCGCCTCCAGCAACGCTGCGCGCTGCGCCTCGTCCAGCGATGCGCCGGGGATGAAATGCGCGCCCGGCAGCCCGGCCACATCCTGGTCGAAGGCGGAACCGACCACCAGATTGTCCATCTGCGCTTCGACATGCGCGCTCTCGCGCGGCTGGCCGCACCACCAGGTTGCGATATTGGGCAGGATCAGCTCCGCCCCCAGCATCGCCTTGGCAAGCTGCGGCAGGAAAGCGGCGAAGGCGCGCGATTCGATTACCCCCGCGCCCGGCCAGTTGCTGACCATCAGCCCGCCATGCGCGCAGGCGTCATACAGGTCGGGCACGCCGATCCGCGACTTGCCGTCGAACGCGAGCGGATCGAGGAAGCGGCTGTCCATCCAGCGCCACAAGCCGTCGACCCGCTTCAACCCCTGGATCGTCCGTACGAACAATCGCCCGTCCGACACGATAAGGTCATCGCCCTCGACCAGCAGTAGGCCCAGATAGCGGGCGAGATGCGCCTGTTCGGCATAGCTCTGGTTGAAGCGGCCCGGCGTCAGCAGGCCGATGCGTGGGTCCGACCGGGCGCAATCGGCCGCCAGCCCCCGGCGCAGATCAGCGAAGAAGGGGGCCAGACGGCGTGCGTTCATCGCGCCCAGCAGGTCGCCGGTGGCGCGCGACAGGGCCAGGCGATTTTCCAGCGCATAACCGACGCCCACCGGCGTCCTCACCCGGTCCGCCAGCACCCGCCATTCGCCATTGGGGCCGCGCCCGATATCGGCGGCGTAGAAATGGAGGTGATGGCCGTGCGGCGGCGGCGTGCCGGTCATCACCTGCCAATGGTGCGGGCTGCCGGTGACAATGCTGGCCGGCAGCTTGCCGTCGCGCACCAGCGACCGCGTCGAATAAATGTCGGCGAGCACCCGGTCGAGCAGTTGCGCGCGCTGAGTCAGGCCGCTTTCGATATGCGCCCATTCGGCCGCGCCGATCAGCAGCGGCACGGGGCCGAGCGGCCAAGCCCGTTCCTGTTCGTCGCCGGTCAGGCGAAAGGCGAGGCCCAGGTCTGCCGCCTGCCGCCCGACATGGTCGGCCAGCGTCGCCGGATCGCCCTTCGCCTGGATCGACAGCCGCTCCAGCATCGCGCGCCAATGCGCCGCCAGTTCGGGCGACGCGCCCGCGAACAGGTCGCCCTGCGGCGCAGAAGCCAGATAGGCGTCCGCCCAGTCTAGTCGGGTTTCGGTATCCACCGGATCATCCTTAGCCGCCCGGATGCCGGAACCGCAAATCGAGCGTCATCGGAAACTCGCCCGGCAATTCGGCGGGCGGCATGTCGACTTGCCCCGGCGTATGGCCATGATCCTGGAACCGCGCTTTGCGCCGCGATTCCGCTTCATAGCCGTTGATCGGCAGCGTGTCGTAATTGCGCCCGCCCGGATGCACGACATGGTAGACGCAGCCGCCCAGCGATCGCCCGCTCCAGCTATCCAGCACATCGAAGGTCAGCGGCGCGTTGACCGGCAGGTTGGGGTGCAGGCAATTGGCGGGCGCCCATGCCTTGTACCGCACGCCGCCCACCCCCTCGCCGGGTACCGCCGTTGCCGTCATCGGCACCCGCCGTCCGTTGCAGGTGACGATATGGCGGCCCGCGATCAGGCCGGTGGCGCGCAGTTGCAGCCGCTCGGTCGAACTGTCGACATAGCGCACCGTCCCGCCGATCGCGCCGGTTTCGCCCAGCACGTTCCACGGTTCCAGCGCGTGGCTGACCTCCAGCCCGACGCCGCCCGCATCGACCGCGCCATGGACGGGGAAGCGGAACTGGCGCTGCGCCTCGAACCAGTTGGGATCGAAGTCGTAGCCCGCGCCCTTCAGATCGCCCAGCACCTCCAGGAAATCGGCCCAGACGAAATGGGGCAGCATGAACCGGTCGTGCAGCGCCGTGCCCCAGCGCACCAGCCCGCCCTGTTGCGGCTGGCGCCAGAACCAGGCGGCAAGCGCCCGGATCAGCAATTGCTGCGCCAGGCTCATCCTGGGTTCGGGTGGCATTTCGAAACCGCGAAACTCCAGCAGCCCCAGCCGCCCGGTCGGACCATCGGGCGAGAACATCTTGTCGATACAGATTTCGGTGCGATGGGTGTTGCCCGTCACGTCGACCAGCAGGTTGCGGAACAACCGGTCGACCAGCCAGGGCGGCGGCAATTTATCCACGCCCTCGACAATCGGATCGGGCACCTGTGCCAGCGCGATCTCCAGCTCGTACAGGCCATCATGCCGCGCCTCGTCGATGCGCGGCGCCTGGCTCGTCGGGCCGATGCAAAGCCCGGAGAAGAGATAGGAGAGGGCGGGATGCCGCTGCCAGTAGAGGACAAAGCTCTTGAGCAGGTCAGGCCGCCGGATGAAGGGCGAATCCTCCAGGCTCGGCCCGCCCAGCACGATATGATTGCCCCCGCCGGTGCCGACCGACCGGCCATCGACCATGAACTTGTCGGCGGTAAGCTGGCATTCGCGCGCGGCCGCATAGAGGCGTTCGGTTATGTCCACCGTCTCGTCCCAACTCGCGGCGGGCTGGACATTCACCTCGATCACGCCGGGGTCGGGTGTGGCTTTCAGCACCTGCAAGCGCGGGTCGGGCGGCGGGGCATAGCCCTCGATCCGCACGGGGATGCGGGTCGCCTCGGCCACCGCCTCCACCTGCGCCACCAGTTCCAGATAATCCTCCAGCGCCTGTACCGGCGGCAGGAAGACGGAGAGATAATAGCCGCGCGGCTCGATGGTGACGGCGGTGCGCACCGCACCCTCGATCATCACCTGTTCGACCCGCTCCTGCGGCGCGGCGCCGCCCTCGACCTCACCGACGCGCTGCACCGGCTGGGCGTGCGCTTCCTCGTACGTCGCCGCTTCGCTGACCTGCGTGCGGAAATCGGGCATCGGCCCGCGCGGTTCGCTGGTGTCGCGCGGGTGGATATAGGGATAGTCGGATGGCGGCACATAGGGCAGCGACCCCAGCGGCAGGCGGTATCCCAGCGCCGAATCCCCCGGCACTGCGAACAGCTTGCCCCGGCGCAACTGCCAGATCTCGCTCTGCCAGCGCGGGGTGGCGACGGCGCTCTGCCAGCGCTGCACCGGCAGCACATAGCCGACCGGCTGGTCCAGCCCGCGCGCGAACGCCTTCACCATCCGCGCCCGCGCTTCGGGATCGCTGATCTTGGGGTCGTCCGGCGATGCATTGACCGGCAGATCGGCCTCCTTGACCGCCCAGACCACCGGGTCTTCGTAGACAGCGTGGGTATAGCCGGCGGACAAGCCCATATTGTCCGCCATATGCGCCAGGAAAGCCCGCGCATCCTCCGCGCCGATGGTTCGCGCTCCCGCCGGTGCCTCATCAGCGGCGATCAGGTCTGCATTGCGCCACACCGGCACGCCGTCCTTGCGCCAATAGACGGCATAGGCCCAGCGCGGCAGGCTTTCGCCCGGATACCATTTGCCCTGACCATGGTGCAGCAGGCCGCCCGGCGCGAACTCGGCGCGCAGCTTGCGGATGAGGCGATCGGCAAAGCCGGCCTTGGTCGGTCCCACCGCATCGCCATTCCATTCGCCCGCCTCGCCGCCATCCTCCGCGACGAAGGTCGGCTCGCCCCCGGTGGTCAGGCGCACGTCCTGGCGCTCCAGGTCGGCGTCCACCTTGGCCCCCAACGCCATCACCGCGTCCCAGCGCGCGTCGGTGAAGGGCTTGGTGATCCGCACCGCTTCGGCAATGCGCGACACGCCCATGGCGAAATGGAAATCGACCTCGGCCGGCTCGGCCATGCCGCTGATCGGCGCAGCGGAGCGATAATGTGGCGTCGCGCAGAGCGGGATATGGCCTTCGCCCGCGAACATGCCGCTGGTCGCGTCCAGCGCCACCCAGCCCGCGCCCGGCACATAGGCCTCCGCCCAGGCATGGAGGTCGACCACATCCTGCGTCACGCCCTTCGGCCCTTCCAGCGGCTCGACATCGGCGACCAACTGGATCGAATAGCCCGACACGAAACGTGCGGCGAACCCCAGCCGCCGCAGCAATTGCACCAGCAACCAGGCCGAATCGCGGCAGGAGCCGGTGCCGATCTCCAGCGTCTCCTCCGGGCTTTGCACGCCCGTCTCCATGCGGATGACATAGCCGACGCGCTGCTGGAGCCGCCGGTTCACCTCGACCAGGAAATCGACCGTCCGCTCTTGATGCCCGTGATGTTCGGCGACCAGCGCGTCGAACAGCGGGCCTTGTTCTTCCAGGTCGAAATAGGCGGCCAGATCGGTCTTGATCTGCTCGTCATAGGCGAAGGGGTAATTTTCCGCATAGGGTTCGACGAAGAAATCGAACGGATTGATGATGTCGAGATCGGCGAGCAGGTCGACCTCGATCGAGAAATGATCGACCGGATCGGGAAAGACGATCCGCGCCAGCCAGTTGCCGTGCGGGTCCTGCTGCCAGTTGAGGAAATGGCCCGCAGGCTCGATCTTCAGCGCATAATTGGGCACCCTGGTCCGGCTGTGCGGCGCAGGACGGAGGCGGATCACCTGCGGTCCTAGTCGGATCGGGCGGCTATAGCGGTAGGACGTCAGGTGGTGGAGCGCGGCCTTGAGCATAAGCGGATCAAACGCCACCCCCTGCTGCAATGCAACAACCAATCGGTCGCGCGGCAAAGTTTCCTGTCATACCAGCATATATTGATGGGGACTCATGAAGACCTGTTCCCCGGCGAAGGCCGGGGTCCAGTTCCACGGCGCGAACTGGACCCCGGCCTTCGCCGGGGAACAGCAACCAGTCGATCCTGATGAGTCATTCTCTACGCAGTCTGGCATAAGGGGCGGATGCTTCAGGCTTTCGCCGCTCTACTTCCCCTCCAACTGCTGGCTGAAATAGACCATCTGCATCGCCTGCAACCGCGCGCCCTGTTCGATGTCGGCGTCGCCCGAATGGCCGCCGGCTATATCCTCGTAGAAATGATAGGGGATGCCATAATCCTTCAGCCGCGCCGCGAATTTGCGGGCGTGCTGCGGGCCGACGCGGTCGTCCTTGGTCGTGGTCCAGATATAGGGCGTGGGATAATGCACGCCCTTGCGGATGTTCGCATAGGGCGAAATCTTCTCCAGGAACGCCTTCTCCGCCGGTACGGAGACGCTGCCATATTCGTCCACCCAGGACGCGCCGGCCGCGATCTGCTCGTAACGGATCATGTCGAGCAACGGCACCTGGATCACCACCCCGTTCCACAGGTCGGGATGCTGGTTGAACTCCACCCCCATCAGCAGCCCGCCATTGGACCCGCCATAGATGCCGAATTTGGCGGGGGATGACAGTTTCCGCGCGAAGATATCCTGCGCCACGGCGGCGAAGTCGTCATAGATGATCTGCCGCTTGGTCTTCAGCCCCGCCTCATGCCAGGCCGGGCCGAACTCGCCGCCGCCCCGGATATTGGCAAGGACGAAGCTGTTGCCCCGTTCCAGCCACAGCTTGCCGGTGATCGCGGCATAGCTGGGCGTCATCGGCACCTCGAAGCCGCCATAGGCGGTCATGATCGTCGGGGTGGCGCCGTCCTTCTTCATATCCTTCCGATGGACGATGAAATAGGGAATCTTCGTCCCGTCGGTCGATGTGGCTTCAAACTGTTCGACCACCAGCCCCGCCGCGTCGAAGCGCGCGGGCATCGCCTTCACCTGAACCGGCTTGGGATCGGCGGCATCCATTGCCCAGAGCGTCGTCGGCGCCAGGAATCCGGCCACCGACAGATAGGCCTTGTCGCTCTTGTCGGTCGCTGTCGCGATCGAGATGGTGGCATTGTCGGGCAGCGTGACCGGCTTGCTCGTCCAGCCCGCCGTCCCCGGCGTCAGCACCTGCACTCGCCCGCGCACATTGTCATTGATTGCCAGGATGACATGGCCCTTCGTCGCCGCCACACCGTCGATCGACTGGCGCGCATTGGGCGCGAACAGGATTTGCGGCTTCAGCGTCTCGCCCGATTGTAAGGCTTTCAGCGGCACGGCGGCCAGCGATCCGCTCGGCACGGTCACGCCGCCGCTGGTCCACGCCTCGCTGGTCTGGATCAACACCTGGCCCTCGACCATGCCCTGCAATTGGCTCTTGGCCGGCAGCGGCAGCTTCTTCACGCCGCTTGTCCCGACCAGATAGGTCTCGTTGCCGAAGAAGGTCACGCCGCGATAGAGGAAGGCAGCGCGGTTGCCCGATCCGTCCGACAGGATGAGGGGGAAGGTGCCGACCTGATCGCTCGCTTCGCCGCGATAGATTTCCTTCGCCGCCGACAGCGATTCGCCGCGCTTCAGCATCTTGACCACGAAGGGATAGCCCGACCTGGTCATCGTCCCTTCTCCCCAGTCGCGGGCGATGAGGATGGTCTCCCTGTCCAGCCACCCCTCATTCTGCTTCGACTTGGGAATGTCGAACCCGCCCTGCACGAACTGGCCCGTTTCCAGGTCGAACTCGCGCAGCGTCACGGCGTCCTCGCCGCCGTCGGACAGGTTGATGAGCGCCAGCCGCTCCTCCGGGTTCAGGACGGTCGCGCCCTTCCACACCCATTTCCTGCCTTCCGCCTTGGACAGGGCGTCGAGGTCCAGCACGATGGTCCAGTGGGGCGCGTCGGTCGCATAATCGGCTTCGCTGGTGTAACGCCACACGCCCTGCGGATGATCGGCATCGCGCCAGAAATTATAGACCCGGCCATGGATCAGCATCGGCATGGCAATCCGGTCCTTGGCCGACGCGATGGCCAGCGCCTGCCTGTAGTAACCGGCATAGCGCGGATCATTCTGGAAGGCGGCGACGGTCGCCTCATTCTCCGCCTCCACCCATTGCATCGCGCGCGGGCCGGTCCAATCCTCCAGCCACACGAACGGATCGTCGGCGGGCGGGGGAGGCGTTGGCGCACCGGCGCCGGTCAGAAGGGCAGCGGAAACCAAGCTCATCATCCTTTTCTTCATGTCCGTTGAGTCTCCCCCATCTGCAACCGCCCCCTCACATAGCGCCGCCGCAGCACCGCGCTGGCCACCAGCAGCGGCAGGGCAGCCAGGCAGGCGATCAATCCCAGCAGGACCGGCGACCAGCCGCCAATATTGTGGATGCCAAAGGCCGACGGCGCGATCAGCAGCAGCGCGCCGATCGCCAGCAGCCATAACCCCCAGCGTCGCGGCCACACCGCCACCATGCGCATTTCGTGCCGCCAGGCCTTGCGGCCGGCCCTGGTCGAAAGATCGGGGGGCTGATGATCCAACATAGACGCTGGACCTTGTGCCGTTTCCTCCCTATCCTGTCCAGCATCCCCGGGGGACCGTCCATAGGCGGTTGAGAGGCGGTTATTGGGAACCGCGACCCGTTGAACCTGATCCAGTTGACACTGGCGGAGGGAGGGAAGCGTCTGTCCAGCTACAGTCCGCATCCGCTTTCCGCCCCTTGAAGAGGAGGAGAGACGGCCATGGACACGATTTCCATCCTTACCCTTCGCCTGGCCGAAGCGATGGGCCTCTACATGATCCTGATCGGCATCGGCGGTCTTGCCGGCCCCGCGCGTTGGCGGGCGGTGATGGACGATCTCAATCGATCGCCGGGGCTGGTCGTTGCGCTGGGCTTTTCCGTCTTCGTCGTCGGCGTTACCCTGGTCATGATCCACAGCGTCTGGACCGACCCGCTGGCGATCATCGTCAGCCTTGTCGGCTATGTCGCCCTGATCGAGGGCGCACTGCTCCTCGCCGTGCCGGGACCATTGATCCGGGTCGGCCACTGGTCGCTCGGCTTCATTCGCGCCTGGGCGATCATCGCGCTCGTCCTCGGCATCCTTCTTTTCCTCGCCGGCCTCACCGGCCGCGCCACTTTTTCCGTCTGAAAGGTAAATTCATGGCCGACGTTCCCGCCCGCACAGAGATGCGCGTCACCACCGGACCCATTCGCGGTTCCCGCAAGATCCATGTCGGTCCGCTGAAGGTCGCCATGCGGGAGATCGACCTGGAACCCGGCAGCGGCGAAGCGCCCGTGCGCGTCTACGACACGTCCGGTCCCTATACCGACCCGAACGCCCGCATCGACATCATGGCGGGCCTGCCCACACTGCGCCGCGACTGGATCATGGCGCGGGGCGATGTCGAGGAATATGACGCCCGCGAGCTGAAACCGGAAGATAACGGCCTCAAGGGTCCGGATCGTTCGGGCGGTGTCCAGCCCTTCCCGAACCTCGTCAAACGCCCCCTGCGCGCCAAGCCGGGCGCGAACGTCTCCCAGATGCACTATGCCCGCCGCGGCATCATCACGCCGGAGATGGAATATGTCGCCGAGCGCGAAAATCTCGGCCGCGCGCGCCTGAAGGAATATGTCCGCGACGGCCATGACTGGGGCGCGGAAATCCCCGACTATGTGACGCCGGAGTTCGTCCGCGACGAAATCGCGCGCGGCCGCGCCATTATCCCCAACAATATCAACCACCCGGAAAGCGAGCCGATGGCGATCGGCCGCAATTTCCTGGTGAAGATCAACGCTAATATCGGCAATTCGGCGGTTGCCTCCGACGTCGCCTCCGAAGTCGATAAGCTGGTCTGGTCGATCCGCTGGGGCGCGGACACGGTGATGGACCTGTCGACCGGCCGCAACATCCACGACACCCGCGAATGGATCATGCGCAATTCGCCGGTGCCGATCGGCACCGTGCCGATCTATCAGGCGCTGGAGAAGGTCGGCGGCGTCGCTGAAGACCTGACCTGGGAAATCTTCCGCGACACGCTGATCGAGCAGGCCGAACAGGGGGTCGACTATTTCACCATCCATGCGGGCGTGCGCCTCGCCTACATCCCGATGACTGCCAAGCGCGTCACCGGCATCGTCTCGCGCGGCGGGTCGATCATGGCGAAATGGTGCCTTTCCCATCACAAGGAAAGCTTCCTCTACGAGCATTTCGACGAGATCACCGAGATATGCAAAGCCTATGACATCGCCTATTCGCTGGGCGACGGCCTGCGTCCCGGATCGATCGCCGACGCCAATGATGAAGCGCAGTTCAGTGAACTCTACACGCTGGGCGAACTCACCAAGCGCGCCTGGGAACAGGATGTGCAGGTGATGATCGAAGGGCCGGGCCATGTGCCGATGCACAAGATCAAGCAGAATATGGACAAGCAGCTCGAAGCCTGCGGCGAGGCGCCCTTCTACACGCTTGGGCCGCTCACCACCGACATCGCGCCGGGATACGACCATATCACCAGCGGCATCGGCGCGGCGATGATCGGCTGGTACGGCACGGCGATGCTCTGCTACGTCACGCCCAAGGAGCATCTGGGCCTGCCCGACCGCGACGATGTGAAGGTGGGTGTCGTCACCTACAAGCTCGCCGCCCATGCCGCCGACCTTGCCAAGGGCCACCCCGCCGCCAAGGTCCGCGATGATGCACTGAGCCGCGCCCGCTTCGAATTCCGCTGGCGCGACCAGTTCAACCTGTCGCTCGACCCCGATACGGCGGAGAAGTATCACGACCAGACGCTCCCGGCGGAAGGCGCCAAGAGCGCGCATTTCTGCTCCATGTGCGGTCCCAAATTCTGTTCGATGAAGATCACGCAGGAGGTGCGGGACTTCGCCGCCAAGCAGAACCAGCCTGCCGACGCCTTCATCGCCGCCGCCACCGAGGAAGAAGCGGAAAAGGGCATGGCGCAGATGAGCGCGCTCTACCACGAAACCGGCCGCGAACTGTATATGGGCGCGGGCGATCGGGAGCATGATTGAGGCGTTGTCTTAGCGTTCAGGGAGTCGCGCCCGGTCGCGGCGCGACTCCTGCAATCCCCCGTTCTGGAGGTTTCGTCCAATGACCTATGCGCGTGACGCCGTCGGCCCTTTCTATCATGGCACACGCGCCGACCTGTCGCCGGGCGACCTTATCGTACCCGGCTTCGCGTCCAACTATGGCACGGGCAAGGTTGCGTCCTGGGTCTATCTCACCGGCACGCTCGAAGCGGCGATATGGGGCTGCGAACTGGCGGTGGGCGAGGGGCGCGAACGCATCTACATTGTCGAACCGACCGGTCCCTTTGTCGATGATCCCAACCTCACCGACCAAAAATTCCCCGGCAACCCGACGCAATCCTATCGCTCGCGCGAACCGTTGCGCGTCATGGGAGAAATCGTTGAATGGCAGGGGCATTCCGCCGACCAGTTACAGGCCATGAAGGATCACCTCGCCCGCTTGAGCGCGCAGGGTATAGAAGCCATCGACTGATCGGTCCTTTTGTCGTCCCATCGACTATGTTATAACCCCCGTATGAACATGCCCCTCAAAATCACGAAGATCGGCAATAGCGCCGGGGTGATCCTGCCCAAGGAGCTGTTGGCGCATCTTCACGCCGTCGCCGGTGACAGCCTTTCGGTGATTCTCACGCCGCGCGGGATCGAACTTTCCGCTGCCGAGCCGGATTTCGACGCTCAGATGGCCGCCGCGCGCGAAGTCATGGCACGGCGCAAGCGGGCGCTGCGCGAACTCGCAGAATAATGGCGCGGGAAAGCTGGGTCTGGGTCACGCTCGCCGTGGCCGAGGCCGCTCATGCCGAACAGGTTGCCGAACATGGCGGCGGAAGCGACGCACTGCGCGATCGCGGCCTGTTCGAAAGCGCCATGGCCCGGCCGCAGCAGATCGCCCATTATGGCGAACCCGATGTCGCCGCGCTGGCGGCCGCTTATGCCTATGGCCTCGCGCGCAACCATCCCTTCATCGACGGCAACAAGCGGATCGCGGCGGTCGTCAGCGAAACCTTTCTGATGCTCAATGGCTATAATCTGATGGCGACGGACGCCGAACTGGTCGTCGCCTTTCTCGAACTCGCCGCCGGCACACTCTCGGAGGAAGAATTGGCCGACTGGTTCCGCCAGCATCTAGCCGACGGCTGAGGACGCCCCGCGCAAATCCCCTTTCCTACTCGGATTTGCTCTGATCTATCCTGTCGGATGGAACAGAACCCCTCATCCCCCATCGACCGCGCGCACTGGACTCCGGCCAAGCAGCGCAGTTTCCTCACCGCCCTGCTCAACATCGGCAGCGTCACCCATGCCGCGCGTGCGGCGGGCATGTCGCGCTCCAGCGCGCATCGCCTGCGCCGGCGTCTTGCCGGCACGCCGTTCGACCGGACTTGGGACCGGGCGCTGGCGCTGCACGCTCGCCGTCTGGCCGATCCTTTCGCGCTTGAAATCCAACAGCCTGCCGCGTCGAAGCGGCGTGGGTGACGCGGGGGTGGCGCATTCATGGCGCATCCCAGTCGCTTCGGTGTCGCGTTTCGGTCGCCTTTGCGGCGCAAATGACCAAAATCGGGCTAAAATTGCTCCAGACGGTGTGAACTTCGCCCGATCCCGCCGCGATGCTCGATCCGCGTCCGCAGGCGCGGCGTCTTCAGCCCTCGATCGCCACGACCCCGCGCCGCTTCTTCCAGTCCAGCGACACCGCGATCCGTTGCCCCCAACTGCCGTCCCAGTCGGTGGTCAGCCCATGCGCCTCCAACTGCTCGACGACGCGATGCCCGATCGCGATCGCGGCCTCCTCGCCTTCGGCACAGGCGCCGTAGTTCAGATAGAGACCATGGCCCTCCACCGCCGATTCGGTGTCCTGCATATGGAAAAAGGCATAGCCGTCCGCCGCTTCTCCCGCCTTCTGCACCGCCTCGACCTCGTCCCATATCTCGGACGCGCCGCAGGTGCCGCAGCAGGTGAAATTCTGCCGCGCAATCACCCCTTCCTCTTCCAGCGCGGCGAAGGCGGCGTCCAGCCGGTCGCAGTCGGTCGCTTCGGTCCAGCCCTGCTCGGCGGTGCGATGCTCGGCCAGCGCCGCGCGCAGCGCCGCCGACGCTTCGATCCGCAGCGTCGGCCGGGGTAATTCCTCGTCGAACTGGTCGTGCGCGTTGGTCAGGATGGCGTCCTCATCATAGAAGCCGCCCGCAACATCGCGTCGCACCTGATCGCGCAACGCCTCTATCGGGTCATAAGAGGGAATGTCCTTCCGCGGCTCTGTGGTGGTCGCCCTGGTCCCGAAAATCCGATTCCACAAAGTTCCGAACATGCGCTCGTCTTGCCTCCCGCGCTGTGTCGCGTGGCCATATCATGCCGCGCTCCGCTGGAAAGGGAAAGGGGGGATGAGGGGGAGATGCAGCGGCTATCTCTGGGGCGTTCCGTTTCCGCGCCATTGGATAAGCGCGTCGCAGCGCCTAAATAGATGCAAATGCCGCCTTCAACGCCCGATTCCACGCCGATCCCGCCCATATGGGCCACGATGCGGCGTTTCCTGCCCTATCTATGGCCTGCCGATGCGCCCGCGTTGCGCCGCCGCGTCGTGCTGGCCATGGTGCTGGTGCTGCTGGCCAAGGCGATCAGCCTCGCCATGCCCTTCGCCTACAAAGCGGCGGTCGATCGCATGGCGCCGGGGCTGGAACCCGCCGTCGGTCTCGCCATCGCCCTGGTGGTCGCCTATGCCGGCGCCCGCTTCGGCAGCGTGTTTTTCGACAACCTGCGCAACGCCGTGTTCGAAAGCGTGGGGCAGGAGGCCGGCCGGCGCCTGTCCGACGCCGTCTTCGTCCATCTCCACCGCCTGTCGCTGCGCTTCCACCTCGACCGCCGCACCGGCGCCGTCACCCGGATCGTCGAGCGCGGCACCAAGAGCATCGATACGATGCTCTATTTCCTGCTCTTCAACATCGCCCCGACCCTGATCGAACTGGCGGCGGTCTGTGCCATCTTCCTCGTGAAGTTCGGTCCCGGCCTGGTGGCCGCGACGCTGGCGATGGTCGCGCTCTATATCTGGTTTACCCGCACCGTCACCGAATGGCGCAACCAGCTTCGCCGCGACATGGTGGACATGGACACCAGCGCCGTCGCCCATGCCGTCGACAGCCTGCTGAACTTCGAGACGGTCAAATATTTCGGGGCGGAAGACCGGGAGGCGAAGCGCTACGGCACCGCCATGCGCCGCTATGCCCAGGCGGCGGTGAAATCGGAAAACAGTCTCGCCTGGCTCAATATCGGCCAGTCGTTCATCACCAACCTGATGATGGCGGGCGCCATGGGCTACACCGTCTGGGGCTGGAGCCGGGGGCAGTTCACGACCGGCGACGTGGTGCTGGTGAACACGCTTTTGAGCCAGCTTTTCCGCCCGCTCGACCTGCTCGGCATGGTGTATCGCACCATTCGCCAGGGGCTGATCGACATGGAGGCTATGTACAAGCTGATCGACACTCAGGCGGAGGTCGCCGATGCGCCCGATGCCCCACGGCTGTTGGTGGCGGGCGGGGAAGTCCGCTTCGATCATGTCCGCTTCGGCTATGATCCCGAACGTGAAATCCTCCACGGCGTCAGCTTCACCGTCCCGGCGGGCAGGACGCTGGCGATCGTCGGCCCGTCGGGCGCGGGCAAGTCCACCATCGCCCGCATCCTCTTCCGCTTCTACGATATTCAGGGCGGCAGGGTGACGATCGACGGGCAGGATATCGCCGGAGTCGGCCAGCAGTCGCTGCGCGCCGCGATCGGCATCGTGCCGCAGGACATGGTGCTGTTCAATGACACGGTCGGCTATAATATCGGCTATGGCCGCGAGGGCGCGACCCAGGTGGAGATCGAGGCGGCGGCCAGGGCGGCATCGATCCACGACTTCATCATCAGCCTGCCGCAGGGCTATGACACGCGCGTGGGCGAACGTGGCCTGAAACTCTCAGGGGGTGAGAAACAGCGCGTCGCCATCGCCCGCACGCTGCTGAAAGATCCGCCGGTGCTGGTGCTCGACGAAGCGACCAGCGCGCTCGACAGCCGCACCGAAACCGAAATCCAGACCGTCCTGCGCGACATCAGCCGCAAGCGCACCACGCTGGTGGTGGCGCATCGCCTCTCCACCGTGGTCGATGCCGACGAGATTATCGTGCTGGACAAGGGCCGCGTCGTAGAGCGCGGCCGCCATGCCGACCTGGTCCGTGCCGATGGCCTCTACGCCACCATGTGGGCACGTCAGGCGGCGGAGCGGGCGGTCACGCCGGCCGAACCGGGCGTCGAGGATATGTTCGAAGTGGTGCCGCCTTTATCTTAGAGCATTTTCTAGTCAGGTGATGCCACCTGACTAGAAAATGCGTTAAACCAAAAACTTAGAAGGGTTGATCCGATGCAATCGGATCGCAAACCGTTCTAAGGCTCGCCCTGGCTCTGCTGCATCCGTCGTTCTGCGAACCATTGCGCCAGCATCTGGGCGGTGCAGCCCGTAAAGCCGCCCGCGCCGTTGGCCGAGCAACTGTTGGGCAGATTCTGCCGCTGCACCTGCTCCATCGTTGCCACCTGGCTGCCCCAGCCGGGACCGCCCGTGGGCGCCGGCTTTTCGCGCAGCTTCTTGGGAATACGATACCGTTCGGATTCCGGTCGCCGGGCGCAGACGACGATCTCGTCGCCCTTGCCCTGCGGACAAGGATCATCGCCATAGACGAGCAAGTTGATGGTCCGTTCCGGCGGCGGCTCCGGTTGCGCTGCCACCGGAAGGGGAAGCAGGGCGACCAGCGTGAGGCCGATCAGGGGAAGTGCGCCTTGGCGTGGCATAGGGTCTTGTCCTTCATTCCCCCTGTGGCGAAATCTCCGGTACTGTCCCTGTCCCGGTCCTATGGTCAGGACGGTGCAGGGCCGCCCGAACCGTCATTTCTGCGGCGGCGTGGTGCCGTCCTGTTGCTGCTTGGCCTTGGCTTCGGCCGCTTCTTCGGCCTTGGCCTGCGCCTCGATCGCCTTGCTGTCCGCGTCGATGGTCGACAGGCGCTTGGCGCGTTCGGCTGCGACCAGATCCTTCCAGCTCGCATTGTCCGCCTGCTGTCGTTCCGCCTTGGCGAGGCGGGCAAGCTGGGCGAAGCAGCCGGTCGTGCCGCCGCTGCCCGACGGCGAACAGCTTTCGGTGCCCGACCGGCCGACATATTCCATCGACCGCACCCGTTCGCCCCATGCCTGATTGCTCGGCTTGTTGGGGTCGCCGCGCAACGGTTCGGGGATACGATAGCGTTCTTCCTCCCCCTTGCGCGCGCATACGACGATGTCGCCGCCTTGACTTTGCGGGCAGCTATCGTCGCCATAAACGATGACGATATTGACCTTTTCCGTACTGCTGCTGGCGGCGTCGGATGCACTGTCCTGCTGCGCCAGCGCGGGGACGGCGGCGCCCATCAGGGCGAGCGTGGCGATCATCACTGTCTTCTTCATCTGTCCGTCCTTATCAGATGCGCTTCGACAGCGCGATGGCGGCGCGGCAGCCCAGCCGAATGGCGCCGGACAAGAGGGGATAGGCCGGCGCCTGCTCCGCGCCATGAGCAAGGGCGGCGTCGCGATGCTCCAGTTCCTCCGCCTGGAAATCCGCGATGGCGGTGGAGAGTTCCAGATCGTCCGTGCCCAGTTGCTCCAACTGATCGGCATAATGTTTGTCGATTTCCGTCTCGACCGCAGCGGTGCAGGCCATCGCGGCCTTCGGTCCCATGGCGGCGGTGACCGCGCCCAGGGCGAAACCGGCGACGTGCCAGAAAGGGGTGAGCGCAGTCGGGCGCACGCCGCGCCGCGCGATCATCGCGTCGAAGGCGGCGCGGTGCCGCTCCTCCTGCGCGGCCATGCCCGCGATCAGGCGGGCATAGGGATGGCGGTCGCCCATGACGGCAAGCTGCCCGGCATAGATGCGGGTGGCGCCGAACTCGCCCGCCTGGTCGACCCGCACCATAGAGGCGCGGTCGGCATCGGTCAGCCTTTTGCCCGGTCGCGGGAAATCCTTGGAGGCGCTCATGCTTTCCTCGCTTTCAACAGCAAGGCCAAGATGGCGAGCGCGACCGCGCCCGACAAGAGGCCGTTATAGCCGGCGAGCGAAATACCAAACAGGCTCCAGGGCGCGACATCGCAGCGAGTGATAGGGCTGGCCATGATCTGGTTCAGCAGGTCGGCGGCGCTGCCGCTCGATGGAGAGGTGGAGCAGGTGGTCAGCCCTTCCCACCAGCCATATTCGACCCCGGCATGGAACAGACCGATACCGCCGCTGATACCGACAGCCAGTCCCGCCAGCCCGGCGAACAGGGCGCTGATGCAGGCGCGTCCCTGTGCCGCATAGGCGACCAGCGCCAGCGGGATCGCCACCATATGGGGATAGCGCTGCCACCAGCACATTTCGCACGGGTGCAGCCCGCCAATATATTGGGAGGCATAGGCGCCGCCCAGCAGCAGCAGGGGTGTCAGCAGCGCGAGGGCGCGGGCCTTGGCGAGGGACGGGGATCGGTTCTTCATACCAGCCCGCTTAAACCCTCACCCTGCTTTCGTCATGCTGAACTTGTTGGCCGACCACAACCAGAAGGGGCTATTTCGCCCCCGGCTTGCGTGCGGCCATCTGCGCCTGGGCGATCGTCGCCGCGGGCGTGCCGGCCAGGCGCGAGATTGTCTTGAGCGCATAGTCGAGCTGGAAGTCGGTGACGCCCTTCTTTTTCAGGTCCTCGGCGGACATGGCGAAGCGCGGATCGTCCTTGCTGTCCTCTTCCAGCGCCACGTCGTCGGTCTTGATCTCGTTGATGAGATGGCGACGCAGATCGCTTTCGCGGAATTTGGGCCGGTTCTTGTAATCGGGGTCGGAAAGCTGCGGCACGCGGATATCGGGCTGGATGCCGCCTTCCTGCACGCTGCGGCCCGATGGCGTGTAATAGCGCGCGGTCGTCAGCTTCAGCGCCGTGGTGTTCGACAGTGGCAACATGGTCTGGACGCTGCCCTTGCCGAAGCTGCGTTCGCCCATCACCAGCGCGCGATGCTGGTCCTGCAACGCGCCCGCGACGATTTCCGACGCGGAAGCCGAACCGGCATCGACCAGCACGATTATGGGCAGGCCCTTCGCATCGTCGCCCGGCTTGGCATAATAGCGTTCGACATCGCCCTTGGCCCGGCCGCGCTGCGACACGATCTCGCCGCGCTCTAGGAAGGTGTCGCTGACCGACACGGCTTCATCCAGCAAACCGCCGGGGTTGGAACGCAGGTCGAGGATATAGCCGGTGGGTTTGTGGCTCAGGCTCTTGTCGATGCTGCGGATCGCCTGGCGCACGTCCGCCCCGGTATTGGCCGAGAAGCTGACGATGTTGATGACGCCGATGCCATTCTTCACTTCCCACTTCACCGGCTTCAACTGGATGATTTCGCGTGTGAGGGTGAGTTCGATGGGTTTGTCGCGGCCGGGGCGCACGATGGTCAGCTTGAGGCTGGTGCCCGGTGCGCCGCGCATCTTGTCCACTGCCTCGTCCAGCGTGCCGCCATAGATCAACTGGCCGTCAATATGCGTAATATAGTCGCCCGCCTTGATCCCCGCGCGCCAGGCCGGGGTATCCTGCGTCGGCGCGATCACCTTGACCGCGCCATCCTCCTGCGTGACGGACAGGCCCAGGCCGCCATAGCTGCCCTCGGTCTGGGTGCGCAGATTCTGGAAGTCGCGCGCATCGAGGAACGATGAATGCGGGTCGAGGCTGGCGAGCATCCCGTCGATCGCGCCCTTTATGAGCTTTTCGTCGTCGACCTTTTCCACATAATCGCTGCGGACCTTCTGGAACACGTCCATGAATTCATCGAGCGCCTTGTAGCTCGACGCTTCCCCGTCGGCGAGTGCGGCGGTAGTGGCAGGAATGAGCGCAAGCGCCCCAAGCGCAACAGCGCCCTGGAGGAAGGTGGATTTCATGGCTGTCCTTGGAGTCCGCATCAATGGATCGATATAGGCCGATTCGCGCGCCAACGCAAAACCGGGCTTCGACCAATGTCGCTGTGCGACGATGAGCGTCGGGTTAATGCCGTCATCCCAGTCCTACCAGCGGTACGATATCGACCGGGCGGCCGTTGCGGCGCAGTTCGACGGTGATATTGGGCTGCTCCGCGCCGGTGATGCCGACCGGTTCGCCCTGGCGCACGCTGTCGCCTACCCGCGCGGTGACGCGGTGGAGGCCGGTGATGAGCGTGGTCCAGCCCTGGCCATGGTCGATGATGAGGATCTGGCCATAGTCGCGATAGGGTCCGGCGAAGGCGATGCGGCCGGCCGTCGGCGCGATGGCTTGCGCGCCCGGCTGCGTCACCAGGGTCAGGCCGCGTGAGCGCACGCCGCTGTCATTGACCTCGCCCATGCCGGTGACGAGCTGGCCGATCACAGGCAAACGATAGGGCGGCGGGCCGCCGGCAGAAGCCTCACGTTCAATGGCGGGGGCGCTAGCCTGATCGGGCCGGGCGGGGCGGAGCAGCGGGCCGGATAGGGCCGCCAGCCGGTCGCGCAGACTGCCCGCTTCTTCCAGCCGGTCCATCAGATCGACAATATCGCGCGCCCGCTCGCCCAGTGCCAGCGCGCGGTCGCTTTCCAGCCCCGCATCGGCGCGATAGTCGCGGGCGGCGACACGCTTGCGCACCTCCAGCGAAGCGAGCGCGGCCTGTTGCTGCTTGCGGTCGGCCTGCGCCTGGGTCAGGGCGTCGGCGGCCTGTTGCGCGCTGGCGCGCAGGGCGCGGCTGCGCTCCAGTTCGGCGCGGAGGCCCGCAGTGCGCTGCTGGATGACCGGCAATATCTGGCCCAGCATGGCGCGCATATGGACGGCGTCGCCGACCGATCCGGGCTGCACCAGCGCCAGCGCCAGCGGGCGGCGAGCCATCATTTGCAGCGCGGCGGTCAGGCGGACCACTGGCTCCTGCCTGGCGGCGAGGCGGGCGGCCTGGATGCGCTGCATCCGGTTGAGGATGGCGATGCGGGCCTGCGCCGCCTGGATATCCGCCTCCGCCTGCTGGATGCGGGCGGCGACGGCGGCGGCGCGGCGGCGGGCCTGTTCGGCCTCGTCGCGGGCGGCGGTGGCCTGCTGCTCTAGGCGGGCGGAACGATCGCGCGCCTCGTCCGACTGGCGGCGCGCGTCCTTGAGCGCCTGCTGCTCCTGCGGCAGGGTGGTGCCAGCGGTGCCGGGCAGGATGATGGCGTCGCCATCGGCTGCGGGCAGGCGCGTGGCGGCGAGGGCCATCAGGCCCGCCAGTCCGCCAGCGATGATGATGGTGCGCATCACCCGTTGCCCCGCCCTTGATCGCCCTTGCCTAGGGAAAAAAGCGAGGCGGTTCTAGTGTGGTGGATTTGAAATACGCCACATTATGGCGGCTTGGTAGGGAGCGTATTTCAAATCCATAAACCACACCGGAATCAAATATTTGCTAGTGACCCTTGTGAATCTGAAGTTCGTTCAACGCCTACCAAATGGTGTGACGAACTTCATATTCGGGTCACTAGCCTTCGCGATGATAGGGGTGGTTGGCGAGGATCGAGCAGGCGCGCCACAATTGTTCGGCCAACATCGCGCGGGCCATCATATGGGGCCATGTCATCGCGCCGAACGCGATCAGCAGGTCGGCATTGGCGCGGTCGGCATCGTCGAAGCCATCCGCCGCGCCGATCAGGAAGCGGCACTCCCGCATGCCCGCGTCGCGCCAGCCCTCTATGCGACGAGCGAAGTCCATGGACGACAGTTGCTTGCCCTTCTCGTCCAGCATGACCGTGACGGTGCCGGGCGCGAGGGGAGGTACTTTCCCACCCCGGTCGGGCATTTCGGTGATCTTGTGCGGCATGGTCAGCCGCTTGACATAGCGGTCGACCAGTTCGGCTTCGGGCGAGCGCCCGATCTTTCCGCGCGCAATGATGTGGAGGAGCATGGGCGCCTCCCTAACGTCTCATTGCGCGCCTGTCGAAGGGCAGCGCGTCAGGCGTTGCCCGCGACCGGCGCGTCGACGAAGCCCCACATCCGTTCCAGATTGTAGAAGCTGCGCACTTCCGGCCGGAACAGGTGGACGATCACGTCGCCGGCATCGATCAGCACCCAATCGGCGACCGGAAGGCCCTCGACCCGCGCGGAGCGGCCCGTTTCCTTCTTGATCCTCTCGGCCAGATGCTGGGCCATCGCCGCGACCTGGCGCGTCGAGCGACCGCTCGCGATCACCATGTGATCGGCGATGCTGCTCTTGCCTTCCAAGGGGATGGAGATGGTTTCCTGAGCCTGGTCGTCGTCGAGCGACTGCATGACAAGGGCGTGCAGGGCGGCCACGGAATCGGCGCTGGGCGCCGTATCGTTGGCAGGGGCGAGGTTAGTCAAACATACTCCAATCTAGACGATCAACCGGCGCGTGAGCGGATCGCGCACACACGTTGCTTCATATTCGCGATGCCAGAGGGGGTCCGCCTGCCGCAGCAGGGTCGCCGATCTTGGATCAGGGCGAAAGCGCAATAGCACGAGCGCCGGTGGTCTCCAATTCGTCCAATCTGCACTCTGGCGCGCGGGCCGGACGAAGCGCCGCAGCCAGCCCATGGCCACAGAGCCACGGGCATCGTCATCATAACCGGGACGGGCGATCACGGCAATGGGCATCTGCCGCGCAATGCCGCGCCAGTCCTTCCACTGGGCGAATTGCGCCAGATTATCCGCCCCCATCAGCCAGATGAAGCGATGACGCGGATAGCGGCGGACAAGCGCGCGGAGGGTATCGACGGTGTAGCGGGTCCGCAATTGTCGCTCGATCGCGGTGGCGCGAATCGGGGCGCGGCGGGCGGTCCGCTGCGCCTGGGCGACGCGCGACGGGAGCGGCGCCATGCCCTTGGCGGGCTTCAACGGGTTGCCGGGCGACACCAGCCACCAGACTTCGTCCAGGCCCAGTGCCTCGTGCGCGAAGAGGGAAATGGCGCGATGCCCCCCATGCGCAGGATTGAAGGAACCGCCGAGCAGGCCGATGCGTGTCATGGTACCGCCATGCCAGCGCAGGGACGGGGCGGCAATGGACATATGTGGGAGGGCAGGCGGGCGGGAGCGGGGCGCCGGAAAATGGGGAAAGGCGCGTTTGACGTCGCGCATTTCCCGTGAATTTTGAAATTTGCGAACGGGCTATGGCTATCAGTAGATGATCGGAAAGATCGGATTTCCCTCACTCCGCGGCCGGCAGCGCCCTTGCCTCGTCCGTCTGTGCGTCCCTCGCCAGCACGTCCAGCGGTTCGACCGTCTCGATCTCCTTGCCGCCGGTTTCGATGTCCAGGTCACGGAATTTGCGGCCGGTGGAGAGGACGCGGGTTTCGAAGCTGCCGATGAAGCTGTTGTAATTGGCGACTGCGCTATTGAGGCCGGAGCCGAGGCGCTTCAAATGCGTCGCAGCGACGGACAGCCGCTCGTACATTTCCTTGCCGAGCTGGCCGACCTGCTGTGCCTGCTCCTGCATCTTGGCCTGGCGCCAATGACCGGCCAGCGTGCGGGCGAGGGGCAGGAAGGTGGCCGGGCCACAGATGATGACGCGGTTCTTGGCCGCGCGTTCCCACAATTCCATGTCGGCTTCTAAAGCAGCGGTGACGAAATTATCGCCCGGCACATACATGATGACAAAGTCGGGCGCCTTGGCGAACTGCTCCCAATAAGCCTTGCGCCCCAGCGCGTCGGCATGGGTGCGCACGGCGCGGGCATGATCGCTCATGTAACGATCACGGGTGGCCGGATCGACCTGATCGACGGCGTTCAGATAGGCTTCCAGCGAGCATTTGACGTCGACCACCAGCTGCTGGTCGCCCGGCAGGCGTATGATGAAGTCGGGACGCAGACGACCTTCCTCCACCGCGACGGACACTTCTTCCTGAAAATCGACGAAGGGAGAAAGGCCGGCGGTTTCGATCAGATTCTTGAACTGCTGCTCGCCCCAGCGACCGCGGGTCTTGGGCGCGGCACGCAGGGCGTTGACCAGCTTGGCCGTCTCGTCGCGTACCTGGCCCTGGCCAAGCTGCACCTGCGAGATCGCCTCGCGCAGTTCGGCATAGCTGCCCACGCGGTCCTTCTCGACCCGTGCGAGCCCTTCCTCATAGCGTTTCAGCGTGGTTTCGACTGGATTGAGCAGGGTCTTCAATTGCGCCTCGCTCTTTTCGCTCGCCTGGGCAAAACGCTGGTCGGCGCGGGTCAGGAACTGGGTCTGCGCCTGATCGAGCAGCTTGCCACCGATCTCGCTGAACTGGGCGGAGAGTTGTTCCTTCGCGTCCTTGAGCGCAGCGATCTGCTGCTGGAAGGCCTGGGTGCGCGCTTGGATGTCGGACTGGAGCGCGGCCAGTTCGCGCAGCGCGCCTTCGCGTTCGGTCTGCACCACGCCGAGGCGCTCGTCCGATGCGACCTGAGCCGATTCGAGGCGGGCGATATGGGCTGCCGCCTGCGCCACACGCTCCTTCTCCACCGCCAGTTCGGCGATGGCGCCGTTGCGCTGGGCGGCGGTAGTGTCGAGTTTCACAGCAAGGTCCGCCTTCTCGGTCGCCAGCGGCGCAAGCGAATTGCCCTTGAGCAGCCAGCCTATTGCGAGGCCGATCAGCAGCGCCACCAAGATCAATATTGCGGCCAAGCTGTCCACCAAAAACCCTTTCACACGATTTCTTCCCGTTCACCCGAAGCAAAGGCGAAGGGCTGGACCGACCGATAGGGAGGTCACTTCGCTTCGCTCAACGGAGGGCTTCGACAGGCTCAGCCCGAACGGTCATTTTATTGATGCGAGCGCATCGGAACGAAACAGGAACTTAGCTGTCTCCGTTCCGCCCTGCAACCCTTCTCACGCCAATGTCATGCCGCATTGGCGCGCGGGACGGCGAAGCGGGTGCGATAGTCGCCCGGTGACAGGCCGATCAGGCGATGGAACAGTTTGCGGAAAGCGGCAGCGTCTTCATAGCCGACGCTCCATGCGATCTGGTCGACGGTGCGCTTGGTGAATTCCAGATGTTCGCGCGCCTTCGCGACGCGCAGATGCTGGACATATTCGATCGGGGTCATGCCCGTTGCGCCCTTGAAGCGGCGCTGGAAGGTACGTTCCTCCAGCCCGGCCTGCGCCGCCATCTGTCCGACGCTGCCGGCGTTGGCTTCCCGCGCGGCGAGCCAGTGCTGGACTCTCAGGATCGGTTCGTCGCCATGAGTCATGCGCGGCGCGAAGCGGGCATAATGTTTCTGTTCCCGTCCGGCCGGGTCGACCAGCAGGAACTTGCCTGTGTCGAGCATCACCGTCGGCCCCAGCAGCCGGTCGACGAGGCGCAGGCCAAGGTCCGTCCAGGCCATCAACCCGCCCGCAGTCAGGATGTCGCCATCGTCAATGACGATGCGGTCGCAATCGAGCTTCACATCGGGAAAGCGAGCGCGGAACTGGTCGGCGAACGACCAGTGAGTCGTCGCCGGCCGGCCGTCGAGCAATCCCGTCGCCGCGAGCAGGAAGGCGCCGCCGCAATTGGAGGCGAGCGTTGCGCCCTGGGCATGGCGGTCCAGCAACCAGCGTGCATAGGGCGCGGCCTCCTCCGCTTCCGGGATACCGGACAGGCGGCCGGGGACGAGCCAGATGTCCGGCGCGCCGGGCAGCCCGTCATGCGTGTCATGGCTGCGCGCGAAGCGGCCGTCGGCCTGCTGCCCATGCCAATGGCTGACGCGCAGCGCCGGGCCACCATGCTGGCGCGAAAACTGGCTGGCGATATCGATGAGGTCGGTCATGCCATGGACCATCGCCTGCTGGCATCCGGGGTAGAGGAGGATGCCGACTTCTGCCCTGGGATGACCCATTTCATCCATTCCGCTTCGCCTTTGTCGGAATCGGCCCGCTTAATGTCGGCGCCGCCAATATGCAGCATCCGCCATCTCCCCTAAATCTGCAAGCGCAGGGCGTGAAGGATGCCCCTTCGACGCCGTTCAGCACAGGCTTCGACATGAGAGGGAAAGGGAATTTCATCATGAGCAATATTATCACCACCAAGGATGGCACCCGCATCTTCTACAAGGATTGGGGGCCGCGCGATGGCCAGCCGATCCTCTTCTCCCATGGCTGGCCACTCAGCGCCGACGCCTGGGACGCGCAGATGGTCTATTTCGCCAATCAGGGTTTTCGCACCATCGCCCATGACCGCCGCAGCCATGGCCGGTCGGATCAGGTGTGGGACAATAATAATATGGATCAATATGCCGATGATCTGTCGGACCTGATCGAGGCGCTGGACCTGCACGACCTGATCCTGGTCGGCCATTCGACCGGTGGCGGCGAAGTCACCCGTTATGTCGGCCGGCACGGTACGGCGCGGGTCGCCAAGCTGGCGCTGATCGGCGCGGTGCCGCCGTTGATGCTGAAGACCGAAGCGAATCCGGGCGGCCTGCCGATCGATGTGTTCGACGGCATCCGCAAGGGCACGTTCGACAATCGCAGCCAGTTCTTCAAGGATCTGAGCATCCCCTTCTACGGCTATAACCGTGAGGGGGCGGTGATTTCGGAGGGTATCCGTGAGGAATTCTGGCGGCAGGGGATGATGGGTGGTCTCAAGGGGCAACTCGACTCGATCCGCGCCTTCTCGGAAAGCGACTTCCACGCTGATCTCGCCAGGGTCGATGTGCCCACGCTCGTCCTGCATGGCGACGATGACCAGATCGTACCGATCGGTGCATCCGCCCTCTCCACCATGAAGATCGTTACGCACGCGGTCCTGAAGGTGTATGAAGGCGTAGACCATGGGCTGACGCAGACTCAGCAGGACCGGTTCAATGCCGACCTGCTTGAGTTCATCCAGAATTGAACGGCGCACGGGCGGCGCAGCATTGCCGCCCGCTATCCCAAGGAGTTAGTGACGATGGCACAGGATAGCATCCTCCCTACCGGCGCGTCGGACGGCATCGGCGCCGTCTATGCTGACCGATTCGTTTGGCGTGGCACCAACCTCCCCGCGCACGGCGCTTCGTCTCAACCTGTCGCATAAGGATGCGGCGGCCCGTTATGCGGTGATCGCCTGATTTTTCCTCTCGCTCCCGCCCGTGCGGGGCGAGGGGAAGCACCGCTTTTGCCAAGGAGACTTCCTATGATCCTCGGTCTTACCATTCCCGCTTTCATCGCCCTGCATGTTGCGATCAGTCTGATCGGCATCGTTACCGGCCTCATCGCCCTGTCTGCGCAGGCGAAGGGGCATTTCCTGCGCCGCATTCAGGCGCTCTTCCTCGTCACGACCCTGCTTACCAGCCTGACGGGATTTCTTTTCCCCTTCCGCGGTTTCACGCCCGCGATCGGGGTAGGGATCATGTCGACCCTGGTGCTGGTTGTCGCCTTCGTCGCGCTCTACGGCTTCAGGCTGCGCGGATGGGCACGGGGCGTCTATGCGGTGAGCGCGACGGCGGCGCTGTGGCTCAACCTGTTCGTGCTGGTGGTACAAGGCTTCCTCAAGGTGCCGGCGCTCAACGCCCTGGCCCCGACCGGCAGCGAACCGCCCTTCCTTGCGGCACAGGGCGTGTTGCTGATCGTGATGCTGATCCTGGGCGCGGTGATCCTCCGTCAGCCGAGCGCCTTGCGAAAGGCGGCGAGCCGCTCGATCGCCTGATCCAGTGTTTCGTCCGTCTTTGCAAAGCAGAGGCGGACGAGATGCGTGACAGGTGCCTCCGGATAGAAGGCTGAGATCGGGATCGCCGCCACCCCCGCTTCCTCGATGATCCGTTCGCAGAAGGTCACATCGTCGAGCGCGATACCCGAAGCGGGGAGGTCGATCGACAGGAACCAGGTCGCCCCGCTGGGCCGTACGACATAGCCCGCCGCCGTGAGGCCGCGCGCCAGCCTGTCACGCGAAGCCTGGCAGGTGGCGCGCTGCGCGTCGAACCAGCTATCGGGATAGGCCAGTCCTTCCGCCACTGCCCATTGCAGATTGGGCGGGGTGGTGAAGGTCAGGAACTGGTGCGCGGGCAAGCAGGGTGGCGATGGCGGGCGCGGCGCACATCCAACCGACCTTCCAGCCGGTGACGGCGAAGATCTTGCCCGCCGATCCGATCTTGACCGTTCGATCGCGCATCCCTGGAAAGGCCATCAGCGGGCGGTGGATGATGCCGTCATAGGTCAGTTGCTCCCAAACTTCGTCGCAGATGGCGATCAGGCCGTGCGCGACACAGAGATCGGCCAGCAACGCCAGCTCCTCCTCGCGCAGGACAATGCCGGTGGGGTTCACCGGATTGTTCATCAGGAGGAAGCGAGTGCGGGGCGTGATTGCTGCCGCCAGCGCGTCGCGGGTGATACGCCAGTCGGGCGGGGTCAGCTTCACCACCCTGGCCACCCCGCCGGCGCGCTCCACCAGCGGCAGATAGGCGTCGTAGAGCGGAGCGAGCATCAACACTTCATCGCCCGGCTTCACCAGCGCCAGCAGGCTCGCCGCGATCGCCTCGGTCGCGCCGGAAGTGACGATCACCTCCTGCGGCGACAGGTCCAGCCCCTGGTGCCGCGCATAATGGTCAGCCACGGCCGCGCGCAGTTCGGTCAGGCCCGGCATCGGCGGATACTGGCTGGACCGGGTGAGCAGCGCGTCGGCTGCCGCTTGCAGCACGTCGCGCGGTCCCGGCCCTTCAGGAAAACCCTGGCCCAGGTTGATTGCGCCCGTCGCGCGCGCGCGGGCGGACATATGCTCGAAGATGGTGGTCGGCATGTCCCGGTAGACGGGGTGGCCGAGGGCAGGAGTGTCGCTCATGCGACGGGATGTTCCCGATGGATGGAGACGGGTCAAGCGAGGATGGTTTATAACAGACGTTGTTCCGGCGTGATGAGGCGATGGATGATGATCAACCGACTGTTTCTGCAACATCCGCGGACGGTGGGGGAAAGCTATCCCCAGCATATGGGGGTGGCGATGCGCTTCGGTTTCCTGATGGTGCGATCGGGGCTGGCCTGCATGATCCACGGGATCGTTCCGGCACTGTTCATGCGCACGGGCAGTAGCATGGTCAAGCGTCTCTATGGCGAGATGCGCCAGCGCCAACCCGATCTGGAACAGGGGACTCCGGCCTATCTCAGCCCGCAATGGCGGCCGGAATATGAGATTTGAGGGAGGAATGAGACGAGAAAGCGCTCGGCTGGCTATGGCTGAAGAGAGGCGCAGAGACTGGAGATCGGTATGGTTTACGCGGGAGCCGAAGGCATTTGAGTTGTGGCCACCGCTGGAGGCGCATGTGTCGTTGATAGCGACCAGCTTTTCATGACATTCTTGTCGGAAGCTCTACAGTTCGATGTTGAAGTAGCACGCTCTGGAACGAACGGCCTCTTTCGAGCACGCGCGGTAGAGTGTGGATGTTCATAATAGAGCGCACGGGCCTCGGCAGCGAGCGACGCTAGTTGGCAGTTGAGGCACAAGTTTTCATTTTTCCAGGTGCGGACCGTCAGCTTCGCGACTGTTGGGCCCAGCAATGCCGTAGCAGCCTTCCGACGTCGACGACGTGCCGATACATCGGGCCCTCATTTTCATGTCGCTTATGAGTTGACCGATGGAACGACCGCAAGAAGTCCAATGATATGCATAGAGCGCCTCACCCGCGGGCAGCTTAGGCTGTCATGGGCTTTACCCGCCAATAGGTCGCATAGCGTTCATGTGCGATGCGGTAATAAGGGATTAGCCGCACCGGTGCGCCGTCTGCGCCCGCGATGGTGAACTCCAGTGGTCCCGTCCCCGGTTTTATCTGCTGTGCCAGAAGTTTCGGATCGCCCGTGATGGTCGGTACTGCCACCTCGCCCTTATTATATTCTCCATATTTGCGTTCATTGATGATGATGTCCGCGCCGGGGGCCAGCCCCAGCCGCCCCAAAGCGCCCGCCAGCACGATCGGCCCGTAGGTGAAGGCGACGATGTCGGGCGCGGCCGGCGCGCTTTCCACTGCCGGTTCCATGTTCAGGTGCAATTCGACATGGTCGCCATCCTTCCACATCCGCGAGACCTGGACATAGCTGCCGGGCGTCACGGAGCGTGCGACCTCATGATCGTTCACCAGCACCACCGCCGTCCGGCTCCAGCGCGGGTGCCGCAGTTGCAGCGCGATCTCCGTCGGCGCGCGCAGCCTCCATCGCAGGCTGGTCGTCGGCATATCGGGGAAGGTCGTGCGCTGGATCAGTTCCGCCCCTTTCTCCTTCCAGGCAACGGACGACGGCACGAACAGGTTCACATAGATCGACTTGGCATCGTGAAAATAGATGGAATCCCGATATTTGACGTGGTTCTCCATACCGGTACCCGTGCAGCACCAGAAACTGTCCTCTGGGGTGTGATACAGCTTCATGTAGCCCGGCTGCGCGCCTTGAAAATAGGTGGCCATCCCACTGTCCGGGTCCTGCGAAGCGAGAATGCCGTTATAGAGCGTGCGCTCATAATAGTCGGCATAGTCGGCCTGCGGGTCCTGCATGAACAGCAACCGCGCCAGCTTCAGCATATTGTGCTGGCAGCAGGTTTCCGACCCCTTGGCAGAAAAGACATGTTTGTCGAAATCGGCCATGGCGAAAAAATGCTCATTGTCACCATGCCCGCCTGTCGCAAAGGAACGGGTGTGCGCCACCGTGCGGAAGAAGAAGGCCGCCGCCTGGGCATAACGATCATCGCCCGTCACCTCATAGACGCGCTGGAAACCCACGATCTTGGGCACGTTCGTATTGGCGTGCATCCCGTCCAGCAGGTCGCGGTCCTTGACCAGCGGTTCCATCACCGCCTTGTGGGAAAAGCGCTGCGACAGGGTGCGATACTCTTCCTTGCCGGTCATGACGTAGATGTCGGCGTAGATTTCATTCATGCCACCATGTTCCGTGGCTAGCATCGTTTCGAACTGCGCGTCGCTAAGCGGCCTGGTCGCGACCACTCCCCAGTCCGCCAGCCGGATCAGCACCTCGCGCGATGCCGTGCTGTCCGCCAGCAGCGCGCCATCGCGCAGGCCAGCATAGACCTTGTGCAACGTATACCAGGGAACGCCGGTAATTTTGTCCCCGCGAATATGTGCCGCCATCAACGCCGGCCCGTCCGGGAAGGCGCAGACGAGGCCCGATCCCGCCGCCTGCTGGCATACCGCCAGTTCGCTCGCGATATAGTCGATCCGCTGCCTGAAGCGATTATCCCTGGTGGAACGATAGGCGAGCGCGCAGGCGGACAGATAATGGCCCAGCGTGTGACCATGGCAGTTGATCTCGGCCCAGGACGGCTCGGACTCCCAACCGCCATAGACTGCCGCCTTCGGTTTCAAACCCGCATTGACACGGAAGTTGTGCAGCATCCGATCTGGCTGGAGCCGAAGCAGATAGGCTTCCGTCATGCGCTGGGCGTGCAGGAATGGCCCGTCCGCCAGGGTCACATCCGCCATATCGAAGGGCTTAAGGCGCGCCGGCTTTACATCTGCCGTCGGTTCGGCCGCCGCAGCGGATGCCGGCAGCATCGCGCTCAGACTTGCCGTCATTGCAACGACGCCTGCATTGGCAAGCAGATCCCGACGTGATGGCACGGTGCAACGGCAAGAATCGGACACGAGTTTCTCTCCTATGGCCAGCGTAGAGCCGCAGCCTCGCAAGCAATTGGAGATTATACTCAGACAAAATGCGGCCTTATTCAAGGCTCCATGCATGGCGCGTTGGTGGCGCCTGTAGAGTGGCCGATCGTTGACGAATATGCTCGCTCGTGCGTCGGCGAAGGGCCGGGACGTGCCCCAAAGAGGCGATTGCAACTGAGAGAGGCGCAGCCGAGCCGCAACGGCCCATCTTCAATTCAAACCGTGGATCAAGCTGAAAGATGACTTGTCCCTAGCCGAAGCGTCATCGACCAAAGTTTCTGGGTCGGCTCCAGAGCATTTTCGCCTCCGCCGGCCAGTGTCGCCAGCACTCCCTGCGCCAAGGCGAGGCCGAGTTCGTTCAAATCCAAAGTGAAGCAGGTTAGATCGGGCGATAATGCCCGACATGCCGGATTGTCGCGTAGTCCTATGACCGCAACGTCGCACCCCGGCTGCAATTCTAGATCACGTAGTGCTCTATAAGCGCCTACTGGCGCGGTTTCGCCCATGAGCAGAAGGGCCGATGGCCTGTCCTTCAGGGTCATCAGTTCGCGGACGGTTGCTTCCCCATCGGACTCGTCCGTCGCTCCATTATGGATCAGTGCGGGGTTCGGCTCGATGCCCGCGGCTTTCAGCGCTGCGCGGTAGCATTCCACCACGATATGGCTGTTATTGATCGTGGCGGGTGGTGCCACCAATCCGATGCGGCGATGCCCTGCCGAAATGAGGAGCGCCATCGCTTCTTCAACCACACGCTCGAAGTCGAGATCGATCCACGCATAGTCCCGCGCGGTCGAGGTGCGCCCGAGCGCGACGAACGGGATGTTCCGGTCGAGCAGGAAGGCGATCCGCTGATCGTCATACTGGGTGGCGGACAGCAGCCACCCGTCGACCGTCCCGCGCGAAACATGCCGACGAAGAAAGGTCAGCCCATCCTCGCCCTTGCGCGCGAGCAACACGATCAGATCGAGATCATGCGCGCTCAAACCGCTTTGCACGCCTTCCAGGAGAGCCATGAAGAACGGGTCGCCGTGAATCGCGCTGTCATGCTCGAGCGTCAACATGAAGCCGATCGTGCCTGTACGTCCGCTGCGGAGCGTACGCCCCGACTGATTCGGCGTGTAGCCAAGCGTTGCAGCGGCCTCGATAACCCGTTGGCGGGTTGCCGGGCTGACGTCCTTGCGATCGTTCAGCGCGCGCGACACCGTGCCGATCGATAAGCCGAGATGGCTGGCAAGAGTGCGGATATCCATGTCCCCTGATTGCGGGAGGCGGCGGTTATGGCAAGCCCCCTTGACAATCCAGCCCCATCACGCGACTAACCGTAAACGTTTACGGGTCCATGAGGAACCGCCGGTGACGGCACGAGAGAGGATTGTTGATTTCCACTGAGAAGTGACCCGGGTTTTCCATCGAGAAGTGACCCGTCTGCGGATTATGTTTCGGGTGTCATGGGCGGGTCAACCCGTGGTTTTCTCCTTTCGGTTCTGATCTGCTTGGCAGAGCTGTTTTTGAAGCGGAAGCTATCGTTGCCGGTCTCCAGGATGTGGCAATGATGGGTAAGCCGATCGAGAAGCGCCGTGGTCATTTTGGCGTCGCCGAACACGGTGGCCCATTCGCTGAAGCTGAGGTTTGTGGTGATGATGACGCTGGTGCGCTCGTAGAGTTTGCTCAGCAGATGGAAGAGCAGCGCGCCCCCTGAAGCACTGAACGGCAGATATCCAAGCTCATCCAGGATAACGAGATCAGAGTGCAGGAGGCGATTGGCGATCTGACCGGCCTTGCCCTGTGCTTTTTCCTGCTCGAGCGCATTGACCAGTTCGACCGTCGAGAAGAAGCGGACGCGCTTTCGATGATGTTCGATGGCCTGGATGCCCAGCGCCGTTGCCACATGGCTCTTGCCGGTGCCAGGACCGCCGACCAGCACGATATTGTCGGCGATGTCGATGAAGTCGCAGCGATGCAACTGACGCACCAGAGCTTCATTGACCTCGCTACTGGTAAAGTCGAAGCCGGCCAGATCGCGATAGACAGGGAAGCGCGCGATCTTAAGCTGATAGGCCACAGATCGAACCTCCCGTTCTGCTGTCTCGGCTTTGAGCAACTGGGAGAGGATCGGAATGGCGGCTTCGAAGGCTGGAGATCCCTGTTCCATGAGATCGGTGACGGCCTGCGCCATGCCATGCATCTTGAGGCTGCGGAGCATGACGACGATGGCGCCGCTGGCAGGGTCATGACGCATGACGCTTCTCCTTGCGCAGATCATCATAGCGTTCGACATTGGCCATCGGCTCGCTGACCAGCTTGAGCGCCTGGGGCGCCGTCACCGGCGGCGTGGAGATCGGTTTTCCGTCGACCAGCCTGTAGAGCAGATTGAGGATATGGGTCTTGGTCGGAACGCCAGCCTCCAGCGCCATGGTGACCGCCGTCAACACCAGTTGCTCATTATGATGAAGAACCAGCGCCAGTATTTCGACCATTTCCCTGTCGCCGCCAGGATTGCGCAACAGATGTCGCTGCAGACGCTGGAACGCATCGGGTAGCTCAAGGAAGGGCGCACCGTTGCGCAGGGCGCCGGGCTTGCGCTGCACGACCGCCAGATAATGGCGCCAGTCATAAACCGTATGACCTGGACCGTCGTGAGAGCGGTTGATGATGCGCTGATGCGTGCAGATTGGCTGTCCCTCGGCGACGACCTGGAAGCGATCAGGATAGACGCGCAGGCTGACAGTGCGATTGGCGAAAGAGGCCGGTACGCTGTAGCGATTGCGCTCAAAGTGGATGAGGCAGGTCGGCGATACCCGTTTGCGATATTCCACAAAACCATCGAAGGGCCTGCCCGCAACCATCAGACACTCAGATTCATCGGCCCAGGCATTGGCAACCGATCCGGGTTCGATCCCGTGAGGGATGTCCTCCCATAACGCCTTGCAGCGCTCCTCCAGCCACAGGTTCAGCGCATCAAGGCTCTCGGCCTGCGGCGTTGGTTGCCACAGACGGTGCCGCGCATCCTGGACATTCTTCTCGACCTGCCCCTTTTCCCATCCCGCAGCCGGGTTACAGAACTCAGCTTCGAACAGATAGTGGCTGACCATCGTCAGGAAGCGTGCGTTGACGGTGCGTTTCTTGCCACGCCCGACCTTGTCGACGGCAGTGCGCATATTGTCATAGATACCCCGGCGCGGCACGCCGCCCAGCACGCGGAAGGCGTGATTATGGGCGTCGAACAGCATCTCATGGGTTTGCAGAAGGTAGGCACGCACGATGAATGCCCGGCTGTAACTGAGCTTGAAATGCGCGACCTGCAGCTTGGTCCGAACCCCGGCGATGATTGCCCAGTCCTCGCTCCAATCAAACTGAAAAGCTTCCCCCGGCGCGAACGATAGGGGCACGAATGTCCCACGCCCGCCAATCTGTTGCTGGCGCCGATAATCTTCGCGCCAGTCCCGAGCAAAAGCGGCAACCCGGTTGTAGGATCCTTCATAGCCCAGGCTCACCAGATCGGCGTGAAACTGCTTGATCGTGCGCTTCTGCTTGCGCGATCGGCCCATCTCGCGCCGCAGCCAGGCCGCCAGATGCTCAGCAAATGGGTCCAGTTTGCTTGGTCGATCGGGCACCTTGAACCGCGGATCGATCGTCTCGGACCGCAAATATTTGCGGATCGTGTTGCGTGATAGTCCGGTGCGCCGCGCTATCTCCCGGATCGGTAGATGATCGCGAAAATGCCAGCGCCGGATAACGCTTAATAACGCCATGTCCAACACTCCATATACCCTCGCTTGTCAAAGCCAGGGACGAGTTCAACATGGGTCAATTCTCAGTGGAAATTTACGCCCTACCCGGGTCACTTCTCAGTGGAAATCAACAGTCGAATGCGATAAAGTTTAAACTACCCGTTCTCATGCAGTGAAGCGTCCCGGGTTTTCTGGAGGCTGTGCAGTTTGACTCAGGCAGCCATATCGAGGGTCTCAATGGCCGCATAGTAGTTAGCTTCGGCCTCGGCGGGTGGGATGTAGCCGAGCGGGCCGAAAAGGCGATGGTTGTTGTACCAGTCGACCCAGCTCAGCGTCGCCATTTCCACCGCCGATGCGCTTGGCCAGGACCGCTGGCGCCAGATGACCTCGGCCTTGTAAAGGCCATTGATCGTCTCGGCCAAAGCATTGTCGTAACTGTCGCCGACGCTGCCGACCGAGGGCACGAGGTTGGCCTCCGCCAGGCGCTGGGTGTAGTTCATGGCGAGGTATTGCACGCCCCTGTCGCTGTGGTGGATCAAGCCGTCATCCGGGCCGGGTCTGCGCGCATGGATCGCCTGCTCAAGGGCATCCAGAACGAACCCGGCCGTGGCTGAAGTACTGACCTTCCAGCCCACGATGCGCCGCGCATAGGCATCGATCACGAAGGCCACGTAAACGAACCCTGCCCAGGTGTGGACATAGGTGAAATCGACTACCCACAGGGCGTTCGGCCGGTCCACACGAAACTCCCGGTTCACCTTGTCGAGCGGGCATGGCGCCTTGGGATTGCTGACGGTCGTGGTCGTCTTCTTCCCTCGACGAATACCGGCCAGCCGCATGCTACGCATCAGTCGCTCGACCGTGCACTTGGCGACATCAAGGCCCTCGCGCCGCAACTGATGCCAGACCTTGCGCGAGCCGTAGAGTCCGAAGCTGGCCTCGTGAACGCGCCGGATCTGCTCGCACATGTCGTCATCCCGGCGCGCACGGGCGGAACGCTTCGCCGGATCGGCAAGACGGGCCGCGTGTTCGTGATAGGAGGACGGGGCGATCGCCAGTTCGCGGCAGATCGGCTCGATACCCAGGTCCTCGCGATGGACGTCGATGAACGACATCATCATCTCTCGCGGCGGTCGAGCTCCGCCATCGCAAAATATGCCGACGCCTTGCGAAGGATCTCGTTGGCTCGACGGAGCTCCTTGACCTCGCGCTCCAGCAGCTTGAGCCGGGCCTTATCATCAACACCCTGCGCCGCTGGTGCCGCCCGTCGGCCTGCCTCCGTGCGGCACCAGCGGCGCAGCGTCTCGGCCGTGCAGCCGATCTTCGAGGCAATCGAACTCATCGCCTCCCATTCCGAGCCGTAATCCGCACGGTGCTCGCCAACCATTCGCACCGCTCGATCACGGACCTCAGGCGAAAATCTGTTTCCCATCTTGCTCATACCGGATGCTCCTTCTCACAGTTCGGAGCCTCCGGAAAACCCGGGACGCTTCACAGCCCCGCCGAAAGTATAGTTGAGATATTTCAATTTATTGGCGAATTATAATATCTCGTATAGGTCATCTTCGGACAAGCCTTTCGCTACTGTGGAGAGTTAAGGTCGAATTCGACCTTGGCATCGCAATCTGCTATCAGTTGTCCATCCTTGCAGATCAGCTCCGCAACGTGGATGATGGTCCGCTGCCCCAATAGGAATCCGTAACCGCTTCCGGCTCGCAGCTTTGGTGTACGAAGTAGTGATACTGTCAGTTTGATGCGAATTCGTCTCCGCGGATGTTCTTCGGGCGAGAAGGGCAGGCGATATGCCATGAGAGATTGCCACTCGATCTCGGTGGCTAAGCATCTTTCCTTGTAAGTTTTTCGGTCAATCGGCTGGTGCTCGAGAGAGATGATTGTGAAAGCTCGCATGGACGGAAGTGAATTTTTGCGGGGCCTTCATCTGCCGATCGCGGATACCCAATTTTTCGAGAGCGGCGCCCCATGATTGCATCAGGGGCCAAATCTCCCTGCCCAGTTGATCGCATTTGCAAGGATGCGGTGGTAATTCGGGTCGTCGTAGCTTTCAGGCGAATGCCCCAGCGCAGAGTAGAAGACGCGCCCTTTCGCCGCGGGATTGATCCAGATCACCGGATGATTGCCCATCATCAGCTTGGCGCCAGGGCGGTAGCTGGCTTCGTCGATCCGCGCGAGCGCCGTCATGCCACGCATTTCGGGGTTTGCATCGAACGAATACCACTCATCGACGGGTGTCCAGGGCAGGGTCACGCCAGCCATGATCGGATGCCGTGGCTGATCAATAATGACACGCGCGGATTGAAACTGATCTTTGTCGCCGGGATGCCCGATGAATTTGGTCCCGATGATCGTCTTGGTGTACCAAGGTGCCGTATGGCTATTGTCCCCCGCGGCATGCAGCGCGACCACGCCACCCCCGCGCGCAACGAAGCGAGCGAAAGCTGACTGCTGTTCCTGGGTCAGGAAATCGCCGCTTGCGCTGTTGAGGACGACGACTGAAAAATGACGTAGTTGCTCGTCGTTGAAGATCGCCGCGTTTTCGGTGGTGTAGCTGGCACGCCCCAAACTCTTGGCTATGTCGGCGAGCACCGCATTTGAATGCGGTATATGCTCAATATGCCTCCAACCATTGGTCTTGGAAACGATCAGGACTGCCCGATCGAGGTTTTTCGGGAGCGTGGGGGCGACCGTATCGTAGATGGCGGTCGGTAGATGAGGGTTGGGCGCAGCCTGGGCCGTGACCAATAGCGCGATAATCGCCAGCACTCTATACATGATGCATCCTCTCCCACGCTCGCTCATATTGAAGCCCGGCGCCGTACGTGTAAAAAAGCGTGATTGGCCGCTGATTTGTGTCGTCTGCGCCAGCGGCCGTGGATCTGATGGCAGCAGATGAAACGGACCGAGTGGCGCGCCCGATCAGATCACGCCCGCCTTCATCTGATTGACGGCATGGTCGGCAGCGCGCGCGGTCATCGCCATGAATGTGAGCGACGGATTGACGCAGGAGACCGAGGCCATCTGGGCGCCATCGGTAACGAACAGATTGGGCGCATCGTGCGCCTGGTTCCATCTGTTCAGCACCGACGTGCCGGGATCGTTCCCCATGCGTGCGCCGCCCATCTCATGGATCGCCTCGCCGGGAACGTGCTTGCCGCGACCGCCGGACACGTTCGTCAACCCCGCCTTGCGAAGCATCAGCACGCCCTGTTCCAACGCATCGTCCATCATCTTGATTTCGTTGTCGCGGAAGCGGACGTCGAAGCGCAGCAGGGGCGTGCCGAAGCGATCGGTCTTGCTATGGTTCAGCATGACGCGATTATCTTCATAAGGCAGGCATTCCCCGAACGCGCCCATCGAAAATCGCCAGGGGCCATATTCGCGCATGCCATGTTTCATCGATGCGCCGAACCCCTCAGGCGCGGAGGCCTGACGACTCGCACCGCCCTGATAGCCATAGCCGCGCTTGAAGGGCAGATCCTCCATTTCGAGATTGCGGAAGCGCGGAACGTAGACGCCGCCGGGTCGCCGGCCATATTCAACAAATTCGCTCATGCCCGGAATGTCGCCCGAGACGCCGACGCGAAAGATATGATCCATCACGGCGCTCCCGAGCGCGCCGTTGGAATGGAAGTAGCTGCGTTCGCTGCCTGCAGGTCGCGAGTTCAGCAGGACATGGAGCGAACTCATCGCCGAAGCGCACAGGAACACCATCCGCGCCTGAACGACTTCCTCCTGACCGGTGTTGGCATCGACCATTCGGACGCCCGTGACGCGCTTACGGGCCGGGTCATATTCCAGGTTGGTGACCCAACTGTCCGAACGGAGCGTCAGCCGTCCCGTCGCGCGAGCGGCGGGCAGCGTCACCGCCTGCGTCGAGAAATAGGCGCCGAAGCCACAGCCACGGTCACATTGCGCGCGCTTCTGACAGCGTGAGCGGTTCTGTTCGGGTTTGTCCTCGGTGATGTTGCTCAGCCGAGCATTGATCAGCTTGCGGCCGGGAAATTCGCTCTCCAGCCGCTCCTTCATCCACTTTTCAGCGATATTCATCGGGAAAGGCGGCATGAATTCACTGTCGGGGAGATACGGCAAATTCTCCCGACCGCCCGATACCCCGATATAGTTTTCGACATAGCTGTACCAGGGCGCGACATCCTCGTAGCGGATCGGCCAATCGGTGCCTACGCCCTCGCGCTTGTTGGCCTCGAAGTCGGCCGGGCTCCAGCGAAAGCTCCACCGCCCCCAGGTCAACGACTTGCCGCCGACCACCGATGGACGGACCCAATTGAATTTGTTGGGCGCGTCATAGTCATAGGGGTTGAGCCGATCGTTGATGAAGAACGGCTGGGTGGCAGGCGAAACCCAGCCGTTGAGCGCGAAATAATCCCTTTTGGCAAGCGCGGCCGGCATCCTGCCGCGCGCCGGGATGTCGTAGGCCGACTTGCCGTCGAACGGATAGTCCTCCCCATGTTCGACCATCCGGCCGCGATCGACCATCAGGACACGAAGCCCCTTTTCCGTCAGTTCCTTCGCGGCCCAGCCGCCGCTCACGCCTGAGCCGATTACGATTGCGTCAAAACGATCTGTTGCTGCCATGGATAATGCCTGCCCGATGAGTGCCGGAAATTGATGAGGTCGAGGGTCGAGGGCGACAGCCCGCTATGACGAGAAGATCCTTTTGACCTTCGCATAGGGATAGGCACCATCATAATCGCCGGGGACGGGCAGATAGTGCCGCTCCTGCGTGATACCTATTTCAGAGGTATAATAGCCGGTAATTACAAGCTGCCGGAACGCCTGGAAAAATGGGGCAGCGCCGGGCAGTTCGCCATTCATCGCCAGCCTCAGCAAGGCATCTTGCTGCGCGGCCGAAGCCTTCACTGCCGTTGTCCTGTAGTCGGCCATGCTGCGCGCATCGATCGCGGCAAGGCCGTCGATGATCGTCGCGCGATCATCATCAACTGCCCAGTCTCCGAGCATATGCTCAATATATTCCGGCACTCCGGCCGCAATCGCGCCGGGCGTGTCCGTGGTGGGCAGGATGCGCTCACTCAGGGCTGCGACCAGCGCTCGCTGTGCGGGCGTGAACACGATCTCCGGTGGCCCGGTATTGATCTTCGGGTTCGGCTGATATTCGACGGCTCGCGCCAGCGGGGCGAACAAATTCGCGCCAAAGATGGCTACCACACCGGCAAGGGCAGTTCTGCGATCGATCAACGCACGCCTCCCTGCAAATTCTCGACGGTGGAACGGGTCTGGAACACTTCCACAAAATGAAAGGCGGTGCCTGCAGATGTGGCGCGCACGTATGTTAGCGCTACCAATTTATCGCGCGCGAACGTTACCCCGGAATGCCCTGCAGTCATTCACCCCTCCAAACTATTTTAGCTTACAACCGAGTTATTCACACGTTGATGAAACAGTCAATGCCTACGAAACGCGAAGGACGGGCATAGTGGGGTGGTAAAACCGGCAGCCGCAGCCGGCGCTCCCGAAGAGTTCTGGCCATTTCTGACCTCGATTGTCGCTCGTCTTGCCCAGACTGCACGCTAGGACGATGGCGACCTAGCCCACTCGGCGCTATGGCTCGCCGATGACATGGCTATCCGGGGGGGCGAGCACAACTGTCATCCCAGATTGGCGCGCGCCGGCTGTACAGGCGGCGCCGCGCACCGATGATCCTTCACCGGTTGTTCTAACGGGCAGGCGCTGTCGTCTGGGGCAGGACCATAGGAATAATCGGATGAGACCAGCTGAATGTCTCCCTCATTCCCACTCGATTGTTCACGACCCCATAACCAATTGTTTTATTTGAGGAAAAATATTTTTCAGCCCAGTCTTACCGATCGCTAGGACTGCAAAAAGCTTCCCTTTTGATTTCAAACGGAAAATCCCGCCATTTGCTGAAACCTCACTTTCAGGGACAATCGACAGTGGCGCGGAGCCGGTTCCTGAAGTCGACTGCTTGGTACCGCAATCAATGCTGGTCCGTTTTTACCGTCACCGGCGGGAATTCACAACCGGGAGTGCCCCAAAAAGGTGGCGCCAGACGTTCGAGAGCGGCGCCATCATTGGCGGCGACGACCCGACCGATGAAACTCGCGCTGCGGCGGAGATCCGACAAGATCGAGCGGCTGCTGGCGCGGGGAGCTGCGAGGCTGGAAACGATGCGGCTTACCGCCTGACGGCGCGCACGTGTTGATTGATGCTATTATTCCTTCGGCAACGCACCCGCAGACAGCCGCGGCGCGCTGTCGCTATCAATGATCACCACTCCCACAAACTGATCGAGAGGTCGCCGGAACAATAAACATTGACTCATGTTATGATATATCCTTACCAGACCTCGGCTGCTGCATCGCAACAGACTGCTTTTGCCGAGGGGGTAGAATTGAAGCACGGACTCAAGGGGAACATCGCGCGCAAGCAGCATTCGCGTCTGAAACTTTTGGCTCTCTGCGCATCCTTGCCGTTCGTCTGGCCAGAGGCGGCGCTTGCTGAAGATGCAGAGGAAAACGACGAGATCATCGTCACAGGCGTCGCCGATCGCCAACTTCTGCTCGATGCCCGGACGGAGACGGGCAGCCGCCTCGGCCTCAGCGTCCGCGAGACACCGGCGATCGTCGATATCCTCTCCCAGGAATTGATGCAGGAACGAGGGCTGCGCACCAGCGTGGAAGCGCTGAACGCCACTCCCGGCGCGACCTCGGGCGAACTTGCCAGCAGTCCGGGCCAAATGTCGATGCGCGGCTTCACGGCCGGTGCGATCTCCTTGCTTTATGACGGCGTTCGCCAGACCAACTCGGCGCTGATCATTCGCAATCTCGATAGTTGGAGCTTCGACCGGATCGAGGTGCTCAAAGGCCCGGCCGGCGTTCTCTATGGTGAGGGCTCGTTGGCAGGGGCCGTCAATCTCGTTCCCAAGAAGCCCCGATTCGGCGAAACCGCCTACGCCGTGACGGCCGGATATGGCAGTTTCGATACGGCACGGGTGGGCGTCGACGCCAACTTCGTGCTCAGCGACAAGGTAGCTGTCCGCGGCGTAAGCAGCTTCAACCGCACCAGTGGCTTCATCGACGACACTGACGCGCGGTTTTTCGCAACGACGCTCTCGGCGACCTTCAAGCCCACCGAACGCCTGACTATCGAACTCGCTGGCGATTATTTCGGCGACGAATATGGCACCGCTTATTGGGGCACGCCGCTGCTGCCGGCGGCCGTGGCGCGCGATCCGAGCGGACTGGTCACGACGACCGACGGCTTCGTGATCGACAAGGCGCTGCGCAACAAGAACTACAATGTCACCAATGCCGATCAGGGATCGGATGCCTGGTGGCTGCGTTCCCGCGTCGCCTATGAGATTTCCGACGCGCTGACCTTCACCAACGAACTCAGCTACTATGATGCCGATCGTCGCTTCCGCAATTCGGAAGTCTATACATATCTCGCGCCGTCGATCGCGCTGCCGAACGGGTCGTTCCGGCGCAGCACGACCCGGATCGACCATGACCATCAGTTCTTCGTGGAGCGCGCCGTTCTGGCCAGCGACACGCAGATTGCCGGCCATCGCAATCGCCTGTCGATCGGCGCCGAATATAGCCGAAGCGATTTCGATTCGGTGCGCCGCTTCGGCAATACCACGGCGGTCGACCTATATGATCCCGTCCGGGGAACATTCGCCGCGCTGGACGACACGGCCGCCAACTTCCCGGGGGCCGACAACCGCGCGAACTTCATTTCGCGCACGACGATCACGTCAGTCTTTGCCGAGGAAGCGTTTAACCTCACACCGAAGCTGCTGCTGGTCGGCGGCATTCGCTACGATCATATCGCGCTGGATCGCAGCGTCGAGGACCTCAACGCGGGGACGTTCACGCCCTTCTCGCGGTCCTACGATCCGATCTCGTGGCGCGCTGGCGTCGTCTATGACATCGCGCCCAAAACCCAGATCTTCGCGCAGTACAGTTATGCGGTAGCACCGGTCGGCAGCCTCGCGCTGATCTCGGCTACCAATGCGAAGTTCAACCTCACGACCGGCCGCTCGGTAGACGGAGGGCTCAAGACCAGCCTGTGGAACGACCGCTTCGACCTAACTTTGGCGGGATACTGGATCAAGCAGGACGACATTCTCACGCGCGATCCCAACAATCTCAACGTCTCGATCCAGGGCGGAAGCCAGTCTTCGCGGGGAATCGAACTGTCGGTCTCGGCAGCGATCACTAAACAGTTCCGGCTCGATGCGAGCTTGGCCGTACTCGACGCCAAGTTCGACGAACTGATCGAAGCGGGCGGCGCCAATCGGTCGGGCAACACTCCGCCGGTCGTGCCCGAGCGCGTAGCGGGCGTGTTCGGCATCTACCGCTTCGAGGATGTACCGATCACGCTGTCGGGCGGCGCACGCTACGCCAGCCATTTCTTCACCGACAACGCCAACAGCATACGGGTTCGCGGCGGCGCCGTGTTCGACGCGGCGATCGGCTACCGGTTGCCGTTCGGCGACATCATCCTGCGCGGCCGCAACCTGACAGATCGCCTCTATGCCAATTGGTTCGGCGGCTCGGTGCGTCAGATCACGCTCAGCGCGCCGCGCAGCGTCGATATCAGCTTCATCGCAAGGTTCTGACCATGGCCCAAGACCCCATCCTAGCGCTCGACGACGTGTCGATCGCCTTCAACGGCAATCAGGCTCTCGACCGACTCTCACTCACGATCACGCCTGGAGAGGTCTATGCCCTGCTAGGCCCGAACGGCGCGGGCAAGACGACCACCCTCAATCTCATTCTCGGCTTCCTCGCCCCCGATAGCGGCGCCATCACGCTCGACGGGATCGATGCGATCGACGACCCGATCGGAGCCCGCGCCCGCATCGCCTATCTGCCTGAGACCGTGATGCTCCATCCAGCGCTGACCGCGGTCGAGAATCTGGAATATTTCGCTCTGCTCGCGGGCCGTAAGATCAATGCCGCCGCCGCACGCGGGCTGCTGTCCGACGCTGGCCTACAAGCCGAAGCACACGATCGCCGCGCCGCCGGCTTCTCGAAGGGTATGCGGCAGAAGGTCGGCGTCGCTATCGCGCTGGCCAAAGAGGCACGGCTGCTGCTGCTCGACGAGCCGACATCGGGCCTCGACGCCGGCGCCGCGAACGACCTGTCGGCTGTGATCCGCACGGCCTCGGCACGCGGCATCGCCGTGCTGATGGCTACGCACGACCTGTTCCGGGTGAAGGATGTCGCCCATCGCCTCGGCATTCTGCGCGCAGGCAGACTGGTCGACGAGCGCGACGCCGCCGCGATCGGCCCGGTCGAACTCGAGCGCCTCTATCTTGAGAAGCTGGCAGCATGATCAGTCTCGTTCGCTTCGAGCTGGAGATCGTGCGGCGGGATCGACGTGCCTGGTGGGCATTGCTGTGCCTCGCCTCTCTGATCCTGCTCGCCTTCGCGAGCGTGAGCCTCGATACCGCGCGCGGCGATGCCGAAAAGCGCGCCGTCGCCAACGCCGAACGCGCACGCTGGATCGGGCAGGGTGAGAAGGACCCGCACAGCGCGGCTCACTACAGCATCTTCGCTTTCAAACCCTCGCCGGCGCTTTCCGCGCTCGATCCTAGCGTCGGCCCATTCGTCGGGCAGAGCGTCTGGCTGGAAGCGCACCATCAGAACGACATGCTGGGTCGGCCCTTGCAGAATGCGTCGCTGCTCCAGCGCGCCGGGCTTGCCAATCCGGCCTCGCTGCTCCTGACCTTTGCGCCGCTGATCGTCTTCCTCCTCGCCTTCGTCGTGGTCGCTCAGGACCGGGAACGTGGGACGATGCGGCTGGCGCTTGGTGCCGCCGTCCATCCTGCCGCGATCATTCGCGCCAAGGCGCTCTCCATCTGGGGGGCTTCCACGAGTCTGCTGGTCCTGCCGGTGACGTTGTCGGGGCTGGCGCTCAGCGGCATCAATGGCCGCCTCGACGGGGACGTGCTCGGGCGGCTGGCGCTTTGGACAATGATGATGTCCGGCTATCTTGCGGTGCTGGCGGCCATCGGCATCGTGGTGTCGCTGCGCGCGCGGGACGCCCGAATCGCGCTGGCGCTGCTGTTCGGCATCTGGATCGTCATCGCGCTGGTTCTCCCGCGCGCGGGCAGCAGCGTCGCGGACAGCCTACGGCCGCTGCCGTCGAGCCAGGCGGTGCGGCAGCAGACGCTCGACGAGGCCGCCGCCTATTGGTCGGCGGAAGATTCGGCCCGGCACAAGGCCCAGCTCCTTGCCCGCCACGGCGTCACGAGGATCGAGGACATCCCCAATCCGCGCATGGCCGAGCTCGACATGGTCGAGCGGCACAGCCATCGGGTGTTCGACCGGATATTGGGGGGCTTCTACGGCCGGGTCGTTGGCCAGGATCGGCTGTTCGCGGCCTTCGGCTTCCTGTCGCCGACGATCGCGACGCAGAGCCTGTCGGCGTCGCTCGCGGGCAGCGACTTCAGCCATCACCAGGATTTCATCTGGACCGCCGAGCACTATCGGCGCGATCTGGTGAACCGGATGAACGGCGACGGCATGGCGCATAGAGCCCATGGCTCAGAGCGTCACACCAACGACCAACGCCTGTGGTCGCAGATTCCCGAGTTCGCCTACAGCGCGCCCGCGCTGGGCCGAGCGAGCGCCACGGCGCTGCCGGCGCTCGCGGCGCTGCTGTTGTGGCTGGGCGGCGCATGGCTGCTGCTGGCGGCCACCGCACGGAGATTGAAACCATGAGCGCACCCCGCTTCGTTGAGCTGTTCGCATGGGAATGGCGGCAGGTCGGCCGCACGCCGCTCCTCTGGGCCGTGCTGCTTACGCTGGCCGCAAGCTTCCTGTGGGGGGCGGTCAACACCGCTAACTTCCACCGCGCACAGGTGCAGGCGCAGGCCCGCACACTTGCGGCCGAAGCCGCGCATCGCGCCAGCTTGGAGAAGCGCGCCGCCGCCTATCGCGCGCCGGTCACACCGGATGCGCCTGCCGTTCCCTATTGGCAAGATCCGACCAACGTCTCCGGCTTCAGCCAGTATTTCGTGTTCCAGCACGCGATGAAGCCGCATCTGCCGCTGTCACCGCTCGCGGCCGGCGTGAGTGATCTTGCGCCCAGCCGGCTGCAGGTGAAACTCAACACGATCTTCGGCTTCGACGACAGCTATGACTTCGAGAACCCGCGCGTGCTGGCGCTGGGACGCTTCGATCTTGGGTTCGCGGTGGTCTATCTGCTGCCGATCGCATTGATCCTGCTGTTCGGCCTGCTCGTCACCTTTGAGCGCGACAGGGGAATGCTGCGGCTGGTGGCGGCACAATCGACGGGGCCGCGGCTTTGGTTGGGCGCGCGCGTGGCGGCGATCCTCGCCTGGAGCACGCCGACTGTACTCGTCGCGATTGTGTTGGCGCTCGGCGTTGCCGGAGTCTCGTTCGCTGCGGCTTGGCCGGAATTGATCACGGCCTTGCTGTTGACCGCCGCCTACATGCTGCTGTGGGCAGGCATCGCTACCCTCGTCCTCTCGCGTCTGCCGGGCGCGGCCAGTGCGTTGGGCACATTGGCCGCCATCTGGACGATGCTCGCGATCGGTCTGCCGCTGCTTGGTTCGATTCTGATATCCGCCCTCTCTCCGCCGCCGTCCGGTGTCGCCTATGTCGACATCCGGCGCCAGACCGGGGATGCGATCGAGGCCGATCGCAACGCGATCCTGAAGCGGGCCATTGCCGCGCGCCCCGATCTCAGCGCTGCGCGGGATCGTATCGACGACATCGATTACGCGACCGAGCTTACCTTCTTGGCCCCGGAAACCGAAAAACGGTTGGCTCCGTCCTACGAGGCCATCACCGCACATGCCGACCATCAGGCAGGCATCGCGGCCTTTGCCGGCTATCTGTCTCCCCCGCTCGGACTGGAATCCGCCCTGGCCACGCTGGCGGGGACCGATAGCGGGCGCCACCGGGCGTTCGAGGCGCAGACCCGCGCCTACCAGCTTCGCCTGCGTGGAATCCTCTATCCGCTCGTGCAGAAGGAAATCGTCGATCCCACCCCGATGAATGAGCCCGCCATGCGGGGGCGGTTCAACCTGATCGAACGGGACTTCCTACCGCGCTTCGCCATGAGTGAGGAACCGCCATCCACCCGCGTGGCCGCGGCTCTACCACTTGCGGTCTGGCTGCTGCTTCTGGGCGGCGCGCTGACCGTCCTGGGTCTGCGCCGAGCGGTCCGCTGGCCTCGGGAAGTCTGACCATGCGCCCGATTGCGCGCCTGCTGGCGCTGAGCGCCGCATCCGTCGCAGACCCCGTGATCGCGCAACGCGCGGACGACAATGCAGTGACGGCGGCCGAGGATGCTTTCGGCACCTCGATCGGCAACGAAACCATCGGCCTCTACAGCAGCAGCCAGGTGCGCGGCTTCTCGCCGGTCAGCGCAGGCAATGTGCGGATCGAAGGCGTCTATTTCGATCGGCAGGCCAGTCTCTCCGAGCGCCTGGTTTCCGGCTCCACCATCCGCGTGGGGCTTTCGGCGCAGGGCTATCCCTTCCCGGCGCCGACAGGGATCGTCGATTACAAGCTGCGCAGCGTCCGAGACAGGCCGATCATCAGCCTGGTCGTAGGCAGCTTCGAATATGGCGCGCCGACGATCGAAGTCGATGCGCAAATTCCTATCGACGGGGAGCGGCTCGGCATCGCGGCGGGCGCATCCTACGCGCACGAGAAATATTATGACGGATCAGACGCGCACTACATCCGCGCGGCGATCATCCCGCACTGGCGCCCAAGCGACGGCATCGAGCTGGCCCCGTTCTGGTCGATGACGATCGGCAAGGACGAACAAGTCGCCCCGACCATCGTTACCGCCGGTTCTTTCGTCGCACCCGAAGCGCCACGGCGGCGTTACTTCGGCCAGGAGTGGGCAGCCAAGGACAGCCGCGGCATCAATGCCGGCGTGATCGCCAAGGCGCGGATCGGTCGGGATTGGTTCGTGGTCGTCGGTGCGGTTCGTTCGATCTTCGTGAACGAGCAGAATTTTGCCGAACTGTTTGTCGACACCACCCAGGATGGCCAGACCCGTGAGCGGATCATCGCCGATCCGGGGCAACGCTATGCCTCGACCAGCGGAGAACTGCGCGTCAGCCGGAGCTTCTTCGACGGGCCGCGGCTGCATACGCTTCACGCCTCGGTTCGCGCCCGTCGCCTCGATAGCTTCTATGGAGGTGCTGCCGAGCCGATCGACCTCGGTCAGCGCAGGCTGGGGATGCCGGTGCCGGTTGCGCAACCAGCTTCATACAGTTTCGGCGAACGCGTCCATGACAGTGTTCGGCAGACCACTATCGGCCTCGCTTACGAGGGGCGCTGGAAGGACGTCGGCGAGCTTAGCCTGGGCGTCCAGCGCGCCAGCTATAGCAAGACGATTGACCTTCCCGGCGATGCGCAGACCACCCGCACGCATGATAAACCTTGGCTGTTGAGCGCCTCCGCCGCCGCCTATCTGACCGACACCCTGGCCCTCTACGCCGGCTATACGCGCGGACTCGAAGAAAGCGGGCTCGCACCCAACAACGCCGCCAACAGAAACGAGGCGCTGCCCGCCATTCGCACGCGTCAGGCCGACGCCGGAATACGCTGGGCAATCTCGCCGCGTATGAAGCTGGTCGCCGGCGTCTTCGATGTTCGCAAGCCCTACTTCAACACCGACGAAGCCAATGTCTTCACCATCCTCGGCGATGTGCGGCACCGCGGTGTCGAACTGAGTCTGTCCGGCAATCCGACCGATCAACTCAGCGTCGTGGCGGGTGCCGTCCTCATGCAGCCGCGTGTTACCGGAGAAGCGGTCGAACTCGGTCGGGTTGGCCGCAAGCCGCTTGGCCAGTCCGCAACGATCCTGCGCGGTAATGCCGACTATCGGCTGCCGTTCCTGCCAGGCGTCTCCTTGGATCTCGCATTGTCCTGGTATGGAAAGCGCCCCGCTTCGCGCGACAACCTCGTCTCGGTCGATCCCTATGCGTTGATAGACATCGGCGCGCGGTATCGTTTCAAGCTCGGCCGGTCTCCCGCGACGTTCCGCATCCAGATGCAGAACGTGACCAACACCTTCGCGTGGAATATCGTCGGCAGCAACAGCTACGGCCTCATGGACAAACGTCGCTTCACCGCCTTCCTCGCGGTAGATTTGTAGTGCTTCGTTGGTCCGAGCTCCGACATGATTCTGGCCCGTTGCTTCGGGATGATTGCCCAGATGCTACAGGAATAACCGATTGCCGCCTCGACCTACCGAATGACGGCGCAGGCAATCCTCTCGCCCGCACCGCCGATCGGCTGGGTCTTGTAGTCGTCCGGATTGGCGTGGATCACCAGCGCAGACCCGTCGGCGTCCCGCAGCGCGGGCCGGTCGCCGTTTCTCCCGACGGAAACCAAGGTCGAATATAGCTCCACCGTTACGCTGCCCTCGGTTCCGACAAACAAATTCGGCTGATCCCCGGCGTCATTCGCGCCTTCGACCAGCAAGCCGTGTACGATGGGTTTCGCCGAGTGAACATGTCCGCCAGCGCGCTTGAACTCTGCGTCATCGCAATCCGCCGTTTCATGAAAGTGGACGCCGTGCCAGCCGGGCGGCAGGCCCTTCGCTTCGATCCGAAGCAACACCCCTTTGGGCCCGTCGGTTACCGTAATCATGCCCAGCTCATTACCGACATTGTCATATAGTGTACCGGGCCGACGTTCGGCGGCATCCGCCGGTGCTGCAGCAAACATGGCTCCCATCGCCGTCATCAGCGCCATTAGCCCCCTCGTTCCGATAGTCATCGCCCCGTCCTTTCGTTTCGCTGAGGATTTGAGGTTCGCTTCGTCTCTTTGCGCACATTCCGCACAGAGCCCGGACGCTTCAACGATCGAGCGTGATGGAGAATGACCCGTAGCCCGACACAATCTTTCCAGCTCTGCCTGCAAAGCGGAAACCGAAAATCTCTGCACCGTGCGGCAACATCGGCAGATGAGGAACCCGCAACGCCCTCCTTGCGCGGGGAGATAGGCCGACAGCAGTTCGATACGCTGGACTTTGTTGCTGCAAATCAGCCGGTCGAGCACACGATAGACTTGCGCAGCGGTGATAGGCGATCCTTGACCGCTACTCCGCTCTGCGATCTCGTAGGCCGTTAAGGGCCGGTTGCTCTGCTCCAGCAGGGCCAACACCAGAGTATCGAGGATGGCCGGTCCGCGGTAAGGGCGGCGATCCCGGGGTGCGGGCAGTTCCGGTTGGCAATTGTTTACCGGCTCAGGCAGCATGTGCCCGGAGCCGCCAGTTCATTGTGTGACCGGTGATCAGCAACAGACTGCCCGCCACGGTGATCCCGAGTTCGGCGCCTCTACCGAGGCCGGGCAGAAGCGCGACGACGAGGCAGGCCATCCCTGCGAGACCGATGACGGCGGGACGGCGCGCGCGGTGTCGCCGGTAGCCGATCCAGAACGCGGCCAGCGCCGCAGGGACGACCAGCGCCAGGGCGACATAGTGGAACGCGTCCGTCCGCGCGAACATACCGATAGCGCCTGGAAGCAACAGCAATAGCAGCGGAAGCGCGAGGCAATGCACGAGGCAGAGTAGCGAAGCGGAGACCGCCGTGCCCTCGATGACGTTTGTCCGTCGATCCTTTGCATGATCCTCTTGACCCTGTGCGTGCATTCGACTCAAAATCCTGCTTGTGTGATGTTATAACGTCTCTTATTAGGCCCCACATCTCAAGCGCAAAAGGGGCCAATCGTGAAAATTCGTATCTTCCTTCTCTCCGCCGTCTCGATCCCGGCCATGACTCCTCATGCGGCATTCGCCGCCCAGGCGGGTAGCATCGCAGATCGCGACATCGTGGTGACCGCCTCGGCGCTGGAGCAGAAGGCGGACGAGACCGCGACGCCGGTGGTCACCTTGTCCGGCGAGGATTTGGTTCATCGCCGCCAGGCGACGTTGGGCGATACGCTCGCCGGCCAGCCCGGCATCAGCTTCGACAACTTCGGCGGCGGCGCCAGCCGCCCGGTCATTCGCGGCCAGACAGCGCCGCGCGTCCAGTCTTTGACCGATGGCGCGAACATTCAGGACGCCTCGGCGATCTCGCCCGATCACGCCGTCACCACGGAGCCATTGCTTCTGCGTGGTATCGAAGTGCTGCGCGGTCCCGCCGCCCTTCTCTATGGCGGCGGCGCGATCGGTGGCGCGATCAACCTGCTCGATGACAAGGTGCCAACGGCGATCCCCGAGGGCGGTATCTCCGGCGTTGCGGAAGGCCGTCTGGGCACCGCCGACAAGGAACGCTCGCTTGTCGGTGGATTGACCGCTGGTGTCGGCCCATTCGCCTTTCACGTCGAAGGCGTCCATCGCAGCTCCGACGACTACCGAGTGCCGAAGCGCTTCGGCGACCGGCATGTCGACGGTTCCTACAATGATACGTCCACCTTCAGCGTCGGCGGCTCGTGGATCGGTGACGGCGGCTATCTGGGCGTCGCCTATACGCGCCAGCGGAGCGAATATGGCTTGCCCGGTCATGCTCACGAATATGAGGACTGCCATCCACATGGGAGCAGCCTGCACTGCGGCGGCCATGATGATCATGAGGAAGACCATGATCACGGGCACGAGGGTGAGCACGAGGAAGTGCCTTTCGTGAAGCTGCGGAGCGAACGTTTCGACATCCGCAGCGAATATCGCGACCCGCTGCCGGGCTTCGAGAAGGTGCGCTTCCGCATGTCGTTCACCGACTACGAGCACGACGAGGTCGAGGAGGACGAAGTCGCAACAACCTTCAAGAACAAGGCGCACGACATCCGGTTAGAGCTGACCCACAAGTCGATCGGCGGGCTGCGCGGTGTCTTCGGCGTCCAGCATTCGGAAAGCGATTTCAGCGCGCTCGGCGAGGAAGCCTTCCTGCCTGAGAGCGAGACCGGCAATACTGCGCTCTTCCTGATGGAGACATTGCAGGCAGGGCCGATACGGTTTGAGCTCGCCGCGCGGCACGAATGGCAGCGCATCAAGACCACGCTGAATCGGCGGGCCGAGCACAATCCGTTCTCGATTTCGGGCGCGGCCGTTTGGGACATCAATGGAGATTATTCGTTGGCGCTGTCCCTGGCGCGCTCGCAGCGCGCGCCCAACGTCCAGGAACTTTATGCCCGAGGGGTTCACCTCGCGACTAACACCTATGAGCTGGGCACTGCCACGCTCGGCAAGGAGACGGCGAAGTCGATCGATCTCACCTTCCGCAAGACCACCGGAGCGACCACCTTCACCATCGGCGCCTATCATCAGCACTTCGACAACTATATATTCGCGGACACGCTCGACCAGTTCGAGGACTTCCGCCTGATCCGCTACACGGCAGCGGATGCAACCTTCACCGGCATCGATGGCGAAGTCCGCCATCAGTTCACGTCCGACTTCGGCGTGTCGGTGTTCGGCGATTATGTCCGCGCCAAGCTGAAGGACGACCTTGGCAACCTTCCGCGCATTCCCGCCGGGCGCCTCGGTGGGCGCGCCGATGGCAAATGGGGAGCGCTGTCGGCCGACGTGGAATATTACCACGTCTTCGAGCAGGGCAAGGTGGCGTCCTTCGAGACGCGCACGCCGGGCTACGACATGTTCAACGCCACGCTGGCCTACAAGCTTGAGCTGGGGCCGAAGGCCGACGCCGAGTTGTTCGTGCGGGCGAACAACTTGACCAACGATCTCGCCTTCAACCATGCGTCGTTTATCAAGAATGCCTCACCGCTACGCGGACGCAACTTCACGTTCGGCTTGCGAACAGCGTTCTGAGGATCAGCAATGGGCCGGAGAGGCGGATCGATCCCCTGCCTCTCCGGCCGTCAGCGCGGATGCCGGAAGCCATGGCTCAGGCGTAGCTGACCCAGCCCCGCCAGGTGAAACCCGCATAGAACAGTTCGACATCGGAAAAGCCCGCTTCGCGCAGGATCGCCTCGTCCTCTTCCGGGCTAAGCATTGGCACATGGGCATCGACGGTCTCGCACATCTTCTCCACCTGATCTGAGGGCGCACCTGAGGCCAGCGCGAAGGCCGCATAGCGTGACAGCCAGCGCGCGCGCTGCCCGTCGTCCTGCGGGAAGCTCGAATGCGCCGCGACGAAAGCCGCGCCCGGTTTGAGCCGGCGATGCAGCTCTCGCACTGTGCGGGCTCGCTCCGTGGGCTCGAGAAAATGCAGGGTCAAAAGGCAAGTTGCGCCGTCGAACGGTCCTTCGGGCGCGTCATCGATATAGCCTTCGCAGAAAGTCACGCGATCCGCATCGGGGCCGAGCACGCGCGCAGCCTCGTCCAGCATAGCCTTCGCGGGATCGACCCCTAGAAATGTCCAGCCAGGCTGTGCCTGCGCCATGGCCCGCAACTCGAGCCCCCCACCTGCGCCGAGAACCAGGACGCGTGCATCCCTCGGCGCGCGCTCGGCCAGGGCGATCGTCGTCATCCGATGCAGATCGGCGAAGCCGGGCACGAACAATTGCGGGCCGTCGCCGTAGCGCTTCGCATGTTCGGGGTCGTTGAAGGACGCGAGCAGCGACTGCATCGTGACATCATGCGGCATGAATGGTCTCCAGATCGAAGGATTGCTTGTGCGCGGTCAGCCGCTCGTGGAAATCGGCGCCGAGTGCGGCGAGCGTGACTGCGCCGAAGCGTGACAGCAGCAGGGCTTCGGCGTCGTCGAAGGCGCGGCCGAGCGCCGCATTGACGGCCTGCTCGACAAGGCAGCCAGGCGACTCCGTCCTATTACCGATCGCCAGCAGCGAAGGTTCGCCCAGCGCCTCGTAGACATCGCGCAGGGTGAGCGCCGAAAGATCGCAGGCGAGCGTCCAGCCACCGCCATGCCCCTTCTCCGAGCGCACATAGCCGCGATCACGCAGGCCCGCCATGATCCGGCGCACCACCACCGGGTTGGTCAGCATCGCTCTGGCCAGCATTTCGGATGTAGCCGGCCCATCATGCTCGGCCAGGTGCAGCAGCGCATGCAGCACACTCGACAATCGGCTATCACGTTTCATGTAACATCAGTTATTGCGTGAAATGCGAAGAGTCAACGCGCACTGTATCCTGCAGCTATTCCGCTGCTGGTTGCGCCGCGATCACATAGTCGTGCCCGTGCCGAAGCGCTCCGTCCCGCATGATTTGCTCGATGGCTCGGGCGCGCAGTTCCTCGCCTTCAGCTCTCAGGGCGCCAGCCAGCGCACGGTTTGCGAGCTTCGCCAGACGCGGGCCGCACATGTCGATCTGGCTGTTTACGAACCGCTCCTTGTAGCGGATCGGGAATCGCTTGGCTGCGGTGACCTGGAACCCCGACGCCTCGAGATGATCGACGACCCACTGCGCCGGATATTCGCGATAGGGGGTGTCTCCCGTCAGCAGCATGCAGGCATCGCGGAAGCGGCCGATCTCCCGGATCAGGTCTCCGGCCGGCGTGTCCGCCGCTGCATTCACATAGGGCTCAAGGCCGACGATGTAGAGACGGCGACCGACGAGTGGCCGCAGCCGGACAAACATCTTGTGCTGGAAATAAGGCGCGAACCCTTCGACCGCGCCAATCAGGTAATCGGCCAGAACCGTGTCATAGCGTTCGCCCGCGAGCAGTGTGGGGGCAGCCCAGTTGCCGAGCACGATGCGATCCTGCGGGCGGCGAGCCGCCTCAACGGCGTCGCGAACCTGAACGGCATGGCCTTCTGCTCCGGTCACGGCGGTCCAGCGGTTCGTCGCGAGGTTCGATATCCATTCGATCGAGTTCGTGCCCGTTCCGGCATCGAGAACGCTACCCCATGGGATTTCACGCTGAAGGCCTTCGATATAGCGGAACAGCGCGGACGCCTTTCGCGGCTTAGACAACTCAGCCCGGTCGGGCATTTCTGAGCCTGTAGAAGATGCCGCTTTCATCCTGCCCCGTCAGCTCCAGCGTGCCGGTGATGACGGTCGGGTTCATCTCGTCGACCCTGACCGGAACCGCGGCATAAACCTCGATGAACTGATTAGGCATCGCGTGCATATGGAAAGGGCATCCTGGTGGGTAGGCGAGCAGTACGAAATGCTTTTGTCGGGCGCCATTCTCCAACGGCATCATCCACCCTGCCACCTTGATTTGCCTGCCAGCGAGCGCCTGGATAGCAGGCGGGAAGGCCGGTTTCGTGTAGATCATACGAGTCTTGGGGTCGGTGCGGTCGTTGAGCCTCGTGGTTTCCAATAGCTTCCATGACGTGCCGCCGGGCGGTGTTTTCGCCGGCTGCCAGACATCCTGCACCGGGGCCTTTCCGCTCTCCTGCATCGCAGCGGGCGCGGGACCGGACATTAGAAAGACTACGCAGAAGACCGCACTCAGGGATTTCAAAAAACGAGGCTTCATGGAATCAGCTTGCCCTTGCCAGTGTCGCGGCGAGATCGATGCGGAAAACGCGGAGCGCAGGGACCAGCGCAGCAGTGAGTCCGATCGCGATCACTGCCCCGAGGATCGCAAGCTCGCCGCGATGCGGTTGCCATGGCTGCAAGCCCAATTCGCTCAGTGCCGTGAAACTCCGCACTGCCGCAGCGAGAGCGACATGGCCGAGAAGGACGCCAAGCACCCCGCCGACGAACGCCATCGCCAGCCCCTCGGTCATGACCGTGCCGAATATCCGCGCGTGGCTCGCGCCCATGACACGCAGCAGGGCGAGATCGCCTTCCCTCGCGCTCGCGGCATTGAGCAAGGTGACGAAAATCGATAGGCCGCCGACGGCCGCAAGCAGCCAGGCGAACAGCCTTGCGCCATCGATGCCCGCGCCCAAAAGCGACAAGAGCCGCGTGGTCTCGATCGCCGGAACCGCCGCCTGCAAATCGGTCTGGCGGTTGACCATCGACGGAATTCGAACGGCACCCGCCGCATTACGGTAGCGCACAAGCAGGGCGGTAACCTCAGGCGCCAGTTGGCCGCGGCCATCGGTGATTGCGGCGGTCTTATCGTCGTGTTCGGCATGAGCCTCATGCTCATGGGCTTCCTCGCCACGGTCATGGTCCTGATCGTCCTGGGCAATGCCGTGGACGTCCCACACGGTCTCGACCGAGGTCAGGATCAGCCGGTCGATCACCGTACCAGTGGGTTTCAATATGCCAATCGTTGTGAAGGGATGGGCATGATGTTCGCCGGCTCCCTCGCCGTCGCCCAGGCCGTGACTACCGATGAACTTCTGGCCAAGCCCGGCACCGAGCCTGGCCGCCACCGTTGCGCCCATTACCGCTTCGCCCTGCTTCTCGAACATGCGTCCGCTCCCCAGCTCAGCACCGTAGAGCCCGGCATAGGAGGGCTCGGTGCCAACGATCCGGTAGCCCCGGAAATTGTCGCCGAGCGCGAGTGGCACGACCTGCGCCACCGCCGGGTCACGCCGCAGCAGGTCGATGCTCGCCAGCGGGATGTTCCCGGTCGGCTGATCCATCTGGTAGATGCTGGACAGGATGAGCTGGAGGGGCGAGCCCTTGGCGCCGACCACGAGATCGATCCCCTGCGCATTGCGTTCGAGCCGCTCGGCCAGCTGCGTCGACGCCAGCAGCAGGATGGCCAGCGTTGCGACCGCGAGCGCCAGCAACAGGATATTGAGACCGGTGACCGACCGCCGATCCTGCATGTAGGCAAAGGCAAGACCGAGCATCAGGCCGCTTCGCTCACAGCGCTGCCGAGCGACAAAGCGTTCGGAATGAATGCCCGCAGGCGGTGATCGTGCGTAGCGACGAGCAGCGTCGTGCCCCGTTTCCTGGCCGTATCCAGCAGCAGGTGCGCGATCGTTTCCGCATTCAAATCGTCAAGCGCGCTCGTCGGTTCGTCTGCGACCAGCAGATCGGGCCGGCCTACCAGAGCACGAGCAATGGCGGCGCGTTGTGCTTCGCCCTGGCTGAGTTGGCGCGGCCGCGCGTCGGCACGATGTGCGATACCGAGCGTGCCAAGCAGGCCCTCGATCTCGGCATCATTCGTACTGCCATGGCTCAGTCGCTGCGCCAGGCGCAGATTCCTGCGGATGCTGAGGGCGGAGACCAGACGCAATGTCTGGAAGATGATCCCGATCCGCCTGCGGCGCAGATCGTCGCGTGCGGCGCCGCCAAGGCCCGTCATGGGTTCACCGGCAATGACGACCTCTCCCGAATCCGGCGTCAACAGCCCGGTAATGAGGTTGATGACCGTGCTCTTCCCCGATCCGGACGGCCCAAGCAGCAGAAGATGCTCGCCAGGCGCGACGCTGAACGTCAGATCTCGCAAAACGGGAGCGGCGCCATAAGCTTTGGATAAGCCGCGCACTTCGAGGACATCGACGGCTCCTTCCCCTCCACTGGAGCCGCCATGTCGCATCTGGAAGGGTTCGTATCTTGAATTCACACGCAGGTCGGTCATAAGTGACGATATAACATCTCTATCTTGAAATGGACAAGACACGATCATGGCGCTGACCGAACTACCAGAACGGGTCGCAGGCAATCAGGTTGATCTGGACGTCAGGGTAGCACCTGCAGTCCATGTTTCCTGCCCAACAGCCCTTCGCCAAATTCACAACAGGGATACGGCACTGACGGTCTGGCGGCGGAGCCTTTCCGATGATGTCGACGCGGAACTGGCAGGTCTCGTACTGGGTGAAGTCGACGACATACTCTTCGCAAGCGAGACTGGCGCGCTGGAGACAGCGCTGCCCGGCGCCATGGAGCAAGCCGGTTATCCCGGCCTTCCCGCCCTCACGGCCGACATCGCCATGCTCGCGCGGCAGCACGCGGCGGTCACGGGTGATGCCAAGATCAGGATCAGACTCGAGGTGGTGGAAACCGACGCCTGCCGGAAGTTCCATTCCGACTATGTGACGCTCAGGACGATCACCACCTATCTGGGTGAGGGAACACAGTGGATCGAGGTAAAAGCCCGGGACATGGCCGGCCTTTCCGGCGAACCCGAGATCCGGCAACTTGGTGTGGGCGACGTCGGCATGTTCAAGGGGCGATTGTGGCAGGAGGCTCCTACGATCCTGCACCGCTCGCCGCCGATCGGAGATACTGACGCGCAACGGCTCGTGCTGGTGATCGACCCGGCACCGGATGAAGATGAGAGGGCGATCAGATTGGAAGAAAAATGCGCGTGAAGTGGAGCGTCCGGATCGTCGCAGGTTGCGCGTTTGCCGCACTTGCCTCCCCCGCCACGGCCAATGAAGGCATGTGGATGCCGCAGCAGGTGAAGGACGTCGGGGCTGCGATGCGTGGCGATGGGCTCCAGCTCGATCCGGCATCGCTCGGCCGCTTCGATGCGCCGCCGCTCAACGCCATCGTCTCGCTCGGCGGATGCTCCGCCTCTTTCGTCAGCCCCGAGGGGTTGGTCGCGACCAATCACCACTGCGTGCTGGGTTCCATCCAGTACAACAGCAAGGCGGGCCAAGACTATCTGACCAATGGCTTTCTGGCCAAGAACCACGGCGAGGAGTTGCCCGCCGTGCCGGGCACGCGGGTCTATGTGATCGAGGATCTGCGGGATGTGACGAGCGCCATGCTCAAGGGTGTGACCGCGAAGCTGGAGGGCCTTGCCCGCTACGAGCGGCTCGACGCCAATCGCAAGGCGCTGATCGCAGAGTGCGAGAAGCAGCCCAATCGCCGCTGCGACGTCAGGCCCTATTATGGCGGGGCATCCTATTATCTTCAGCAGCAGCTAGAAATTCAGGATGTCCGGCTGGTTTATGCCCCTGCACAGGGAATCGGCAATTTCGGTGGCGACACCGACAACTGGATGTGGCCGCGCCATACCGGTGATTTCGGATTCTACCGCGCCTATGTGGCGCCCGATGGTTCCTCGCGTCCCCATGCCGCCGACAACGTGCCCTATCGTCCGAAGAGCTGGTTGAAGATAGCACGCGAGGGCGTGAAGGAAGGCGACTTCGTGATGGTCGCCGGCTTTCCGGGCACCACCAATCGCCTGCGAACGGCCGAGGAAGTGCGGTTCAACTTCGCCGAATACGAGCCGCTCTGGCAGCGGCTGCTCGCCGACTATGCCGCTCAGATCAAGCGTGCGACGGCCGGCGACCGCGAGGCTCAGATCCGCTATGCCTCGATCCTCCAGGGCGCCGAGAATTACGAAAAGAAGCTGGCGGGCGACCTCGCGGGTGCCGATGCGATCGGCCTTGACGCGCGCAAGAATGCCGAAGAGGACGCCTTCCGCGACTGGGTCGCGGCCGACCGCGCACGCCAGACGCGCTATGGCGCAGCGATCGAAGTGCTGGACGCGGTGGTCATCGAGAACAACCGGGAATCGCTCAAGGGCCTGCGCCAATCACTTCTCAATCGTGCGCAACTCCTCTCATCGGCGCGCACCCTCTACCGCTGGGCGAGGGAACGCGAGAAGCCTGACGCTGCCCGGGAAAACGGCTATCAGGATCGCGACCGCAGGCTGATCGCCGACCGGTTGACGCAGGTCGAGCGGCGGTTCCTGCCCAGCGTCGATCGCAAGCTGTTCGAGGCCGCGCTCGAGGAATATCGCCAGTTGGAGCCGGCCGACCGGGACGCGCGGTTCGAGACGGCGCTTAGCGAGATCGGCCTCGACCGGCTCTATGCCGGTACAAGGCTAGGCGACGCCGCCACGCGGCTTGCCTGGCTCGACAAGCCGGCGTCCGCATTCGAGGCGTCCGATGATCCCTTCATCAAGCTGGCTGCGGCGCTCTATCCCGGCGACATCGACAGCGAGCGCAAGGAAAAGGATCGCGCCGGGCGCACGCAGGCAGCCCGCTCGGCCGCCATGCAGGGGTTGCTCGCCTATCGGGCTTCGATCGGTCAGCCCTCGTATCCAGATGCCAATGGCTCGCTTCGCCTGACTTGGGGCAAGGTGACAGGGCGCACGCGCGACGGTCAGATCTGGACGCCCTTCACCACCGCCGAGGGTCTGCTCGCCAAACATACCGGCAAAGGCGAGTTCGATGCGCCCGATGCTGCGGTCGCCGCAATCCGCGCCAGGGACTATGCTCCCTATGTTTCGGAGGAGCTGAAAACGCTGCCCGTCGACTTCATGTCGACGGTCGACATCACCAATGGCAATTCGGGTTCGGCAACGCTGAATGCGCGCGGCGAGTTCGTTGGTCTTGCCTTCGACGGCACGCTCGATGGGGTGATTTCCGACTGGGCTTATGCGGCCGATCGCAACCGCACCATCCATGTCGATAGCCGCTTCATGCTCTGGACCATGGACAAGGTCGATGGTGCGCACCGGCTGCTCGAGGAGATGGGGTTACGGCCGGCGCCAAGGCTCCTGAACCGATCGATGGTTGGTTTTCGCTTCGCGGTTCTTGAGGGGCAGGCTGTGGCGGTTCATAGGAGTAGGATGGCTCACACACCCGATGCGCATCTTGCCCTGAAGGATTCGTCGCTCCTTGATGCGGCGCGCACGGTTCTGACTGCCGACGGCGAGCAATGGACCGAGATGCGCGCCCATGTCTTCGAGATACTCGCCCGGACTGGTCAGCCGATCAGCGCCTATGAGGTGGCCGAGCAACTGAGCACGATCATGGGCCGGCGGATCGCACCGAACAGCGTCTATCGGATCCTCGACCTGTTCGTCGCGCGCAATCTGGCGCTTCGCGTCGAGAGCCAGAATGCATTTCTGGCGAACGATCATCCGGGCTGTGTCCACGACTGCATCTTCCTGATCTGTGACATGTGTGGTGCGACCACGCATATGGACGACGACAAGGCCGCTCAGACCGTTCGGAAAGCGGCAACCCGGAGCGGCTTCCAGGCCACACGGCCGATCATCGAGGTTCGCGGCAAATGCGGCGCCTGCGCGGCCAGTTGACCTGATCTGGCCCTTCTACCGTTGAAGGGCCATCGGGCGCGGTCCGACCCAAATGGCTGACGCTGTTCCTTGACTAACCGCTTCTTGCAATTGTATGTGACGTTATAACGTAACACACAGGAGTTCGCGTGGGCCTTATCCTTCGTGGCGACCAGTCGCTCATCCCTATCTCGGTGCTCACCGGCTTCCTGGGGAGCGGCAAGACCACCGTGCTGAACCGGCTCGTGCGCGATCCCGCCATGAGCCGGGCGCTGGTGGTCATCAACGAGTTCGGCGCGGTCGGGCTGGATCATGACCTGGTCGCTCGTTCGGACGAGGATCTCGTGGTTGAGATGATGGGTGGCTGCTTGTGCTGCACCATCCGCGGCGACCTGGTGCGCACCCTGCGCGATGCGCCCTTCCGCTTCGCGCGTGATGGCAAATGCTGGTTCGACCGCCTCGTCATAGAAACCACCGGCCTCGCCGACCCGGCGCCGATCCTGCACACGCTGATGACCGACGACCATTTGCAGACGCTCTACCGCCTCGACGGCGTGATCGCGACCGTCGATGCCGCGACCGGCATGGCGACGCTCGATGCGCAGGAGGAATCGGTAAAACAGGCGGCGGTCGCCGACCGGCTGCTGCTGACCAAGACCGATATCGCGTCCGACGCCGACATTCGGGCGCTGGAGGCACGGCTGCGGACGCTCAACCCCGCCGCGCCTATCATCAGGACGACGAATGGCGAGGTTACGGCGGAGCGACTATTCGATGCCGGGATCTACAATCCGGCCACCAAGAGCGTCGACGTCCAGCGCTGGCTGAATGCCGAGGCATATGAAGACGATCACCACCACAACCATCACCATGACGTAAACCGGCATGATGATCGCATCCGCGCGATCTGCCTGACCTTCGACATGCCGCTGAAGGATACGGCCTTCGACCGCTGGATCGGTATCCTCACGACCTTCAAGGGACCGGACGTGTTGCGGATCAAGGGCATCGTCAACATCGAAGGGCTGGACAAGCCGCTCGTCATTCACGGTGTTCAGCACGTCCTGCACACGCCGGTCGCGCTCGACGCCTGGCCGAGCGAGGATCGTCGCACTCGCATGGTGTTCATCGTCCGCGACATGGACGAAACCGATCTGCGCGGCACGCTGACGCTGATGACGCTGGGGCTGGAGAATTTCGCGCTCCAGGGCGATGACGGTTTCAATCTCGGTACAGCACCGGGACTGATCCCCGATCGTCCTGAGCCAGCCATGGGCGGATATGACGGTTGGCGTGGCGCATCATGACGGCGACCTCGTCCATGTTCGCTGAGCGCCTGTCGATCGAGCAAATCGAGCTGGGTGATGACCTGGCGCCCCGTTTCGATGTGGAGGGCCTGTTGCCGGCGATCGTCGTCGATGGCGCAAATGGCCAGATCCTGATGCTCGGGCAAATGAGCGCGGAGGCGCTGCAACTGACCATTGCCACCAGGCAGGCGCACTTTTGGTCGCGCAGCCGGCAGAGGATCTGGCGCAAAGGCGAGCATAGCGGCTTCATACAGACAGTCGAACGGATGCTGGTCGATGACGATCAGGACGCCGTCATCCTGTCCGTGCGCGTGGATGGACCGGGAAGCTGCCATGTCGGATTCCGCTCCTGCTTCTATCGCGAGATTGATCTGGAAAGCACCGATCGTCCGCAAGCAGTCCGGCTCCGGCGGATCGAGGCCGCACCCGCCTTCGATGCCGAGACCGTCTATGCCGGCCTGCCCAACCCGACGAAATTGTGAGGCCGCTGCCGACCGGCACCGTCCCTGGATTGAAAGAGGTCAACATGCTTGCGACACCTGACAAGCGACTGCCCGTCACCGTCCTTTCCGGCTTCCTCGGCGCCGGCAAGACCACGCTCCTCAACCACATCCTCGCCAATCGCGAGGGCAAGCGCGTGGCGGTGATCGTCAACGACATGTCCGAGGTGAACATCGACGCCGATCTGGTCCGCGGCGGCGACGCCGCGTTGTCGCGAAGCGAGGAAAGCCTGGTCGAGATGACCAATGGCTGCATCTGCTGCACCTTGAGAGACGACCTCCTGAAAGAGGTTCGCGCACTCGCGGAAAGTGGCCGGTTCGACTATCTGGTGATCGAGAGCACCGGCATCTCCGAGCCATTGCCGGTGGCGACCACCTTTTCCTTCCGCGACGAGGCGGGCCTCTCGCTTGGTGACGTTTCGCGGCTCGACACCATGGTAACGGTGGTCGATGCCATCAACTTGCTGAAGGATTATTCGAGCCAGGATTTCCTGGCCGACCGGGGGGAGTCGCTCGGCGAGGACGATACACGCAGTCTTGTCGGACTACTGGTTGAACAGATCGAGTTTGCCGATGTGGTGATCGTCAACAAGGCGAGCGCCGTGACGCCGGATCAGCTCGCCGTCGTCAAGAAGCTGGTCGCCTCGCTCAATGCCGACGCGAGAATCCTTACCTGCGATCATGGCGAGGTTTCGCTCGACGCCATTCTCGACACGAGGCTGTTCGATGAACAGCAGGCGGCGCGGCATCCGCTATGGGCCAAGGAACTCTACGGCTATGCCAACCATCAGGCGGAAACCGAGGAATATTGCATCGAGAGCTTCGTCTATCGCGCGCGCCAACCCTTCGATCCAGCGAAGTTCCACACGTTCCTGATCGACGGCGGTCTCGATAATGTCGTGCGCGCCAAGGGGCATTTCTGGCTGGCCACGCGGCCCGGCTGGGTCGGCGAACTAGCGGTGGCCGGTTCCCAGACGATGACCTCCCGAATGGGGCGGTGGTGGGCAAGCATTCCGAAGAACCAATGGCCCGATGATGATCGCTTCGAGCAATTCGTTGCCGGACATTGGGACAGCATTTGGGGCGACCGGCGACAGGAACTGGTGTTCATCGGCATCGGCATGGATGAGGCCCGTATCCGCAGCGGTCTTGATACCTGCCTCTTGCCGGTGCGCGTTTTCACGCCGGAACTGTGGATGGGGCTGCGCGATCCGTTTCCTTCCTGGGGGGAAGTCGTGCCCCAGATGACATGAGCTCCGCATCGAGAGCACCCATTTCGATCTCATCTCTGGAAAGTGAGCCGAAGTGGTGATCGAGTTGCGCCAGCTCCGCTATCTGATTGCGGCGGCCGAAGCGGGCAGCTTCAGCCGTGCGGCGCGCAACCTCAACATTAAGCAGGCGACGCTGAGCCGCCACATCCTCGAAACAGAGAAGCGGCTGGGCATGGCGCTGTTCGATCGCAAGACGCGCGGCGCGACCCTGACGACAGATGGGGCGATCTATTTGCGCACTGCGCAGCGGATCGTGAAAGAGTGGGAGGAACTGAACGGCTGGGTCCGCTCGACCCGCAACGGCGAGGCGGGCAGGCTGGCCGTGGGCTTCTACACTTCCTTTTCTGCCGGCAATCTGCGCGCAACCGTGGGCGAGTTCGGCGAACGCCATCCCGAGGTCAAGGTGCACGGGTTCGAGCGCGACCGCGACATGTTGCTGGCCGGGATTGAGAGTGGCCTGCTCGATATCGCGATCATGATCGGCGAGGCGCCTTACCCGGGAGCGATGAGCCGCCCTTTCTGGAGCGAACGCATCCTGGTGGCGATGCCGGAAGATCATGCGCTAACTGCACGCGAGCGCATCCACTGGACCGACCTGACCGGCGAACGCTTCCTGCTGACCGAGCGAGATCCCGGCCCGGAGACGCGCAATATGCTCTTGGCCAAGCTCGGGATGCCCGGTTACACGCCGGAGATCGACATGGATGACATCGGGCGCGAGACGGTGCTGAGCGCCATCCCGCTCAGCGGTCGCCTATCGATCGTGGCGGAATCGGCGCTCGGCATTCAGGTCCCGGGTGTGGTCTTCCGCGAGGTCCACGAGACCAACGGCCACATGCGGATCGGTTTCTCCGGTTACTGGCGCGCGGACAATGAGAATGCCGTGCTGCGCCGATTCCTTGATTTCGTCGCCGTCCGCTATTCGCTGCCGCCCGTGTCGGGGCCGCAGCCATCGTCTCAGCAACCGGGAAAGGAGCAGTCATGACGCAAGGCAAGGCACTCATCATCGTGTTGGTCATGCTGGTCATCGGGTTCGGCGCGGGTTTCGTGCTGCGCCCGGTGATCATCCCAGCGGGACAGACCGCGGCGGTCGCCGGGCCGCTTGCCGCTGTCTCGGCCCCGGCCGAACTGCGCGGCCGGCAATATTTCGCGGCGCATCTGGATGAAGCGCGGCAGGTCATGGCGCAATGCGCGGAAGGCTCGGTGCGGGGCGACGAGTGCGCCAACGCGGAGCAAGCCGTGATCGAAGCTGAAGGCCGGGACCGCTTCAAGCGGTTCATGGGGAATTGAGGCGGGCGACCTTCACCTTCAATTCCCCTGCGCGCGATGCCGGCGAAAGGCCCGGTCGGTTTCCATGAACCGGGCCAGCATCGGCGCGACCAGCTTCTCAGGTGGAACCGGCGATCCCCCGGTCTCGGCTGCGAGCGCGGCGGCATAAGCGACAAGATCGCGGTGGAGCGGCGCCGGCACCTCCACGGTGAGTTTGACCGGCCGGTCGTCGGCGAGCGGCCCGAGCTTCAACTTCGTCATCGTGTCGCTCCAACAGGTTCGAGCACCAGGTCGCGGGTCAGAACGACCCGCAACGGATGGCCCGGCCTAATGGTGAGCGTCGGCTGCACGTTCAATTGCCGCCGCACGATCTGCTGGCCGGTCTGGTTGATGGTGTCCTGCGAGCCGCGGCGCAGCGCGCGGGTGAGGTCGTCGTCCTCGTCCGCGCCCAGCTCTGTACCAACGCCGAGGAGCGTCGAGATGGCGGCAGCCTTGAGCAAATTGCCCCAATGCTGGTTCACGCGGTCCTGCAAGCCGGCGAACCCGGCTGCGTCCGCGCCGGGCTGGCGCTCGAGAACGATCGAGCGCCCGTCCGGCAATATCAGCCGATCCCAGGCGAGCAACACGCGGGGCTGCCCGGCGGCGATCTCGCTGTCATATTCTCCGATCAGCCGCGCGCCCTGCGGGATGAGCAGGATACGCCCGGTCGGACTGTCATAGACGTTGGCCGTCACCTGGGCGGTGATCTGGCCGGGAAGGTCGGAGCGGATGCCGGTGATGAGCGCGGCCGGGATGATGCTGCCGGCCTGCACGACATTGGGCGATGGCGGAGCTGCAAGTCGCTCGACGCTCACCGTGCGCTGGCTCGACGCTTGCGCCATGAAGGCCCGCTTGGCGGCCTGGTCTCCCTGCGCCGTTTCGGCGGGCTGGGCGGCGGCGTCCGGCGCGGCGGCAGCAATGTTCGGCAGCGAAGGGATGGCTGCGGATGCGCCTCCGCTCCCTCCACCGAGGAACACGCCGCTCATGCGCGCGGCATCGCGCTCCTGCTGGGCGCGCTGGCGGGCGGCTTCCTCGGCCTGAGCGCGAGCGTCGACCTGGGCGCCGACCGGCGGGACCGGCACATTCTCGCCGCGCTGCTGGGCCGAGACAATCGGGCCGCCGAGGTCGCCGGGAAGCGGCGGGCCGAGGCGCGGCGCCTGGCCATAATCCTTCGGCCCCGACGTAATCGTCTCGGCCGTGGCGCGGCTCTCGGTGCTGTAGAGTTCCTTCGCTTCCTTCTGGCCTGCCGGCTTGAGCGCATAGATCAGCGAGCCGCCGATGCCGAGGCCGGCGACGACGCCGATGACGGCCAATGCCTTTCTCGACAGGCGCATGACACGGGGCGGGTCGCCGCGAAGCTGAAAGGCTTGCGGATCGGAGCGCGGTGCCTGCGGCGCGGCCGGTTCGATGGGATCGGTCACGGCCGCCCCCTGCGTCCGTCGTCGCGCACGATGCGGACACGCTGCTCGCTGCGTTTGTCGCCCAGCCGCAGCTCGGCGGCGGCGAACAGCCGATCGACCACCATGTAGCGGCCCTGCACGCGGTAATTGACCAGCTCGGCGTCGCCGGTCGTGCCAGTCACGAACAGCGGCGGCATCTCGCCCTGCGAGATCCCGGCCGGAAACTCGATGAACACCTGGGCGGAATCATCGAATGCACGGACAGGTTTCCACGGCGCGCGGTCGCCTTCGATCCGGTAGCGGAAATTGAGCGCTGCCACGTTCACGCCGGTCGCTGCCGGCGCGGCGGATGCGGCGGCGGCGTTGTGCGCCTGCAAGGCGATCAGGGCATCGTGCGGATAGCTCCACGAGACCGACGCCATGTAGGTCGCAGCCGTGGCGCGCAGCTCCAGATGATAGGTGCGGCGGTCGGTATTGATGACGAGGTTGGTGGCGAGGTCGGGCCGCGTTGGCTTCACCAGGATATGCACGCGGGCCGTGGCGCCGCGGCCGCTCACCGTGTCGCCGATGATCCAGCGCACGGTGTCACCGGCCGCCACCGGCCCTGCGCCCACGAGCTGCTCGCCCTCCTGCAAGGCGATGTCCGTCACCTGGCCGGGCGCGGTATAGACCTGATAGAGCGCGCCATCGGTCCAGGGATATTGCTGGATGGCATTGAGGAATCCGTCGCGCACCGGCTGCACGCGGGCGGCGGCATTGGCCGCGCCGACACGGCGACGAGGATCGGCAGGCTCGGGCGGCGGCGCGGATTCCCCGACCGGCTTCAACTGACCGGGAAGCGGCAGCGGCTCGGGGATCGTCACCACTTCGACCGCGCGCGGGGGTTCCGCGGCAGGTGTCGCCGCGATCTCTACGGGCGAATTGTCATAGGCGATGGCGGGCGGCTTCGCCGAGGTGGTGGCACAGCCGGCGAGCGCGGTGGCGGAGACCAGCAGGACCACCGAGGCGGAGCGGCAGAAAGGCGTGTGCGTCATTGCGACAGCTCCTTTGACCAGTTGAGGGCGTTGACGAAGACGCCGAGCGGATTCTTGCGCAGCGCATCGGGGGTGCGCGGCGGTTGCACGACGATGGTGAGGATGGCCGACCAGCGTTCGGTGGCGGCGAGGCTGCCATCCTGATAGCGCCGCTCGGTCCAGGCGACGCGGAAGCTGTCGGGCGAGGCCCGGATGACGCTGGATACGTCCACCGCGACCTGCACCTTGCCGACCTGTGTGAACGGGTCGTTGCTGCGGGCATAGTCGTTGAGCGCCATCGCCCCGCGATCGGTCGTGAAGTCGTAGGCGCGCAGCCAGTTCTGGCGGACGATGACCGGATCGGTGGGAATCGCGCGGACTTGCTCGATGAAGCGAGCGAGATGGAACGCGATCTGCGGATCGGTCGGACGGTAGCCGGCGTCGGCCGGCGCGACCGCTTGCGCCTCGCCAAGCCGATCGACTTGCACCACCCAGGGCACGATATGGCCGCGCGCCGACTGCCAGATGAGGCCGCCGGTGAGGCCGCCCGAAAGAGCGAGCGCGCCGAAGAAGGCGAGCCGCCAGTTCTTCGCCTGCACGCGGGCCGAGCCGATGCGGTCATCCCAGACCTGCGCGGCGCGCTGGTAGGGCGTGACGGGTTCGGCGGTCTGGCCGTAGCGGATGGTGGGGCGTCGGAACATGGATCAGTCCTTCTCTTTGATGTCGGGACCACCGCCGCCACCGTGGCTGTCACCCGCCTTCATGGTGTGGGCGAGGACGGTCGCGCCGTGGGTCATCGACTGGCGGTGTTTCATCGCGGCCGCCCAGGCGGGCGCTCCCGAGGCGCTGGCGGCGGAGGATGCTGTCGCCGTGCCGGCGGGCGCGGCGGGTGGCGCGGGCCCGCCGGTGATCGTGCCGCCGCTGGCGGTGAAGCCGGCGCGGGCGCCCGCGCGGAAATTGGCCTTCATCGCCTCGCCGCCCTTGGCGGCCGCCTTGCGCAAGGGGGAGAGGACGGCGTTCGCCGCGCTTCCTGCCGCCGCCTGGCCGACCGCGGACATACCGCCCGCGACGGCGCCCGCGCCGCTCTTGCCCAGGGAGCCGAGGCTGTAGGCGCTGGTCGCGCCGCCTGCCATCTGAGCGCCACCCCGCGCGGCGGCGCCGGTCATCCGGGCGGCCGCGCCGGCGGCGGAACCGGCGGCGCCCACACCGAGCCGTGCTGCGGCTGCGCCGCCGACCAAGGCGCCCGCTGCCGCGAGCGCGGTGCCGGCCGCCGCGCCCGCGCCGAGCTGCGGGCCGCCCGAGACGATGCCGTTGGCGATGCCGGGGCCAAAAATCGCGAGGCCCAGCAGCGACAACGCGGCGAGCGCGATGGCCATGACCTGATTGATGTCCGGCGCGACACCGAGGTTCGCGCCGGTGAACTGGCTGAACAGCGTGGTGCCGATGCCGGTGATGACGGCGAGGACCAGCACCTTGATGCCGGTCGAGACGACATGGCCCAGCACGCGCTCGGCCATGAAGGCGGTCTTGTTGAAGAAGGCGAAGGGCAACAGGACGAAGCCGGCCAGCGTCACCAGCTTGAACTCGATCAGCGTGATGAAGACCTGCACCGCGATGATGAAGAAGGCGAGCACCACGATGACCCAAGCGAGCAGCAGCACGAGGATGAGCGCGAGGTTCGAAAACACGGCCCAGAGGTTGGAAAATTGGCCCGCCGCGTCCATCAGCGGCTTGCCCGCTTCCAACCCCTTCGCGGCGATCATGCCGGGCTTCATGAAATCGGCGATCGACATCGCGCCGCCGCTGGCTTGGAGGCCGAGGCCCGCGAAGCTCTCGAAGACGATGGTGGCCAGGGTCGAGAAGTTGCCGATGATGAAGGCGAAGGTGCCGATATAGAGCGTCTTCTTGACGAGGCGCTGAAGCACGTCCTCGTCCGCGCCCCAGGCCCAGAACAGGCCGGCCAGCGTCACGTCGATGGCGATCAGCGTGGTCGAGAGGAACGCGACCTCGCCGCCGAGCAGCCCGAAACCGCTGTCGATGTAGCTTTGGAAAACGCCCAGGAAGGTGTCGATGACGCCGGTGTCGTTCATGGTGCGGCGCCTTCGGCGGACGGCGACATACTGCCATCGTGCTTTGTTGCGGCGGCGCCCTCGTCTTGGCTGAAGAAGCGGCGGCGGTTCTCGGCCCAGGCGGCTTCGCAGCCCGAGTCCGGCATGGTGAGCGTGGCGCAGCGGTCGAGCTCACGCGCGAGCCGGTCCTGGCCCGCTTCCGCCGGCAGCGCGAAGGGCGGCGGCGGCGCAGGCTCATCGGGCTGGACGGCGGCGACGATCGCCACCGTCATCATCAGCCCGGCCAGCGCCGCCACTCCCGCGATCTTCACCGTGCGCGACATAGCCTGCCTCAGTTGCCCATGAAGCGGCGGAACCGCTCGCGCCCCTCGGCCTCTTCTGCGGCCTGACGGGCGGATTGCAGCGCCTGCGCCCGGCCCTGCGCCGCGACCGCGGCAGTGAGGTCGGCGAGCTGCTGCGATTGCAGAGCGAGAAGCTGGTTGCCCGCCTGGGTCGCCTGAAGCGCGCCGGTGGCGGACTGGCTGGCCGAAACCAGGCCGTCCATCGTCGTGCGCGCGCCCTCGATATTGCCGACCACGCCGGCCTGGACACGCATGGCGTCCTCGAACGCCCCGACGCTATCCTCCCAGCGCGCATTGGCGTTGACGACCATGCGGGCGTGATCGCCGGTCAGCGCCGCACCCTTGTAGCGATCGGTGAACGCCTCCTGGACGTTCTGCACATCGTAGGCGATGCGCTGCGCCTCGCCGAGAAGCTGCTGGGTGCGCTGCACCTGCTGCTGCAACTGCTGGAGCGAACTGAAGGGCAGCGAGGCCAGGTTGCGTGCCTCGTTGATGAGGCTGGTCGCCTGGTTCTGGATTTGCTGGATCTGGTTGTTGATTTGCTGAAGCGACCGCGCGGCCGTCAGCACGTTCTGCGCATAGTTAGTGGGGTCATAGACGATGCCCCCGAACTGCGCGTGGGCGGGCATGGGCGCGACGGTCGGCGCGATGGCCAGGGCGGCGAAGACGCCGGCCACGAGGGCGCGGCGGGCGGGCGGCAGTTTCATGAGGAAATCTCCATGTCAGGCGTGAGGGGGAGTTCGGGCTGGCGGTCGAACACAGGTTCCGGCAGCAGCTCGACGGCCCAGGCGCAGCCGCGATGCCGCAGCCATTCGGCGACGAAGGCGGATGCGCCGTGGGTTTCGATGATCTCGGCGATGCGGAGTTGGTCGGCCTTGGCCGAGGTGGCGGTGAAGGCCAGCGCGACCTCGCCCAGCCCCAGCTCGAACAGCCGGTTGCCGCGCCGCGACTGGCAGTAATAGTCGCGCTTGGGCGTCGCCCGGCTCAGTATCTCGATCTGGCGGGCATTGAGCCCGAACCGCTCATAGATCGCCGCGATCTGCGGTTCGGCGGCGCGCTCGTTGGGCAGGAAAATGCGCGTCGGGCAGGACTCGATGATGGCCGGCGCGATGCTGCTGGTCTCGATGTCGGCCAGGCTCTGTGTGGCGAACACGACGCTGGCGTTCTTCTTGCGCAGCGTCTTCAGCCACTCGCGGAGCTGCGCCGCGAAATCCGGGCTGTCGAGCACCAGCCAGCCCTCGTCGATGACGATGAGCGTGGGGCTTCCGTCCAGCCGGCCTTCGATCCGGTGGAACAGATAGGAGAGCACGGCCGCGGCCGATCCCGCGCCGACCAGGCCCTCGGTCTCGAACACCTGCACATCGGCTTCGCCCAGCCGCTCGGCCTCGGCGTCGAGCAACCGGCCCCACGGTCCGCCGATGCAATAGGACGCCAGCGCCTGCTTGAGCTGCTGCGACTGGAGCAGCACCGCCAGGCCCGTCAGCGTGCGTTCCGACATAGGCGCCGACGCCAGCGAGCCCAGGGCCGACCAGATATGCTCCTTGGCCTGCGGATCGACTGCGACGCCTTCAGATGCGAAGATCGCCGCCAGCCATTCGGCGGCCCAGGCCCGCTCGGCGGCATCGTCGATATGGGCGAGCGGTTGAAGCTGAACGCCATCGCCCGCCTCGTCCGCGAGCATCCCGCCCAAGTCCTGCCAATCGCCGCCCATGCCGAGCGCGGCGGCGCGGATCGAGCCGCCGAAGTCGAAGGCGAAAACCTGCGCGCCTTCGTAACGCCGGAACTGCATCGCGATCAGCGCGAGCAGGACGCTCTTGCCCGCCCCGGTCGGACCGACGATCAGCGTATGGCCGACATCGCCGACGTGAAGGGAAAACCGGAACGGGGTCGAGCCTTCGGTCTTGCCGTGGAGCAAGGGGGGTTGTCCGAAGTGCTCGTCCCGTTCCGGCCCCGCCCATACCGCTGACAGGGGGATCAGGTGGGCGAGATTGAGGGTGGAGACCGGCGGTTGCCGGACATTGGCGTAGGTGTGGCCGGGTAGGCTTCCCAGCCATGCCTCGATCGCGTTCATCCCCTCGGGAATGACGGTGAAGTCGCGGCCCTGGATGATCTTCTCGACCAGCCGCAACTTCTCGGCCGCGATGGCAGGATCACGGTCCCACACCGTCACCGTCGCGGTGACATAGGCCATCCCCGCATAGTCGGCGCCCAGTTCCTGCAGGGCGGTGTCGGCGTCGGCGGCCTTGTTCGATGCGTCGCTGTCGAGCAGCGTGCTCGCCTCGTTGGTCATCACTTCCTTGAGGATCGCCGCGACGGACTTGCGCTTAGCGAACCACTGGCGACGGATGCGGGTGAGCAGCCTGGTCGCGTCGGTCTTGTCGAGCATGATCGCGCGGGTGGACCAGCGATACTCGAAGGCCAGGCGGTTCAGCTCGTCGAGCAGGCCGGGAAAGGTGACGCTCGGAAAGCCGATGATGGTCAACGTGCGCAGATGATGATCGCCCAGGCGGGGCTCCAGCCCGCCGGTTAACGGCTCGTCGGCGAGCAGCGCGTCCAAGTGCATCGGGGTTTCCGGCACGCGCACGCGCTGGCGCCGGGTCGAGATCGTGCTGTGCAGATAGGTCAGGGTCTCGGCGTCATCGAGCCAGCGGACCTCGGGCACGAAGCCTTCGACCAGGTTGAGCACCCGGTCGCTGCGGTCGCTGAAGCCCTTGAGCAGCTCCCACGGATCGACGCCTGTATTCGCGCGGCCCTCGTAGAGCCAGGCTTCGGCCCGCGTGGCGTCCTCGGCCGGCGGCATCCACAGCAGCGTCAGATAGTAGGCGCTCTCGAAATGCGCCCCTTCCTCCCGGAACTGTTCGCGCCGCTCCATGTCGACCAGGGCCGACACCGGATCGGGAAACTCAGCGTCGGGATAGTCTAGCGCCGGCGTGCGTTGAGCCTCGACAAAGATCGCCCAGCCCGATCCCAGGCGGCGCAGCGAATTGTTGAGCCGCGCCGTGGTGGCGACCAACTCGGCGGGCGTGGCGCTGTCGAGATCGGGGCCGCGGAAACGGGCCGTGCGCTGGAACGAGCCGTCCTTATTGAGGACGACGCCCTCGGCGATCAGCGCCGCCCAAGGCAGGAAGTCGGCCAGGTGCGCGGCTTTGCTGCGGTATTCGCGCAAGCTCATCATGGCTGCATCCAGCTCGGATGACGGAGGTGGCGGCGGGCCACGTCCACGAATTGCGGATCGCGGCGCGCGGCCCAGACGGACAGCGAATGGCCGATCACCCAGATGACTAGGCCGGCGATCCAGAGGCGCAGGCCGAGGCCAATCGCGCCCGCCAGCGTGCCGTTGACGATGGCGAGCGCGCGCGGGGCGCCGCCGAGCAGGATCGGCTCGGTCAGCGCCCGGTGGACGGGGGCATAAAAACCCGCGGTCGGCTCGGCTGTGTCCATCAGACCAGCGCCCCGCCGCCAAACGAGAAGAACGACAGGAAGAAGCTCGACGCGGCGAACGCGATCGACAGGCCGAACACGATCTGAATAAGCTTCCGCGCGCCGCCCGACGTGTCGCCGAAGGCGAGCGTCAGCCCGGTGATGATAATAATCAGCACCGCTATGATCTTGGCGACCGGGCCCTCGATGCTTTCGAGGATCGACTGGAGCGGGGCTTCCCACGGCATCGACGATCCGCCCGCATGGGCCGGAACGGCGAAGGTCAGCGCGACGACGCTAGTAGTGGCGGCAAGCATGGCGCGGCGTGCGCCATGCCGAAGGGCATGGATCATGGCAGGTCTCCCGGTTGGGTGGTGGAAAGCGAAGTGAGGCGGTAGTCGCCGGTGGCGGGGTCGAGCCCCTCGACACGGGCCAGGTCGGCAAGGCGGCGGCCGTGTCCGTCGCGGACCAGCACGGCGATCAGGTCGATGGTCTCGGTCAGGAGCGCGCGCGGGACCGTGATGACGGCCTCCTGGATGAGCTGCTCCATGCGGCGCAGCGCGCCAAGCGCGGTCCCGGCGTGGATCGTGCCGATGCCGCCGGGGTGTCCGGTGCCCCACGCTTTGAGGAGGTCGAGCGCTTCTGCGCCGCGCACCTCGCCGATCGGGATGCGATCAGGCCGCAGGCGCAGCGACGAGCGGACCAGCTCGGACAGCGAGACCACGCCATCCTTGGTCCGCATGGCGACAAGGTTGGGCGCGGCGCATTGCAGCTCGCGAGTATCTTCGATCAGGACGATGCGGTCGGAGGTCTTGGCGACTTCGGCCAGGAGCGCGTTGACCAGCGTGGTCTTGCCGCTGCCGGTTCCGCCAGCGACGAGAATGTTGGCGCGGGTTTCGACGCCGTGCCGAAGCGCCTCGGCGTGAGACGCCGACATGATCCCGGCCGCCGCGTAGTCGTCGAGCGTGAACACGGCGACGGCGGGCTTGCGGATCGCAAACGCCGGTGCGGCGACGACGGGCGGCAACAGCCCTTCAAATCGCTCGCCGCCCTCCGGCAGTTCGGCCGAAACGCGGGGGCTCCGGGCGTGAACCTCGACGCCGACATGGTGTGCGACCAGGCGAACAATGCGTTCGCCGTCAGCAGCGGTCAGCAACTCGCCGGTGTCGCTGATGCCTTCGCCCAGCCGATCGACCCAAACTTTGCCGTCCGGGTTCAACATCACCTCGATGACGGCAGGGTCTTCCAGCCAAGCCGCGATCGATGGCCCCAGCGCCGTGCGCAACATCCGCGCGCCGCGTGATCGAGCCTCGGATCGGAGTGAGTAAGCGGTCAACAACTAGCCCCTGGATTGGACCGGGCGAACCGCCGCCCGGCGTCAGGGGCACATCAAGAGAGACAGCAAAGGCCAGGATTCAACAAGTAAATGCAGGCGTCGTAGTCTGGCGAAGAAAGACAGGGAGCAGCGTAGGCGGCTCATTCTTCTTGGGGCGGCAAGTCTTCGCTGATCTCCTGCCGGACTTTCGGACCTTTCGCGAGTCGACGGCCCAACGCCTCCATGAAAGCGTCGTAGCGATCACCGCCCTGGCGGCGCATGGCGGCCCGCTCCGCTTCGGGCGGCGGCGGCGTGTTCGACAGCCAGAAGCGCACGAACAGCGCAATCATCTCGACACCGATCCCCACATCACGCTCCAGCCGGGTCGTGCGCCGGTCCAGCCGGTCGATCCGCTTGGCGATGGCTGCTTCGCGCTGCTCGTCGGCGTCGGGCGACAGGAATGAGGCGATGGCGGCCTCGGCGACCAGGGAGCGGGATTTGCCGCGCCGGTCGGCATAGGCCGCGAGCGCGTTCATCAGCTCGGGGTCGAGATAGACCGAGAACGGCGTCTTGGTGCTCATAGCTCGATGCCGTCGCCGGGATCGAGCGACGCCCTCTGTGCGAGCCCCTGCATCTGGCGACGCACCGCCGCCTGCCGCGCCGCGTCGGTGTCGGTGTCGGCCTCGATTTCGTCCAGCTCGAACTCGTTGGCGGGCGCAGGCTTGGGCGGGGGCGCAACGTCGATATGGCGTTCCATGTCGGGCTGGCGGCGCAGGCCCGCATTCGCCGGGTCCTCATCCTCGCCGGCGGTCTCGCGCGGCTGGTCCTGCTGCGGCGGTTCGGGTTCCGGCGGCGCAGCGATCGGGGACAAGCCGCTCCAATCGTCGGGACGTGGCTTGCCAGCGCCGGCCTTCACGTCCGGCGGCGGTAGCACCCTTTCGGTGAACCGCCGGTCCTTATAGTAGCGGACCTTCTTCGCCCGGATCGGCGCGATGCCCGCGACCATGACGATCTCGTCGTCGGGCGGGAGCTGCATCACTTCGCCGGGGGTCAGGAGCTGGCGGGCGGTCTCGGAGCGCGACACCATCAAATGCCCGAGCCAGGGCGAGAGGCGATGCCCGGCGTAATTTTTCATCGCCCGCATCTCGGTCGCGGTGCCGAGCGCGTCCGATATGCGCTTGGCGGTGCGCTCGTCATTCGTGGCGAACGACACCCGCACATGGCAGTTGTCGAGGATCGCATTGCTCGGCCCGTAAGCCTTCTCGATCTGGTTGAGCGATTGGGCGATCAGGAAGCTCTGGATGCCGTAGCCGGCCATGAACGCCAGCGCGCTCTCGAAGAAGTCGAGCCGCCCCAGCGCCGGGAACTCGTCGAGCATCAAGAGCAGGCGGTGGCGCGATTGCCGCGCCTGCAAATCCTCCGTCAACCGCCGTCCGATCTGGTTGAGGATGAGGCGGATGAGCGGCTTGGTGCGCGAGATGTCGGACGGCGGCACGACGAGGTAGAGCGTCGCCGGCCGCTCGTCCTCGACCAGATCCTTTATGCGCCACTGGCAGGTCCGCGTGACCTGCGCGACGACGGGATCGCGGTAGAGGCCCAGGAACGACATGGCGGTGGACAGCACGCCGGATCGCTCGTTGGCGGATTTGTTCAGCAGCTCGCGTGCAGCGCTGGCGACGACGGGATGCACACCGGCTTCGCCCAGGTGCGGCGTCGTCATCATGGCATGTAGCGTGGACTCGATGGGCTGGCGCGGGTCCGACAGGAAGGCGGCGACACCGGCCAGCGTCTTGTCCTCGCCCGCATAGAGGATATGGAGGATCGCGCCCACCAGCAGCGCGTGGGAGGTTTTTTCCCAATGATTGCGCTTCTCGAGGCTGCCTTCCGGGTCGACCAGCACGTCGGCGACGTTCTGCACGTCGCGGACTTCCCAGGCGCCCTTTCGGATTTCGAGCAGCGGGTTGTAGGCGGCCGACGCGGCGTTGGTCGGATCGAACAGCAGGACGCGCGTGTGCTGTGCGCGGAAGCCGGCGGTGAGCTGCCAGTTCTCGCCTTTGATGTCATGGACGATGGCGGAGCCCGGCCAGGTGAGCAGCGTCGGCACGACCAGGCCGACACCCTTGCCCGATCGCGTCGGCGCGAAGCACAGCACATGCTCGGGGCCATCATGCCGCAGATAGTCGCGCCCGAGCCGCCCGAGCATGACGCCGTTCGGCCCGAGCAGCCCGGCTGCGCCAACTTCCTTGCGCGCCGCCCAGCGCGCCGAGCCGTAGGTCTGGGCGTTCTTCAGCTCGCGTGCCCGCCATACCGACATAGCGATGGCGACGACGATCGCGGCGAACCCGCCAGAGGCGGCGATGAAGGCGCCGGTCTGGAATATCTCCGGTGCATAGGCGTCGAACGAAAACCACCACCAAAAGAAGGCCGGCGGCGGATAGACGGGCAAGTCGCCGAGCCTGAACCAGGGCGGGCCGAGTTCCGGCTGATAGGCCAGCGCCGCGGCCGTCCACTGCGTCGCCGCCCAGACCGCGGCGAGCACGATCAGAAAGACGGTGATGACCTGGCCCCATAGAATCTTGGTCGCGGACATGAACTATCTCCTTTGCCGGCTCACAGGCCGAGCCCCCGGCCGCGCCCGAACGACCAGTCCACGCCGCCGTCGCCGCGCATGACGCCCGAGATGTGCTTGCCGATCTGGCGGTCGAGCGAGGGGGACCAGGGCACGAGCTGGAAGCCGAGGCCGTTGTCGATCATGGCGAAGCGGCCCGAGGCCAGCGTCAGGCGCTGGCGCACGGTGCCGGCGACATACTCTCCGGCCTTGGACGGTGTGTGCCGCAGGCCGATCTCGGCCGACAAGTCCTTAGCGGTCGTGTCCAACTCGCGCCGTTTGAGCGTGTCGAGCAAGTTGCGGGCGAAGATGATCCGCTGCCCCTGCCGCCGCGCCAGCTGCTCGTCGGCGAGATGTTCGGCGCGCGCCTCCATCGCGGCGCGCACCTCAGTCCCGAACCGACCGCCAAGATTGCGGCCATCACCCGACAGGTTGCGGCGGTCGAGCCAGGTGGCGCCCTGCGCGCGGACCTGCGCCGACAAGTCCATGTCCGAGCGCACGGCCAGCGCCACCCGCCGCCGGCCCTTACGATCCTCGAAATGGCGCAGCTCGACGATCGCGCCAGGCCTGCAATCGCCGGTCGCCTCGATATCGGAAAAGCGGATGTGGTGGGTGCGCCCGTCGATGCCGTCCACGATCGCATAGGCGCCGCCGGTCAGTTCGTCATGCAAGCCGCGATCGACCAGCCTGCCGATGACGGGCTGGGCGGGATCGGCATCGAGCACATAGCTGGCCGCGCCCCGGTCGATGCCTCGCGCGGTCATCGCCTGGTGCATCCGCTTGATGATGTCGTCGCGCTCGCCCAGCTCGCGTAGGACTCCCTGCGCATCGCCCGCCAGTGTCCATTGGCCGGGTGCGATCTCGCTGGCGAGGCCGAGACCCTCCAGCTTGCGCAGCCGCCCCATCCGCAGTGCATGGTCGCCGTCCGGCCGCGCGCCGGGCTCGGGCGCCATGTCGATCATCCCGTCGCGCTGCAGGGTGCGAGACAGGTCGCGGTCGATCTCGGTCCAGCGTTCGGCCTCGACCTGCCGCTCCAGCGACTGCCGGATGTCGAGGTCGCTGCGCAGCCCCAGCTCGCGAGTGACGAACTGGCGCGCCTGCGCCCGCATCCCCTCGCCGATATAGTCGCGCGAGATGACCAGGTTCTGCCCGTCCTCGCCGACGCCGCGCACGATGATATGGACGTGGGGATTGTCGGTGTTCCAATGCTCGACCGCCCGCCAGTCGAGGCGCGTGCCGAGATCCTTTTCCATCCGCGTCATCAGCTCGCGGGTGAAGCCCTTGAGGTCGCGCATCTGATCCGCATCCTCCGGCGAGACGATGAAGCGGAAATGATGCCGATCGTCCTCGCAGCGCGCGGCGAACGCATTGCGATCGAGTCCGTCCGCTTCGGCGCCGAACAGCACGCCCCGCTCGCCGTGGCGGGTGACGCCATCGCGTTGCAGGTAATTGAGATGGGCCGCGACCGAGGCCCGGCCGCCATGCCGGACGACGCGCGCCTTGACGATGACCTGCCGCGATCGGTGGCCCAGCCGGTGGGTGGCGCGCACGCTGGCGATCCGGCCGCGCCCGAAGGTCGAACGGCCCGGCGCGACGATCCGGCCGCTTCGTGAAACATGACCGCCGGCACGCTGGGCGGCGGCGAGCGCCTGGGTGATGATGGGCCGCGCACGCTGGCTACCCCGCGAGCGGATGCGGCCTGGCCGGATGCGGAAATCGTCGTCGCGGCTCATGACACGACGCGCCGCAATGTGCGGCAAACCCTGATCTGTGCTGATGTCCGGCGGTCGCCACACATTGCGCGGTTTCCGCGCACATTGCGCAGCAATGCCCCAAAGCCTTGAGAATCAAGGCCGCAACCGGGGCAAAATGGCATCGTACATTGCCGCCCTTTATCTTGCCCTCGACCTTCCCCCTTCAGAAAGACAGCCCTGCTTCCTTCCGGCGCTGCGAAAGCCCGCGCCCGAACCAGCCAAAGCGCGCGAGAGCCGCTCATTGCGGAGGCCGGTGGGAAACGGGGACGAACAGGCCGTCCGAGGTAGGCGTGATGGCGGCCACCGCAACGCCAGCGCCATCGGTCGGCAGGTGCTCGGCCTGCACGTCGATGGCATCGTTTTCGGCCTGCGGTTGAGCCGTCGAAACCGCACATGATCGTACCGCGAACAGCGCCGCGCGACGCCAGGCGAACGGGTCGGACGGCGGCGCGGCGGCGAACTGAGTGTCATCCGAACCGCCGGTGATCGACGCCAGCTTTGTGAGATAGGCGCGCGTCTCGGCGGGTAGCGGACGACCGCGCGACAGATGCTCGTCATAGCGGCCCGGCCCCGCATTGTAGGCGGCCAGCATCGCCGTCGCGTTGCCGTAGCGGTCGTGCATCTCGCGCAGATAGGCCGCGCCCGCCATGATATTGTCGCGGGCGTCGAAGGGATCGGAGCCGAGCCGGTAGCGAGTGCGCAAGGTCGCCCAGGTCGCGGGCATGATCTGCATCAGGCCCATCGCTCCGGCCGTCGACACAGCGCGGACATCGCCGTTGCTCTCGACGCGCATCACCGCCCATATCCAGACTTCCGGGATGCCGAACCGCCGCGCCGCATCGGCGACATGGGCCGCATAGGGACGGCTCGCGGCCGCGCGCTCGATCGGCGGGGTCTGCGCCGACGCAGCGAACGGCACAGCGAGGCCCGACAGCAGCACGGTCGCAAGCGCGACGGCCAATCCGCCCCCGCAACGACGCCAGCCTGCCAGCGCGCTCGCTCCGGTAAAGGGTGCGCGCGAGGCGCCGGCCGATGGCCGCCCTTGACCTTCGCTGCGCGCGCCGGCCGGACTGTGCCCGAGCGGGACGAAGGGATGAGACGGTTTTTTCGCGAACAAAGGGATGGTCGGGAAAAGCGCGATCACGGCGATGGTGCGACCGGGGCAACGCACGGCCTCAGTCCTGCTCGCGGCGCTTCTGCGGCCGATTCCACCGCAGCGACCAAGACGATTTGTCGTCGCCGTTCTGAAACAGCGCGGCGCGGATCGGCTGCACGAGGGCGGGATCGTCGATGCGCAGCGACACGTAATCGCCGGCGCGTTCGCCTGTCTCGTTCCAGCCTGCGCCGACCTCGGGGCCATCCTCGCTATCGCCGAGATGAATGCGCCAGTCCGGCATATTCTCGCCCTCTTGGCGCTCGGCCGGAACGAGGCAGATGGACGCGTCGAGTGTCAGCGTATGAATGCGGCCCTCATAGCCGCGGCGGGTGCGGGTGAAGCTGCCGATCTGCATGGGATGGTCCTTTCGGTTGGCAGGGTGGATGCAAGGGACATGGCCGGAGGCCGCGCCATTCGAGCGGCGCGTGCGGTGCTTTGCGAGTGAGGATCGGCGTTGCACGGCCGAGCAACGCGGAGGCTGGCAACGGGCCGAAATAGCGGCCATCCAGACTGTCGGGGACGGACGGATTGAGCAGCAGAAGCTCGTCGGTCTTCAGCGTCCGGCAACCCTGCCAGATTGGGAGCGAACGGCCCCGGCCATCACGCGCGCGGGCGATGGCGACGGGCCGTGCATCGACGCTCACCACGTCGCCCTTTCGGCATACCCGCTGCCCGGCCTTTGCGGCGACATGCTTCAACAGCGGGACGCCTTCAGGGAGATAGCGGCGCCCCGCCAGCCAGCGGGCCAGCGGCGGGGGCGGCATTACGGCAACCAGCGAGCCGGCCGGCGGATCGCTGTCGGGATGGATGCGGTAGAGCCCGATCGGCGCGCTGGCGCTGGCGTTCCAGATGACACGCGAGTGTGGATCGAGAATCGCCACCGCGGCGAACAGTCCGGCGAACAGCCCGACCGCCAGCACTGTTGCGATGACATAGCCGAAGCGCGTCATCTCTCGATCTCCCGGCGCTTGAGCCAGGCGCTATGGCGCTCCATCGTGTAGGGACGCGGCTTATGGCCTGCGGCGATGCGGTTGTGGACATGCCGCCAGTGGTCGGGCGCGGCGTCGCAGGCATCGACGCCGGCCGCTTCCACCGCGTCGATCGCGGCGAGCACCTGTTGGACCTTCGGCCAGCCCTCGACTTTGAGCAGGATGTCGCCGCCGGGCCGCACGAAGGGCAGTGTCGTATGGGGCTGGCCAACGCCAACGGCCTGCACCACGTCGATGCGCGAGATGATCGTGCCGAAGTCGTTCGACGCCCAGCGAACGAACGCGAAGACGGCGCCCGGCCGGAAGCTGGCGATGCGCCGTCGCCGGTCGATGATGCGGTCCTGCGCGACGCGCCCGAACCTGATCCAGTGCTCGATCTTCTGCTCGATCCAGGTCAGCTCGACATGGGTGAGACCGTCTGCGGCAAGCGTGCTGAGCGCACCGCCGCCACGCGGTCCGGCGGGCCAGTTGTCGCTCATCGGTTGTCTCCAGGATGATGGCGGAGGCCTGGCTGGCCGCGCGCGCTCGCGGCCGCGCTGTCCACAGCGGCGCGTGGCGTTAGCAAGAATCCGAAGGATTCTTTTCTATTAGCACTGTTAGAAGGGGGTCGATTTCGCGAGGATTTCTGCGGGTTTGCGGAAGCCGAGCGTTCCCGAAAGCCCGAGTCTCGCGTTCCCGGAAGTCCGAATCCGGCTGTTCCCGATAGTCCGAACCTCATGGCCAGTTTTCCACAGGCTTGAGGCCGACGCGGCGCATGGCGGCGTCGATCGGATCGACGGGGACGGGCGTGAAGTTCAGCCGATCGCGGCCCAGCGCATGTTTGAGCGAGAGGACGTAGCCGGGGAGCGGTTGGCGCGCGACGATGGCGCGCAGCTCGAAGGCGAACCGGCGGAGCGGCGAGAGCACGCCCGACTTCAGGTAGAGGTGCGGAACGTCGAAGCTCCAGCCGCCTTGCTGCCGGCCACCATGTTTGCGCACGATGCGGTAGAGCCAGCGTTCGAGGCCGCCGGCGAGATCGAAATAGGCGCGGTCGATCGTCAGCACGAGCGCGCGGCCCAGCACGCCGGCATAGAACCAGTCGGGCAGGATCAGCTCGATGCCGAGCGCCCGGCCGTTGCCGTCCGCCAGCTCGCGCCATTCGTTGATCCAGGAGAAGCGATGGCGGCGGCGCTGATGCTCCTGCCGGATCGAGGTGGCGACGGTGGTGGATTGCAGCCGGTCGAGCGCGGCCTTCAACCGCTCGTAGCTCGCCTTGCCGGTGCCGCGCCGGGTGAACGCCAATATTTCGTGCGGCGTCGTCACCATCAGGCGCGAGGTCGGCCGCCCCGCGTCGCGCGCCTCGATGAGCTGGCTCGCCGCCCAGATCAGCACATCGGCGTCCCAAATAGTCGCCATCCCGTGTTCGGGAACGGCCTCGACGGATATCGAGGTCGCGCCCATGCGGAACTCGATCGGCGCGATGCGCCTAGCCTTGGCGAGGCTGAAGAACGGCCAGGCCATCAAGTCCTGCGCGTCGCGGGCAGCGAGGTCGCCGGGAACCGAACGGAACAGCTCAAGCTGCGTGCGTTCGGTACTGGACCGGCCGGAATGGGAGCGTGCGCCGGGCATGGGGCCGTCAGCGCCGCACGCAGTCGGTGGGCAGACGCTTGGCGGGATGGACCATGCCGTTGCCGGGATCGGAGGTCGAGCGGCGGGTGCCGAGCGTCGCCCAGGCATCGAGGTCGTCGATCGCATAGACGATGCGGCCGCCGAGCCTGCGGAACACCGGCCCGGTGCCGTAGCAGCGATGCTTTTCCAGCGTCCGGGCCGACAGTCCCAAGTGAATCGCCGCGTCCGGCGTCTTGAGATAGCGTGGGGTTGCGGCGGTGACAGGCTTGGCCATGATGATCCTCCTGATGATGGCCGGCCCCGAAATCGTGGGACCGGCGGACAGGAGGCCATGGTGGCGGAATGGCCCGGGCGCGGAGAAGGGACACCGCCGAAGGTGCGAGAAATGTCCCCTCAGCCGCCGCGCAACAGGCGGACGTAGCCGCCGTCCCTGAGTTCGAGCGCCTCGGTGATCCATCGGCCGATGCGCTTGCGCTCGCGGCATTCGACCCATTCGGCCGCGCTGTAGCCTGTGACGCCGCCGTCGATCAGCGCTGCCGCCAGCTCCTTGCGGCTGGCGCCGGCCTCACGACCGTCGAGCACCCGCAGAAGCGTGAGGAGGTGTTGGAGCCGGAACGGAGGCGGTCGCAGAGCCGGTGGCCCGGTCGCGATACCGAGCAGGCGGCGGCGCAGGCGCTCGGCGGAGGCAAGCCTTGCAATGAGATCGGCTCCGATCGGCAGCATCATGGCCAACGGCTTGTCGAGCGAACCCGACACCCAGACATGCGCGTCACCGTCGGGGTCGGCGAGAATGAAATGGAGCAAACCACCGAGCGTCATGCGCGCACGCACGGCCCCCAGCATCTTGAGATCGAGGCGCTGGGCCGTGCCGAGATCGGCCGGAGCGGGCGCGAGGATGACGCTGGCCGGCGAGAGGTCGGGCCGGGCTACCGCGAGCTTCGGGTCATAGGCCGAAGGCGGAGCGGCGTGGAAGCTGATGCCCCAGCGGCGAACCAGAGCGGCGGTGGCTTCGTCGGCGGAGACGGCGCCGCGTTTCACGCGGGCGAGGGCACGGGCGTAGTCGGCCCTGTAGCGCAGATTGCGGCTGACATAGCCGAGGGCGATGTCCGCATACTGCAGCGCGTCGCTCCCGGCGTTTTTTTCCGGGGGCGCGCGCCAATCCCTCTCAGGCGGCATGTGCCCTCCCAAGCATGACCTTGTGCGAAGTGCATCGGAGATGTTTGCGGTTGGGCGGTTGGGAGGAAGTCCTGCTCGCCGGGCGGCCGCATAGCGGAATTGAGCCAGCGTGCCGGCGGGATTCTCCCGTAGTTGCGGCGCGGCAGAATTTAGGACTTAAGACTTCGGCGGATGCAGATAATGGCGGTATCCGGCCTCGGACATCCAGCGGGCGCGGGCCAGATGCGTCTCGTAGACGAGCCGGGCTCGCTCCGGCTCGGCCGCTGGGTCAATGCCGAAAATGATCCGAACGGCCTCGCACCAGTTCGCCTTTTCCGCCGCCGCATCGAGCAGCCGCCAATAGGTCTGGTGGTGGCGTTCGTCATATTCGGTGACGTGCGGCACGTCCGGAGCGCGATCCTCGAAGGAGGCTTCTGTCATAGCCTCGGTCCCCTCTCAGCCATTGCCCCCTGCATGTGCTGATTCACGAAATATACACCATAATGGAGCGAAGTAATGATACCGGCCCGGCTATGACCTGGTGATGACGAGCAGATAATTGGGGCGTCAGGCCGCTCGGCTATTTCGCCGATCTTGCCGGCGCGCCGCCCACCAGCAATACGCCCTCGCCGCGATCCGAATTGAGAAAGACGATGCCCGCCCCCTCCAGCACCTTCACCACCTGGTGACGCGTGTCCTCGCGCACGGGCAGATCGTTCTCCGATTCCAGGCGCTTGAGCGCGGTCAACGCGACAAGGGCCTCGTCGGCAAGCATCTCCTGTGTCCAACCGAGAAGCGCACGAGCGGCCCGCACCTGGCGGGAAGTGATCATGCAAGATCACGTCTACAACCCGAGCGCTGCACGCCATGAAAACGACTATTATAGTCGTCTTTGGCTTTTGGGAATATAGAAATGCGAGCCGGGCGAACGCCCGGCGAGCTCGTCCGCCAGCGGTCGGGCGGACCTTTGGACCGCGCGCTCGCCGCCGATCCCGGTGACGGGTCGGCGGCGTGATGCAGTCTGAACGAGGCAAAGCCGCAGGGCGGGAAGTCCGGCCCTGCGGCGGCTGTGTCAACCCGCTTTGAGACGCTGCATCCCCTCGGCCAGCGTCCAGAGCGCGCGGTTGAGCGTCACATTCTGGTCGATGCCGTTGATGGCGCGGGTCTGGCTGCGGCGGATACGGCCCTCGGCATTGCGCTTGCGGCCCTGCAGTCCGCCCCGAATGACGTTCTCCTGAATGACGTTGAACGTGCGCCACAGGCTGTTGCCGATATCCTCGCGGCGGCGTGGCTCGATAATCTGCTCGGGGCGAACCGGGCTTTCGTCCTCGCCATAGCGGGCAACCAAGCTAACCTCGCCCAGCAACCGCCGTTCATCCTCGGAAAGCTGCATCGCCTTCATGCCCTCGCTGGCGTCGATCAAGCGCGGGAAGTCCTCGGCGACGGTGTAAACGCCCTCGATGATGTCGTGCTGGATATTGCCCTTGTGCGGCACCCGGACTTCCTCGAACCGCTCGCCTGCGATCATGCTGTTGGTGCAGACAAAGCGCAGCATTCCGGCAAATAACTGGAACGCAGATGTGCCATCATGGCTGTTGACGATGATGACTTCGGCGGCCTCGGGCTTGCCGATGCCGCCATCCCGGCGCAGGCGCAGCATGTGCTTGGCATGGCCGTGGCGGCTGCCGTCGCGGGGGACGGACTGCACGGCGAAGAACGGGAACCATCCTTCCCGACGCAGCCCCTCCACAATGTCGATGGTGGGGACATAGACGTAACGCTCGGAACGGCTGTCGTGCGCCTCGCGGGCGAAGATGGACGGGACGTGCCGATACAGCGCCTCATTGTCGAGCGCTTCGCGCCCGATGATCTGATGGCTGTTGCGGCCGAACCGGGTGGCGAGTTGGTGATACATGGTCGTTCCTTTCGGTGCTGGGGTTCAGCGCAGCGCTGCTGCCGCGCCTGAACTCCTGCCCGTCGGCGAGACCGGGGGTGCAAACAGAGGGGCGGCTTCGCGGGGAACCGGCTGCACGGAACGCGAAGCGTGGAGGAAGCTGGGCGGAAGCCGATCCGAAGTGCGCCAGGGGCAGAGCCCCAAGCATCCGCCGCGTCTGCGGCGCACCACAATTCTAGTTCGCCGGCTATCCGGGTTGCGATGGCGCGGAGACGTCGAGGCAGCTAAGGCCGAACGATGGCGGCCACCGATCTTCTCGACGACGCGCAATTGTTGTTCGAGCGCGCCCAGGCGCACAAGCGCGAGCTTGGCGGTCTCCTCGGCGCCGGACCTGGCCTGCTGTGGAACATCGGGCGCTCGGCCTCACCCGAGGGCCAGCATCGCGCCGAGTTGCGGATCGACCGCAGTGCGCAGCGTCGAGCCAAGCCGATCCTGGCCGATGTCGCCAACAATCTCGTCCATGCGCTCGACCATGTCACGGCCGCGGCGCGCAAATCCGCTGGTCTCCCCAACCCGAGGAATCTTTATTTCCCGATCGAGCGCGACGACGAGGACTATGCCAAGGCCATTGAAAAGAAGGTCGCGGTTCATCTCGACCAGCCTTGGATCGACATCTTCACTACTGCACGCGAGACGCACCGTCCCTATCTTCACTATCTCCAGCTGGTCCGGATTCTTTCGCGGGAGTCGAAACATTGGGAACTGGCCGCTGGGACCGCAGGAGCGCTCGCCGTTCAATGGTTCCCACCTGGATCGCAGCAGCATCGGATCGTAGAGATGTCGCCGGATCATTTTGCCGCGAACGACAGCTATCTGATCTGGGAAGCCGCCGAGCCCTTTCCGAACGTCGGGGTCCAGATCCTCACAAACTACCGGATCGCTGGTGAGGACATCGAGGAAGCGTCGCTGGAGTCGGTGCTGTCGACCAGCTTCACCTTCGTGGCCGGTGTGATCGCCACGAGCCGAGAGTATCTGGCAACCTTTCCTCTCCCAAATTGACGGCTGCCACGCCAAGGCTGCATGACGGCCCTGACGATGACAGCACCTTCCGGCACCATGTCGTGCTGCTGACTGCGACACTCCTGCTTCGGCGGTTCGATCGGGGAGCACCGTCGTGACAAGGGGCAGATCGGACTTGGCGATCCCACGCGGGAAGCTGAAAAAAAGGAGCGCCCCGCTCGGTTGAGCGGGGCGTCGTCGGTTGCTCAGCGGGACCAGATGAGGGCGTATTCGCCGGCGGTGTCGGTCCCGGACAGCGTGGCGTAGACCGGAGCCGGGAAGCTCGGATCGTCCAGCTTGACCGAGATGTAGTCGCGGCCTTCACGGCTGGTCTTCTTCCAGGCGGCACCGATGTCCATATCGGCGGCCCGGATGCGGAAGTCGGGGGACTTCTCGCCTTCCTTCTCGACCGGGCGAAGGATCGCCTTGGTGCTGAGGGTGAGCGTCTTGATGACGCCGGTGAACTCGCCCTTGGTGTTGGCGGTGAAGGTGCCGATCGTAGTCATGTCGTAATCTCCTGCTTGCTCGGACCGCGCCCATCGCGGCCTCGATGGCGCTTCGTCGGCTGGGGACGATTGACCGCGCACCCGAAGGGCCGCAGCGGAGCGGAGGATGGCGGAGCGGCGCTTTTTTGCTTCGCGATGCAAAGCCGCAGGCGGCGGAAAAAAGCGCCGCTCCGCCATTGCGGGAAGGCGAGCGGCCTCGGGCAGACCAGCCATTGGAGAGGCCGTTTGGGCAGCGCTGGACCACGGATAGCAGAAGAGACAGTGCGACCGTCGCGCACACGGCGCGGAACGCCAAAGGTGAGGGATGCCCATCATTCCCACGAAGATGCTACGCCAGCGCGATGACGAATCACGGCGGCCAGCAGGAAGATCAAGACCCTCGCGAGGGTCTGACGGAGGAGGGATTGCTCTCGCCCCTGATCGAGGACTGGCGGGCAATCTACATCGAGAATTATGCGCCGTGGTTCGAGCTCGCGCGTGACGTCAACCGCTACGCCACCTGGCTCTTCCAGGAACATCAGGACGCCGGCAATGGCGGGCCGGCCAACGCACAGGCTCCGACGGCGGTGCGCATGTACGGGCGGGCGATGAACGCGTTCGCGGCATCTGTCATGTTGGCCGAGCGCGGCATGGCCATTGAAGCGGCGGGCGCCGTGCGAGCGATCTATGAAGTGGGATTCTGGCTGAGCCTGCTCGCCACCGATCCGCTCAAGGCGCTGGAGGCGCTAGAGATTGACGAGCACGACAACGCTATCCAGCGGGAGACGCTGCTGCGTGAAGAGCACCCCACGGACACCGCCATGATCGCCGCGTCCCTGAAACGTCAGGAGCATCATGTGGCCAAGCTGGCCAAACGGAAGGGCCTCAGCATCAAAAAGATCGCTCGGACCATGCCCAAACGGTCGGGCTATCTCGAATATCGAGTGGTCAGCGCCTTTTACGGCCATCTGTCCAGCAGCAGCCTCAATGGCCTGAAGAAGAGGAACGGCAAGGGCGGCGTGACCAATATTCTGGGTCCGTTCGAGACGGAGATCCCCAAGGCGCTCTCCTTCGCACTGGACGCGATGCTTCGTTCCACCCGTTATTTTGAAGTCATGATGAAGGAAGGCCGGCAACCGGATCGTCTGGAGAAGGCCCACGACATCTTACTGGAACTGCAGGCTGCGGCCTGATCGGCTGAGCACCTGCGCCGCAAGCCGGTGCTCAGCGGGCCCTTAGCACCGTCCAGAATGTTGTTGCGCGCGATTCCAGCGCGAGATTGAACGCAATTCACGGCAATCCATGCTTGGCGCGAGCGGCGTCGATCGCGGCGGTGATCTGCTCGGTCACGCCGGGGTCGGCGGCCGAGCCTTTCGGAACTTTGACATTGGCCAGGAACCATCTTGCGAGTTCGACGCCTTCGGCTGCCCACTTCGGATCGTCGCTTTCCAACGGATCGAGGATACGGCGGATAATAACCGGATTGCGCGACGAACTGCCGCCCCGGATCGAGGTGTGCGGAAAGTCCGGTAGCGCGAAGGCCATGTTGAGATTGAGCGCGGCCGATCGCCGATCCGATTCCCCCTTGTCGTAGATCAAGCCGTCCAGCGGCATGCCCATGCGGCCATAATATTCGGGCTGCCGGGTCAGGATGTCCCGGTGGGTCACAGTCGGCGCGCCCGGATCGCTGCGCGGAAACATCCGCTCGTCGAGCGGGCAGATCAGGCGGCGGATGGCGAACACCATCTGGTCGAGCATATGAAGGTCTTCGCTCCGGGTGACGTAGCCATAGATCAGGTAGCGATTATCGGCGTTGCCGTTGCGCAGGAGATGTTCGATGAATGCCTCAGCCGTCCGCTCGAACCAATGATGGATTTCGAGATCAGCCGGCTTTTGCAGCCGGTCCGGCAACAGCGGTCCCGCGAGCAGCTTCACGTCAGCGTAGAGCTTTACGATGTCGTGGCCGTAGGGTTTGGACGACTTGCCGTTCACTAAGAGGACGGCCTTCAGGTATTTTTCCAGGGCATGGACCGCTAGCCAAAGGAAGTCGGTATTAAGCTGGTTGATCGCGCACCAACGCGCGGTGATGTAGTTCTCGTCAGCCGTTCTTACGAAAAGCTCATGGGCGAGATTGTTCTTCGAGGCCGAGAGGGTCACATCCTGATCCAGTAGTAAAATGGCGGTGCCCATGTAGCGGCACCTGAAGTCGCAGGCGACCATGAACGGCTCAGGATGGTCGATGGGAAATAGCTGCCGTCGTTCATAACCGCGAGCCGGGCCATAGCCCGGCGAGCGCGACAGCTATCCCGCGCGACGCGATCCCCCCCCCCCCGCATCTCATGGACGCACGGGCGACGGCCCTGATTGAACGGAAGGCCGGGACCGCTTACGTGGCCCCGGCCCGATGCCGCTATTCGGCGGCGACGGCGTAGGACGCTTCGCCGTCCTGCGCTTCGGTATCGGGACACTCCGCTTCGGGCGGCTGCACCATGGTCTCGGCATCCTCGGCCTCGACGGGTGCGGGCTGATCCGCCTCCGGCTCGGAGGTCCGCAGGATCGCAGGAAGCCAGCCGATCCCGGCCAGAAGCTGCTCGGCGGCTTGCGCCATGTCCGGCTTCTTCATGTCCGCGATACGGCAGGCGGCATCCTCCGATACGCCTTCGGTCACGGCCTCGACGATATGCGCCTTGGTGACGCGGCCAAGGTAGCTGTCCACGGTCGGCGTCCAGTCCTTCGCCACGTCGAGCGCCAGCGCAGTCGCCAGCCTGTCCGCCGTTTGCAGCGAGCGGGGCTTGCGATCCCACGGCAGACGTAGCGCATTGACGGTGCGGGACGCGCAATGCGCCAGCAGCGCCAGTCGCTTCTCATCGTCCAGCCCGACGATGAAGCCCCACAGGTCGGCCACGTCACGTGGCATCCGCTCGGCCCACGCCTCATGCGCCTCGCTCGCCCGCGCCGCCAAGGGCGTGTCCTCGATCCCGTCCGCATGGCTGCCAAGCGGCGTCACGGTCGGACGAACCTCAAGGCAACCGGCCTCGGTGTAGCTGTAGAACAGTTGCGCCGTGAGCGTGTGGGTCAAGGCGATCAGCGCCAGATCGGGCCGCTCGCCAAGCGCCACGCGCAAGGCCAGCGTCCGATGGGCGGACAGGTCGCGGGTGAGGCTGTCGGAAATCGGCTTGCCCGGCTCTTCGTCTTCTTCCTCAATCTCCTGCACGTCCTCGCCGCCGTCCTCGGCCTGCTCGTCCTCCACGGCCTCCCGGTCGATGGCTTCGCCTTCGCACTCCTCCTCTGGCTGCGGGTCGGCCAGCGCCTCATCCTCGAGACGGACGAATCCGCGCTTGATCCTGACCGTGCCGTCATGGTGAAGCACGACGAACGCGCCGCCATGCACGATCACGTTGGCGTCGTAGGCGTACCGCTTGGCCGAAATGGCGTTAATCTCGTCGGACATCGCCTCCAGCTTCTCGGCCACGTCCTCGGGCATCTCGTCATAGGACGAATAACCCTCGGCCAATTCGTCATGCTCGGTGGACAGCGCCTCCAACCGGGCCTCGTCCTCGTCGGACAGGGCGACGGTCTGCGGATAGAAGCGCCGCATCCCGTGGGCGTGGGGATAGTCGATATGCGCCTCGGCCCATTTCCAGCCCTCGGCCTGCACGGTCCCGGCGATCTCGCGCAGCTTTTCGATGGCGAGCATGTCGAGCAAGCCCGCATCCTCGAAGAACCCGCCCCGGTCCTCGCTGAACAGGTCACGGATGATTGCGCCGCCCGCTTCCTGATACGCCTCGGCTCCCACGAAGATCGCACGGCGATCCTGCGCAGGCACGTTGGCGGCGGTCATGTCCCGGCGGATGATCCACGGCTCTCGGTTGTGATGCAGGTTCTCGAAAACCTGCTCCTGCCGGGCATGGTCCTCGGAAATCCCGAAGGCTATCAACTGGTCCAGCGTAAGGCCGTCCTCACGATAGACCTGCAACAGCTTCGGGCTGACCGCGCCCAAGCGAAGCCGCTGCTTCACCACGGAAGCCGACACGCCGAACCGCGCGCCGATCTCCTCCGCGCCCCATCCCTTGTCACGGGAAAGCTCCGCGAACCGCTCGAACTGGTCGGCGGGATGCATCGGGGTACGGGTGACATTCTCGTCAAGGCTGACCTCGGCCGGATCGTTCGCGGTATCCAGCCAGCAACGGACAGGCTCTGACTTCTTGATCTGCTTGCGCTTGGCGCGCAGCAGCATCGCCAGCCTGCGGCCCTCGCCAGCTGTCACGAAATAGCAGCCCGTGGGCTCGCCATCCTTGACCTCGGGCTCGACCACAAGGTTCTGGATCATGCCCTTGTACTGGATCGAAGCGGCCAGCGCCTCGATGGCGGTTTCCCCATGCGGCACTTTGCGGGCATTGCGCGGAGACTTCTTGAGCTTGGCGAGCGGCACGAAAATCTCGACGCCCGACACAGGCTCGGCGGCTACGGTTTGGGTAACAGCGTTCATCACACTACTCCTTCTAAACCACACACACCGGATTGGGGTGGGCGGCGAAAGAGCGACCGGCAGGCCCGCCGGCAGAGCCGGGCAGCACCCGAAGGGCCGAAACGCAGAGAAGGTAAGCGCGGCACGCGCGTTGCGGCTAGGCGCGGCGGGCCTAAAGGGAAGCGACGCCCACCCCATCGCGGAGTGCAGCGACCGATCGCGCGATCGGGCCGGCGCAGCCCTGGCCTGATCTCCGCAGATACGGAAAGGCGCAAAGCCGCGAATGCGGATTTACGGATCGGCGTGGTTACGCCGCATCGCCAGTCTGATCGTCACCCGCATGGGCCGAAACCCGTGAGGGGTTCGGTCGGAGCGCAGCGGAGATAGAGCAGCGGTCCCGCAGGGAGGCGCCAATTTAACGGCATCATCCTCCACGCGCGTCCTTCTCGTAGCTCGTGCATCCGGCTAAGTCAGGGCCATGTCCTCCAGCACCAGAAAGAAACGGCCGAAAGAAAAACGACCCGATCCCATGCAGGATCTGGTGGCGAACGCTGTCGACTTTCTGACACTCGGCACTGAAGAGTTCACGGCACGGCCGAAGCATTCGATCATCGCTTTCCACTCGGCCGTCGAGCTGTTCCTGAAGGCGCGGCTGATGCAGGAGCACTGGAGCCTGGTCGTCAGCAAAACGCCCGATCTGGCGAGCTTCCAAACCGGCGACTTCATCTCCGTCAGCTTCGAGGACGCGTGCCATCGCCTGGCGAAGGTTGTGGGCAGCCCGCTGCCGGAGTCGACGCGGCGAGCATTCGACATCGTCCGGAAGCATCGCAACAAGCTGGTCCATTTCTTTCAGGACATCGACGAGCCCACGGTTCGCGAGCAGATCGCGGTCGAGCAGCTCAACGCCTGGCACGGGCTCGTCGGCCTGCTGAAGCGCCAGTGGTGTGACGTCTTCGACCGGTTCGAGCTCGATCTGGAGGCGATGGATCGCCTGTTTGCCGAGCATCGCCTCTATCTCAAGACACGCTTTGACAGCTTGGCCCCCGAGCTGGCAGCGCTGAAGCAAGCGGGCAAGGTTCTGGAAGCCTGCGGTCGCTGCGGTTTCGAGGCGGCCGAAACCCAGGCCGTGGTAGGCGAGCTGCAACAGACAAAATGCCATGTATGCCAGTTCGCGCCGCGCTGGTTGATGCTCGAATGCACCAACTGCGAGGCGCCGTTCCGCGTCGAGGGTGATGAGACCTCGACCTGCTCAGGCTGCGGAACGGAGTTCGACCAGGGCGACATCGCCGAAATCGTCGACGACGATCCGGTCACATACGATAACTATGACCATAGCACGCCGGCGAACTGCTCTTTCTGCGACGGACATCAAACGGTCGTGTCGTTCCACGACCATTATCTCTGCACCGCCTGTCTGCACCTGAGCGAAGATCTCAGCGCGTGCGGCTGGTGCAGCGAAGGGAACAATGGCGATATGGAAGACAGCATGTGGCGGGGCTGCAACTTCTGTGACGGGCGGGCGGGCTGGGACCGGGATTAGCGCTCCGGCGCTATCACGGGAGGGTTTATGTCGGCCCAATGCGTAATTTCCTCGAGCAGATGCATGCTTTCCGGATCTTCCCAGACCTCGCGTTGGCTATCCCAACGCCCAATTACCGGGAGATCACCCTCCCAGAGCAGCATGCGACGGCCATCCTTTCGGTTCTCCGGCAGTGTGGCGATCGGCTCCCAAGGGATGTGCTTGGAGGTGATCATGCAAATTCTTTCGCGCGATGGATCAAGCGCTGCATATAGCCTGTCGCACTCCTATATACGAGGCCAGCGGATCGACTGACGATTGCCGTTCTCGGATGTCGCTCGGAGGTCCCTTGGCCCGCAGCGCGATGGTTGAGGCTGACTGGGCGAGTGAGACTGGAGGCCAAACGCATACGCCACTAGTCAGGGCGCTTGAGTGCAGCGCGCGATAAAGCCATTGATGACAGATGATTGACCCGATCCTCGGCACCCCCTCTGATGCAGTGACCAGCGACGTCGCTGCAAATGGATCGAGTACACCGTCCGCCACTGCGTTCCACCGCTGCATCACCTCATCGGAGCCGTTGGCATGACGGCATCAAAAAACCGATATGAGCTGCGGCAGTATCTTCGGTTTCAGCTTGAACAGATGAGCGCGAAGAACCAACAGCATCACTTCGAAGAACTGGCATTTGAGTTGGCGCGCCAAACGATATCGAGGCGGATTGTTCCGGCGACCGGCCCGGTTCAGGCAGGGGGCGACCAGGGCCGCGATTTCGAAAGCTATCGAACCTATCTGGCTTCAACGCCGATCGCATCAAGCCTGTCGGTCGCCGCGGAAGGCACGGACACACTGGTGTTTGGCTGCACCTTAGACAAGGCGTTGACCAACAAGATCAAGCGCGACTTGCGCTCGATGTTCGGTGGCACACCGAAACCAACCGTCGTTTATTATTATGCAGTACCGGACCTGCCGGTGGCGAAGCGCCACAATCTGCAGAAGCTCTGCCACGACGCCTATGGCGCGCATCTGGAAGTCTTCGACGGCCAGGCGATCGCCGATCTGCTCGCTGAGCCAGAGACTTTCTGGATCGCGGAGCAGTTTCTGTCGGTGCCGGCAGACATGTTCCCTGCCGTCGAAGCCGATGCCGACTATGCCGCGCTTCGGCGCCGATGGTTTGACGAAGTCCGCGAGATCGGGAGCTATTCCGACTTCATCGAGGTGAAGCGGGGGCTGCGCAGAGCGACCTTCTCCCCCGAGCTGCGAGCCGACCTGGGCCTGTGGTCGGATCTGCTGAAGGAAACGCTCGGGAAGTTCGGGCCCGTCATCGAGCGCAAGGCCTTGTATGAGATTGCCGTCGCGCAATTGCGCGGCCGCGGTTCGCTGGATCCAGCAGTATGGGCAGTCTCGCGCTACTTCGAAATGCTCGACGAGACATCTCCGCCGAACGAAGTGGAAGATGCGACCGTTCTCGCCTCCTATGCGGTGTCGGCGCGCCTGCGAGGCGAATTCAACGCCGCGCCCGAGCTGGTCGAAGGCTGGCGCGAAAAGGCGCGCGCCGCGATCGAACGGTCGCTGGCCGAGGACATCAACGACGGCTCTCGCTACCGATTGCTGCTCGTCCGGGGCCATCTCGATTTCGACGAACTGGGAACCGCCGATGTCGATGAGCGGGCCGAGCGGCTCCTCCTCCATTGGGAAGCCGCCGCGAAGATCGCAGCAATCTCGCCTTTCGCCGACATCGACGCTCTGGCCGGTTTGCTCGAAATGGTCCTGCCGATCATCGGCGATCACGCGCGATATCGGGATCTCGCCGACCAGGTCGATGCTATCGTCGCCGAGCGTGGCGGGAAATTCACCGCTGCCGAGCAGGGCCGCAACAGGGCGGTCCAGTATCTGAAGGCGGACAAGGTGGCGTTGGCCGTGGATCAGCTTCAGCGCGCAAAAGATGGCTGGTTTTCCGCAGAGACCATGCGCGGCTCCGTCCTTGCAATGCTCAATCTCGCCGAATGTTACGCGCTACTGCACCTGCCGCTGGCATCGCGCTATTATGCGGCGGCCGCTTTGCATCTGGCCGGTCGCTCGGACGATGAAAGCTTGAGGCCGCTGGTTGCCGAAGCCGCTTTCCTCGTTGCGGACAGCTATATGCTGAATGGCGAGGGGCTGAGCTACCTTGCGGCATTCGGCGGGGCTGCCGCACTTCACATGCACTTCGCGACCGACCCCGAAGAATTGGAGCGGCACGCCAAATTCTCGGCCGGCCTGGTCCAGGCCACGCAGATGCGCACGCTATTGGTGAAAAACGCGCCGCACCTCGAAGCCGCGGCCGATGCGATCGTCGACGGCTGGAAGCTCGATCCGGCCTATGCGAACAGCATAAGGCAGCTCGGGGACAAGCCACCCTGGGCCACGATGTCGCTTCCCGAGATCGCAGCGCTTCTCGCGGAGCAGCTCGGCCAAGGCCTGTTCGGCGACGTAGGCGGACGCGTTCAGTATCAGTGGCACGCGCTGGGCATCAACTGGTCGATCGAAGCGGCAGAAGATGCGCGTCTCGATGCCGGGCGCTTCGGCGCGGCGCTTCAGATCGCGCTTGTCGATCTGTCCGACCGCGATCTGCTGATCATTCCCAGCGACGTGCATGTCAGGATCGAAACAGGAAGTGCCGGGCCATCTTCCTTGCGTCAGGATCCCGACAACGGAACTTTGCGGTTCATCATCACCCTGCCCGAAGGTGGCGATCAGACCGAAGAGGTCGAGCGCACATTTGCCATGACCGCGACCATGGTCGCGCAGGCGACTGCGCTTCCCTTCGTCGATTTCAGGACGATCCTGGACGGAAAGATGGAGCGAGGGCTCATGACTCGCGCCTTCTGGGTGCAGCCGGTCAGCGCATTGCTGAAAGATGTTCGCGACTTGCTCATTGGCGACATGCCCGACCTATCGCAGCAGCATGCCCCGGCGCTCGCCATCGCACCCGCGCTCGTGCACCCTGACCTGGCGTGGCGCTCCACGCCGGCACCCGGCTATTCGCGCGAGAAATCGATACAAGCTCTGGAGAATCGCTATCGACGGACTGGCCCCGTCATGCTCGCGATCGTCCCATTGCTGATGGGCGAGGAAAAATCACGCGACGTGCTCCAAGCGTGTCACGCCGAAGGAATGCCCGACTGGCAGCTGTGCAACTGCATCTACAATTTCACCTTGAACGCCGCGATGGAGGAGGAGCTGGGCGGTCCGCTGCTCGGCGGGACGCCCGACGCCCAGGGCGTTATGAACCGCGCGATCAAACGGATCGAAAACGGCGCTATGCCCAAGGTCGATCTGGCAAAGTTCGACAAGGCCTTTGTCGATTTCCAGCTCGGTCTGAACACCCTCGCTACCTTGAAAGGCTGGGGCCTCCAACTTCACCGGCAGACCCCCAACAGCATCGCCACGAAGCGCTTTCTTGATGCGCGATACATGAATTCCTCGGACGATATCGACCATGAGGACGTCTTCGGCTGGAATGCGGCCGCATAGCGCATTTGAACGTGGCGCGATCAGGAATGCCTCGAACGACTACCACGGTTCGACTTCGCCATCCTTGGGCTCCGGCGGGGTCACCCGGAAATGGCCCCACGCCAGCGCCTTTCGCCACCACTCATGTTCGGGCGCACTTTTGCGTGCGCGTGCGAGCTGATGCTTGACGATGTGGATTGGAAAATGACCTTGGCCGTTCCCGCGTGGGCGCTTGGGTACAAATCCTCGGTCATCTCATGCAGCTACCGAGGTTTCGTAACATGAACGTCCCGGGTCGTACTGGAGCGCGATCCGCCTTTAAGCCGATTTAGCGGCCGCGGCAGCACCTTATGGCATCGCTGCCGCCTTCGCTTTCTTCGGCTTTAGGGTGCTCGTCGGATAGCCGAAGGCGAAAAAGAAATGCGATACCCGGATCGTGCCATGGCTGGGCGCGAGGACCGGATCGCGCTCATGTTCAGTGTCGAAGTCGGCGGTCGCGAACAGGGTTGACGGCCGTGCGTAGGGTTCTCCGGCGGCGGTCGGCCGCAGTCGCAACAGGGTTGCAAGCGCAGCCTCGCTCAGCGCATTGCGGATCGGTGGTACGATCTCATCTTCGGGATCGAGCAGCACACCGACCATGGCCGCAACCGCCTGGCCCCGGCTGTAGATGCCGGTGACGAATCGGCCGAGCCCCTTGTCCCGCAGATAATGGTCGCGATGCCGTTTCTGGCGTCCGAGCCGCTTAAACTCAAACACCAGCTTCATAGCCTGAACCTCGCTGTTCCAGCCGTAGACGATGTCGGTCCTGCGCTCCTCAATCAGCTCGCCGCTCACCGGGTCAGTGTCGCCGATGATGTCTTCAGCCGCCCACATGCCCAGCAGGCCGCGCTCTCGCGCTACATGGTTTTCGACGTAGACCTTGAGGCGCTTGGTTAGCGCGTCTTCCTTGGTCTTGGGATTGAAGTCCGGCCTCGGCGACGCCGCCAGCTCCGACCAGCCCTGCCGCAAGGCTTCGACCGCTTCGGTCGCTGGCTGTAGCGGAAAGGCCGAAAGCCAGTCACTAGCTCCCGTCACGCGGGCGCCCCCAACTTGGTGGAGCCGGCACGGGACTGAACAGTGCGCACAATATGTTCGGCGTCGCGCAGCGCCTGGCGCACGGTCCAACTGCGCTGGGTCAGCGGTCGCACCAGGTAGAGACTGCCGTCGATCCACAGATGCGCATCCGGCACGAGGGTCAGGTAATTGCCAGAGGGGATTGTGCGCAGGCCCGACTTTCGCAGCACAACCAGGGTCGCGATCACGAGCTCATCATTGACGACTGCCGCGACGCCGGGCGCAGCCTGGCCCTTTTCGGCATAGCTGACCTTTACGATTCCCGAGGGCCCGGCGCGTGCCGGGTCGCTCGCGACGACATCGACCTGGAAACGGCCTCGACCGCCCGTCCGATCGCGCCAACTGGTAAGTGCTTTGGCCAGCGCATCCGCGTAAATTCTGAAATCCTCCACGTCCGCCGGCCGCTGGGCCGGCGTGTCGAGACTCTTGAAACTGCGGGGCCGTATCGACGGCATGAGCACTTCGACCGTCTCGGAGACAAGCGTCCGCTCGTCGGCGGTCAAACCGAAATAGGCGAAGACGGCAGCATCCAGTGTGGCGCGCACGCCCTCGTAATGGGTCCGCTGGAGCAACTCGGGCTGAGCGGTAAGATCGTCGACTTGGGCAGTAATCGACGCGAGTGCCGAGGCGGCCGCCTCCGGGTCGGGGGCGTCGGCGGGCAGAAAGAACGGGAAGGCGTCTACATCGGTCAGATGTATGCCGTTGCGCTCGCACAGCATCTTCCAGCCGCGCATCATCAAGAAATAGCGCGCAAGCGTTGAGCGCAGATAGACGGCCGCGAACTTTAAGAGGGGCGCATCCGCCTTGGGGCCCGCGATCACGCCGATGCTGTGTGTGAAGCTCGCCGGACCGTCATAATAGACTGCGCGGACATTCTGTTGCTCTCGCGAGAAGCCGTCGGGAAAGATCACGCGCGGACCACCGAACACGGCGAGCACAGCATCGTTGAGCCCAACAACGGTCTTCTTGTCTTCGGGCCAAGGCCGCAGCAGATCCGGATGTAGCACGGGTACGCCAGCGCTGAGCGCGACGATCGGCACATGCGACATGTCGCGAAGCGGACCGGGATCGACCGCGACCCGGCTCTTGTCCTCCAGGTGGATACCCTTGCGGTAAGTCCAGCGCCGGAATTCGCGGGGACCGCGCCAGAAGTTGGCGAAGGTGCCGCGCACGCTTAGACGGCTCCAGATCGCTAGGTCGTTGGCGTCGCCCCACATCATAGTGACGAGGAGTTGCGGATCTTCGGCGACGGAGCGGGTCTGCAGGGCATGGCGATCGGCCGATTGCATGGTGAGGCGGCCGAGAGCGAGGCTGAGATCAGCCTTGGGAACGAGATAGTCGAACGTCTCGCCGAACGGGATTGACTGCGGAACCGCGGCGCCCCGGCGCTCGGCCAGAAACACGTGGCAGGTGTTTTCAGCAGTTGGGAATAGCAGCCCCTGCAGGTCGCCGAAATTGATGATGCGGCTCGGCTTGTACGCGCGCAGGAGAAAGGAGACGAAAGCTTCGCTCGATGCGCCGAGGAGCTGGCCAATCGGCAGGATGAGGCAGGTCCTCCCGCCCTCTTCCAGAAAATCAAGGGCGCGCAGCGCATAGGCCCCTGCCATCTGCCGGCGCGCAAAGGGCACACCCGCGCGGTCGGCCCAGTCATCCGCCGAGGTGTGGGTCTCCCTTTCTGGTTCGGACCATGGTGGGTTCGAGATGATCAAGGAGAAGCGGCGGCCAAAGAAGGCATGGCCGTCCTCGAAGAAGTCGGCGTGATCCCGCCCGTGCGCGAGGTTGCGATCCTTCAGCGGCGGCAATTTGGTGCCGTCGCGCTCCTGCGCCTCCAGAATGTCGGCCGGGTCCAGACCCTCCAGCAACGAAAGGTAGAGGCTGAAGGCGGTGACTCGGCAGGCCATAAAGTTGATGTCGCCGCCGAAGATGCTCCGCTTGAGGAGTTCGCCACGCTCGGCGAAACCCAGCTGACGCCCTTCGCGCGCTTCCGCCAAGGCTATAAGGCGGCGATAGGCCGTCGTAAGCAGTATCCCCGATCCGCACGCGCCATCGAAGATCGTCTCGGAGAGCGGATCGGGCGACGCCAGCAGCGCCTGGTCCACCGCGAGCATGGCGAGATTGCGCGGTGTGTAATAGGCGCCGTCCTCGGCCTGCTGTTCGGGCGTCAGGAACTGCTCGTAGAGGCCAGATAACAGCTCAACCGGAATATAGCTGAAGTCGTAGTTCCAAAAGTCGCCCTGACCGGTGCGCATATCAGTGCGGCTCAGGAACTGGTCAAGAAGATCGAAGCCGCCGATCGAAAGCGCTGTCCAGGGATCGTGCCGGTCATCGCCAAGGAAATCGCCATTAAAATCGGACCGCAGGCGGTCGATCAGCTTGGCGATGCCAGCTCGGTCCCGCTGGGCGACTAGGTCGGGCAGTTTGGCGACGTTGCGACGGGCGCGATAGGTTCCGCCGACGATCTCGCGATGCTCGAGATAGGAGATAAACAACACCTGCCCCATCAGGAGCTCGGCCAGCCGGCGGCGCGCGCGTTCCCCCGCTATACCGTTGAGGCCCTCAAGGGTCAGCTTGGCGACCGCGGTCGACAGGTTGGACAAGAGCTTGCGATCCACACGCGCCTTAACATCGAACCATTTTGGCAGGCGCCGCGAGAGGTTCGCCGTCGACACGTCGAGAGCGGAGAACGGACCATCGGGCCGGGCTTCGTCAAGGCGCAAGCGTTCACCAGCGCTTTTGAGCTTGCGCGCCGGAAGCGCGGTCGCTTCGTCGCCCTTGAGCTCGATGACGATAGTCGCGAGATTCTGGTTCCAGATACGTTGGCGCGCTTTGTCCAGCTCGGCGCTCGACAGCGGCGCACCGTCCCGCGCGACAAAGACGACGGTCGGGACGCCCTCGACGTCGAAGACCGCCTGTGCGCGAATTGCCCCGTCTGGTTTCAGAAGAGTCTTGATCTCCAGCGCATAGGGATGGGTCTCGGGAACCGCGTCGCCGCGCAGATGCAGCACATCGCGCTCGGCTTCATAGCCCAGCTTTTCAAGCCAGCTCTGGACCGTCGCTGCGGTCATGTCCCTACACTCTGCCATTGCATATGATGGAACATATCATGAACATTGGTATGAGAACAGCCGCCTTGGCTGGACAAGCGATGGTACGGCCCGACGGTCATGAAGCCCGTCGGGCGGCGGCGCGGCGAGGGCTGGTCTTGTTGCGCTGTCTTCCATGAACAGTCGGCAACGAGAACAGATCGAGTTGCCCTTCGTCGCTTGCCTCCGGGAGAGCGAAACCATCCCTCAATACGGTGAGGTGTGGGTCGAGCGCAATCAGCAGCGCATCGGTCTCTGGCACCGTTCCCGCGCCGTCGAGGAACGACCAGCTCCTACCCGGGCCAAGCGCGAGCCGTTTTCCCCAGAGCGCGATGAAGGATTGCGATCGGAGCAGCTGGCGCAGCTCGGCGAACGCCGCCTGGTGCGCCTGCAGCTCGAGGCTGAACTGGTCGCGAAGGAGGACGGCGACGCGCAGCACGAGGACCGTCTGCCAGCTGAACCGAGCTGGTGACCCCTTGGTCTTCGGACGTTGGTCCGCGGGGATCAGCGCGCGGCGGCTGGTCCATTCGCGGAGCTTGTCCGTCGAGAGCCCCGTCAGTTGCGAGGCGATCGGGGTGGGCACGTAGCGCAGACAGGACCTCCTCAAGGTCGGGTACCCTACCCGACTTTCTCCCAAGAACGGGTAACATACCCGATCTGAGCGGTAAAGAATCAGCTGCTGTGACCGAGCTTCTATAAGCTTCGTTCCTGCGAGCATGTCCCGCCGTGGTCTTGTTTTTCTTCGCCAGCCTACGACGAGAGCAGCAATCTCTTTCCTTTTACGACGACATTCGGTTTCACATGGCCGCAATCGACAAGGAGAACGGCCGTGCCCAAGCTCGACGAGGGTAGCTACACTCGGACAATCCGGCGTCAACAGCTCAAGGAGATGGTACCGCTGGCCGACAGTACGATCTTCGGGATGGAACAGCGCGGGGAATTCCCACGACGCTTCGCGCTGTCGTCGCGATGTGTTGTGTGGGATCTGGCTGAGGTAGAGGCTTGGCTCGCGTCGCGGCGTGCCCGGCCGATCGCCCGAGGCCAACAAGTTGATGTTCGTCATCGCCGCAGCCGCCCGGTCAGAGGCTAGGATCGGGTTCGAGCAACGGCATCGCGGGCGGTATGATGACCGGCGCATATTTCCGGCCATCGATCCAGGCGTCGATGGTATTGGACCATTCTTGCATCATGTGGCGGCGCTGAACCTCGTATTCAGCCTTGTTGTAGACGCCGCGCGAGGAGCGGCCGTCCTCGTGGGCGAGACACTTTTCGATCCAGTCGCTGTTGAAGCCGAGTTCATTGAGCAGGGTCGACCCGGTCCGGCGAAGGTCGTGGACCGTGAACGGCTCCAGCGGCAGCCCGTCCTTTTTGGCCTGCTCGACAACCGAGTAGGTAACGCGGTTGAAGGTCGCGCGCGACATCGGAGCGTCGGCGTCGTAGCGCGAGGGAAGCAGATATTTCGAGTTGCCCGCGCACGTCTTGAGCGCGATCAGGATGTCCAGCATCTGCGTCGATAGGTAGACGTTGTGCGCCTTGGAGCGCTTCATGCGCTCCTTCGGGATCGACCAGACAGCGTTCTCGAAGTCCACTTCGTCCCAGACCGCATCCTGCAGTTCGCTCTTCCGCACCATCGACAGAATGAAGAACTTCATGCCGAGACGGATCGTCGGCAGCGTCGCAACCTTTTCGATCACCTTGAACAGCACGCGGATCTCGGAGGGCGATAACGAGCGATCCTTTGGCGTGAAGGTCGCGATCGAGGCCGGACCGACCTCGTCAGCGGGGTTGGCGATCTTCTCCCCGTGCAGGATCGCAAAGCCGTAGATCTGTTTGACGATATCGCGGACGTGGATCGCGGTCGCGGGCGCGCCGCGATCCACAATAGCCAGGCAGTGGGCACGAAGGTCGCCGGGGGTGATCTCCAACAGGAGCCGATTGCGCCACGCCGGCAGCAGCTCACGCTCGAAGATCGAGCGGCGCATCGCGCGCGTGCTGTCGGCCATGGGCGCGGCGGTCAGCCACTTCTCGCCGAACTGGCCAAAGCTCTTGGCCTCCTTGATCCGGCGCTTGTCCCTTTGCTTTTCAATTGAAGGCGATAGCCCTTCCTGGACCATGCGCTTGGCGTCGATGCACTTCTCTCGAGCGCGGGCCAGAGAAAGGCCGGAAGGCCCGTACTTTCCGAAGGTTACGGTCTCCCGCCTGCCGTGCAGACGGTAATCCAGGCGGAAGGAGACGGTGCCGTTCGTCCCGACGCGCACATACATGCCGTCACGGTCCGAAACTTTGTATGCTTTCTCTTTTGGTTTCAAATGCTTGAGTGCTGCGTCGGTCAACATTGTCAGGGCCTCCGATCTTTTTTACCGTCACCCCCAAAACACACCTCTCCTGACCCGAAAAGCGCACTGTTTGCAGTGACTTAGGTGGAGAAAATTACCGTCAAGGGCTGTTGTGTCCCTGACGGTAACGGCGATTTTGGCGATAGACAAGAGGAGGCGGTACCGTCAGATCGCGCGACGGATTTGAACGCTACCCACCGAATGTGGCTGAACGTCATTGCGATAAAAATAAATTTTATCAGATACTTATGTCGTATTCTGGCGTAGTTCCGGACCCTTCTGGAGGAGCCTAAATCATTCCCACTCGATCGTACCGGGCGGCTTGCTGGTGTAGTCGTACACCACGCGGTTGATGCCTTTCACTTCGTTGATGATGCGGGTCGCGACGCGGCTCAGGAAGGTGGCGTCGAAGGGGTAGATGTCGGCGGTCATGCCGTCGGTCGAGGTGACGGCACGCACCGCGCAGACGCTGTCATAGGTGCGATGGTCGCCCATCACGCCAACCGTCCGCACCGGGAGCAGTACGGCGAAGGCCTGCCAGATCGCGTCGTAGAGGCCGGCGCTCCGGATTTCCTCCAGATAGATGGCGTCCGCCTTGCGCAGGATGTCGCAACGTTCCTTGGTGACTTCGCCGGGGATGCGGATGGCGAGGCCGGGGCCGGGGAAGGGGTGGCGGCCGACGAAGATGTCGGGCAGGCCCAGCTCCTTGCCCAGCACGCGGACCTCGTCCTTGAACAGTTCGCGCAGGGGTTCGACCAGTTTCATGTTCATGCGTTCGGGCAGGCCGCCGACATTATGGTGCGACTTGATCGTCACCGACGGGCCGCCGGTGAAGGACACGCTCTCGATCACGTCGGGATAGAGGGTGCCCTGCGCCAGATAGTCCGCGCCGCCGATCTTCGCGGCTTCCTCCTCGAACAGGGCGATGAATTCGCCGCCGATGAACTTGCGCTTCTTTTCCGGGTCGGTGAGGCCCGCAAGGCCGCCCAGGAAGCGTTCCTCGGCGTTCACATGGACCAGCTTGATGCCATAATGTTCGCGGAACAGGCCGACGACCTGTTCGGCTTCGCCCAGCCGCATCAGGCCATGGTCGACGAAGACGCAGGTCAACTGGTCGCCGATCGCTTCGTGGATCAGCACGGCGGCCACCGCGCTATCGACGCCGCCGGACAGGCCGCAGATCACCCGGCCGGAACCCACCTGAGCGCGGATTTCCGCGATCTTGGTCGCGCGGAACTCAGCCATGGTCCAGTCGCCGGCGAGGCCGCAGACATGGCGGACGAAATTGGCGAGCAGCTTTGCGCCGTCAGGGGTGTGGACGACCTCCGGGTGGAACTGGGTGGCGTAGAAACGCTTCTCCTCGTTCGCGGTGACGGCATAGGGCGCGCCCTCGCTGGTCGCGACGACCTCGAAACCGGGGGCGAGCTGCGTCACCTTGTCGCCATGGCTCATCCAGACCTGATGCTTCTCGCCCTCGGTCCACAGGCCGTCGAACAGGGCGCAGCCCTTCTTCACCTCGATGAAGGCGCGGCCGAATTCGCCGCTCTCGCCGCCTTCGACATTGCCGCCAAGCTGCTGCATCATCGTCTGCTGACCGTAGCAGATGCCCAGGATGGGGATGCCGGCGTCGAAGAAATTCCCGGGTGCGCGCGGGCTGTCTTCCCACATCACCGAGGAAGGGCCGCCCGACAGGATGATGCCCTTGGGCTTGAGCCGTTCGAAGGCTTCGGCGGCATTGTTGAAGGGGGCGATCTCGGAATAGACGCCGGCTTCGCGGACGCGCCGGGCGATGAGTTGTGTCACCTGGCTGCCAAAGTCCACGATAAGGATGGAATCCTGAAGGGGCAGCGTCATCGAATCGCCTTTATTGGACCGAGGGAAGGGATTCGCGCCCGGTTAGTGCCGTAGCCTTCATATGTCCAGTTATGGCTTGACCGCGCGGTCGGCCCGCCATCCGATCAGCGCCCCGCCGGCCAGGATGAGGGCGGCGATCAGGAAGGCGCTGCCGATGAAGGGCAGGGCCGGCTTCGCGCCCATCGACAAGGAATAGATGGTGCCGAAGAAGAGCGGCGAGACGATGCCGGCGATCGCGCCGACGCTGTTGTTGGCGCCTTGCAACTGGCCCTGTTCGGATTCGGAGACATGCTGCGTCATCAGCGACTGGATGGTCGGCATGGCGAGGCCCCAGAGCGCATTGGGGAACATGGCGGCGACGAACAGCCAGCCGGTGGGGGCGAGGCCCATGGCGGCCACACCGATCGCGCCGAAGCCGAGGCCGATCACCATCGTGGTGCGATCGCCCAGCCGCTTCGCCACCGGCCCGACCAGCATCCCCTGCACCCCCATGTCCATGAGGCCCACCAGCGCCAGCAGCGTGCCCACCTGCCACGCCCCCCAGCCATAGCGGTCGCCGGCATAGAGGACGAAGACGGCGGAGAAGAGATGATGGCCGAAATAGAGGAGGAAATTGACGATGGCGAGGCTGGAAAGCTCCGGGTGTGAGCGCAACAGCCGCAGCGCGCCGAAGGGATTGGCACGCCGCCAGCTAAAGGCCATGCGCTTTTCGCGCGCCAGCGATTCGGGCAGGACGAAAAAGCCGTAGAGGAAGGCGAGGGCGGACAGGGCGGCGGCAGCCCAGAAGGGTGCGCGATGGGAAATCTCGCCTAGCAGGCCGCCGATCAATGGCCCGGCGACGAAACCGGCGCTGAACGCCGCGCCGATCAGGCCATAGCCCCTGGCGCGACCTTCGGGCGGGGTGATGTCGGCCATATAGGCGAAGGCGGAAGTGAAGCTGGACGAGGTGACGCCCGCCAGGATGCGCCCGAGCGCCAGCCACCAGAGATTGGGCGCCACCGCCATCAGCACATAGTCGAGCGCCAGCCCCGCGACCGAGATCAGGATCACCGGCCGCCGCCCGAACCGGTCGGAAAGGGAGCCGATCACCGGCGAGCAGAGGAACTGCATCCCCGCCCACAGCGCGACGAACAGCCCGTTCCACATGCCCGCTGTCGCGTTGGAGCCGGACAGCGTCTCGATAAGCTGGGGCAGGACCGGGATGACGATCCCCATCGACATGACGTCGAGCAGCGCCGTGATGAGGATGAAGATGATCGCGGCGGTGCGGCGGGGAGAGGGCGGGACGGACATGGCGGTGGCGCTATAGCGACGGGAAGACGATGCCAAGGGTCACACCGTCAAAGTTCACACCGTTGCAGGGCCTATTTTTCGGCCAGTTGCGGCAGGGAAGCGCCCGCGAAGCGACAGCCACGCGACAGGGACGCGTCAATCGGGTCACGCCGACGCGCCTTCCACGCGCCCGTAAAGCGACGGCGACGCGCCAGCCATGCGCCCATGACGCAACGCGGAAAGGCCGGGATGAAGCGGTGGGGCGCGATAACGGAAAGAGGGCATGGCTATCCATCCGACAAGATAGATCAGGAAAAATCCTACATTGGAAGGATGTTGGATTTTCGGGTGGCGTTGACCGTTGGGAGAGCGATGAGGTGGTGGGTTGTGGGGCGACTGGGAGGGCGTCTGATTCCCCCTCCCGCTTGCGGGAGGGGAATGTGTTTGTTCAACCCATCCCCGACCTTCCTGGCTCTGAAGAATGACGGGGCTGAATGGCTGGCTTATCCTTGCGGTTGGTCCTTCCCCGGCAGGATTTTCTCGACGATCACCGGGGCGACGAGGGCGGGGTCCACGGCGCCCTTGACCAGCGCGTCGAGGCTGGAGCCGTCGAGGCCGAGTTCCTTCATCAGTCCGTCGATCACCGGGGCTTGCGCGCGGTAGCGCAGGGCGGCGGATACGGCGGCGTTGGCGAGATTCTGTTCGCCGCCTGCGCCGATGATTCCACCGTCGCCGCCACCCTGACCGGTCAGCCCCTCGACCTGCACGATCTTGATCGAATCGATCGATTCCATCGGCTTGGCGGCTTCCCGTACCAGGTCGGGCAGCACCTTCAGCAGCGCCAGCTTGGTCTGGAGCGACATCTGGTCGGAGGAGAGCAGGTTCGCGGCCTCGTTCACCGCACGCTGGCCCGCCGCTTCCACCTCGAAGCGCACGCGGTCGGCCTCGGCGCGCAGCTTGACGGCTTCGGCCTCACCCTCGGCGGCGAAGCGCAATGCGGCTGCGCGATCGGACGCGGCCTGTTTCTCGGCCTCCGCCTCGACCTTCACCTGGATAGCGGCGCGTTCGGCTTCGCGCGCGGCGTCGATCAGCTCGATCCGCTTGGTACGCTCGGCAATCTCGGTCTGGCGCGATGTCTGGACCTGTTCCTCGGCCGCGACAGCCTTGGCGCGGGCTTCGTCTGCCTGCGCCTTGGCCTGGCTTTCCTCGCGGCTCTTGTTCTGGACGGCGATCTGCTGTTCCTGCCGGGCGAGTTCGAGCGCCTGGTCCTGTTCGATGCGGGCCTGCTGTACGGCGCGGTCGGCTTCGATCTGCTGGCTGTCGACCAGCTTCTTCGCCTCGATCTTGGCCTGTTCGGCCTCCTGCTGGCGCAGCGACTGTTCGCGCGCCACCTCGGCCGACTGGACCGCGCGGCGCATCTCGACCTCGCGCTCCTGCTCCAGCCGGGCAAATTCGGTGTCGCGCGCGATCAGCATCGACTGGCGCTCGGCCTCCAGATTCTTGGTCTCGATCTGGACGCGGGTGTCCTGTTCGATGTCGTTGCGGGCTTTCTTGCGCAGCTCGATCTGCTCGGTCAGCTTGGTCAGACCCTCAGCGTCGAAGGCGTTGTTGGCGTTGAAATGCTCGATCGAGGTCTGGTCGAGACCGGTCAGCGAGACGCTTTCCAGCTCAAGCCCGTTCATGGCGAGGTCGACCGATGACACCTGCTGCACCTTCTGCACGAAGTCGCCGCGCTGTTCGTGGAGCTGGTTCATGGTCATGCCCGCCGCGACCGAGCGCAGCGCGTCGACGAACTTGCCCTCGACCAGTTCCTTCAGGGCTTCGGGGTTCATCGTGCGCATACCCAGCGTCTGCGCGGCGGTGGCGATCGACTGGGCGTCGGGGCGGACGCGCACGTAAAATTCCGCCTTCACGTCGATGCGCAGGCGATCGAGCGTGATGAGCGCGTCGCTATTCTTGCGCTCCACCGCCAGGCGCACCGTGTTCATGTTGACCGGCATGGTTTCATGGAAGATCGGCAGCACCAGCGCGCCGCCGTTCATCACCACCTTTTCCCCGCCGAAGCCGGTACGGACGAAGCCGATCTCCTTGGATGCGCGCTTGTAGAGGCGGGCGATGACGATCCCCAGCACGAACAGGACCAGCAGGCCGCTGCCCGCGATCATCGCATAGGGAAGGATAGAAAAACCTTGCTGGACGGCAGGCAGGTTCATGTCTGTCTCCTAAGGATTGTGGGGATTTAGGATTCCCATTTAGCGGCAACTGTGCTTCCTGGTGCGGATGGATCGTTTTGTACTGACGGACGCCCAGTGGGCGAAGATGGAACCGCATTGTCTTGGCAAGATCACCGATCCCGGACGCAGCGGCAGGAACAATCGACTATTCATGGAGGCGGTGCTGTGGATTGTGCGAACGGGCAGTCCTTGGCGCGACCTGCCCGCCCAGTTCGGCAACTGGAGTACGGCGTTTCGGCGGTTCCGTGATTGGCGCGAAGCGGATGTTTTCAAGCGGATTTTCGATGCTTTGACGGAGGAGCCAGACATGGAATACGCCATGATCGATGCGACCATCGTGAAAGTTCACCGGCACGGTCAAGGTGCAAAAGGGGGACTTCGAGCCAGGCCATTGGCCGCTCCAAAGGCGGCATGACGACCAAGATATTGGCGCTAACCGATGCCTTGGGCAACCTTGTGCGCTTTCGCCTGATGCCGGGCAATCGTTTCGATAGCGTCGGTGTTGCCCCGCTGATCGAAGGCGTCGAGTTTGGGGCGTTGCTTGCCGACAAAGCTTTCGACAGCAACGACATCATTGCCGATCTCAACGAACGCGGTGCCAGGATCGTCATCTCTCAGCATCCACGCCGCGCCATACCTATTCGGCTCGACACTGAAATGTATAAATGGCGACACCTGATCGAAAACTTCTTCTGCAAACTCAAAGAGTTCAAACGTATCGCCATGCGTGCCTGCAAAACAGACCAAAGCTTCTCAGCAATGATCTATCTCGCTGCCGCCGTCATCAATTCACGATGAATCCCCACAACCCTTAGAGTATTGGCAGATAATGATCGCCATGCGAGATGGCGCGGAAGAGGTGGTTTTCGCGGCGGACGAGCAGGATGGTTTGCCCTTCCTCCAGAACCTGGCCCGCATTGTCGGGTTCGACCATGACATAATGGGCCTGGCCATGATGATCCTCGACCCTTGCGCGGGCGGGAGAGCCGGTAGTGGCGCGGCCGGTGATGATCCTTGCGCGGCTACCAACCAGATGGTCGAGCGAAACGGCAGTGCTATGATCCTGCGGCAGCAGCGGGGCGACCAGGCGGGCGGCGAGGCCGGTGGCGGGCAAAGCGGCGGCGGCCGCGCCGGGCACCGCAATCCAGGGTGAAAGCATCGCGCCGAACAGGTCGTGCGCCGCCTGCTGGCCGAGCAGGCCGATGATCGCGAACAGGGTGAGGAAGAGCGCGACCAGCGCGAGCAGGGGCAGACGGCCCAGGCCCAGCCAGCCGAGCAGATCGGTATCGCTGTCCAGGCCCAGATCGGCATCGCCGGCAAAGCCCAGCGCCTGGACGGCGCCGATCAGCAGCATCAGCAGCAAGGCTGACACGAAGACGATGTTTTCCGGCGCGAAAAGAAAAGCCGTCACCCCATAACCCCCTGATTCGGGGGCGATGCTAGACGACGAGGGGAGGCAGGAACAGGATAAAGCGATCGGTCCCGAAAGCCTGGATTACTGCGCCACCAGGTCGCGGCTGAGATAGGCTTCCGCGACGCGGCCGTCCTTCATGGCGCAGGTGAAGCGGCGGGTGTCGCTGTTGGTCGCGCGATAGCTGGCGCGGGTCTCGACCTCGCCGTCGATATTATAGCCGCCGCCCTCGGTGGCGGTGGGGATGCCCATTTGGCGGATTTCGGCGTAGCCGTCCTCCCTCTGCGCCTGGTCGCGGATGGCGACGGCGCAGGCGTTGGTCATGGTATCGTTTTGCGCGTCGTCGCCGCTGCCGCTGCCGGCCACGTCGGAGAAGTCCGCGTCGTCCCGCGTGGGGGCATCGTTGCGGACATCGGCGCCATAATCGGTGTCGGCGCTGGGCGGCGGCGCGTCATAATCGTCGCCATAGCCCCGGTCGGTGCGTGCGCCCTGCGCCTTCTTGTCCTTGGACATGGAGGAGGCAACGATCGCCACCGCGCCGACCAGCGCGGCGACGCCGATCGCATCGCCCACGCCAAAGCCGTTACCCCGATGACGGTGCCGGTCCCAACCGCGATCCCAGCCGCGACCACCGCCCCAGCCCGGCTGCGCCTGCGCCGCGCCGACGCTGCCCAGCAGCAGCCCCACGCTCACCAGCGCTCCGGTTATCCAGCGTGCCTTGATCCCGATCATCGTCATATCTCCTGCGATGGATAGTGGGATAACCGTATCCGGCTGTCCAGCGGCTGAACGGGGCTTATTCGGGCTTCGCCCTGATCCTCAGCCCGGTGAACCGGGCGAGGAAGGCGTAGCTGTCGGCATATTCGTCGATCAGCTTGTCGATCGGCTTGCCTGCGCCATGGCCCGCGCGGCTTTCGACGCGGATGAGGTGCGGCCTGTCGCCGATGTCCGCCGCCTGGAGCGCGGCGGCATATTTGAAGCTGTGCGCCGGCACCACCCGGTCGTCGGTGTCGGCCGTGGTGACGAGGATGGCGGGGTAATCCTTGCCCGACAGGATGTTGTGATAGGGCGAATAGCCGTAAAGCAACGGGAAATCCGTGGCGCTTTCCGGCGATCCATAATCGTCCACCCAGTAGCGGCCGGCGGTGAAGCGGTCGAAGCGCAGCATGTCCATCACGCCCACGGCCGGCAGCGCGGCGGCGAATAGGTCGGGGCGCTGGTTCACCACCGCGCCGACCAGCAGTCCGCCATTGGACCGGCCCTCGATCGCCAGGCCGTCCTGCGGGGTATAGCCGTTGGCCTTCAGCCATTCGCCCGCGGCGATGAAATCGTCGAACACATTCTGCTTGTTCGCGCCGCGTCCGGCATCGTGCCAGGCTTTGCCGAACTCGCCACCGCCGCGCAGATTGGCGATGGCATAGGCGCCGCCCTGCTCCAGCCAGGCCATGCGCGTCGCCGAATAGCCGGGCGTCAGCGAGATGTTGAAGCCACCATAGCCGTAGAGAATGGTCGGGGCGGCGGTCGCGTGGTCGGCCAGCACCTTCTTGCGCAATATGGTGATGGGGATCATCGTCCCGTCCTTCGACGGGTAGAGCCGCTGCTCGATGCCGAAGTCATTGGGGTCGAAGGGCAGGTCGGGCTGGGCGAAGAGCTGATATTGTTGGGTCGTCGTGTCGAAGCGGTAGATGCTGGCGGGCGTCACGAAGCCTGAAAAGCTGAAGAAGGTTTCGGGATCGCCCTCGCGCCCGCCGAACCCCGCCGCCGTGCCGAAGCCGGGCAGGGGCACGTCGCCCACCTTGCGCCCGTCCAGTTCGACCAGTTCGGCGACGGTCTGGGCGTCGCTCATATAGGCCAGGATCATGCGGTTGCCGACCAGAGAGCCGCCCGCCAGCGTCTCCTTCCGTTCGGGCACCAGTTCCCTTGGCCCCTTGCGCGGGCGGGCGGCGTCCAGCGTCACCACCCGCATATGGGCGGCGCGTGCGTCGGTGATGAAATAGAGGGTTGTGCCCTTGCTGCCGATCAGCCGCCAGTCTTGCGCCGGCCCCCTGACCAGCAGGCGCGGCGTGATCGGCCCGCCGGTCAGTTCGGCGACATGGATTTCGCGGCGCGGGTCGATGCCCTGGAAGGACGTGATGAGCAGCCAGCGGCCGTCGGCCGTCACCTGCGCCTGATGGCTGAGCGTCGGGCGGTCCGGCGTCCCGTAGATGAGCTGGTCCTGCGCCTGGGCCGTGCCGACGCGGTGGTAGAAGAGCTGCTGATCCTCATTGGCGGAGCGGAAGGCCTCCCCCTCCTGCGGCGCGGCGAAGCGGGAATAGAAAAACCCCTCGCCCCGGCCATCCCAGGCGATCTGCGAGAATTTTACCCACTCGACCGTGTCGTCCAGCGTCCTGCCGCTGTCGACATCCAGCAGCTTCAGGGTCCGCCAATCGCTCCCCGCGTCCTGCATGGCATAAGCGAGATATTTGCCGTCGGGCGAGGGCGCCCATTCGGCCAGCGCGCTGGCGCCGTCCTTTGTCCAGCCATTGGGATCGAGCAGCAGCCTTTGCGCGCCGCCCAGCCCTTCGCGGACATAGAGCGGGGTCTGGTTCTGCAACCCCTTGTTATAGCCGTAGAAATAGCGTCCGCCCGCCTTGCGCGGCACGGTGAAGCGGCCATGGGAGAAGAGCGCCTGCATCCGTTCCTTGAGCGCCTCCCGCCCCGGCAGGCCGTCAATGTAGCGGCGGGTGAGGCTGTTTTCCTCCGTCACCCAGTCGCGCACGGCCGGGTCGGCGCGCAGGTCGTTTTCCAGCCAGCGATAGGGATCGGCGACCTTCACGCCGAAATGATCCTCGACCAGGTCCAGACGCTTCGCAACGGGATAGCGCAGCCCGCCATGGCCCGCGTCGATCGTCGCGCCCTCCGGCCCGGCGAGCGCGGGTGCGGCCGCCAGCAGCAGCGGCAGCAGGATCAGGGCGGCAACGCGCATCCTCTCTAGGTCACTCTTTTCTCAAGCAGAACAGGCCGTGATTCCCTAAGGAATCACGGCCTGTCCGTAAAGCATCCAGTCCCGCTCAGCAGGACTGCCGGATCACGCTTCTTCCAGCTCGTCCGCATCGGCGCCCTGGACCGGACCGGAGTCCTGACCCTTGGCGTCTACGTCGCGGTCGACCAGTTCGATGATCGCGATCGGCGAAGCGTCCGACGCGCGGAAGCCGGCCTTGATGACGCGGGTGTAGCCGCCGTTGCGGTCCTTGTAGCGCTCGGCCAGAACTTCGAACAGCTTGGCGAGCTGCACATCGTCCTGCAGACGGGCCGACGCCAGACGACGGTTGGACAGGCCACCCTTCTTGGCGAGGGTAATCAGCTTTTCGACGTAAGGACGCAATTCCTTGGCCTTGGCGGTGCCGGTCAGGATCTGCTCATGCTTGATGAGCGACGCTGCGAGGTTGCGCAGCAGCGAGTTACGGTGGCCCGTGCTACGCTGCAGTTTGCGATGACCAACTTTGTGACGCATTTTGTCTTCCTTCGTTCGTTAAAGGCCCGTGTGAGGTAGCCCAGACCAGGCGACTGTTGAGGTCGTCGCCGCTTCACCTTTAAATCGTCACCCCAGCTTCCGCTGGGGTGACGGATAGGGATCAGCCTAGCAGCTCCTGTTCGAGCTTCTTGGCCATTTCCTCGATATTCTCCGGCGGCCAGCCGGGGATGTCCATGCCCAGGCGCAGGCCCATGGACGACAGCACTTCCTTGATTTCGTTCAGCGACTTGCGGCCGAAATTGGGGGTGCGCAGCATCTCGGCTTCGGTCTTCTGGACCAGATCGCCGATATAGATGATGTTGTCGTTCTTGAGGCAGTTTGCCGAGCGAACCGACAGTTCCAGTTCGTCCACCTTCTTGAGCAGATAGCGGTTGATCTGGTTGGCGTCGCTTTCGCCCTCCGAAGCGGCGGCGGCGGAATGACCGGCGGCCGGCGCGGCGGTGGGCAGGGCGTCTTCGAAGTGGACGAAGAGCTGGAGCTGGTCCTGCAGGATACGGGCGGCATAGGCCACCGCGTCTTCCGGCGTAACGGTGCCATCGGTGTCGATGGTCAGCGACAGCTTGTCATAGTCCAGTTCCTGGCCGACGCGGGTATTGTCGACCTTGTAGGCGACCTGACGCACCGGCGAGTAGAGCGCATCGATCGGGATGAGGCCGATCGGGGCGTCCGCCGGACGGTTGGCGACGGCGGGAACATAGCCCTTGCCGATGTCGGCGGTCAGTTCCATGTTCAGTGTCGCGCCCTGGTCCAGGTGGCAGATCACCAGGTCGGGGTTCATCACTTCGATGTCGCCGACGACGCTGATATCGCCCGCCTTCACCACGGCCGGGCCGGTGGCGGAAAGCTGCAGCCGCTTGGGGCCTTCGCCTTCCATCTTCAGCGCGACCTGCTTGATGTTCAGGACGATGTCGGTCACGTCCTCGCGCACACCGGCGAGCGACGAGAATTCATGCAGGACATTCTCGATCTTGATCGAGGTGACCGCCGCGCCCTGGAGCGAGGAGAGAAGAACCCGGCGCAACGCATTGCCGAGCGTCAGGCCGAAACCGCGCTCCAGCGGTTCGGCGACGAAGGTCGCCTTGCGCTTGCCGTCACCCGACGCCTTGATCTCGAGGCTGTTGGGCTTCTTCAATTCCTGCCAGTTCTTCATGTTGACAGTCATGTATTTCCCCTGGGGATGGGCCGGAACGCTTTACAATCCTGAACCCGGCAGGACGTTCCGGCGATGCAGACGGGCAAACGGGCGGCGCGTCCGCCGCCCGCTATTCATGGCCAGCGCGCGATCAGACGCGACGACGCTTGGACGGACGCACGCCGTTGTGCGGGATCGGCGTCACGTCGCGGATCGAGGTGATGTGGAAGCCGACGGCCTGCAGCGCGCGTAGGGCCGATTCACGGCCCGAACCCGGACCCTTCACTTCGACTTCCAGCGTGCGAACACCATGTTCGGCGGCCTTGCGGCCGGCGTCTTCGGCGCACACCTGAGCGGCGTACGGGGTCGACTTGCGGCTGCCCTTGAAGCCCATCATGCCGGCCGAGGACCACGAAATTGCGTTGCCCTGGGCGTCGGTGATGGTCACCATGGTATTGTTGAAGCTGGCGTTCACATGCGCGACGCCGGCAGAGATGTTTTTGCGTTCGCGGCGCTTAATGCGCTGAGGTTCGCGTGCCATTTTGCTCTATCCTACTGAAATCGTTGAAAAGTAGAAGTCGCCGGAGGGGCTTGCCGAAGGGCGGCCCCTCAACGATTACTTCTTCTTGCCGGCGATCGGCTTCGCCTTGCCCTTGCGGGTGCGCGCATTGGTGTGCGTGCGCTGACCGCGAACCGGCAGACCCTTACGGTGACGCAGGCCGCGATAGCAGGCCAGGTCCATCAGGCGCTTGATGTTCATCGCGGTTTCGCGGCGCAGATCGCCTTCGACCGTCAGATCGGCGTCGATGGCTTCGCGAATCTGCAGGACTTCGGCGTCCGACAGATCCTGAACGCGGCGACCGTGGTCGATGCCCAGCTTGGTGGCGATGTCGGCGGCGGTCTTGCGGCCGATACCGTGGATGTAGGTGAGCGCGATGATAACGCGCTTGTTGGTCGGGATGTTTACACCCGCAATACGTGCCATGGTAATCTTGTCTCCTGCTCCACAGGGCCGCTTGCGCCACCCTATCTCAAAGCGTCCGGACCGTTCGTCCCTGGCGAGGAAAAACGACCGATTCCTATTCCCTTAGACGCAAAAAAGACGGTCAGTGCAAGAAGCACTGCCGCTCACCAGCGTGTTGGGGAGGTGGGCCTTTAGCGATTCGGCACAAAATAGTCAACTGCGCGGCTCGCTTGCGACCTTGATTTCGAACAGTTTAGGCCAGTTCTTGCCGGTGATGAACACCCGGTCCCTGGCGGCATCATAGGCGATGCCGTTGGCGACCGCTTCGCTGTCCCTGACGCCCGCCTCCTTCAGCAGCGGGGCGATGTCGATCCAGTCGATCACGGCGCCGGTCGCCGGGTCGATGCGGGCGATCCGGCTATCATACCAGATGTTCGCCCAGATTTCGCCACGCACCCATTCCAGTTCGTTGAGTCGGTCGACCGCGCGGCCGTTCCAGGTCACGGTGATGCGGCGCTGCTCGGCCAGGCTGTCGGGGTCGAGGAAGCGCAATTGCGCGCTGCCGTCGCTCATGATGATGTGGCGGCCGTCCTGGGTCATGCCCCAGCCCTCGCCCTGATAGCGGAAGTCGGACAGCGGCGCGAAATCGGCCAGGTTCCAGACGAAGCCCCGGCGATGCCGCCAGGTGAGGCTGATGAGCCGATCCTTCCAGTTGACGATGCCCTCGCCGAAATAGGGCCGGTCGATGACGCGGCGTTGCAGGATCTTGCCGGTCTTGAGCGCGACCTTGCGAATATCCGACTGGCCCTCCAGCCCGGTGCTCTCGTACAGCGCGCCGTCGAGATAGAAGAGGCCTTCGGTAAAGGCGGTCGGGTCGTGGGGATAGGCCTTGACCAGTTTCCAAGGGGTGTCGGCCCGGGCCGGGGCGGCGAGGATGAAAGCGCTGATGAGCGCGAACAGGATGCGCCTCATTCGGCGGCCTGGCCTTCGATCGCTTCGGCGAGCCAGGCGGGAAGCGTGGCCGGATCGAGCGTTTCGACGCGGCGCAGTTCGATCGAGAGGCCAAGGTCGGGCAGGGCGGCGCGCTGGCGCTTCTCATCGGCCTGCGCCAGCGGCACGGCGACCAGGCGGCGGTTCACCTTGTTGCGATAATGCATTCGCGCCGTATTTTCCTGCCCGACATAGCAGCCCTTGTCATAATCGACGCCGTTCAGATCCTCTGCATTGGCTTCGAGCCATAGGATCTGGTCCTGCCCCAGTTCCTCCACCCCTTCGAAAATACCGAGCGAGAGGCGATGGGCGCGGAAAGCGGCCGAAGCGTCGCCATCGGTGGCGGGGGCCAGCCAGCGACCCCCAAGTGCGGGCAGGCGCGGGTCGAGCGGCGCGCCGGGGGCGTCGGGCGACCAATGGGCGGCGAGCGACTCGTCGCGGGCGATCGTCACCTGGCGGCGGAGGCGATAGAGGGTGAGGCGTTTGGCGAGCGTGTCGGCCTGCGCGGCCTGGCAATCGATCAGGATATCGTCGCCATCCGCCCACAGGACGAAGTCGAACAGCGCCTTGCCCTGCGGCGTCAGCAGCCCGGTCCAGCGCGGCTGGCCCTCCGCCAGTGTCACCACGTCGCGGGTGAGCAGGCCCTGGAGGAAGGGGCGGGCTTCCTCGCCCGAAATTCTCAAGATGGCGCGATCGCGCAGGGTGGTGCCGGTCATCGGCTTTAGGTAGGACAGTCGCGCCAAATTACCAACCCGTTCGGGCTGAGCGAAGTCGAAGCCCTTGTCTGAGCGGAGCGAAGGCCTCACTGCGTTCGGCAGAGTCCTTCGACTTCGCTCAGGGCGAACGGATAATTAAGCGGAACCAACGCCATGACCCAGACCTATGACCTGATCCTCAAGAACGGCACCGTCCATACGCCGGGCGGCGCGGAGAGCGTGGACGTGGGCGTGCGCGGCGGCAGGATCGCGGCGATCGGCGTCGGCCTGGGGGCGGCGGGCGAGGTGATCGACTGCACCGGGCTGGACGTGCTGCCCGGCTGCATCGACAGCCAGGTCCATTTTCGCGAGCCGGGGCTGGAGCATAAGGAAGACCTTGAATCCGGCAGCCGCGCCGCGGTGCTGGGCGGGATTACCGCCGTGTTCGAAATGCCCAACACCAATCCCAATACCGACACCGTCGAGCGGGTGCATGACAAGCTGAAGCGCGCCCATCACCGCATGTGGTGCGACCATGCCTTCTATGTCGGGGCGACGGCGGACAATGCCGAACAGTTGAAGGAACTGGAGCGGATTCCCGGCACGTCGGGGGTGAAGATCTTCATGGGGGCGTCGACCGGCAGCCTGCTGGTCGACGATGACGGCGCGCTTGCGCGCGTGCTGGCGAGCGGCACGCGCCGCGTCGCCATCCATGCCGAGGACGAGGCGCGGATGAATGCGCGCAAGGATTTGCGGGTCGAGGGCGATCCGTCCTCGCACCCCGTCTGGCGCGATGATGAGAGCGCGATGATCGCGACGAAGCGGATCATCGCGCTGGCCCGCAAGGCGCGCCGCCGTATCCACATCCTGCACGTCACGACGCCTGCCGAACTGGAATATATCGGGCAGAACAAGGATATCGCCACCTGCGAGGTGACGCCGCAGCATCTGACGCTGGCGGCGGAGGACGCCTATCCGCGCCTGGGCAGCTATGCGCAGATGAACCCGCCGATTCGCTCCGCCGCGCATCGCGACGGGCTGTGGCACTGGCTCAATCAGGGTGTGCCCGACGTGCTGGGCAGCGACCATGCGCCCCATACGATCGAGGAAAAGGCGAAGACCTATCCCGCTTCGCCCAGCGGTATGCCCGGCGTGCAGACGCTGATCCCGCTGCTGCTCAACCATGTGGCGGAGGGGCGGCTGACGCTGCGCCGCTTCATCGAACTGACCAGTTCAGGCCCGCAACGCGTGTTCGGGCTGGTGGGCAAGGGGCGGATCGCGATCGGCTATGACGCCGACTTCACCGTGGTTGACCTCAAGAAGCGCTGGACGGTGGGGAGCGACTGGCTCGCCTCGCGCTGCGACTGGTCGCCGTTCGAGGGGATGGACCTGACCGGCAAGGCGGTCGGGACGATCGTGCGCGGCCATCGGGTGATGTGGGAAGACGCGCTGGCCAATGCGGCGGTGGGGGAACCGGTGCGGTTCGAAGCGACGCAGTTCGCCTGATTTCTTACCCCGTTTGCTTCGAGCGAAGCCGAGAAGCGGCTGGCACTGCGTTTCTCGACACGCTCGAAACGAACGGATGTTGGTTATGCAGTCGCCATCCTGCTTCGCCGCGCGGTCGCGATGCCGTCGCTGGCGAAGAGGAGCAGTCCCAGCCAGATCAGGCCAAAGCTCGCCATCTGGCCGGTGCTGAGCTTCTCGCCGAACAGCAGTACGCCGCAGAGAAATTGCAGCGTCGGGGCGAGATATTGCAGCAGGCCCAGCGTCGCCATCGGCAGGCGCTGCGCCGCCATCGCGAACAGCACCAGCGGCACCGTCGTCACCGCGCCGGACACGATGAGCAGGGCGGTGGTCGGCGCATCCTGTCCGAAGCCGACGCCGCCATGGCTCAGTTCCCAGAACAGATAGGCGACGGCCAGCGGGGCGAGCAGGGCGGTTTCGACGCCCAGGCCCGTCATCGGCGCCACCGGGGTCAGTTTCCGCAGCAGGCCGTAGAAGGCGAAGCTGAACGCCAGCGCCAGGCTGATCCACAGGGTAGTCAGCGCCGATGCGGCAAGGATGATGACGCCGACCGCCGCGACGCCGATCGCCAGCATCTGCGCGCGGCGCAGCCTTTCCTTGAGCACCAGCACGCCCAGCGTGACGTTGACCAGCGGGTTGAGGAAATAGCCCAGGCTCGCCGCGATCACATGGTCGTCATTGACCGCCCAGACATAAGTGACCCAGTTGATGCCGATCATCAGCGCGGAACCGGCGAGCGGCAATAGCAGCCGGCGATCGCGCAGCGCGGCGATGAAAGGCGGCAGGCCGCGCCGCAGCGCCAGCAGCGTCAGGATCAGCAGCAGCGACCAGAGGATGCGCTGGGTAACGATCTCCAATGGATCGACATGGTGGAGCAGGCGGAAGAAAAGCGGCAGCAGCCCCCACAGCCCATAGGCGCCGACCGCGGCCAGCAGGCCGCGCCGCATTTCGGCGTCCGCGTGGTTCAGAATATGCCTCCACCCAGGAACAGGCGCAGCGCGCCGAAGGCGGCGACGATCAGGCAGAAATTCCGTCCGCCATTCTTCGAGGACAATATGCCCACGAACGCGCCGAACAGGGCGATCGGCACCAATATCCAGTTGAGCGCTCCCAGCAGTGGGATGAACGCCGGGATCATCAGGATAAGGGTCACAAGACCAATGAAGGCGGAAAGGATGTTGAGCATCGTCAACACATGGCCTTCAACCTGTCCCAGAGCAAGACACCGGGGCGATGCCAGTGACACGAAACTGGCCTTGGGCGGAAAAATCGGTCAATCCGGCGGCGGCTCTAAAGGATAGAGCAACTCTTCTTGTGCATATCCCGCCGGCGAAGGAGTGAAATATGGCGCTTATCCGGTCCGTCGGCATCTTGTCCCTGGCGTTGGCGCTCGTCGCCTGCGGCCAGGGTGACAAGGAAGCCAATCTCGCCGCGCTTGACGCGCAGCTCACCAACAATGCGGCTGACCCGGCGCTGAAAGGGGCGCTGGCTGATCCGATCGTGGTCGATCCGCAACTGGTGGGCCAGTCGAACCGCAACGCCGTGCGCCCGGCCGATCGCCCCACCAATGGCGCGGTGCCGCTGCTATCGGGCGATGCGGGCAAGGCGCAGGTGGAGGCGGTGAAGCTGGCGGGCGGCAAGCTGCTCTCCGCCCCGGCCCCGAGCGCGGGGGAGGCGTTGGCGTCGACCGTGACGCTGGGCGCGGTCGCGCGCGAGCAGGCGGCGGCCCGTGGCGGCAATGCCGGCTGCGCGAAGAAGCTCAACTACGGCATGGAATGGGCGCAGCGCCTGCCCGAACCCTTCGCCCTCTATCCCGGCGCGCAACTGACCGAGGCGGCGGGCGCGCAGGCCGATGGCTGCACCCTGCGCGCGGCGAGTTTCGTGACGCCGGTTCCCAGGCAGGGCGTGATGGACTATTATTATACGCTGGCCCGCCGCGCCGGTTATGACGGCGAGCATAAGATCATGGACGGCGATCATGTGCTGGGCGGCACGCGCGGGTCCGACGGCAGCGCCTATTTCATCCTCTTCACCGACGCGCCCGGCGGCAAGACCAGCGTCGACATCATCGCGGACAATGGCCGGTAAGAGCGTGGCGGCCTGATGCAGGGCGGCCAATTGCGGATGCGCCTGGTCTTGTCCTGTCAGGGGAGGAGGGCCACGAAGTGGTGGCGGGGTGTCGCCTTATCGAGAGCGGGATACCCCTCCGTCATTCCCGCGAAGGCGGGAGATGGATCCCCGCCTGCGCGGGGATGACGATGGAAATAGGTAGAGCCGATTTTTGCAATGATCCCCTACAAGGGGAGGATGGAAAAAACCGGCATTCCGCCATCCACCCATCCCCGTCATGCTGACGAAAGTCAGCATCCAGGGTTATGAATAACCACTCTGGATTCCGTGATGCCGGATCACACCTCACGCTTAGGCCAGATCGACATTCACGGTTTTATACCAAACTGCGTAGAGAATGACTCATCAAGATCGACCGATTGCTGTTCCCCGGCGAAAGCCGGGGTCCAGTTCGAACCGTGGAACTGGACCCCGGCTTTCGCCGGGGAACAGGTCAGCATGAGTTCTTATCAATGTATCTTGGTATTAGGTGCTTCCTAAGCAGTCAGGACAGGCTTGATCCGGCATCCAGGGCCACAAAGGGCGGCACTTGCGCTCTGGATGCCGGATCAAGCCTGTCCTGAGCCTGTCGAAGGGTTCGGCATGACGTTGAAAATGAGGCCAAGGCTTTTCTGCTTTAACCGGAATGTCGATCCGCCCTAAGCGAGGCTTGCGCTTATTTCTTCTTGCCGAAATCCACCGTCACGACGTTGGAGCCATCTTCGGTCTTCACCTGCGGGGCGTCGTTTTCGGCTTCGTCGTGCAGGTCGGGCAGCTCGTCACCCTGAACCTGGAACTGCAGCGCGAAGTTGACCGCCGGATCGACGAAGGCGGTGATCGCGCTGAAGGGGATATCAAGATGCGCCGCGACCTGATTAAAGGTCAGGCTGACCTCGAAATGCTTGTCGCTGACCTTCAAGTCCCAATATTTATTCTGGAGGACGATGGTCATCTCGTCCGGAAAGCGCTCGATCAGATGCTTGGGGATGTCGACGCCCGGCGCCTGAGTCTTGAAGGTGATGTAGAAATGATGCGCGCCCGGCAGGCCGCCGGTCTGCTGCACTTCGCCCAGCACGCGGCCGACGACTGCGCGCAGGGCCTCCTGCACGATTTCGTCATAGGGAATCAGGCTATCGGGCAGGTCGTCGCTCATGGCCCAATGTCCTAGCGGCACGAATCAGAGGGTCAACCCCGTCCAGACAGATTGCATGACTGGCGTGAGGCGCTATAGGGCGGCCATGCGCACGGCCGAGATTCACCGCAACACGGCGGAAACCCAGATCGACGTCACCGTCAACCTCGACGGAACGGGCCTTTATACGGTGTCGACGGGCATCGGTTTCCTCGACCATATGATCGAGCAATTGTCGCGTCATTCGCTGATCGACATGGATGTGAAGACGGTGGGCGACCTGCATGTCGATCAGCATCACACCACTGAGGATACCGCGATCGCGATCGGCGAAGCGGTGGCCAAGGCGCTGGGCGACAAGCGCGGCATCAGCCGGTATGGCAGCGTCTATTCGCCGATGGACGAAACGCTGACCCGCGTCGCGCTCGACATTTCGGGCCGCCCCTGGCTGGTGTGCAACCTGCCCTTTACCGTGCAGAAGATCGGCGAATGGGACACGGAGATGGTGGAGCATTTCTTCCACAGCTTCGCCCAGGCCGCCGGAATCACGCTGCACATCGAGAATCTTTATGGCGGCAACAACCACCATATCGTCGAAAGCGCGTTCAAGGGACTGGCCCGCGCACTGCGCCAGGCGGTCGAGATCGACCCGCGCAAGGCGGACGCGATTCCGTCGACCAAGGGGATGTTGTGAGCGTCAACGCCCATTCCAGCCTTCCCTCCCTCCGTCATGCTGAACTTGTTTCAGCATCCATCGCGCCGCCGGGTCTGTCGGTTCGGGCGGCGAAATGGACCCTGAAACAAGTGCAGGGTGACGACGAAGGAGCGCTTCGCTCCCAATATTATAGCCGTGCTTGTACGGGGAGGGGCGCATGACGATTGCCCTGATCGATTACGGCGCGGGCAATCTTCATTCGGTCCATAACGCCCTGCGCAAGGCGGGGGCGGAGAATGTGACCATCACCGCCGACGCCGATCTGGTGGCCAGGGCCGACCGCATCGTCCTGCCGGGCGTGGGCGCTTTTCGTGCCTGCCGCGACGCGCTGGTGGCGATCCCCGGCATGGTGGACGCGATGAACGCGGCGGTGAACGGACGCGGCATTCCTTTCCTGGGCGTCTGCGTGGGAATGCAATTGCTGGCCGATGCGGGCGAGGAGTTCGGCCGGCACGAAGGGCTGGGCTGGATTCCGGGCACGGTGCGGCTGATCGAACCGGCCGACGCCGCGATCAAGGTGCCGCATATGGGCTGGAACGATGTCGTGCTGAACGGCGCGCCGCCCCTGCTGGAGGCGGGCGAGGCCTATTTCCTGCACAGCTATCATTTTGACGTGGCCGACCCGGCGCATGTCGCCGCCACAACCGACCATGGCGGTCCGCTGGTCGCCGCGGTCGCCCGCGACACCATCATCGGCTGCCAGTTCCATCCCGAAAAGAGCCAGCGTTATGGCCTTTCCTTCCTTTCCCGCTTTCTGGAGTGGCGGCCATGAGCCTGATCGTCTTTCCCGCCATTGACCTGAAAAATGGCCAGGTCGTTCGCCTCGCCGAGGGCGACATGGACCGCGCCACCGTTTATGGCGACGATCCCGCCGCGCAGGCGCTGCTCTTCGCGCAGGCGGGCGCCCAGCATCTCCATGTCGTGGACCTGGACGGCAGCTTCGCGGGCCATGCGGTGAATGCGGCGGCGGTCGAGAAGATCGTCGAGACTTTCCCCGGCCATGTCCAGTTGGGCGGCGGTATCCGCAACCGCGAGTCGGTGGAACGCTGGTTCGACCTTGGCGTATCGCGCATCGTCATCGGCACGGCGGCGCTGAAAGACCCGGTCTTCGTCAAGGCGGCGGCGCGCGACTTCCCCGGCGGCATCGTCGTCGCGGTCGATGCGCGCGACGGCTTCGTCGCGACCGACGGCTGGGCGGAAAAGAGCGACATGCCGGTGATCGACCTCGCCCGCCGGTTCGAGGATGCGGGCGTCGCCAGCCTGCTTTTCACTGATGTCGGCCGCGATGGGCTACTCAAGGGGTGCAATGTCGATGCGACCGTCGACCTCGCCCGCGCCACCGACATTCCGGTGATCGCCAGCGGCGGCGTGGCGGGCATCGCCGACATCCGCATATTGAGCCTTCATGCCGATGAAGGGATAGAAGGCGTCATCACCGGGCGGGCGCTCTATGACGGCCGCCTCGATCTGAAAGCCGCACTGGCCGTGGCGCAGGCGGCGGCGTGAGCGGGGGCAGTCCGATCCTTCCCGATACGGGGAGGGGGACCGCCAGCGAAGCTGGTGGTGGAGGGGGCTATCCTCCTGCACAGCGCCAGGAGGATAGCCCCCTCCACCAGCCTGCGGCTGGTCCCCCTCCCCGCTCCGGGGAGGAATCATGACCGTCCGGACCCGCGTCATCCCCTGCCTCGACGTCGCCAATGGCCGCGTGGTGAAGGGCGTCAATTTCGTCGACCTCAAGGACGCGGGCGATCCGGTGGAGCAGGCCAGGCTCTATGATGCGGCCGGCGCGGATGAACTCTGCTTTCTCGACATCACCGCCACGCATGAGGCGCGCGGCACCATCCTCGACGTGGTGCGCCGCACCGCCGAAGTCTGTTTCATGCCCGTGACCGTGGGCGGCGGCGTGCGCAGCGCGGAGGATGCGCGCGCGCTGCTGCTCGCCGGGGCGGACAAGGTGGCGGTCAACAGCGCGGCGGTCGCCCGGCCCGAACTGGTCGCCGACATTGCCGACCGCTTCGGCAGCCAGTGCATCGTGGGGTCGGTCGACGCCCGACGCGTGGGCGAGAATCGGTGGGAAATCTTCACCCATGGCGGGCGCAAGCCGACGGGCATCGACGCGCTGGAGCACGCCTTGCGCCTGACCGAACTGGGCGCGGGCGAATTGCTCGTCACGTCGATGGACGGCGACGGCACGAAGCAGGGCTATGACCTGGCGCTCACCCGCACGATCGCGGACGCGGTTCCGATCCCGGTGATCGCCAGCGGCGGCGTCGGCACGCTGGATCATCTGGTCGAGGGTGTGGTGGAGGGCCATGCCAGCGCCGTGCTGGCCGCCTCCATCTTCCATTTCGGCCAGCATACGATAGCGCAGGCGCATCGCGCCCTGGCGGCGGCCGGTGTACCGGTGCGCGCCGCCTGACCGGCGCGGGAGTGTCGGTTTCCTTTACATGCCTCCCGTTTCCCTGCGCGCGGTTAACCTTTCACCGGCACGAAAATCCGCCGATCTGATCCCTGTGGCATGGAGTCTGCTTTGACCAAGGCGGGTCGCGTTCAACCGATCATGGTTCGCGCAAACAGGGTGATGCAAATGAAACTGACCAAGATGCTTCTCGTGGCCGGCGTGACCGGCCTGATGGGTACGGCGATCCCCGCACCCGCCCAGGCGACCTGGGGCTGCTGGTTCGGCAAGTGCGGCGGTTCGTCGTCCGGCGGCTCGACCAGCGGCGGCAGCACCAGCACCAGCTCGGGCGGTGGATCGTCGGGCGGCACGCCTACGCCGGTGCCGGAACCGGAGCAGATGACGCTGTTCGCCATGGGGGCGGCGGTGCTGGCCGGGCGCGTCCTCTTTGCCCGCCGCAAGCAGAAATGATTTGACGGGTCGCGCGCGCGGCGCTTGATGCGCTCCATGCGCGCGACCCTTCATGCTCTCGAACACACCATCCGCCAGCGGCGGAGCGCCGATCCGTCGACCTCCTATGTCGCCAGGCTGACCGCCAAAGGCCGCGCCAAGATCGCGCAGAAGGTCGGCGAGGAAGCGGTGGAGACCGTCATCGCCGCCATGGCCGATGATCGGGAGGGAGCGATCGGCGAAAGCGCCGACCTGCTGTTCCACCTGCTGCTGCTGCTCGCCGATCTCGACGTGCCGCTCGACGCCGTGCTGGACGAGCTGGACCGGCGCGAAGGCGTGTCGGGTATCGCCGAAAAGGCCGCACGTTCCCAGGATTAGGCCAAGAATCAGGCCAGAAATCAGGAGCGATCGGTATCCAATCCGCCGTAATGCGGATGAAAATCGACATCCAGGCGAAGGATTAAACACGGCCTTCCGGAAAGATGTTGCTCCTTTTGCGTTGATGCGTCAGCTTTGCGTCACGAAAAAGGGGGAGGTTCAGGATGGTTCGTTCTCTCATCGGCGGTCTGGCTGGCGGCCTGGCCATGTTCATCACCGGCTTCATTTTCTGGGGCACGCCCCTGAGCGCGCTGGCGCTAAGTCGCGCCGACGCGCAGCCGAGCGCCGATTTGCAGGCGGCGCTGGCGCAGGCGCTGACCCCCACCGGCACCGGCGTTTATGTGATCCCCGACCCATCGACCGCGCAGGGGACGATCCTCTACGGGCGCGGGCCGGTGGCGCAGATCTTCTATAATGAAAGCGGTTTTCCCGTGATGGACAGCACGGCGCTGATCGGCGGGCTGATCCTGTCGCTCGTGGTCGGCGTGCTGATCGCGCTGGCGCTGCGCTTCGCCTTCGCCGACTTCGCCGGCCGGGCGCGCGTCGCCATCCTGTTCGCGCTGGCGGCGGTGCTGTGGATGCATGTCGGACAGGCCGTGTTCAACCATGCGCCCTGGGGCTATATCCTCTACCTCGCCTTTAGCGATTTCGTCGCGCTGGCACTGGCGGGGCTGATCGCGGCGAAGCTGATGGAGGGGAAAGCGGCGAAGGTCACGTCAGCCGATACGTTCCACTAATAGCCTCCTCCGCCATCCGGATCATGCAGGCGGCATGGCGGCGGGCGATCGCCATGCGGTCCGCGCCATAGCCGCCGCCCATGGTGCTGGCGACCGGCACGCCCCGCCCACGCGCCTGCCGCATGACGAAACGATCGCGCGCGTCCAGTCCGGCGTCGGTCAGCGCCAGCCGGCCCAGCCGATCTTCTTGATGCGGATCGACCCCGGCCTGGTAGAGGATCAGGTCCGGCGCGAAGTCATCCAGCACGCGCGGCACCACATCGCCCAGCACGGCCAGATAGGCTTCGTCCCCGGTCCCGTCCTCCAGCCCCACGTCCAGCGTCGATCGCGCCTTGCGCGCCGGGAAATTCCTTTCCGCATGGACCGACAGGGTGAAGATGTCGCCGCGCCCGGCGAGCAGGGAGGCGGTCCCGTCACCCTGATGCACATCCAGGTCGAGGATCAGGATGCGCGCGGCGTCGCCCTCCGCGATCAGCCGGTTGGCCGCGATCGCCAGGTCATTGAATATGCAATAGCCTGCGCCTGTATGGCTGAGGGCATGATGGCTTCCCCCCGCCGCATTGGCGGCATAGCCATGGGTCAGCGCCAGCTTCGCCGCCAGCCATGTGCCGCCGGGCGACAGGATCGACCGGCGCATGATATGTTCCGTCACCGGAAAGCCGATCCGTCGCTCCTTGTCGGGCGGCACCGTCAGGCTCAACACCTGGTCGACATAGGCGGGATCATGCACCGCCGCGATCCAGTCGCGCGGCATGGACTGTGGCTCATGGGTCACATAGGATAGGCCGCTTTCACGCAGTGCTTCCATCACCAGGCCATATTTATCGAAACGAAAATGGCTGCCGGGTGTTGCAGGGGAGACATAGGCGGGATGGTGAACAACGTGCAGCATGATCTTTTCCAGCTATCCCGATTTGAACGTTGGCCGCTTTGCGCTATCTGGTCCAGCATGAACCGTCCCAATTTGATCCGTTTTTCGCTGCTGACGCTCGCCGGCCTCGGCGCCGTCCCCGGCATTGCGCAGACTCCCGCCGCGCCACTGGTCCAGCCGCAGCAGGTACAGCCGCTGCCCCCAGTGGTCATTGTTCCGCCACCCGTGCCCATCCCGGCCTTGTCCCCGACGCAGGAGGCATGGGCGAACGACTGGCTCAAGAACGGAGCGGCCCAGGGTCTGATGGCGCGGCAGAAGGCGAGCGGTCCGCTGAGCGGATCGGCGTTGATCGGCGCGTTGCTTGACCGGGCCAGGGCGCTCAGCACCGGCCGCGTCGGCACCGCCGACTTCCTCGACATATGGGCGCTGCGTCCCGCCGCTTTCGATCCGCGCCCCGGCTTGGCCAGGGCCGTGGCCGAGGACCGGCTGCAACAATGGGCCAACGGTCTGACCCCGCCCTGGGCCGGTTATGAAACGCTGCGCAAGGGCCTCATCAAATATGAGGCGATCCGCGACAAGGGCGGCTGGCCCACGCTCAGCGCCACGTCCGCGCCCGATGTGGTGCGCAAGCGCATCGCGTTGGAAGACCCTGCCGTCACGCCCGACGAAAAGCTGGTCGACGTGATCCAGCGCGCCCAGCGCCGCTATGGGCTGGAACCCACCGGCCAGTTGGGCGTGCGCACGCTCGAAGCGCTCAATGTCGATGTGGACGACCGGATCGCGGCGATCATGGCGAATATGGAACGCTGGCGCTGGATGCCGCGCAGCCTGCCGGTCAATCGGGTGCAGGTGAATATCGCCGCCGCCGTGCTGACCCTGTTCGAAGGCGACCAGCCCGTCACTTCCATGCGCGCCGTCACCGGCAGCCCGGACAATCAGACGCCGATGCTGTCGTCCAGCATCCATTCGATCGTGGTCAATCCGCCCTGGAACGTGCCGATGTCGATCGCCAAGCGGGAATTATTCCCCAAGGGGCGCGCTGCGCTGGCCAGGCAGGGATACAAGATCGTCAAGACCCCCGAAGGCGGCGAGCGCATCGTCCAGCCGGCGGGGCCGGGCAGCGCGCTTGGCCGGTTGAAGTTCGACTTCAACAATCCCTTCGCCGTCTATCTGCACGACACGCCGTCGCGCGGGAAATTCTCCAGCTACGACCGGCTCGCCAGCCATGGCTGCATCCGCCTGGAAAAGCCGGTGGCGCTGGCCGAGCGGATGGTCGCCCCAGACCCGAACCTCAACGGCCAGATCCAGACGCTGATCGACGAAGGCAAGACGCAACGTGTCTCGCTGCCCAATCAGGTGGCCGTCTATCTGCTCTACTGGACCGCCTTTGCCAGCAACAATGGCACGGTCAGCTTCCGCGCGGACCCCTATGGCTGGGACAAGCTGCTCGCGCAGAAGATCGAGGCGTCGAGCCGGCGCGTCGATCCCACCGCCGCCCCTTCCTCCACCATCGCATCGAAGGACTGACGCCCCATGCGCAAATTTGCCCTGATCGCTCTTGCCGGCGCCCTTGCCTTGTCCGCCTGCGGCAAGAAGCATGAGGAAGAGGCATCGCCCGCCGCGACCAACAATCTGGTCGAGCCGCCGGTGGAGAATGTGACCGTCGACGAACCCGACGCCCCCCAGCCCGAACCGCAGAATAATGCCGTCGCGACTCCGGCCGCGCCGCCCCCTTCGGTGTCGGAACGGCAACAGATTCAAGATGATGCGGAAGCCACCGGTATGACCGCTCGCCTGCCCGAAGGCGGCGAGCAGAGCCAGCCTGCGGACGAATCGAGCGGCACAGGCGAGTAGGATCGTTCGCCCCGGTCTTCAACCGGGGCGTCAGTTTTGCTATATTGGGCGAATGGATCGCCGCAATTTCACGAAGTTCGCGTTAAGCGGACTCGCCTTTTCATTTCTGTCCGACAGCATGGGTCGTGCCGCGCTGCCGATGACGGGACCAGAAACTCTGGGGCCTCAACCCGCAAATGCGGCTGCGGTTCCCGCCACGCCGCGCGCGGTTGCACAAAAACCTTATGCCGCGCTGCTGGAGCGCGCCAAGGCCGCGCTTGATCGTCATGCCGACGCCTTCGCGCTGCGCGACCGGGTGGCGATCGTCGATTTCGACGCCCCGTCGAAAGATGCGCGGATGCACGTCGTCGACCTGATCGGCGGGCAGACCAGCAGCTATCTGGTCTCGCATGGCCGTGGGTCCGACCCCGCGCATTCGGGCTGGCTGCACAGCTTTTCCAATGAGTTCAACTCGCTCGCCAGCAGCCAGGGCGCGTTCCGGACGGGTGACATGTATTTCGGCCAGCACGGCCGATCGATGCGCCTTGTCGGCCTCGACCCGCAGAACAGCAATGCCGAATCGCGCGCCATCGTCATCCACGGCGCCGACTATGTGAGCGAGGATCATGTCGCCGTCTGGGGCAAATGCGGCCGCTCCGAAGGCTGCTTCGCCGTCGCCCCGCACATCGTGCCGCAGGTGCTGGGCCTGCTGGGGCCGGGGCGGATGCTCTACGCGGACAAGATCGGCAGGGGTTGAGGCGCGGTGTTAGCCTACCACTGCAATCCGCCCTGATATTGGTGGGGTGATGTGGGTCGGTCCCTACGCAACAACGGATACCAGGCCGCGTAGAAAATGATTTTTCAAGATCAACTGGTTGTGGTTCCCCGGCCCTTCGACTGCCTGCTTGCAGCAGGCGCTCAGGATAAACTTCGGCCGTAGGCCGAAAGCCGGAGTCCAGATCCAAGGTTCGAACTGGACTCCGGCTTTCGCCGGGGAACAGGTCCGCATAAGTTCCCATCAATATATCTTGATATGTGCGTCAGGAGCCGGTCAGCGCGTCGATCGAAGGCTTGTTGGCCGCGTCGATCGATCCGTCGGCGATCATCGCCTTGCCCATGCCGATCAGCTCGTCGCGCAGCCCTTCCTCCATGGAGGTCTGGCTGGCGCCGATCAGGGCGGAGAGCAGGATATTCTTGGCCGCTGCATCGCCGGGCTGTTCCGCCACCGACTGGCGCGCCAGCGGCAGGGCTTCCTGATAATAAGGGTCGGCGCCATTGGTGTCGCTGGTCGCCAGCTTCTGATTGCCGATCTGGATGAGAATACCGGCCAGGATGTTGCGGCTGGCGGCGTCGGCCGGCTTGGCCTCCACCACTTTGCGCCAGTGCGGCAGCGATTCGTCGTAGAGCGCAATCATCCTGTCCATCTGCCCCAGCGCGCTATAGGCGGCGGCGTCGGCATAGAGGGCGTTGGCGAGGAAGGTTACATTGTCGATCTTGCCGGGGTCAGCCTCCACCGCGGTACGGATGGCCGGCATGGCGGCGTCATATTTGATGACCGCGTTCGCATTGTCGCCGGTCTGCTGTGCGCTCTGCCCGGCGGTGAAGTCGGTCACGGCCTGGTTGAAGGCGGCGATTTCGTCCGGGGTCATTTCCCTGGCGACGGGGGCGGTTTCCGCCGGGGCGCCCTGAGGGGTTGGCTGAGTGGTTGGGGCTTGCTGCGCCAGCACGGGCGCGGCAAGCGCCAGCGGCGCCGAAACAAGGGCAGTCAGAACGGACTGGGTCAGCAACTGGGCCAACGTCGGGGTCTCCTTGAGTTATGGCCAGGATGTCGAACGGGCATATCCCGCCCCGCCAATCCCAGAATGAATGAAACAGCCCTGCGGTTCCTATCGCGTCAGGGGCGGCTCATCACGCAAAAATCGCCTGCCGTGGCGAAATCGGCCTTGCGTCGGGCGCTTCTGGCCGTTGCCTCCGCATCTTCGCCCCATTGTGCGATCTGCCAGGCCTCGTCGATTTCCGCCGCTTGCCAGATGGCGTCGAGGTCATGACCGCCGTCGACCAGGGCCAGCCCGCAGACCAGCGAGCCGCTGAGCGTCACCAGGGTCGACAGGCCGGTGAGCGTGAAGGGATCGAGCGCAGCCACCGCCGCGCTCAGCCGAACCAGCGTCTCTTCCGGCTGGGGCACGGGGATGATCCCCTGCGTCACCACGAAGGTCACGTCATAGCGCGCCCGCGCCCAGTCGAGCAGTGGGTCCCAGGCAGCCGCCTGCCGCGCGACCAGCATATCGGGGCGGTCGGCACGATAGCAGAGCAGATCGCTTTGCGCATAGCGCGCGACCCCGGCGGCGAAATCTTGCCCGTTGGGCGCGACATGGTCGATCGCCGCATTGGCAAGGCCGGTGATGGGCATGGCGGCGGGATCGACCGTCTCGCCCTGCGCCCGCCATTCGGCCGCCACCGCATCGGCCAATGCCTGCGTCGGCAGCGCCAACAGCGCGCGCGCGGGCGTGCGCACCGGCCGCCCGTCGAGCTGGATCGCAAACGCCGCTTCGGCCGGGACGACGGCCGCATCCTTGTAGAAACGCTTCATCGCGGCGGTTTATGCCGGAACAACGCCAGCAGCAGGCGCGGGACGATGATGAACTGGAACAGGCCGGTGACGACCATGATCGCGCCGAACACCTTGGCCTTGTCGCCCTGCACCCAGGTGAAACGCTGCATGATGGCGAGGAAGCCGAACATCACGATGAAGGCGCCCGACAGGCGGAACAGGCCGATGGCGAAATGACGCTGGCGCGCGACCTTGTCGGGATCTGGCCGGGGCGGCGGAGGGGAATCTGTCATGGCGCGCCGATATGGCCGCGCAATTCCGCGCTGTCCATCGCCACGGCATGGGCGCCCGCCGCGATCAGATCATCGGGCGCATGATAGCCCCAGCCGACGCCGATCGTTCGCGCACCGGCCGCCAGCCCCATGTCGATGTCGAAACTGGTGTCGCCGATCATTACCGTGGTTTCGGGCGTCGCGCCCGCCTCCGCCATGGCGGTCTGGAGCATCGAGGGATGCGGCTTGGACGGGTGCCGGTCGGCGGTCTGGAGCGTCACGAACCGGTCGACGATGCCATGATGGGTGAGGCAGAGGTTGAGGCCGCGATCGGACTTGCCCGTCGCCACGCCCAGCAGCCATCCGGCCGCGTCCAGGTCATGCACCAGATCGGCAATACCGGGATAGAGCGGCTCCGACACCGCATTTTCCTGCCGCAGCGCGTGGAAGGCCCGCTTGTAGCGCTCGGCCAGATGGTCGTGGAAATCGCTCTCCGCCTCCGGCAGCAGGCGCGCCATCGCCACCGGCAGCGACAGTCCCACCACCGACAGGATCGCCGGTCGTTCGGGCGGCATCAGCTTCGCCTCGTCAAAGGCGCGCACCATCGCGGTGCAGATGCTATGCTGGCTGTCGACCAGCGTACCATCGCAATCGAAAACGGCCAGTTTGTTGGTCATGGGCAGTTGCTCATGCGCCTTCCAATGTCCCCCGCATCAGGGCGGCAATGGCTTCATCGCCCGCCGCCGCCATTCCGTCCGCCGCCGCCGCGCGGGCGGCCGGCACCTTGTTCTGCCCCAGTTTGCGCGTGCCGCGCCAGTCTGTCACCCGCATTTCATAGCCGATGATCGCGCCCGCCATCCGATCGAACAGGCCGGGGGTCATCTTGTCGCGGGTCCAGACCGGCTTGGGCGCCAGCCGCGCCTCATTGTCCAGCGACAGCGCGTCGATCAGCGCGGGCAGCGCTTCGGCCGGCAAAGCGCGAACCTCGCCCTCCAGCTCGGCAGCGACATAGTTCCAGGTCGGCACCTGATCGTCGATGCCATACCAGTCCGGACTGACATAGCCATGCGGCCCGTTGACCACGAACAGCGCCCGCGCGCCATCGACATGTGGCGCGAGCCGGTTGCCGCGCGACAGGTGAAAGCCGATCCGCGCCTCGTCCAGCCACAGCACCGGCACATGGGCGACCGCCGGTCCATCCGGCGTCTGGACAAACAGCGTCCCGAAACGCTCTGTCGCCACGAAGGCGCGCAGTTCATTTTCGTCGCGCCAGCGAAATTTGGGGTCCGGATGCATCGCTGTCTCTCAGCGTGATCCGCGTGACCGGCGCTCGCCCTTGCGGTCCTTGCGTACCTGCTTGGCGTGCTGGCGCGCGAACTTCTTCTCGTCCTCGCGGGTGGGGGTCCGGTCGATCTCATCGTCCAGCAGCAGGTCGCCCAGGCTGAGGTCGAAGCCCAGATCATGCAGGCTGGAGGCGAAGTGCGGCGGCAGGTCCGCCATCACATCGACCCGGCCGCCATCGGGATGGTCGATCCGTATGCGCCGGGCATGAAGGTGCATCTTGCGGCTGATCGTGCCGCTGAGGAATGCTTCCTTGCCGCCATATTTGCCGTCACCCACGATCGGATGGCCGATCGCGGCCATGTGGACGCGAAGCTGGTGCGTGCGCCCGGTATAGGGTTGCAGCTCGACCCAGGCGGCGCGGTTGCCCGCGCGCTCGATTACGCGATAGCGGGTGCGGGCGGGCAGGCCTTCCGCCTCATCCACATGCATCTTCTCGCCGCCGGTGCCCGGCTGCTTGGCGAGCGGCAGTTCGATCATGCCGTCATTGATGCTGGGCACGCCCATCACCAGCGCCCAATAGACCTTGCGCGCGGTACGGCTGGAAAAGGCCTTGGCGAAATGGGCGGCGGAGCGGCTGGTGCGCGCCAGCAGCAGCGCGCCCGACGTGTCCTTGTCCAGCCGATGGACCAGCTTGGGCCGGGATTCCAGGTCGAACAGCAGGCCGTCGAGCAGCTTGTCGACATGCTCGTCGGTCTTGGTCCCGCCCTGCGTGGCAAGGCCCGGCGGCTTGTTGATGACGATCGCCTGCTCGTCGCGGTGGATCACCATCTCCTGAGCATAGGCGATCTCGTCCGGGGTCAGGTCGATCACGCGCACCCGCTTGGGCTTTTCGGCCGCCTCAGGCTTCTGTTCGGCGGGCGGGACGCGGATCATCTGTCCTTCGACGATGCGATCGCCCGGCGCGGCGCGCGCGCCATCGACCCGCAACTGCCCGGTGCGCGACCAGCGCGACACCAGGTTGAAGCCGACATCGGGCAAGTGCCGCTGGAACCAGCGGTCGAGCCGGATGCCGTCATCGTCCGCCTTCACCCGGAACTGCCGCACGTCGAGCGACACGCCCTTGGCGGGATTGGGCTTGGCAGATGCGGTCTTGACCGGGGCAGGCTTTGCCGCGGCCGATTTGGCCGCTGCCGGCGCCTTGGGCCTGAAAGCGGGCTTGTCGCCGTCGCCCTTGCGCGGGCCGGTCGGCTTGCCGCGACCGGGCGCGCCGCCCATTTTGCGATCGGCCGATTTGCGATCCGAAGACCGCCCGCCCGCGGGCTTGCCGCCACGCGGACCCGCGCCGCGCGCGTCATTGCCGGACGAACGGGCGCCGCCCTTGCTCGGAGGCCGCCCCTTCATGCCGCGACACTCCGCGCGACGCCCAGGCCCAGCGCCAGCGCCGCCACCGCGCCGATCACGGACGCCACCGCATAGCCCATCGCCAGCGCGCCTTGCCCGCGTTCGATCATCAGCATCGTCTCCAGGCTGAAGGCGGAAAAAGTGGTGAAGCCGCCCAGCACTCCCACGCCCAGCAACAGGCGGACCGGCTCGCCCGACACGGCGTTGCCCCGCGCCAGCCATCCGGCGAGCAGGCCCATGGCGAAGCCGCCGATCAGATTGGCGGCAAAGGTGCCCCAGGGCCATGTGGCGCCGGGGGCGATCTGCCCGGCGAAGCGGCCAAGCTGATAGCGCAGCGCAGCGCCAGCCGCGCCGCCGCCCATCACGAGAAGGAGATTGGTCATGCGACCCGCCCTATAGCGATTCCGCCAAAGGGGAAAGGCCTGCTTCCGCCGCAATGGGTCGCCGATGCGTGGCGATGCAGGTGATGACGCTCAGCACCACCAGCACGAACGCCGCGCCTTCCCATAATGTCGGCAGCCGCTGTTCCCAGAGGAAGCCGTAGATCAGCGCGAAAGCCGTTTCGAACAGGATCATCTGACCGACCATGGTCAATGGCAGCAGCCGGCTCATCCGGTTCCACAGCGCATTGCCGACGATCGATGCGAGCAGCGCGACGCCGATCGCCACGCCGGCGAACTTGCCCCAGCCGGCGGCGTCATGCTGTCCGACGCCGATCAGGAAGACGACCGGCAGGAACAACAGCGCCTGTGCGCCCGTCGCCAGGCCGATGAGGAAGTTCCAGTCCTGCGCGCGCATGTCGCCCAGTTGCCGCAGCCAGTGATTGTTGCCGATGGCAAAGGCGGTCCAGGATATCAGCGCCCCGACCGCACAGGCCAGGCCCGCCAGTCGCGTCGCCATCGGCCCCGATCCGGGCATCGCGACCGCCTGCCAGCCGATGCAGAGCGCGCCCGCCATGCAGAGCAGCAGCGACGGCGCCAACTGGCGCAGCGGCACGGCGCCCGCCTCGCGGCTGCCGATGATCGTCACCGCGACCGGCAGGAAGCCGACCACCAGAGAGGTCATGGCGATCCCGCCCATCTGCACCGCGCTGGCCAGCAGCACATAATAGAAAAGATTGCCCGCCAGCGCGAGCCAGGCGAGCGCCCACAGGATGCGCGGCGTCATCAGCGCCGCGAGCGTGCGCCAGCGCGGTGCGATCAGCAGCGCTGACATCGCGCCATAGGCCAGGTAGCGGCCGACCGCCTGTTCCAGCGGGCTGAAGCCGCGCACCACTTCGGGCGCGAGAAAGACGAGGCCCCACAGCGCACCCGCGCCCATGCCGAACAGGATGCCCGCCAGCGTAGCGCCGCCGCCCGATCCCTTGCTCATGATACCGCCTTTTTCCGAACCCATGTTGCGATCGATGTGAGTATTATCATCATAACGGCGGGAAAAATGCTCTTGATTGCGCCATCAAATGCAACAATTACTCGATCATGGCTGCTTTCCGCCCCTTGCCCCGCCCCCTCGACCCGTTCGACCGGGCGATCCTGCGAATCGTCCAGTGCGACAACCGGATGCCCCAGCGCGCCATTGCCGAAGCGGTGAACCTGTCGACCGCTGCGGTTCAACGTCGCATCGCCGCGATGGAAAAGAGCGGCGTGATCGCCCGCAACGCCGCGATCGTCGCGCCCGACATGCGTAGCTACGAAGCCACCACCCGCCGCCTCTTCGCGGAAAATGCGTGGGTGGCGAGCTATCACAGCTATCTGGCGCTCGACCGGGTCAAGGCAGGGATGGAACTGGTGATCCCGTGAGACCGGCGGTCGGGTCCAGCCTGTCGAGGAGGCCGGGCGGATGGTTGCCTTCCCTATTCTCGATCGTCACCCCAGCGCAAGCTGGGGTCTCAGGCGATCTGGCGCGTCATTGCCTGAGATGCCAGCCTGCGCTGGCATGACGAATAATACCCGGCTGCGTAGAGAATGACTCATCAAGATCGACCGATTGCTGTTCCCCGGCTTTCGCCGGGGAACAGGCCGGCATGAGTTCTCATCAATGCATTTTGGTATAAGGGGGCACTCCCCCCAGCCTGTCACCGCCCCAATCTTCCCCCACGCATCCATTCCCCTGTCCTACAGCGCCCGGCGCCGCTATCCTTCGGCACTTCTCGCGGTGCATATGTATGAACTTTGCCAAGTTTCCGGACACAATGGTTCCGTCCGCTAAATTCGCCTTGGATTTTCGCGCCTTCTCCCTACATGGGACACAGTAATTGCGATTGATTCTTAACTGGGAGTCCTGAATGTCCGCTACCCGCACCGAGACCGACAGCATTGGCGCCATCGAGGTTCCGGTCGACGCCTATTGGGGGGCGCAGACCCAGCGCAGTATCGAGAATTTTCCCTTCGGCGATACGGAGCGGATGCCGATCGGCATCGTCCACGGCCTTGCCATCGTGAAGCAGGCGGCGGCGCGGGTGAACCGCAAACATGGGCTGGACGCCAGGCTCGCCGACGCGATCGAGGCTGCCGCCGCCGAAGTGATCGCGGGCCAGCATGACGACCAGTTTCCGCTGGTCATCTGGCAGACCGGCAGCGGCACCCAGTCCAACATGAACGTCAACGAAGTGATCGCCGGCCGCGCCAACGAAATCCTCACCGGCACGCGCGGCGGCAAGTCCCCGGTGCATCCCAATGACGGTGTGAACTTCGGGCAATCGTCCAACGACAGCTTCCCCACCGCCATGCATATCGCCACCGCGCGCGCGGTCACCGGACAGCTTTTCCCCGCGCTCGACCGGCTGCACGCCGCGCTGGATGCCAAGGCGAAGGCATGGGAGGGGATCGTCAAGATCGGTCGTACCCATTTGCAGGACGCGACCCCGCTGACCCTGGGGCAGGAATTTTCCGGCTATGCCCATCAGGTCTATCGCAGCCGCAAGCGGATCGAGCCGGCGACCAAGCACGGCATGATGGCATTGGCGCAGGGCGGCACTGCGGTCGGCACGGGCCTCAATGCGCCCGCAGGGTTCGACGTCGCCATTGCTGCGGAGATCGCAACCCTGACCGGCCTGCCCTTCCGCACCGCCGACAACAAGTTCGAGGCGCTGGCGTCGAACGATCCGCTGGTCCATCTGTCTGCGGCCCTTGCGACGCTGGCCGTCGCCCTGACCAAGATCGCCAACGATATCCGCCTGCTGGGCAGCGGCCCGCGTTCGGGTCTGGGTGAACTGGACCTGCCCGCCAACGAACCGGGCAGCTCGATCATGCCGGGCAAGGTCAACCCGACCCAGTGCGAGATGCTGACTATGGTCGCGGCCCAGGTGATCGGCAATCATCAGGCGGTGACGGTCGGCGGCCTGCAAGGCCATCTGGAACTCAACGTCTTCAAGCCGCTGATCGGTGCTGCGGTGCTGCGGTCCGTCCATCTGCTCAGCGTCGGCATGGACAGTTTCGCGGAGCGCTGCGTCGATGGGCTGGAGGCCAATGAAACGCGGATCGCCGAACTGGTCGATCGCTCGCTGATGCTGGTGACGGCGCTCGCGCCCGAGATCGGCTACGACAATGCCGCCGCCATCGCCAAGCACGCGCATAAGAAGGGGCTGACGCTCAAGCAGGCGGGCCTTGAACTGGGGCTGGTGGACGAGCCGACCTTCGACCGGCTGGTGCGTCCGGAAAATATGGTCTGATCCTGATCATCATGGCGGAACCGGCGGGCGTGCGATACATTGATCCCCTATGAGGAAGAAAATACCCACCCCCGCCGCACCGCTGGTGACCACCGCTCCGCTGAAAAAGGCGGGGCTGCTGCGCAAGGTGGCACGGGCCGGCGCGGCCGTCGTGGCGGCGCGGGTGGCGGCGGACACGGGCAAGAAGGGCGTCATCGGCCTGCTCGCGGGCGCGGGCGCCAAACGGTTCATCACGCGCTATCCAGCCGGCGCCTTGTTCATCACCGGCGCCTATATGGCGGGCAAGCTCTTTGAAGCGAAGCGGGCGGCGGACCGGAAGAAGGCCTTGAAGCGCCTGCCCGACAAGAGCGGCGAGCCGATTCCGATCGAACATGCGCGCAAGGTGCGGAAGGGTTAGAGCGCGGCCTGCCATTCCCGGACCGCGTCGATCGGGAAGGTCAGCATCAGGACGTTGAGCGTCAGATTGTCGCGGATCACCGCCAGCGCCAGCAGTTCCAGCGCGATGGCGATCGTCACCGTCAGCCAGACCGGCGCACGGGCGGCGAAAAGGAAACCGATCGTCATCATGCCGATGTCGCTCATCGAATTGAGGATCGAATCCCCCGAATAGCCCAGCGCAATCGTCGCCGTGCGATAACGGTCGATGATGAAAGGCGAGTTTTCCAGAATTTCCCAGGCCGCTTCGACCGCGACGGCCAGCGCGAGCCGGATACCCGGCGGCTGACGGCGCAACAGCAGCCATGCGCCGGCATAGAAGAGGAAGCCGTGGATCACATGGCTGAGGCTGTACCAGTCGGCAATATGCTGGCTGTTGCCGCTGTCGAGAGCGCTATGCCACAGCTCGATCCTGCCGCAGGTGCAGATGGGCGGGCGGTTCATCAGGAAGAGGATGGCGCAGGCCGCCGCCGCGATCAGCGCAGCGAGGATAAAGCCGCGCCGATTCATTCTTTTAAGCCTGCGGTTCAATGCCAACCTCCCCAACCCCTTGCAAAAATGCGTGCATGACGCCACTAGCGGTCATGGCTGACAGCATCCCCTCAGAGACTCCCGATTTCAAGCGCCGCGGCGTGCTTTTCGTCCTGTCCTCGCCCTCGGGCGCGGGCAAGTCCACCATCGCGCGCAAGCTGCTCGCGGCGGAATCCGACCTGTCCATGTCGGTGTCCGCCACCACGCGGCCGATGCGGCCGGGCGAGGTGGACGGCAAGGATTATCATTTCGTCGATCTGGAAGAATTTCGCCGGATGACGACGGACCATGAGTTTCTGGAATGGGCGCATGTCTTCGGCCAGCGTTACGGCACCCCGCGCGCGCCGGTGGACGCGATGCTGAAGTCGGGCAAGGATGTGCTGTTCGACATCGACTGGCAGGGCGCGCAGCAGTTGCACCAGATCGCCGGTGGCGATGTGGTCCGCATCTTCATCCTGCCGCCGTCGATGGAGGAACTGGAGCGCCGTCTGCGCGGTCGCGCCACCGACAGTTCGGAAGTGATCGATGGCCGCATGGCCCGCGCCGCGGGCGAGATCGCGCATTGGGACGGCTATGACTATGTGCTCTGCAATGTCGATGCCGAGGATTGCTTCCGGCGGGTGCAGACTATCCTCCATGCCGAACGCATGAAGCGCAGCCGCCAGACCGGCCTGATTGGCTTCATCCGCAAATTGAGCCGCTATCACCAGGAGGATTGATCCTCCTTCGCTCGTGATTATTTCTCAAACCCGGCCGGGTCGGCCCAATCCGGATGCGTCCAGGCCATCGCCTTGAACAAGGTGCCCATCGCCTGCCCGTCGGTCAGCCGGGCGCGGGCGGCCTCTACTTCCTTGCCGCGGTCCGGCGCGGCGCGGGCAAGCTGGTCGGCGCGGGCGTCGATGCCGAGCTGGCGCAGGAAATCGCCCTGGCCGACCGGACCATGGACCCTGAGGCCCGCCTGTCGCGCCATATGGCCCAGCACGGTGAAGTCGACATGGGTGGTGAGGTCGATCTCGCCCGGATCGGTGAAGGGATCGGCGAACCGGTGCGCCTTCACCGCCTGCAACGTGTCGCCCAGCGCCGGGCCTTCATAGCCATAGTCGACGATGATCGCCGCGCCGCCCTGCCTGGCGATGCGATGTGCCAGGGCATAGGCGATCTCCGCCCCGATGATCGGCGATTCAAGGATCGCGCCGTCAGGCGCTTCGCCTGCGAGCGGAGGCAGGCCCGATTCGATGCAGCGATAGCCGGCGACGGGGATGAAACGGCCTTCCTCTTCGCGGCGGATCACCACCCGCTCGCGCCATTCGTCGCCCACGCGGATGCATTGGCGGACGGGAAGGGCGTCGAAAAACTCGTTGGCGACGACCAGCAGCGGTCCCTGTTCGGGCAGGCTGCCGATGCTGTCGTGATGAATGACATGGGGCAGCAGCGCGCTCTGACGGTCGCGCAGCGTGGGGCTGGTTTCGACCAGATGGACCTTGGGCGCCAGCGCCGCGCGCTCCATCGCCCGCAGCGCGTCGGACGCCAGCGTTCCGCGCCCCGGCCCCAGTTCCGCATAGACGGTTTCCGGTCGCCGGCCCGATCGCATCCAGACATCGGCCAGGCACAGGCCGATCAACTCGCCGAACATCTGGCTGATTTCCGGGGCGGTGGTAAAATCACCCTCCGCGCCCAGGGGGTCGCGGGTGGCGTAATAATGCTGGTTCGCCTCCCCCATATAATGAGCGACCGAGATCGGGCCGCCCGAGGCGATCTGCCGCGCCAGCCGTTCGGCCAGCGGCAGTGGGCTAGCTGACACTGGCGCTGCCGGCTATCGGTTCGACCCGCACGCGGCGGCCCTTTGCGGTGACGATCAGATAGAGGCCGGCGACGATCATGGGCAAGCACAGCCACTGGCCCATATGCAGGCCGGTGCGCGCGGCGAAGTCCATCAACTGCGCGTCGGCTTCGCGGAAATACTCCACGCCGAAGCGGAAGCTGCCATAGCCGAGCAGGAAGATGCCCACCAACATGCCGGGCTTGTAGCGCGCCTTGGTCTTCCAGAAGGCGAAAGCGAGGATCAGGAAGAGGACGATGCCTTCCAGCGCGGCTTCGTAGAGCTGGCTCGGATGGCGGGGGAAGGGGCCGCCGGTCGGGAAGATGATGGCCCAGGGCACATCGGTCTCCTTGCCCCACAGTTCGCCGTTCACGAAATTGGCGAGCCGGCCGAAGAAGAGGCCGAAGGGCACGACGCAGGCGACATAATCGTGGATGCGCAGCCAGCTCAGCTTTTCCTTCCACGCCATGTAGAGGATGCCCAGCGACACGCCGGCCGCGCCGCCATGGAAGGACATGCCGCCATGCCACAGCTTGAATATGTCCAGCGGGTGCTGGAGGATTTCGGGTTGGTAGAAGATCACATAGGCCAGCCGCCCGCCGATGATGATGCCCAGCGTCGCGTAGAAGATCATGTCGTCGGCATGGCGGCGCGCCATCGGCGAACCCGGCTGAGCAACCAGCCGCAGCAGATACCAATAGCCGATCAGGATGCCCGCCAGATAGGCGAGGCTGTACCATTTCAGCGTGAAGAAGCCGAGATCGAGGGCGACGGGATTAAGCCCCAGATCTTCAAAGCGGATGGCGCTCGAAGCGGCGGCGGCAAGGTCCAGGATCAATTCGGCTTCCCTCTATTCGGACAGGCCTGACCCCATAGAGCATGGGCCTGCCAAGACCAAGAGGGCGCGATAAGGCAGGAGCATTTGAACATGCTCCTGCCCATGCTTCATCCCTGCCTCATTGCGGCAGGCCAAGCGCCTTTGCGATGTCGTCCCAGGCGACCAGCTTGAAATTCTGCGCCGCCGCGGCGTTATGGCCGTCCTGCGCCACGAAAAGCCCGCCGGGATAGGCCGGGCCGAAATCGCCCAGCATCAACTCGATGCCGTCCGTTTCCTCCGATCCGCCGATGGCCCCGTCGACTATGCGGAACCGGCCGACATAGCGGTCGTCGGGCAGGCGATAGAGGACGTAAGCATTATCGCCCTGGCTGGAGACGACGACATAGCCGTCCTTTTCACCGATTGCGGCGATGGCGACCCCTTCGGCATCCATCACCAGATTTTTGCCGTCGGCCGCAGCGATCTTGATGGGGGTGGTCGACCCGGTCGCGCGGGCGTCGAAACGCCACAGGCCGACATCCTCCTCCGCCACATAGAGGATATGGGTACGGTCATCGACGGCGCAGCCTTCCGACTGGGTGCCAAGCTTCATGGTGCGGACGATGCGGCTGGTCGGCGTCACGCCCGACGTGTCGAGCGCAATCTGGTGGATGGTGCCGTCCTTGAGCACGATGAAGGCGTAGGTCGCTGTGCCTTCACGCGCCATGCAGATGCCATAGGCCTCGCCCTTGCCCGCCTCTACTCTGCCCAACGCCGTCAGCTTGGCGGTGGCCGGATCGAGGCGGAAGAGGGCGAGCCTGGCATTGGCGACATCGTTGCGGTCGCTGGCGACCACCAGAATGCCGCTCTGGCCGTTGATGGTCACATGATCGCGCAGGTCGACATTATTAACCCGTCCCGCATCCAGAAAATCGCGGGTCTTGCCGTCAAGGCCATAGACATAAAGCCCGGCCTTCTTGTCGGTGCCGACGATCAGGCTCTGCGCAGGATCGGCGGCGTTGCGCCAGATCGCCGGATCGTCCGCCGCATCGGCATTGGGCGTGCCGACCGGGGTCGTCTCGCCGCGCGCGATGACGGTCACGGCCGGGGTGGCGTTGGCGATGCGGACTTCGACCGGAATTTCCACTGGCGTGGCGGCGCAGCTGGTCAGCAGAAGCGCGGCCAGAAGGCCCTGGAACATGACATTGCGGATCATATGGCCCCCCGTTTCAGGACGCCCAATGACGGGCGATCATGACGATCATGTGACGGTTTCAGCCCATCAAGCGATTGGATTGTAACCTATATGTCACCTTATCTTCACGCCGATGTATTGCGCGGCCTTTAGGGCGCGCATCAATCGCCAGCCAGGCGATGTCTCAACAGGGGGATATCATGCAGATTCTGTCCGTCCGGCCGCGCGCCGGCGTCAAGCCCGTTCGTCTTGTCCTTGCCAGCGGCATTGCCTGCTGGGCGCTGGCATCCGCTCAGGCCATGGCGGAAGAGCCGGCCGCTGATGACGATCAATATGGCGCTATCGTCGTCACCGGCGCCCGTCCGATCGCGGAATCGGAGGCTGCGGCGCTTGAAATCCAGAAAAATTCGGACTCGCTGGTTACTGTCGCCGCATCGGACTCGGTGGGCCGCCTGCCCGACCAGAATATCGCCCAGGCCGCCAGCCGTTTGCCGGGCGTCAGCGTCGAACGCGACCAGGGCCAGGCCCGCTACATCAACCTGCGCGGCGCGCCCAAGACTTGGACGACCCTGTCGTTCGACGGCATCAACGTGGTCAGCCCGGAGGGCCGCGCGGCGCGCTTCGATTCCATCCCGTCGGCCATTGCGGGCAAGATCATCGTGTCGAAGGCGGTGACGCCCGATATGCCGGGCGAAACGGTGGCGGGCAATGTCAATGTCGTTACCCGTTCGGCCTTCGACTATGACGGTTTCCACCTGGCCGGCAAGGGCGGCATGGGCATCGCCGAACTGGGCAGCGACAAGAAGGAATATGAAGGCGCGCTGGTCATTTCCGATCGTTTCCAGACTGGCATCGGCGAATTCGGCGTCCTGCTGTCGGGTAGCTACTACGAACGCAACATGATCACCGACAATTTCGAGACGGATTATGAGCGTGTTAGTCAGGACAGGCGCCCTGGCAGCGGAACCCGTTTCTGGGCGCAGGAGGCCGAGAACAAGTTGTATCGCCTGACCCGCAAGAACTGGTCCGTTTCCGGCCGGGTCGACTGGAAGCCGGACGATGCCAACACCATCTCGCTGCGGTCGGTTTATACCATCTTCACCGACGATGAAGCGCGCGACAATTACCGCTTCGATATGGACGGGCAGCAGTCGGCCCTGTCCACCAGCACGACCGCCTGCCCCACCACGGTCAATACAACGCCCACGACCAGCGGTTATGCGGATGTCTGCATCGGCAATACGCCGGAAAAGGGCACGCTTTACGGCATTGCCATCCGCCAGCGTTCGACATTGCGGGCCTTTCGCCAGTCGATCTTCACCAACAGCCTCACGGGCGATCATGAATTTGCCGATGGCTGGAAACTGTCCTGGGTTGGCAACTATACCCAGTCCAAGGACGACCGGTCGGTGGTCGGTGAAGCGGCATGGCAAAGCCCCAGCGCGGCGACCGCCCGCCCGACCATCAGCTATGACTTCACCGATCCCAACCACTCGCGCCTGCAACTCTTCCGCACGCTCCAGTTGAGCGGCCCGACCCGCTATCAGGCGGGCGCCGCCGTCACCGACGTTGACAGCTTTGCCAAGCCGCTCAACAGCTTCACGGTTCTGGACGCGGTGGACACGACCAAGGCCTATACCGGCAAGGTCGTGCTGGCGCGCGAACTGGACAATGCGACGCTCAAGGCCGGATTTCAGTATGACCGCCGCACCAAAGTGGCCGATGAGAACCAGATATCGCTGAACGCCGCGGATGCCGCGACGATCATGACCACGGACTTCAACCAGTTTTCGACTAATGAAGGGTTCCAGGGTAAGCTCCCCATGGGCTACACCTTCCATTATTTCGATACCGACAAGATGCGGGCTGCGTCGGAAGCGGCGCAGAAGGCTTTCGCCTTCTCCCCGGTCACCGGCAATAATTATAATGTGCGCGAGGAGGTCTTCGCCGGCTTCCTGATGGGTACGGTGCGTTATGATTGGGGTTCGGTCGTCGGCGGCGTGCGCGTCGAGCATATCAAGAATCACGGCGCAGCGACTGTACGTATCACTCCTGCGACAGGTCCGGCGATAGAGACGCCGGTGGCGAAACAGTCGAGTCAAACGCTCGCTTTCCCCAGCCTGCACGTCAATTACAATATTGATGACACCAAGAAGCTGCGCGTCTCGTTCAACAGCGGCGCAGCGCGGGCCGACTATGGTCAAATGCGGCCGAACTTCATCATCAACGATTCCGACACGGCGATTTCCGGGGGCAATCCGGACGTGAAGCCGGAGCGTGCCTATGGTGTCGATACCTATTTCGAATGGTATATGCGTCCGCAGGGCTATTTGATGATCGGTGCCTTCTACAAGCATCTCGAAGACGTACTCTACACCCAGCGCGGCACTTTTGGATCGACCGAATTTAATAGCAACGGCGTCGATCGGTCTGTCTACCAATATTCGCGGATCACCAATGGCGGCAGCGGCCGCATCTACGGCCTGGAAGCCGCTGCGCAGTTGCAGTTGGAACCCTGGACGCAGGGCCTTGGCCTGCCCGACTGGATGGGCGGCTTTGGTATTTCGGCCAACCTGACGCTCAACAACAGCAAGGTGGAAAAGCCCGGCATCGGCAGCGTGCCGACACGCCATGTGCGGCTGCCCGGCACATCGGACGTCGTCTATAATGTCGGCGGCTATTATGAGAAATACGGCCTGTCGCTGCGCGTGCAGTTCCAGCGCCGCAGCGCCTGGCTGGACACGATTGCCGACGACCTGACTGATGCGGGCGATACCTATTGGGCGGCCGATGAGGAAATGGATATCTCGGCGCGCTATGCGATCACGAAGAATTTCGAGATTTATTTCGACGTGTCGAACGTGCTGAACCAGCCGGGTCGTCGCTACGCCAATCCGGGCAGCCTGCTGACCGCCACCGGCACGCCGACGGCCGACAGCAGCGGCCGGACGATCGAATGGGAGCGTTTTGGTCGCCGTTATACCGGCGGTATTCGCTTCAACTTCTGATCCCTGACGCAGGTCAAGAAAAAGGGCGGGGGACCGATAGTCCTCCGCCCTTTTCTTTTGTTACGGCCATAGGATCTCAGGCCAATGGTGCTGAGGCCTGATGCTTCAACCGCGCATAAAGGGCGGCGATGATACCGAAGAAGGCGAGGATCGAAAGCGGGACGGCCCAGCCATGTTCCGCCACCAGCGCCAGCGGCGCGTCGCTATCCGTGCTTGCCACGATACCGGCGAAGGCGACACCGAACAGGCTTTCGCCGACGATGAAGCCGGTCGCCATCAGCACGCCCATGCGCTCGGCGAACGCAGGATTGGCCTGGCGCAGCGCCCAGCGATTATAGAAATGCCCGATCACCGCGCCGACGGGAATCAGCAGGGTGAGCGCCATCGGCAGGTAGATGCCCATGCCGACCGCAAGCGGCGGCAGGCGCAGCTTGCCGGCCTTGCCCAGCAATTCGTCGATCAGGATGACGACGGCACCGATACCAGCGCCGATGCCGATCAGCCCCCAGTCGAGATCACCGCCCAATACGCCCTTGGCGAGCGCGGAGATGAGCGCGGCTTGCGGTGCGGGCAGGGCGCTCGCCTTGGCGCCCGGCGCGCCGGCGAAACCGAATGCGCTGTTGAGCAAATCCAGCACCGGCGGGATGACAAGCGCGCCGAAGATGACGCCCAGCACCAGCGCGACCTGCTGCTTCCACGGGGTGGCGCCGACCAACTGGCCGGTCTTCAGATCCTGAAGATTGTCGTTGGAGATTGTCGCGATGCCGAAGATGATTGCGGTGGTGAAGAGCGCATAGGCGATCAACGCCTGGGTTTGCGACGGGTCGCTATTGCCCGATCCGTAGATCGCCGCCAGCAGCAGGGATGCGCCGAGCACGGCGAGGATGCCGACGCCCGAAATCGGGCTGTTCGACGCGCCGATCAGGCCCGCCATATAACCGCAGACGGAGGCGATGACGATGCCGGCCACCAGCACATAGGCCAGCGTCAGTGCGATCACCGGGACCGGGTTGGCGGCGATCGGCCCGCCCTGGGCGAAGGTCCAGAGCAGCACGCCGATGGGCAGCAGCGCAGCGAGGATGGTGCCGCCGACGATGCCGATCGGCAGGTCGCGTTCGGTGATGTCGAGCGACGCGGCGTTGCCCGCCTTGCGCGTGGCGTTGGCGGCGAGTGCGGATCGGATGCCGCTGATAATCGGCCCCAGAATCTTGAGCAGGGTCCAGATCGCCGCGACGCCGATCGTGCCCGCGCCGATGAAGCGCGCCTTCATGCGGAAGGCCGTGCCGACAATGTCGGACAGTTCCGCACCGGCGGGAAGGGGCGTGGTGAGATAGGGAACCAGGCCGGTCCAGCTTATCAGCAGGCCGATGAACATGGCGACGCCCACCGACAGGCCAACCAGATGGCCGACGCCGATCAGCGCCATGGAAAAGCTGGTGGAGACCGAGGTTGCGCCTGCGCCGAACTTGAAGAAGGTTGCGGCTTCTTCCGCGATCAGCCTGGTCTTGGCGATGATTGAGAAGGCGGCGGCCGCGATGGAACTGGAGACGATGGCGGTTAGGCCGCGCTTATTCTCCTCCAGCCCTTCGCGCGATCCCGCGCCGACTTTCAGCACTTCGGCCGCAGCGACGCCTTCGGGATAGGGCAGGTCGGACCCGGTGACGAGCGCGCGGCGCAGCGGCACCGAATACATGACACCCAATATGCCGCCCAGCGCGATGGTGAAGGCGGAAAGCCAATAGGGGAAGCCATGCCACCAGCTGATGATGACCAGGCCCGGCAGCACGAAGATGATGGCGGACAGGGTGCCGGCGGCCGAAGCGATGGTCTGGACGATGTTGTTTTCCAGGATCGTGCCGGTCGCAAACAGGCGCAGCACGGCCATGGAGATGACGGCGGCGGGAATGGAGGTGGCGAAGGTGAGGCCGATCTTGAGGCCCAGATAGACGTTCGCCGCCGTGAAGACGAGGGTGATGAGGGCGCCGAGAATGACGCCTCGCAACGTCAGTTCGGCCATGCCGCCGCCTTGCGCTCCCTGAGCTTTAGCTTCCATTGTCACCCTTCGTCCCCTTGGCTTGGCGCTTATGTCGATCGGCTGGTAATAATGTTGCTTGGCCGTGGATCAATCGGAAAGTGGTTCAGAAGCGGCTTTCCGCCATGCTCTGCTGTGGCGCGACACGGTCGAGCCAGGCGTCGACCAGGCTGGTCCAACGCTGATAACCCCGCGCATTCATGTGCAGCCCGTCCGGGCGGAAGAGCGATGCATCGGGCAGTCCGTCGGCCGCCAGCAGAACATGTTCTACATCGAGATAGGCGAAGCCGTCCACCTGGGCACGCTGCGCGATGGCGGTGTTGACCTGCGCCATTTTCGGACGAAGCACCCAGCGCAGGGGGCTGGGCTTGAGCGATAGATAGGCGATGGGCGCGCGCGGATAATCGGCACGCAGCTTCCCGATCAGGGTCAGGATATCGCGCGTGACGGCTTCGGGCGTAATTCCGGCGGCAAGGTCATTCTCCCCGACATAGATGACGACCGAGCGTGGCGGAAGGGCTGGCAGCAGGCGCTTATAATAATGGAGCACATGCGCCGTGGTTGCGCCGCCGAAGCCACGATTGATCGTGCTGATATCGTGGAAGCTGCCGGCTATGTCCCATAAGCGGATGCTGGAGCTGCCGAGGAACAAGGTGGCATCGCGCGCAGGCGGGCCAGCGCTGTTCGCCTTGGCGAAGGCCTCTATTTCCCGCGAGAAGGGGAAGACGGGATCGGCATTGGGTGTCGGCGGCGGCGCGGCGATGGCCGGCAGCGCACATGCGAACAGCAGAAGCGCGCCGCCGTGGCAGAGCAACACCCGCAAAGGGGGGGGTGTGCGCCTAGTGCCGATGAAGCGGGCGCAGCCGATATTTGCCGTCCGCATAGGCGCCGAACATGTCGGTAATGGCGGGATGGTCGACCGGCTCGTCGCTGTCGTCCGTGACCAGATTCTGCTGGCTGACATAGGCGACATAGCTGGATTCGCCATTTTCGGCGAGCAGATGATAGAAAGGCTGCTGCTTGTCCGGCCGGGCATGTTCCGGGATCGCCTCATACCATTCCTCGCTATTGGCGAAGACCGGATCGATATCGAACACGACGCCGCGGAAACCGAACATGCGATGTTTGACCACATCGCCAATATTGAAGCGGGCATGGACGATCGGCGGGGCGGTGACGCCGGCGCCGAAAATCTGAATCGTGTCTCTCATATGTCTAATTTAGGAGCCTCCTGCACCGACACAAGAAAAATACCGGATTGGCCGCTTGGCAAGTACGATTTCATTCGCTAATGGCCGCCGCTCGACCGGGAACGCAGCGCCTTACGGCACCTCGCGGACCTTCTGCGGAGAGGTGGCAGAGTGGTCGAATGCACCGCACTCGAAATGCGGCGTGCCCGAGAGGGTACCGAGGGTTCGAATCCCTCCCTCTCCGCCATTTCAGTCCCAAAGTGGGCACGCCGATGCCCGCCGATTTCCCGCTAGAGACCGAAGTAAGGGCACGCAGTAGCTCGCCCTTCGATCCCATGATGCGAACATGACCTTCTCCGACCTCGACGCGCTGGGCAAACGCGCGGAGGTGATCACGCCGATAGCCGCCGCCGTCCTGCCTGAGCCGCCGCCGCGCGGTCGCGGCAAACTTGCGTAGAACGACCGGCGTCACCGCCATACTGCCGGAGCTTTCGAGCATGGCCTGTGCCCGCTCGGAATCGACCTGCGCCTGATCGCGTAGCGCCCGAAGGGCGACGACGCGCTCCTTCAAGGCCGGATCGTCCAGATCGGCCACGCCCGATTCGATGGCCTCATAGAGCCGTTTCAACCGAAGCTCGGTCTCGGCCGCGCGACGGTTCAGTTCGGCAATATGCTCGCGGCGGCGCTCGGCCCGTTCCTCGCGCCGGTCGAGGATCGAGGCCAGGATCTCCTCCAGCCGCTCTGGCTGAAGAAGCCGGTTCTCGATGTGATCGCAGACGATGGCGTCGAGTTGCGGCATCGGAATCGAGCGGCCGGAGCAACCCGTCTCGCCCTGCCGCGCCTTGATCGAGCAGGTATAGTAGCGGTAGCGTCCGCCCTTGCCGGTGCGAATGGTCATGGCTCCGCCGCACTTCTCGCAGTAGCAAATACCCGTCAGCAGGGTCGGCCCGCTGACGACGCGCGGCGGCGTGACCCTGGAGTTGCGGACGCGCAAATGCTCCTGCACGGCGTCGAACGTCTCCTGGTCGATCAGCCGGGGCACCTGCACCACGACTATTTCGCTGACCGGCTTCAATTCCTTGGATTTGGAGCGCTTGTTGAACTCGTGCTCGCCGATATAGGTGCGCCGGGTCAGGATGCGGTGGAGCTGACCGATGCCCCAACGCCCGCCATCACGGGTGAAAATGCGGTTGCGATTGAGGTGATTGACGATCGCCTTGACGCCCATCGGGCCGGAACCGCCTTCCCCCTGAAGAGCGAGCCGGTAGATCAGTCGCACCGTGTCGGCGTGTAGTGGGTCGATCTCCAGCTTCTTCTTGGTCTTCGCGCCGCGCTGCTCGGCCGCGACGATGCGATAGCCGATCGGCGGCAGCGCGCCGTTCCAGAAGCCCTGCCGGGCATTCTCCTTCAGGGCGCGCATGACGTGCTTAGCGTTCTCCTTCGACTGGTATTCGTCGAATAGCGCCATGATCCGACGCATCATGTCGTGGATCGGATCGTCGCCCAGTTCCTGGGTGATGGAGATGAGCCGGACGCCGTTCTTGGCAAGCTTCCGATAGTAATATTCCATGTCGAAGGCGTCGCGAAAGAAGCGCGAGAAGCTGTGAACCAGCACCACGTCGAACGGCGCAGGCTTGGACGTGCCCGCCTCGATCATGCGCTGAAACTCGGGCCGGCGATCGTTGGTGGCGGTATTGCCCGGCTCCACGAAGGTTTCGACGAGCTGATAGCCACGAGCCTCGCAATAGGCTTCGCCCTGTTTGCGCTGGTCAGGGAGTGACACGTCATGCTCGGCCTGACGCGCGGTGGAGACGCGCAGGTAAAGGGCGGCGCGCGTGGCGACCAGAGGAGATTCCTTGTTCATGGGCGGTCTCCTTCGGGCTCGGCGACACGAGCGCGTGGTTCGGCAAGGCGCAATTCCAGCGACACGCAGTCATAATTGAGTTTGGGGGCGAGCTTCCGGCCGCTGCGCTCCATGCGCACGATGCCGTAGTCGATCATCGTTTTCATGGTGCGGGAAAGATTCGACTTCGCCCGCCCGGTCATCTCCGCCAGTTCCTCAATCGACCCCGGCTCCCGCTCGGCGATGGTGCAGAGCATGGCTCGATTGGTGGCGGAGAGAATGCGCGCGAAGGATTCTGTCGAAGGGAACCAGACTGTCGGATCGCTGGGACCAGGTTTCTCCTCCCCCCGCGCAATCCGCAGGGTGCGGGCCTTCATGTCATCCAGGCCGGCGATCCCGATCCTGAGCGTTCTTGTCACCTGTCGCCTCCTTCCAGCGGCACAGCCAGACGGACGCTCGATGAGCAAGGCGGCTGCTTACTCAATAAGTATCATTATCAGATTACGATATCAACGAGTAATGATCTATTCCCGCCAATCGCCTCTGGGATTAGCCGGGCTTGCCAAACAGCTCGTCGAGAATGTCGCCGAACCACGCCTCGAACAGGTCGATCTCGGCTTCCGTCACAGGCACGCGGTCGGGCCAGTCGTCGGAGACGGTCCAATGGTCGAGCGAAGGGACGACTATCTGCTTCTTCGCCACTCGCACCTGCGGCGGTTCCGCTGCTGCGGCCTCATCGATGTAATCGTACAGGTCGTCGGGCAAGCTGCCGGAGACGGCGCGTGCCCGACGCCGGGTCTTGGTGGCTTGGCGTCGAGACATGAACTCACCGTCCGGTTGGATACGCAGTCGTGGGTTCCCCCGATCGGAATATGCGGCACCGCGCCGCCCCATCATCCTGCGAGGTTTGGGGACGGTGTGAAGTCATGGTTTCGCGATACCTTGATCGCTTCATGCGATCGGAGCGCCGGACGACGCTGATTTTCGGCGGGCTTTGGCGAAGCCGCGATCCGTGGCGATGAACCGCTCCAACATGGGCACGATGAGGCGAACAGGATCGGACGGGCCATGCCCCGCCTCACGGCCGAGGATTTCAGCATAGGCGGCGAGATCGCGGTGCAAGCTCGCGGGTAGCTCCAGCGTGACCTTGATGGGTTTATCGTCGGCGATCGGGCCTAACTTCAGCTTGGTCATGGCGTTCCCCCATAGGGTTCGAGCACAAGGTCACGGGTGACGATGACGCGCACGGGAAAGCCCGGCCGGATCGTCAGCGTCGGCGCGATCTGCAACTGGCGCTGGACGATCTGCTGGCCGGCTTGATTGACGGTGTCCTGTGCGCCGTCACGGATGGCTCGCACCAGCCGGTCATGGTCGTCGGTGGCGAGTTCGGTGCCAATGCCGAGCAGCGTCGAGAGCGCGGCGGCCTTGGCGAGATCCCACCAGTGATAATCGACGCCATCCTCCAGGCCGGCATAGCCCTGTGTATCCGCGCCGGGCTGGCGCTCCAGCACGATCGAGCGGCCGTTTGGCATGATGAGCCGGTTCCAGACGAGCAGGATGCGGCGCTGGCCGAAGCCGACGCCGTTGTCATATTCTCCGATAACGCGGGTGCCCTGCGGGATCAGAAGGATGCGCCCGGTTGGGCTGTCATAGATGTTCTCTGTCACCTGCGCGGTGATCTGGCCGGGGAGATCGGACCGGATGCCGGTGATGAGCGCAGCGGAAATCACCGCACCGGCTTGAAGCACGTTCGGCGACGCGGGCGCGGCGACGCGATCGGATGAGACGGTGCGCCGGTCGGGCGTCTGATTGAGGAAGGCGAGCTGGCGGTCCTGCGCCGAGGGCGTGGCCGGCTGCGGCGCAAGGCCAAGGCTGGCAAGGTTCGGTGCCGCCGCCGTAGCGTCGGCCGTCACCGTCGCGGCGGGTGCGGCATTGCGCGTTTCCGTCGAGGCGAACAGGCGCGCGGTCCTCGCCGCCTCCAGTTCCTGCAAGCGGCGCTGCTCCTCGGCGCTGAGACCGGGCTGCACGGCGGTCGTGCCGGCGAGCGGCGGCGTAATGGGTTGTCCGCGGTTCTGCGCGTCGAGGATCGGTCGGCCGAGATCGCCGGGAAGCGGCGGGCCGAGCACCGGCCCGGTATAGTCGCGCGGCAGGTTGTTGAGGCCGTCCGGCGTTGCCCGGTTGTCAGTCGAAAGCAGTTCCTCGTTCGCGCGGCCCCCCTGCGAGTTCTGGAGCGCGTAGATCAGCGCGCCTCCGACGCCGAGGCTGGCGACAAGACCAAGACCGGCGAGCACCTTGCGCGACAGCCGGGTGACGCGCGGCGGCTCGGGGCGGAGCCGCATGGGCGCGATCGGCTCGCCGGTCAGCGGCCTGGCATCGTCCGGGGTTTCTGGCGCGTCCGGGCTCTGCCCTTCCTTTTTTTCGGGATCGACCTCGTTCACGATGCCGGCCTCCCGTCCGTTCGGGAAATGCGGACCCGCTTCTGGTTGCGGTCGGTCCCGAAGCGCAGTTCGGCGGCGGCGAAGAGCCGGTCCACAATCATGTGGTGGCCGCGCACGCGATAGTTCACCAATTCGGAGGTGTTACCCTCCGGTCCGACGACGAAGAGCGGCGGCATCTCGCCCTGGCCGATACCGCGCGGAAACTCGATGAAGACCTGCCTTCCATCGTCGAAGGCGCGCAGCGGCCGCCACGGCGCACGGTCGCCCGAAATCTCATAGCGGAAGTTGACATTGGCGAGATCGACGCCGCTGGCGATGGGCTGGGCAGCCTGCGCCTCGGCGTTCTGTCGGCGGAGCGCAATGAGCTGGTCCTGCGGATACTGCCAGGACACCGATGCCATATAGGTGCGCTCGGTCGAGCGCAGTTCCATATGGTAGGTGCGCAGGTTGGTGTTGATGACAAGATTCGTCATCAGCTCTGCGCGCGTGGGTTTGACGAGGATATGGACCTGGCGCGCCGCGCCCGTGCCGCTTTCGGTATCCCCGATGATCCAGCGCACGGTGTCGCCGGCGGCGACCGGCCCGGACCCGACCAGCGTTTCGCCGGGCTGAAGAGCGATGTCGGTGATCTGTCCGACAGCGGTATAGACTTGATAGAGCGCCCCTTGCGTGAAGGGATAGACCTGCATGGAATTGATGAAGCCGTCTCGCACGGGCTGGACGCGGGCCTGCGCATTGGCCTGATTGACACGGGCAGCGGGATCAGCCGGCTCCGGCGTGCGGCGCGTCGTCTCGACAGGTTTCATCTGGCCGGGAAGCGGCAACGGCCGTGGCAGTTCGACCACCGTGACCGGCGCCGGAGGATCGACCGTCTGCACGGCCGGCGCGGCATCGTCATAGGCGATGTCCGGTGGCGGGGTCGTGGTGGCGCAGCCTCCAAGCGCTGTTGTGCAGATGAGGACAGCCGCGAAAGCGGATTTGCGGAAAGCCGGATGCCCTGCACTCCAGGGGGCGGCTTTGCGGAGTGCGGGGATCATTGTCCAAGCTCCTTCGACCAGTTGATGGCGTTGACGTAGATTCCGAGCGGATTGGCTCGGAGTTTTTCGGGGTCGCGCGGGACCTGCACGACGAAGGTGAGGATGGCGGACCAGCGCTCGGTGGAGGCGAGTGAGCCGTCCTGATAGCGGCGCTCGATCCAGGCGACGCGGAAGCTGTCGGGTGATGCGCGGATTACCGAGGAGACTTCGACCGCGATCTGCTGTTTTCCGACCTTCGTGAACGGGTCGTTGGCGCGGGCATAGTCGTTGAGCGCCAGAGCGCCGGCCTGTGTCGTGAACTCATAGGCGCGAAGCCAGTTCTGCCGCACGATGATGGCGTCGGCCGGGATCGCGCGGACCTGTTCGATGAACCGGGCCAGATGGAAAGCAATCTGGGGATCGGTTGGCCGGTAGTCGGCGACAGCGGGCGCAACGGCCTGTGCCTGGCCGAGCTTGTCGACCTGCACCACCCACGGCACGATCGATCCGCTGGTGGACTGCCAGACCAGCGCGACCGATAGGCCGGCAGACAGGGCGAGCGAGCCGAAGGCCATGAAACGCCAGTTCTTCGCCTGCACGCGGGCGGAACCGATGCGGTCGTCCCAGACCTGCGCCGCCCGCTGGTAGGGCGTCTCGGGCAGAGGGGATTTGCCGTAATGGGTGGCGGGTCTTTTGAACATCAGCGGTCACTTTCGGAAAGATTGACGGAGGAGCCGCCGCCGTGGCTGTCGCCGCTGCGCACGGAATGGGCGGCGGCCTGAACGCCGTGCGTGAATTGCTGCGAGCGCTTCATGCGCTTGGCCCAGGCGGGCGGGCCGTCAGCGGCGGACGAGGACGAGGCGGCAGGTGCAGCCGCGCCATCGGCGGCTTCACCGCCGATCGTGCCGGCGGTGGACGAACCGCCCGTCACCTCGAACGCGCCGCGAGCGCCGGCCTGATAGCTCTGCTTCATGCTGTCGGCGGCTTTCGACGCTGCGCGCTTCAAGGGGGAGACGGCGGCTTGCGCACCGGCGCTGGCGACATTGCCGAGACCGGAACTGACGGCGGACGCGCCAGTCTGGCCAGCAGCGCCGAGGCTGTAGGCGGTGGAGGCGCCCCCCGCGAGCGCCGCGCCGCCACGGGCGGCAGCGGCAACCCCTCCCGCGAGAGCGCCAGCACCGCCAGCGGCAGCGCCAAGGGCAGCGCCGCCGGCCATGACCATGCCGCCTGCGGCGAGGCCCGTGCCGACCGCAGCGCCAGCGCCAAGCTGCGGGCCGCCGGAGACGAGGCCATTGGCGATGCCGGGGCCGAAAATGCCGAGGCCGAGCAGCGACAGCGCGGCGAGCACGATCGCCATCGCATCGTCGATGGTCGGCGTCGCGCCGCCGAAGCCCGCTGTGAATTCGGAGAACAGCGTCGAACCGATGCCGATGATGACGGCGAGCACCAGAACCTTGATGCCGCTTGAGATGACGTTGCCGAGCACCCGTTCGGCCATGAAGGCAGACTTACCAAACAGGCCGAAGGGGATCAGCACGAAGCCCGCGAGCGTCGTCAGCTTGAACTCGATCAGCGTGACGAAGAGCTGGATGGCGAGGATGAAGAAGGCAAGCAGGATCAGCGCCCAGGCGAATAACAGGCACGCGATCTGGATGAAGTTCTCGAAGAACGAGACCCAGCCCATCAGGTCGGAGATGGATTCGAGCAGCGGACGCCCGGCATCGAGGCCGGTCTGCGCGACCTTGCCGGGGCGCAGCAGGTCAGCGACGGAAAAGCTGGTCCCGGACGCCTTCAGGCCGAGACCAGCGAAGCTTTCGAAGACGATGCGGGCGAGATTGTTCCAGTTGCCGATGATGTAGGCGAAGACGCCGACGAACAGCGTCTTCTTGACCAGCCGGGCGATGATGTCGTCATCGGCGCCCCACGACCAGAACAGCGCCGCCAGCACCACGTCGATGACGATCAGCGTCGTGGCGATGAAGGCGACCTCGCCCGACAGCAGGCCGAAACCGCCGTCGATGTAACGGGTGAAGACTTCGAGGAAATGGTCGATGACGCCGGTGCCGCCCATGTCAGCGTGCCCCCTCGTCGGGAGAAACGGGCGGCCGTGCAGGCTCGGGCGGAATGGCCGCCTCGGTTTCCCTGGCGATCGGGTCTTCGATCGGAGCCGACGGCCACAATGTCGTCGGTGCGTCCGGCGCACCTGACGGGCGTGCGCCCTGCTTCAGGAAGCGGTCGCGGTTCTCGGCCCATATATTGAGGCAGGCGGAATCGCGCGTGGCGGCCTCGCCCATATCCCGGCAACGGCGAAGGCGTTGACGAAGGTCGCCGGTATCGCTGCGTTCGCGGGCGAGCGGGCGAACCTCAGCCGGTTCGGGCTGGCGCGTGAATTCGATCACGGCGGCGGTGATGGCGACGCCGACGAAGACGACAGCGCCGAGCCGGGCAAGCATCTTGCCGTCCATGGGCGTCGCCTCCGTCAATTGTTGCCGTAGAACATCTTGGCGCTGCCGGGCTGATAGCCCGCACCCGGCGTCAGGAAACGGCGACGCTGTTCGCGCCCCTGTTCCGCGGCGGCGGCGCGTTCGGCATCGCTGAGCGCCTGCGCCCGGCCATTGGCGGCGACGACGGCGGTGAGATCGGCAAGCTGCTGGGTCTGAAGCGCGAGAAGCTGATTGCCGGCCTGCGTCGCCTGAAGCGCGCCGGTTGCACCCTGACTCTGGCCGACCAGCGCCGACATCTGCGCGCGGTTGGTGTCGATGTTGCTGACGACGCCTGCTTGCACGCGCATGGCGTCCTGCAAGCCGCCCACCGTGTTCTGCCAGCGCGAACGGGCGTCGGCGACAAGCTGCTGATCCGTGGCCGACAGCGAGATGTTTCCATATTTCTGCTGGAACATCTGGTCGATCTTCTGAACGTCAAAGGCGATGTTCTGCGCTTGGGCGAGAAGTTGCTGGGTGCGTTGGACCGACTGCTGAATCTGTTGCAGCGAGGAATATGGCAGGCTCGCCAGATTGCGGGCCTGATTGATGAGCATCTGCGCTTCGTTCTGAAGCTGTGTGATCTGCTGGTTGATCTGCTGGAGTGCGCGGGCGGCCTGAAGCACGTTCTGCGCATAGTTCGATGGATCGAACACGGTGATGGCGTAAGCCGGCGGCGCCAGCATGGGTGCGATGGCGACGGGCGCAAGGAACAGCGCGGCGGTGAGCCGCGCAATACGGGAACGACGCAGTTTCATGGCAGTTTCTCCAGGTTGGTGAGGTCGGGAATGAGGTCGGCCGCCCAATCGACGCCGCGATGGCGGAGCCAGGCGTCGAGGAAGCCATCCGGGCCGTGTTCGGCGAGAAGCTGGGCGATGGCGGCCTGATCGGTCTTGGACGACGCGGCGCACAGCGACAGCGCCACGTCGCTGAGGCCAAGGTCGAACAGGCGGTTGCCGCGCCGGGACTGGCAGTAGTAATTGCGCTTCGGCATCGCTCGCGCGATGATCTCGATCTGGCGGTCATTGAGGCCGAAGCGGCGATAGATGGCGGTGATCTGCGGCTCGATCGCCCGTTCGTTCGGGAGCAGAAGCCGGGTCTGGCAGCTCTCGATGATGGCGGGCGCGATGGCGCTGCCGTCGATGTCCGACAGGCTTTGCGTGGCGAAGATGACGGAGGCGTTCTTCTTGCGCAGCGTCTTCAGCCATTCGCGGAGCTGGCCGGCGAAGCCCTCGTCGTCCAGCGCCAGCCAGCCTTCATCGACGATGATGAGCGTTGGCGATCCGTCGAGCCGGTCTTCGATGCGGTGGAACAGATAGGCGAGCACGGCCGGCGCGGCGTCGGTCCCGATCAGCCCTTCCGTCTCGAACGCCTGAACGGTGGCCGTGCCGAGATGTTCGTTCTCGGCGTCAAGCAGGCGGCCCCACGCGCCGCCAACGCAATAGGGCCGTAGCGCCTGCTTCAGGTCATTCGACTGGAGCAGCACGCAGAGTCCGGTGATGGTTCGTTCCCCGACCGGTGCGGAGGCCAGCGAGGTCAGCGCCGTCCAGATATGTTCCTTCACCTCCGGCGTGATGGTGACGCCCTCGCGGATCAGGATGGCGACGATCCAGTCCCCGGCCCATGCCCGCTCGGCCGTCTCTTGGATGCGAGCGAGCGGCTGAAGGCTGACCGATGTTTCCGAGCCATCCGTTAGCCCGCCGCCGAGGTCGTGCCAGTCGCCGCGCATGGCGAGCGCCGCGGCGCGGATCGAGCCGCCGAAATCGAAGGCGAAGACCTGAGCGGCTTTGTAGCGGCGGAACTGAAGCGCCATCAGCGCCAGAAGCACGGACTTGCCTGCGCCGGTCGGGCCGACGACGAGCGTGTGGCCGACATCGCCGACATGGAGGGAAAACCGGAACGGGGTCGAGCCTTCGGTCTTGCCGAAGAGCAGCGGGGGCGCTGCAAAATGCTCGTCCCGTTCCGGCCCCGCCCACACCGCCGAAAGCGGGATCATGTGGGCGAGATTGAGCGTGGAAATCGGCGGCTGCCGGACATTGGCGTAGACATGGCCGGGCAACGATCCGAGCCAGGCGTCCACGGCGTTGATGGTCTCGGCCATCGCCGTGAAATCGCGGCCCTGAATGACCTTCTCGACCAGCCGCAACTTTTCATCGGCTGTGCGCGGATCGGCGTCCCACACCGTCACCGTCGCGGTGACATAGGCGATACCCGCATAGTCCGCGCCGAGTTCCTGTAGCGCGAGATCGGCATCCGCCGCCTTGTTCGACGCATCGGTATCGACCAGCGCCGACGCTTCGTTCGTCATTACTTCCTTGAGGATCGCGGCGATGGATTTGCGCTTGGCGAACCACTGGCGGCGGATTTTTGTGAGGAGCTTCGTCGCGTCGGTCTTGTCGAGCAGGATCGCGCGCGTGCTCCATCGATAGGGAAAGGGCAGACGGTTCAGTTCGTCGAGAAGGCCGGGCGTCGTCGCCGTCGGGAACCCGGTGATGGTCAGGACGCGCAGATGCTGGCTGCCAAGGCGTGGCTCCAGCCCGCCGGTCAGCGGCTGATCGGCGAGCAGCGCGTCGAGATAGATCGGCGTTTCGGGGACGCGGACGCGGTGCCGGTGCGTGGATACGCAGCCGTGCAGATAGGTCAGCGTCTCGCCGTCATCGAGCCAGCGGCATTCGGGCATGAAGGCTTCGATCAGGCGGAGCAGCCGGTCGGTGCGGTCGGCGAAGGCGCCCTGAACCTCGTTCGGATCGATGCCGGCCTTCTCGCGTCCCTCGTAGAGCCAGGTTTCGGCGCGGGCTGCGTCTTCAGCCGGCGGCAGATAGGTGAAGGTCAGGAAATAGCTGGACTCGAAATGCGCCCCGGCCTCCTCGAAATCCGCCTTGCGCTCGGCATCGACCAGCGCGGAAGCGGCGTCGGGAAAGGTGCTGGCGGGATAGATCGCGGCCGGATGACGCTGCGCTTCCACGAAGATCGCCCAGCCCGAACCGAGGCGGCGGAAGGCATTGTTGAGGCGGCCGGCAACGGCGACCAGCTCGGCGGGCACGGCGCTGTCGAGGTCCGGTCCCCGGAATCGGGCGGTGCGCTGGAAACTGCCATCCTTGTTGAGGACGATGCCGGTGCCGACCAGCGCTGCCCAGGGCAGGAAGTCGGCAAGCCGGCTGTTGCGATTGTGGTATTCGGCGAGGCTCATCATCGCTGCGTTCCCCTCAGACTGTGAGATGCGCGGGGATGCGCAGATGGCGGCGGCCGACATCGACGAAGAGCGGGTCGCGTTTCGCCGCCCACACCGCCGCGAAATGGCCGATCGCCCAGATGGCGAGACCGACCAGCCAGAGGCGCAGGCCGAGGCCGACCGCGCCTGCCAGCGTGCCGTTCATGATGGCGATGGCGCGCGGAGCGCCGCCGAGCAGGATCGGCTCGGTCAGCGCCCGGTGGACCGGCACGGTGAAGCCCGGAACCTCGCTCCCCTGTTCGACGACGCCCGCCATCAGACCAGCGCTCCGCCGCCGAACGAGAAGAACGACAGGAAGAAGCTCGATGCCGCGAAGGCGATCGACAGGCCGAACACGATCTGGATCAGGCGACGAAAACCGCCCGACGTGTCGCCGAAGGCCAGTGCGAGACCCGTGGTGATGATGACGATCACCGCGATGATCTTGGCGACCGGGCCTTCGATCGACTGGAGGATGGATTGCAGCGGAGCTTCCCACGGCATGGACGAGCCGGAGGCATGGGCGGGCGCTGCCATTAACAGGCTCACCATGGCGACGGATGCCGTCGTGGCGAGGTGATGGTGCATTTGGGACGGACGCACGGCGCGCAGACGTTGGATCATGGATGGTCTCCTTCGGAGCTGGGATTGAGGGCATGGCTGAGAGAGGTCGCACCGCCATCGCCCTCGATGACGGCGGGCGCGACGCGGTAATCGCCGTCCGGGCCGAGGCCATCGACACGGGCGAGTTCGGACAGCCGGCGCGCGGAACCGCGCCCGGTGAGGACGGCAACGAGATCGATCGTCTCGGCGATCAGCGCGCGCGGAACGGTGACGACCGCTTCCTGAATGAGCTGTTCCATCCGGCGCAGCGCGCCGATGGCGCTGCCGGCGTGGATCGTGCCAACGCCGCCGGGATGGCCGGTGCCCCATGCCTTCAGGAGGTCCAGCGCCTCCGGGCCGCGCACTTCGCCGACCGGGATACGGTCGGGGCGCAGGCGCAAGCTGGAGCGGACGAGGTCCGACAAGGACGCCACGCCATCCTTGGTGCGCATGGCGACGAGGTTCGGCGCGGCGCATTGCAGTTCCCGCGTGTCCTCGATGATGACGACGCGATCGGAGGTCTTCGCCACTTCGGCCAAGAGGGCATTGGTCAGCGTCGTCTTGCCGGTGGACGTGCCACCTGCCACGAGGATGTTGGCGCGGGATGCGACGCCTGCACGCAGCGTCTCGGCTTGGCGTGCGGACATGATCCTGGCCTGGACATAATCGTCGAGCGTGAACACGGCGACGGCGGGCTTGCGGATGGCGAAGGCCGGCGCCGCCACCACGGGCGGCAGCAGGCCCTCGAACCTCTCCCCTGTCTCCGGCAGTTCAGCCGAGACACGCGGAGCGCCGGCATGAACCTCGGCGCCCACATGATGGGCGACGAGGCGGACTATGCGTTCCCCATCGGCGTGCGACAGTCGCTCCCCGGTGTCGGACAGTCCTTCGGAAAGTCGGTCGATCCAGATGCGCCCGTCCGGGTTCAGCATCACCTCGACGACGGCGGCGTCTTCGAGAAACCGGGCGATGGCTGGGCCGAGCGCGGTGCGCAGCATCCGCGCGCCCCGTGCCAAGCCTTCCGATTTGTGATGTGAAACGGCCATCTGATCCCCGTGTCCGCCGGGGAGAACTCAGACGACCCCCGGACGGGGATGATTAAAAGAGCCGGAAATTAGGCTGATTCAACAAGTATCTAACACCCGGCGGCCATAGCGAAGAAACGGCGGTAATCGGCGGGATTGAATACTGCCGCCGGTGGCCACTGGACTTCGGCTATTCTGGATCGGCGGTCCCGTCACGGCGTGAGTCGATGTCGCGCGACAGGTCTTTGAGGAACCGATCGCCTGTCGCAAGCCGCCGGCCCAGTGATTGCAGGAAGCCCTCGAACCGTTCCGCACCCTTGGCTCTCGCCGACGCCTGCGAGCTGTCAGGCAGTGGCGGTGTGACGGTCAGCCAGAAGCGAATGAACAGCGACAGCGTTTCGCCGATAATGGCGACATCCTCGTCCAGCGCGTCGATCTGGCGACTGATCTTGTCCATGCGCCGGGCGAACACCGCCTCCAGCCGCTCCGACGCATCGGCCGACAGGAACGACGCCACGGCCGCTTCGATCACGGCGGATTTGGAGATGTTTCGGCGAAGCGCCAGCGCCTCGACCTTTTTCAGAAGCTCCGGCTCGAAATAGACGTTCATGCGGGTCTTGGTCTGCATGGCCGTCACCTCAAAGTTCGATGCCGTCGGCAGGGTCCATCGTCGCCTGCCGGGCGACGGACGTGACCTGCTGACGAAGGCTGCGCGCCTTGGCGGCGTCCACATCGGGTTCGTCGTCCAACACGTCGAACTCGTGCCCGGCGGGACGTTCCGGCTGCGCGATCTCCTCATGTTCGGGCAATTCCGGTTCGCGACGGATGCCAGCGTTTGCAGAGTCAGTGCTGACGCCCGCGGTGCTGCCCTGCGCTGCGTCTGCTGATGCAAGGGGGATCGTCAACGCTGACCAGTCGTCGGCCGGCAGCGTCGATCGCTTCGGGCTCGCGGGCTTTGGCGGCGGGAGAAGCCGCTCCCTGAACCGGAAATCCTCGTAATAGCGCGCCTTCTTCGCCCGGACCGGCGGCACGCCCGCGACCAGCAGCAATTCGTCGGTGGGCGGAAGCTGCATCACCTCGCCGGGAGTAAGCAGCGGCCGGGCCGTCTCCTGCCGTGAGACCATGAGATGCCCCAGCCAGGGCGACAGCCGATGGCCGGCATAGTTGGTGGAATCGCGCATTTCGGTCGCGGTGCCGAGCGCATCAGACACGCGCTTGGCGGTCCGCTCGTCATTGGTGGCGAAGGCGACGCGCACATGACAGTTGTCGAGCACGCTGTTGTTTGCGCCATAAGCCTTCTCGATCTGGTTGAGGCTCTGCGCGATCAGAAAGCTCTTGATGCCGTAGCCCGCCATGAACGCCAGCGCGCTCTCGAAGAAGTCGAGCCGACCGAGCGCCGGAAACTCGTCCAGCATCAGCAGGAGCCGATGGCGATTGGCGGATGTGTTGAGGTCTTCGGTCAGGCGGCGACCGACCTGATTGAGAAGAAGACGGATGAGCGGCTTCGTGCGGTTGATGTCGGACGGCGGCACCACGAGGTAGAGGCTGACGGGTCGTTCTCCCGTAACCAAATCGGCAATGCGCCAATCGCAGCGCGCCGTTACTTTCGCCACCACGGGATCGCGATAAAGCCCGAGGAATGACATCGCTGTGGAAAGCACGCCTGAGCGTTCGTTGTCGGACTTGTTCAGCAGCTCGCGCGCCGATGACGCGATAACGGGATGAATGCCGGCCTCGCCGAGGTGTGGCGTGTTCATCATCGCGCGCAATGTCGCCTCGACGGGGCGCTTTGGATCGGAGAGGAAGTTGGCGACGCCGGCGAGCGTCTTGTCGGCTTCCGCATAGAGGACGTGAAGGATCGCGCCGACCAGCAGCGAATGGCTGGTCTTTTCCCAGTGATTCCGTTTGTCGAGCGCGCCTTCGGGATCGACCAAAATGTCGGCGATATTCTGCACGTCGCGGACTTCCTTATCGCCGCGCCGTACCTCCAGCAGCGGATTGTAGGCCGATGACGCAGGATTGGTCGGATCGAAGAGCAGCGTCCGGCCGTGACGCGAGCGGAAGCCTGCCGTCAGCCCCCAGTTCTCTCCCTTGATGTCGTGAATGATGGTGCTGCCGGGCCAGGTCAGCAGCGTTGGAACGACGAGACCAACGCCCTTGCCGCTCCGCGTCGGCGCGAAGCACAACACATGCTCCGGCCCGTCATGGCGCAGATAGTCGCGATCAAGCCGGCCGAGCACCACGCCGTCCGGGCCGAGCAACCCGGCCGCCCTGATCTCCTCCGGCTCCGCCCATCGCGCCGAACCGTAGGTCGCGACGTTCTTCGCCTGCCGCGCCCGAACAAGAGAAAGTCCGATGGCGACGGCGATGGAGATGAAGCCGCCGGAGGCAGCGATGATCGCCCCCTCGACGAAGATGGAGGGAGCATATGCGTCGTAGAAATACCACCACCAGAAGAAGGCGGGTGGATAGTGGATCGGCCAGCCCACCACGATGAACCATGGTTCGCCGAGTTGAGCCTGAAAGCCGAGCCGCCAAGCCGTCCATTGCGTCGCCGTCCATGTGGTCAGAAGGACGATGGTGAAAACGACGGCGACCTGGCCCCAAAGGATCTGACCTCCACGCATACAAGCTCCGATCGGCAAGAGAGACGGAGCCGATCAGAGAATAAGCCTTCGGGCGACAAGCAACAGAAAAGATCAGGCATCGGGCTATAGGATACCATGGCGAAGAAATAGGACGGTCAGAACCGCGCCGGATTCGACGCTTTACCTGTCCCCGACACGTAGGCGTCGATAACGCTGAGAAGATCAGCAAGGATGCGCAGCGACTCGTCCACATCCGGCAACGGGTGATGCAAGGGCTGCGGATAGCGAAGGCTTGCAGCGCATGGGGTTTGTCGAGCATGTCGATGAGCGACACGAAATCTCGATTATCGAGAGGGTGCAGGCCGCCGCCGACAGCTCGACGACAGCACCGCTCCAATCCATGCCCCATCAACATGAGATACTCTTCGTCTTTTCCCTGTAAGCTAAGTGCCGCCTTCAACGAGAGTTCGATGGCGTGCGCGAAGAGATGGAAGAACGGTAGGCGAACGGCATCTAGCGGGGCGGTGCATCGCCTCAGTCGGTCGGCCGCTTCTCCATACGCTTTCGCCAAGGAGAGATATTGCAGGTTGCGACCGAGTTCGGCGGTCCGGTCGCCCCCGACTATCAAACGCGATCATCCGACGACGGTCGCGCGTCGATCGCGGCCTGTTCAAGAATCTTGCGGTAGCCGGTCTTCGTCATCCACTGCGCGCGGGCGAGATGACTTTCCCAGCAGGCGCGGGTGCGATCGGTTTCGGCGACCGGATCACGATGCAGCACGATTCGCGCCACCTCCGTCCAGTCCGCCTTGTCTGCCTCGGCGTCAAGCAGGCGCATGTAGGTCACAAAATGTGCCTCGTCATAGGTCGTGATCTCCGGCCCGGTCGGAGCGAGATCATCGACATCGGGGTCAAGCTCGGGTCGCACCCGCATTGCACGGCCCTCCTTCGGACCTCTGGCTCATCAGAATCCTGAAATGGGATAATCCTGAATCAGGATTAGCGGAACAGCTCCCCTTTTTCAACGGAGAGCCTTCCCGAATGCAGAAATCCTTGCGCACGCCCCGACAAATACTTCTGCAATCTCTGCTTGTCGAAGCGCGCAAGGCCAAAGGACTTACACAGGCCGAGTTGGCGACTGCGCTGGGCAAGCCGCAATCTTTCGTCGCCAAGTATGAGAACGGCGAGCGGCGGATTGATGTTGTAGAGTTCGTGGACATTACTGCGGTCCTGGGCGTGTCCACCGCCGATCTCCTGGCCAGAATTGAGCCGGTCGCGGCCATGTCGCGCCGCTCCGGCGAGTGAATACCACAGGCAAGGACGAATCGGAGTGATCGTTCCTGGAACGATCATTCCTGCGCTGGTTCCTCTCGCGCCATGGATCTCAAGGAGGTCATGGCGGTCAACCTGCGTCGGACGCGTCAAGAACATGACGCAAGAGGAACTGGCTGATCGCGCCAGCCTGAGCGCCCGCTATATCGGCGCAATCGAACGCGCGGATGTGTCGGCCAGTGTTACGGTGTTGGGGCAGATTGCCGATGCGCTCGGAATCGAACCGGGCGAGCTTCTGAAATCGTCAGACGGATCGCGCTGACCGGCTCATTTGGATTGCCAGATCGAGCATGTTCCGGAGCGCCGGGCTACGGTTGTGCGGTGACCATACGGCGCTGAATTGAGCTTGCTTCGTCTCGTCGGCGATCGAGCGGAACACGACGCCCGGAAACTGGACATGGGTCGTGGCTTCGCTGGTCAGCGTAATGCCGTCACCCGCTGCCACCATGTGCATCAGCGTGTCTCGGCCGACATCGAAACGATGGATATGCGGGGACCGCGCCCGCTCGACGACGCGGTGCACGACGTGATCGAACACTTGGGGGCCTGAACCGCCGTCGCGGACAAGAAAGGTTTCCGGTGCAAGATCGGCCCAGGTGATAGCCAGCGATGAGACCAGTGGGTGCTCCGCCGGCAAAGCGATCACAAGGGGTTCTTGCCAGAGTTCACGGGAGTGGCAGTCCGGGGCTTCGACCGCGCCAACGACAAAGGCGACATCAAGCTTGCCGTCGCGCACCAGGGCGATCGTCTCGGAGGATCGGCCCTCCATGATGGCTTGCTCGACTTTCGGATAGGCTGCACGAAACCGGCTGCGCAGATCGGCAAGAAAGCCGAAGGCGATGGAGGTGTGCAGCCCGATGGCGAGCCGACCCTCTCCACCATTGGAAACAGCACCCGCGGTCCGCACTGCATAGTCGAGATGGTCGATACCGGCCGATACTTCGGCGATGAACCGTCGCCCGGCTTCGGTCAGCCGCACGCCGCGATGCCGTCGCTCGAACAGAACGATACCAAGCGCCTCTTCCAGCGCCTTGATCCGGGCGCTGACGCTCGACTGCGTAACCCCTAATACATTCGCAGCATGACGGAAGTTCAGGACGTCGCCGACGACAACCGCATGACGAAGCGCAACGAGTGGAATTTGCCCAAGCTGAGCTTGGGCAAATTCGGTTGACTTGTTCCGGGTCCGTGCGCTTCGCCGCATCTTACGTCGTCTCGTCGGCTTCGGAGTGCATCGGTTAAGCCTCGCTTGCCGCGGGCCTGACCTCACCCCGGCTGTGATGCGCTTCGCGTTTGTCGAGATAGCCGCTCCACAAGGTCAGCAGCAGGCCGACGCCGACCATGATGGCGCCAACCCACGGCGTAGCACCCAGTCCCAGGCGGGAGTCGGCCACCGTTCCACCGATGAAGGCGCCAAGCGCGATCCCGGCATTCGCAGCCGACACGTTGATGGTGGAAGCGATATCAACGCTTCCGGGCCGATAACGCATGGCAAGCTGCACGACATAAAGCGCCAGACCCGGAATGTTGCAGAACATCAGCGCGCCGAGCACGCCGAGCGTCAGGATCGAACCGATCATGGACGGAGCTGTGAAGGCGAAGATCAACAGCACGGCCGCCTGCGCGCCGAGCATCAGCACCAGCGCCGGCACCACCGCCTTGTCGGACACCCGACCACCGAGGAAGTTGCCGACGATCACCGACACGCCGTAGAGGGCAAGCATCCAAGCCACGCCATTCGGGCTGAAGCCCGTGATGTCCGCGAGGATGCTGGGGAGATAGGCGAAGGCGACGAACGTGCCGCCCCAGGCGCAGAAATTCATGCCGAACGCCATCAGCAGCCGCCCGCTACCGAGCACCTTGATCTGGTCCATGAGGCTTCCTGCCGGCGCGATGTCGATCTTCCGGGGCAAGGTCGCCGCCATGGCGACGAACGACACAAAGCCCACTGCCGCGACGAACCAATAGGACATGGGCCAGCCGAAGCGCTGGCCGATGACGGTGGCTATCGGCACGCCGGCCGCGACCGCGATCGACAGGCCACCGAACACGATCGCCACCGCCGAAGCTCTTCGGTCTTCCGAAACGAAACTCGCGGCGATGGCCGCGCCAACGCCGAAGAAGATGCCGTGCGGCAGCGCAGTGACGACGCGCGCGGCGATGAGCACCTCATAGCTGGTGCTCATCGCCGCTGCTGCATTGGCGACCACGAACAATGCCATTACCGCCAGCATCAGCGTCTTGCGCGAAAGGCTTCCCGTCAGGGCTGCGAGGATTGGCGACCCAAAACTGACCCCCAACGCATAGCCGCTGATGACCAGCCCGGCACGTGCGAGATTGACCCCGAAGTCATCGGCAATCTGCGGGAGAACGCCGACGCTCGCATATTCGGTGGTGCCGATGGCGAATCCGCCGACCATCATCGCCAACAAGGCGGGCAGTCTGTTCGTGCTCGTACTCAAAGGGAATCTGCCTTCTCGGGTTGGGCCGCGGCCGCACGCGTGGCGCTGGGGTCAAAGGTCGGGTAGTCGGTGTAGCCATGGGCATCGCCGCCGTAGTGGGTGTCGCGGTCGGCTTGTGCGAGCGGCCAGCCGTTGCGAAGCCGGGCGACGAGGTCCGGGTTGGCGATGAAGGGCTCGCCGAAGCCGGCGATATCGATCAGGCCATTGGCGATGTGCTGTTGGGCTCGCTCGCGCGTCATGCCGCCGGCAAGGATCAATACGCCTTTGAAACGACCCCGAAACCGCACGAGAAATTCCGAAGGGATAGCTGCGCTGCCCCGCGATTTCTGGTCCATGAGATGGACGTAGGCGATGCCGCGCGTCGACAGTTCGTCGGCTAGGTGGAGATAGGTTTCCTCGATCTCGGGATAGGCTCCCATGTCGAAGAGCCCGCCGAAGGGAGACAGCCGCACCGCGGTCTTCGCCGCGCCGATCCCGGCGATGACGGCGTCGATCGTCTCAAGCAGGAAACGGGTGCGGCCTTTCAGCGTGTCGCCGCGATAGGCATCGGTGCGGTCGTTGACGAGCGGATTGATGAATTGTTCGATCAGATAGCCGTTCGCACCGTGAAGCTCGACGCCATCGAACCCCGCCTCGACCGCATTGGCGGCAGCCTTGGCGAAATCGTCGATTACCCCACGCACTTCCTCGGTCGAGAGTGCTCGTGGTCGGGAGACATCGACAGGCCCCGCAGAGCCGTCTCCGCGATACCCCCATGCCTGGGAGTTGGCGGCGATCCTGTCGGTCGAACTGACCGGCGCGATCCCGCCAGGCTGGTTCGAAACATGGCTCACACGTCCGACGTGCCAGAGCTGGGCGAAGATCACGCCGCCTTCTGCGTGAACCGCTTCGGTGGTCTTGCGCCAACCGGCAATTTGCTCGTCGGTGTAGATGCCCGGGATGAACAGAAAGCCTTCGGCCGCGCGCGAAATCGGCGTCCCTTCGGTGACGATCAGGCCGGCGCTGGCGCGCTGACGGTAGTAGGTCGCTGTGAGATCGTCAGCGATCCCGTCGCGCGTCCGCGCCCGCGTCATGGGGGCCATCGCGATGCGATTGCGCAGCGCCAGGTCCCCGCGCTTAAACGGCTGAAACAGCTCACTCATGGACGAATTCCTTGTCAGGGCTGGGACGTGGACCGGCTGCCGTCTTGCCGATCCTGGGCAGGATCTCGCGGGCAAATTCGTCGATCACCTCTGGCAGCGGCCGGCGGCAGGGCCGCAGCAGCACGGCCAGATGATCGACGCCTGCGCCGTGAAGGTGTTCAAGGTGGTCGAGGAACGGCTTGCGGCCGATGCGCGCGCCGAACCGGCGGGGCGTCGGCAACTCGTCGGGATCATCGGCAAGATCGAGATGAAAGGCGCTGATGAAGACGCCGCGATCGAGGCCAGCGGCCGCTCGAAGCCGGCGGAACTCAGCCGCCTGCGCCGCCATCCGATCGAGATTGCCGGGATAGACGAAGCGCCCATCCATGTTGCCAGCAATCCACTCGTCGGATTGCCGACCGTTACCGGCGATGATGGTGGGAATGGTTCTTCGCGCAGGCTTAGGGAGCAGGTCGAGTTCGGCGGCTATGCGTCCGTCGCCGAGCGGCAAGCCGCCGTCTTTCCAGGCGTCGCGCATATAGGCGAGGTTCTGGCGGAAGGTCTCGCCACGGCCCTCGAAGTCGATACCGAGCAGCGGATACTCCACGGGCCGGTCGCCCGAAGCGAGGCCGAGGATCAGCCGGCCGCCCGACAGGTGATCGACGGAAGCGGCGGCCTTGGCCACCATCATGGGATGGCGGAGCGGCAGGACGATGCCTGCCGTGCCGAGCGCGACATGCTTCGTGACCCCGGCGAGGAAGCCCAGATTGACGAAGGGATCGTAGATCGAGCCCGCGTCGCCGAAGTTCCTCGGGTCGAAGACGGGGACGTCGCGCATCCAGATCGCGGCGAAGCCCGAAACGTCGATTTGCCGGACCAACTCCGGGTAGGGAGAAAGGTCGGGCACGCCGTGCGGGCGTCCGTCCGCGATGCGGCGCGCTTCACCCTCCGGCGACCAATCGTTATCGAGCGGAAGTTCAATGCCCAGTGTCAGTTGGCCGGGACGATTAATCAGACCGAGTGCGGTCGTGTGGCGGGAATTCGTATTCATGCTCACACCGTAACCACTCGTCATTCATTCGATAATCCGCTATTATGGAACGTCAGTGGTGAAATGAATTCGTGAGTGAGGATGAGTGGCCATGAACAATCGTGCCGGAGAGATGGAGGTGTTCGTCGAGGCCGTTGATCGCGGCAGCTTTGCCGGCGCAAGTCGGGCGCTCGGCCTGTCGCCTTCGGCCGTCAGTAAGGTCGTTGGCCGCATCGAAACCCGACTTGGGACAAACCTGCTGATCCGTTCGACGCGCTCGCTCAGTCTCACGCAGGAAGGCGAGATCTACCTGCGGCGTGCGCGTAATGTGCTGGCCGAGATTGACGATACGGAGCGCAGCATCACCTCGGGATCGTGCTCCACACCGCGCGGCCTGCTTAGGGTCAACGCCTCGGTGCCCATTGCTCACTGCGCGATAACACCGCTCCTGCCAGCTTTCCTCGCCCGCTTCCCCGAGATCGAAATCGACCTTTCGCTCGATGACGGCATGGTTGATTTGATCGAGAATCGAACAGACGTGGCAATCCGCGTCGGGCCGCTGCAAGATTCCGGCCTCAAAGCCCGGAAGCTATTGGAAAGCCGTTATGCCGTCGTCGCCGCTCCCTCTTATCTGAAAAGCGCTCCGCCACTGCGGACACCGGCCGACATCGCCCAGCATCAGTGTATCGGCTTCAACTTCCGGCGCTCGATGCACGAATGGCCGTTCCGTCAACGTGAAGACGATACAATGACCTACACCCCGCTTCGCGGGCGGATGCGGGTCAACAATGGCGAAACCGTCCGAAGGCTTGCTCTCGCCGGCATGGGATTGGCTCGCTTGGCCCGATACCATATCGAGCCGGATATCGAGGCGGGTTCGCTAGTGGCGGTGCTTGAGGATTTCAATCCCGGCGACATCGAGCCCGTTAGCGCTGTCTATGTCGGCCATGAGCATCTTGCTGCACGTATCCGTGCGTTCGTCGATTTCCTCGCCGAGCATATGGCGGTCGGTTCGAAGGCATCAGCTTAGATGCCCAATCCCCGCTGCCGCCCCAACTGCCACGACACCGATCCGCCCTGCATGATGCCCGCGACCTCGCGCCCGAGCTGACGGTCGATGACCGGCCGCCACGGGACAAGCGTGAACTCCTGGGACTTTTCGACGATGGCGAACTTGCCGCTCGATAGCTGCACGGTCCCGGTGAAGGTGCCCGCGACAGTTTCGCCATCGGCGGCAGCTCGGAAAGGCTTTGCTCTCTCCTGCGCCAGCGCCGCGCCGGTGCGGGCCACTTCGCGCTCCTGAAGCGTGGCGATCAGATTGCGCCGATAAACGATGCGACCGTCCGTCTGACGGATGGCATCGCCCCGGTCGATCAGAGTCTCGCGTCGCCGCTCCATCGCCTCGCGGACCTGCTCGCCGAACCCAGCCGCCGACAGGTCCGACGCGCCCGTGCCGACCAGCCGCCGATCGAGCCAGGTCGCGCCGTCCGATCCAATCTGACGCTCGAGGTCGAAGGTCGAAAGGATACGGATATTGGCACGAGCATTCCGACCGGCGTCATAGGCGGCGGCGCGCACCTCGAAATCCTCCGGGATGCGCCATTGATCGGCGTCGATCCGCTCCGCAATCCCGGCCCGCCGCAACGCTTCCAGGCGACGGACATGGGCATCGACGAAGCCCTCATAGTCCCCACCCGGCACACGACCATCGAACCGGGCCTGCTCCAGATGCCGGCTCGGCCGATAGATGCCATCCTCGGCCATACCGGCGATGGCCCGATCGGATGGACGGACGGCGCTATCGGGTGGCCCGATCTCGATGACGCTGCCGATCCGAGCGTCTTCGACGCGGGCCGGGTCGATGCCGGCGACATGGTGCGTGCGTCCGTCGATGCCATCGACCACCAGCGTCAGGCTCTCCCCAAGCTCGTCGGTAAGATGCTTGTCGATGACGCGGCCGACGATTGGCCTTGCAGGCGCGGCGTCATGAATCTCGAAGCTGATCGGATCGCGCTCGGCGCCCTCGGTCCGAAGCGCCTTCTGCATGGTGCGGATAATGTCGCCCCGCTCGCCCATATCGCGCATCGTCGGCTCCAGCCGTTTGCTCAACTCCCAGACGCCCGGTGCGTGTTCGGTGGCAAGACCCATGTCGCCAAGCTTGCCGAGACGGCGCAGCCGCATGGTCCGATCGGACTGGCCGCGCAGATCGTCCGGTTCATGGCGCAGGTCGATGAAGCGGTCATCGGCTTCGGCGATCATCGCCCGGTCGATACGGGTGAGCCGGTCCTGGTCGATCTCCGCCATGAGCTTGCGGCGCTGCTCGATCTCGGTGACGGGACCAAGTTCCAGCGTCGCCAGTTCGCTCGCCCGCTCGCGGATGCCGCCCGCGAGATAATCGCCATTGATGACGAGATCCTCGCCCAGGGCGTCGCGGCCATTGACGATGACATGGATATGCGGATGGCCGGTGTTGTGGTGATTGACCGCGACCCAATCGAGCTTGGTCCCGAGGTCGGCCTCGACCTGCGCCATCAACTCGCGAGTATAGCCGGTGAGGTCCGCGAGATCGGCGGCGTCTTCGGGCGAGACGATGAAGCGGAACTGGTGGCGATCGTCCTTGCCGCGATCGAGGAAGGCATCGCCATCGGCGCGATCCTCACCCGCTGAATAGAGCCGGCCGCGCTCGCCATTGCGGGCGGTGCCGTCCCGCTGAATATAGCGCAGATGCGCGGCGGCCTTACCGCTGCAACCGGCGGCGCGAACCGACCGCGATTTGACGATGACGCGGCGACTGCCGGGCTGGCGATGGCTCCAGCCGTTCGACAGATTGCGGGCACGCACGAAGGCCGCTCCGCGCCCGCGCTGGACGCCCCGGCCGGAGGCGATAATGCTCTTGCCCTTGGCGGCACGACTGGAGCCGCCACCCTTCGCCGACCGGCTTCGGCCGGAAGCGGCCTGCTGCTGGCGCGTGATCTTGCGAACCTTGCTGAGGAAGCTCTTGGCCTGGCTCGCCTTCGGCGCGTCGGAGCGCACGCGGCCGGGCTTCGGCCGGAAGCGGTTGTCGTCGTCGCCGCTCATCGACAAACGGCCCAAAATCGGTGATTTTGGGGAAGAGTGCCGCGAGAAACGCGGCAAATACTGGCTTTTCCGCGCCTCGCGGCACCATGAAGGCGCGGCGACGGTGCCGCCCCAAACAGCGTGCAGACAAGGGCTTGGCCCCCGGATCGGACCCATAGGGTGCCGTCCGCTTTAATCTTGCCCTCCCGCCTGCCTCCGCGTTCTGCCCCTCCAGCCCAGGGATGAGACTGCCGCCAGCCCCATCCCCTGCACACTGAAACCCGCCGCGCGATGCCGCCGACCACGATGCTCATGGTTGCGGCCCGGTGCTCGCCCGCGCGACGAAGAGGCCACCGGATTGCGGCACGATGGCGGAAACATCGCGTACCGTCGCGGGCACGTCATTCGAGGGACGATCGGCCTGTACAGGATCGGCAACGGACGCGCGATCCGGCTGCGCGATGAACAACGGCGCGCGGGTCCATGCCAGCGGATCGGCGGCCGCGACTATGACGGGCGTAACGATCGCGTTTCCGTCGATGACCGGCGCGATGGCGGCGACATAGGCGCGGGTCTCGGCCGGCAATGGCCGACCGGAAAGTGACGCCTCATAGCGTCCGGGACCGGCATTATAGGCAGCGAGCATGGCGGTGACGCTGCCGTAGCGGTCGTGCAGTTCGCGCAGATAGGCGGTGCCGGCAAGGATGTTGTCGCGCGAGTCGTAAACGTCGCCGCCGAGCCGGTGCCGGACGCGCAGTTCCGCCCATGTAGCGGGCATGATCTGCATCAGCCCCACCGCACCGGCCGAGGAGATGGCGCGCGGATCGCCTGCGCTTTCGGCGCGCAGCACCGCCCTGATCCATGCAACCGGGACGCCGAAGCGCTGCGAGGCTTCCGCGATATGGGCGGCATAGGGATCAGCGGATGCGGTGCGTTCCGTCAGTTGGGTCTGCGCCACGGCAGCGGCGGGCCAGGTGGAAGCGAACAGCACCGCTACCATCAGGACCGCGTGTCGGACCTGTGCGCCTTCTCCGCTGCGACGCCAGCCTGCCAGCGTGCTCGCTGCGGTCAAGGGTGCGCGCGAAGCGCCGGCCAATGGCCGCCCTTGACCTTCGCTGCGCGCGCTGGCCGACCTGCGTTCGAGCGGGACGAAGGGATGAGACGGCTTTCCCGCGAACAAAGGGATGATGGATCGGAACGAGTTCGTGCGCGCGATCAGGCTGACAGTCGGCATGTGTCAGTCCCTCCCGTCGCGCTTTTGCGGGCGGCTCCAGTGCAGCGACCATGCGCTGCCGGCGTCGTCGTCGCGGAACAGGTTGGCGCGGATCGGCTGCGGTAAAGCGGGATCGTCGATCAGCAACGCGATGTATTCGCCCGCGCGCTCACCAGTGCGTTTCCAGCCCGCGCCGATTTCCGGACCTTCGTCATTGCCGTGGTGGATACGGTAGTCCGGGGCGTTCTCGGTGTCGGATGGCTCGGCCGGAATGACGGTGACTTCGCGGTAGATGGTGAAGGTGTGAATGCGGCCGGCAAAGCCGGATTCCTCGCGCGTGAATGTGCCGATCTGCGGCATGGAAACCTCCTTGGGGTTGCGATGGTGGGGAAGAGCGCGGCGGTCAGCGCGTCGCCGCACGCCAGACGAAGCGGCCGTCGCCGTCCTCGTCGGTGTAGATCGGCGTCGCCTTGCCGATGACAGTGCGCGCCGGGATCGGGCCGAAGTAACGGCCGTCCAGGCTGTCACGCACGTCAGGATTCATCAGGAAGATGTCGCCATCCGCGATGCGCCGGCAGCCATGCCAGACGGGCAGTTCGCGGCCGTTCCGGTCGCGGTCGAGTGCATTGCCTAGCGGCACGGCGTCGACGGTCACGGCGTTGTCGGTACGGCAAACCCGTTGACCGGAGAGCCCCATAACCCGCTTCATCAGCGGCACGTCGCGGCCGATATAGCCGCGCTCTACCATGAAATCGGCAAGCGGCTTGTCCGGCATGACGGCGACCAGATCGCCAACAGCCAGGTCGCGTGGAGGATCGAGATCGTAGAGACCGATCGGCACGCTGGCGGAGGCGTTCCAGACGAGACGCAGCGGCGTTGGGATAAACGCGGCGATTGCGACGCCCATCGTCGCAAAGTACGTCACCATGACGTAGCCGAAGCGGGTCATTGCTCGATCTCCCGCCGCTTGAGCCACGCCCGATGACGATCCACCGTGTAGGGGCGCGGCGCATGGCCAGCGCCGATCCGGTTGCCGACATGTCGCCAGTGGTCGGGTGCCACTTCACAGGGGTCGATGCCGGCGGCCTCCACCGCGTCGATATGGCGGAGCACCTGTTCGACCTTGGGCCAGCCTTCGATCTTCAGGAGGATGTCACCGCCGGGGCGCACGAAAGGCAGCGTCTGGTACGCTTCGCCCGGCTCCACGACGCGCACGATGTCGATGCGCGAGATGATGGTGCCGAAGTCGTTCGCCGCCCAGCGGACGAAGGCGAAGACGCTGCCGGGGCGATAGGAGAAGACGCGGCGGCGGCGGTCGAGAACCTGTTCGTGCGCCTCTCGACCGAACCTGATCCAGTTCTCGATCCGCTTCTCGATATGCGTCATCTCGACATGGGTAAGGCTGTCGGCTGGCAGCGCGGACGGCATGGAGCCGCCGCGCGCGCGGGGCACCGCTGCGCTCGTCATGATAGGTCTCCTTCGGTGGTTGGGGGAAATTCGCGCGCGAGCAGATCGCGCAGCATGTCGGCGACGGTGACGCCGCGCCGGAACGCGGCGATCTTGATCCGGCCGCGCAGGTCCGGCGTCACGTCGATGGTCAGCCGCGCGGTGAAGCCGCTGGCATCGCTGTTACGCGGGGGAGCATCGTACGCCTTGATCCAATGCTCGGGATCGGCGGGTCTTGATGCGAAGCCGCGGCGGGACGGTCGCTCGCTCATGGCGACGCCCTCCCGATGCCGAGGACGCCGATCGCCGCTGCCAGCGCCGCGATCTCGCGCGCGGCGGGCGTGTCATCGTCCAGTTCGGACACCAACCGTCCCGACTGTGCGGCGGCGGCAAAGGCGATGCGCTGACCTATGGTGGCGGTAAGCACCGGCGGATCATGCTCGGCCAGTGTCTCGGCCGTCTCGCGGGCGAGCACGGTGCGCGCACCACAGCGATTGAGCACGAAACGTGCGACCAGTTCGGGCCGGTAGATGCGCGCCTCGGTAACGAGCGCCAGCATTTCGGCCGATGCCCAGCCGTCGAGCGGCGATGGCTGCACGGGGATCAGCACCAGGTCGGTGGCGAGCAGCGTCGAGCGCATCAGGGCAGCGACACGCGGCGGACCGTCGATCACGACATGATCGGCGTCACGGGCCAGCTCCGGCGCTTCCCGGTGCAGCGTGTCGCGAGCCAGGCCGACGACGCCGAATGTGCGCGCGAGACCTTCGCGGGCGCGCTGTTGCGACCAGTCCAGCGCCGAGCCTTGCGGGTCCGCGTCGATCAGGGTGACGCGCTTGCCCTGCCGCGCCCATTCTCCGGCGAGGTTCAGCGCCAGCGTCGTCTTCCCGACGCCGCCCTTCTGATTGAGAAGCGCGACGATCATGGCGCACCTCGCCGGGTGGCACCGGCACCGTGCCTCGCGGGCGCGCGCGTCAAAGAAGAAGAGTTAGATTCTTTGTTAGACTCTAAGTTAGCGGTCGGATTCCGCCGTTCGGGCCAGAGACTTAACTGTGGTTCGTGCGCCCGAAATCCCGATAGTCCTGCGCCCGAAGTCCCGATACCGTTTGCGCCCGAAGTCACGAGTGTTTCCACAGCGCTATCCACAGGCACTGTGGACAAGCCGGAGGGGCGGATTTGCATCATCTCCCGTCGCCCTTCGCGCCAGATGTCGAGGCGATAACCGGGCAGCGGCTGGCGGGCGGCGATGCGGCGCAGGTCGAGCGCGAAATCGGAGATGCGCGCGAGGCTGCCCGACTTCTCGTGCAGATGGACGACCTCGAACAGCCAGCCATGCTGCTGGCGGCCGGCGTGCTTGCGGGCGACGCGATAGAGCCAGCGTTCGATGCCGCCGGTCAGCCGGAAATAGAGCGGGTCGATGGTCAGGACCAGCGAGCGGTCGATGACGCCGCGATAGAACCAGTCGGGCAGGACGAACTCCATGCCCTCGACGCGGCCGTCGCGGGTGGTCAGTTCCTCCCACTCGTTGATCCAGGAGAATTGGTGCCGCCGCCAATGGTCGCCGTTTCGGATGGTGGTACGGATGACGGTCGATTGCAGGCGGGCGAGCGCGCCCTTCAGCAGGCGGTATTCGCGTGCGCCGGTGGCGCGGCCGATCGCCTGCAAGAGCTGATAGGGCGTGAAGCGCAGGAAGCGCGACGTGCGCAGGCCGAGATTCTCGGCCTCGACGATCTGGCTGGCGGCCCAGATAAGCACGTCCGCATCCCAGATGGTGGCCATGCCGTGTTCGGGCATCCCGAAGACTTCGACGCGCTGGCCGCCGGATTCGTAAAGGATCGGGGCGACCCGCTTGGCCTTACCCAGCGAGAAGAACGGCCGCTCCATGAGGTCGCGCTGATCGCGTGGGGATGCGTCGCCGGTGGCGACGACGAACGGGTCGAGCCGCTCGCGCTCGCTGCCTCGTGCGAAGCGCCCTCTGCCGGATGAGACATCACCCGGCATCTCAGCGTGACGCCTTTTCGGCGGGTGTCAGCGGACGGGCCGGGAAAACGCGCGTGGCGGTCTTCTCGGACGCGGACTTGCGGATGCCGTCCTCGGTCCACGCCTGAAGGTCATCCACGGAGTAGACGATTCGCCCGCCGATCTTGCGGTAGATCGGGCCGGTGCCGTAGGTGCGGTGCTTTTCCAGCGTACGGATGGAAATGCCGAGGAAGCGCGCCGCATCGGGCGCGCGCAGGTATCGGGGCGGCAGCCCCGTCTTCGGATCTATCATGATCGGATCTCCGGTCGGGTTCGAGCGGGCTACCGGTGGCGGCAGCGGGCTGTGGCGAACCGTGGCGGAGAAATGGCGGCTTGCAGCGTGCCGGATTTAAGGGGGTGCGATTCCGGCACCCCGACCGATTGCTACGTCTTCGGCAGCGCGATGGTGGTTAGCGCCAGTATGCGGAATGGATGGGATAGCGAAGCAAGTCGCGGTAGCCGCCCCGCATGTAGCGCAAGCCGTCGGCAACCAGGCGGCGTGTCTGGTTCTTGCGCGAATCTGCTTCCCAGTCGGCTTTGGTGCCAGAGAAGCCAAGGAGCGTTTCGGCGATCTGCCGATAACTTGCGCCTTCAAGATGGCCGTCGAGCGCGCGCAGGACCAGAATGAACCGATCGCGCGTCTGCTGTGGCAGGACGCGCGGTCCCTCACCGATGGACCGATCAGACAGGGCGCGCCAGATGCGCAAAAGCGCCTCGGCGCGAAGTTCCAGCAGGGCATCGAGGGGCAGAACAACGCAATAGGTCGCTCGACCGTCTGGCGGCGGTTCCGCAAGCCAGAACTGATGGCTCAAGTCAGTCGATTGCCAAAGGCCATGCCATCCTCCGTCAACGTCCGGGCGAGCATCGAGGCCGGACAGGCCCGGCAGATCGATCGGCATGGCGGCGGGATCGTCGCCGACTATGGTGGTACGCCGAAGCTCGATGGCCTCAGGCAGCAGCGCGGGCATCCAGAACAACGGAACGTCGCCCGCTGGCTGGTGCGGATCGGCCGGGAAATCGCAACCCCCAGCGCTCGGAGAAGCTTCTCCGGGCGGCGGCTTGGTGTTGAGGAAGAGTTTTCACGCGATGAAAGTCACGATGATAATCATCATCGCGGCGGAGAAATTCCCAGGCAAAGCCGGCGGTGGAGATGCTTTTCGCATGTCCGTAAGCGGCCGGCGCGCGCCAATCAGAACTCGGCATGGCGTCACCTCTAATCTTGCGCCGCCTCGCGGCGCCAGAAAGAAGAAAGGTGAACAACCTCAGATATATTTTGCAGATATTGTTTAGAGATACGTTGATCGTTCAACGCGATCAATATTGGTTAAAATTTTACTATCAGAATAGATGTTCTCTGGCGAGCCGGCGTGCCCGGCGAGCCGCTTTTTGCGCAGCAAGTCCGCCGATCCGCAAAAGCGGATCGGCGCGAAATCGGAAATCCGATGTTGCGCAAAGGCAGAAAGCCGTAGAACCGGAGTGGCGGTTCTACGGCTTTGCGATCAGGCGGTTTTCAGGCGCTGCATTCCCTCGGCCAGCGTCCACAGGGCTCGGTTCAGGCCGACATTCTGGTCGATGCCGTTGATGGCGCGTGTCTGGCTGCGGCGGATACGGCCGTCCGACATCTGGCGGCGTCCGCTGAGTCCACCCCGGATGAGATTTTCCTGAATGACATTGAAGGTCTGCCACAGGCTTTGCCCGACATCCTCGCGGCGGCGCGGTGCGGTGATTTGGTCTGGACGGACTGGGCTTTCCTCCTCGCCATAGCGGGCGACAAGGCTGGCCTCCGCCAACACCTGCTGTTCGGCCTGCGACAACCGGGTTTCCTTCATGCTCTCCGTGGCGTCGATCAGGCGCGGGAAATCCTCTGCCACCGTATAGACGCCCTCGATGATCTGATCCTGTATCCCGCCCTTGTGCGGAACGCGGACTTCCTCGAACCGCTCGCCCGCGATCATTGAATTGGTGCAGACGAAACGCAGCACGCCCGCGAACATCTGATAGGCGCTGGTCCCGTCATGCGAATTGACGATGATGACTTCCGCCGCCTCCGGCTTGCCGATGCCATCGTCCCGACGCAGGCGCAGCATGTGCTTGGCGTGACCCATGCGCTCGCCATCGCGCGGAACCGCCTGCACGGCGAAGAACGGGAACCATCCTTCCCGGCGCAGCCCCTCAACGATCTCGATGGTGGGAACATAGACATAGCGCTCCGAACGGCTGTCATGGGCTTCGCGGGCGAAGATGGACGGGACGTGTCGATAGAGGGTTTCGTTGTCGAGGGCTTCGCGCCCGCTGATCTGGTGGGAGTTGCGGCCGAACCGGGTGGCGAGGCTGTAGGTCATGATCTTGATCCTCATTGGCTTGGGTTGGAGCGCAGCGCTGCGCTGCAACCCTGGCCGTCGCCGAGACCGGGGGGTGCAAGGAGCAAGGGCGGCCGGGCCGGAGGGGGATCACCCGGCCTGCACGGAACGGAGGAACGACGTGGAGGAAGGCTGGGGATACCGGCCCGGTCGAGCGTCAGCGATCCCTTGCGCCGCGCCAGGGGGCAGCGCCCCCAAGCCAACCGCCCGTCGTGAGCCTCAGCGGGAGCCGGGCACAAAGCTGGATCAGGATGTGCATGGCCGCTGAGACTGAAAGCCGCATATCCTGATTGCCGTATTCCCTTCAGGACGGCGGATAAGCATGACGAAGCCCCGCGCGCGGCGGGGCTTCGTCAGCGATGTCCGTTTTCAATCACCGTTGCGGCGGGACCAGATCAGATTGTGGCTTTCGCCGCTCTCGTCCTCGACCAGGCTGGCGTAGATCGGGGCCGGAAAGCTCGGATCGTCCAGCTTGACCGAGAGATATTCGCGGCCAGTCTCGCGGGCGGTTTTCTTCCAGGCTGCACCGAACTCGACGGATGGGCCGGCGATGATGCGGTAATCGGGGCCGCGTTCGCTTTCGCCTTCGATGGGGACGAGCTTGGTTTTGACGCTGAGGGTCAGGGTTTTGACCGTGCCGGTGAAGCCCGCGCCATTGTCGTTCTTGGTAAAGGTGCCGATGGTCGCCATTGTCGTTACTCCGTTCCACGGGCCGCGCCTATCGCGACCTCGATGGTGGTCGTGCGACCGGAGACGATCGGCCCGCACCCTTCAGGGCTGGAACGCAGTGAAAGGCGGCCGGCGACGGACGTTGCGGGAAATCGATCGAGGCGAAGCCGGTCTTCGGTCAGACCCATGCCATTCGAGGGCGCCGTGGGCGCGGCCCTGCAGAAGGAGACGTGACCTTGGCGATGAGGTCCGTTGTCCGACGCGATACACGCCATGAACCGACAGATCGAGATCCGACGTTCAGGCGTCGGATGGCCCGGCCACGCTTTGGCGGGAACGTGCAGACTGCCGCGGCATCCTCCGTTCACGCGATACGGTGTGCTGAATGCTCGCCGCCGGGCCGGCTTTGCAGTTCAGTCGGTCGGGCTGGGCGACCCGAGCGCCCATACTAATTTCAGGGCCGTGATCGGGAGACACGGGAAAGTCTCGCGGCAGGTCGCGCCGCAACGGTAATTGAAATATCTCCGAAGATGCCACCTCTCGTGCAAGGCTTCGTGTTGTCAGCGCGATTCTCGCGTTAGCGATCGAAGTCGGACGGCGGAAACGCGCCGGTGGGCGTGGTGCCGGCGCAGCCGAGAGCGCGGCCCGGAGGGCAGCGCTAGGAAGCGGTGGGCGGGCTCATCTCCCAATCCAGCCATATTCTACGAAAGGATGTTGCTTCTTGAAGAAAGGTCTTGTCGTGATTTCCGGCTGCTCAGGCGGCGGGAAATCGACCCTGCTGACTGAGTTAAAGGGGCGCGGTCATGCGGTTGTAGAGGAACCTGGCCGCCGCATCATTAGCGAGGAACTGGCCTCTGGCGGAAGCGCGCTGCCGTGGCTCGATCTGGCGGCGTTTCTGCGCCGCGCCATCGATATGGCGCTGGCTGACTGGGCGGCTGCTGCGGATCGTGACGGATGGGTATTCTTCGATCGCGGTCTCGTTGACGCCGCGTCGGCGCTGGAGGCGCTGACCGGCGATCCGGTCATGCGCTCCCTTTGCGCCACGCACCGCTACTATCCGCGCATGTTCATGGCTCCGCCTTGGCCGGAGATTTATGCGAGCGATGCGGAGCGCAAGCATGGCTTCGACGCAGCGGTGACGGAGTATGATCGCCTGATACATGCGTTCCCGGCCTTGGGCTATGAGGTGATCCCGCTGCCGAAGACGCCGACAATGCAGCGCGCGGATTTCGTGTTGACGTCTCTCGATGGAGCTATCGGGAAGGACCGATAGACACAGCCGCAAGCCGCATCACTGCCGACAGGCCGGTGGCGCCGCCCCCCATCACGCAGAAGATGACGCGCCAGATTTCGGATGGCACAGCTTCTCGCGTGACGCCATGGACAAGCGCGTAACCTGCGATGGCAGCGGGAGCGGCGAAGACGAGCGCTACGATCAGGCGCAGAATCGGCGTACGCACCACCATGAACATGGCGATCAGCAGGCCATAGGCGGCGGCACCCGCTACCAGCCCGACCACGCCCGCACCGATCAGTCCGGAGCCGGAGGCGTAGGCCCATCGCGCTGCCTCTACGGCGATCATGAATGGCAGCGCATAGACGGCGAGCGTATAGGCCAGAACGCAAAGACCGGCGACCAGTGCGACGGCCATCAACATGAGCACGAACATCGCGAGTTCCTCCTGAACCGATGACGGTCACGGTCATCGGCGGGTCGCGCGGGGGCGATCCCCGCGCGACCGCGATCTTTTCGGGGTGGGAAAGAGGAAGGCCGGGACCGCTTGCACGATCCCGGCCCGGTTCTCACTCAGCGGCTTGGAGGTAGGCGTCCGCGTCCGGCTCGGCGTCGAGCCATGCGGGTCGCGTGGTGCGCAGCACGGTTGGGAGCCAGCCGGTTCCGGCCAGAAGCTGTTCGGCGGCTTGCGCCATCTCCGTCTTCTTCAAGCCCGCGATCCGTTCGGCGGCTTCATCGCTGACGGCCTCCCGCACGGCGGCGAGAATATGCGCCTTGGTCACACGCCCGAGATAGGTCTGCCCGGTCGGGGTCCAGTGCGACGTCATGTCCAGCGTCGTCGCCGTCGCCAGCTTCTCCGCTGTTGCACGGGCATTCGGCTTCTGCTCCCACGGCAACCTGACCGCATTGACGGTCATCGCGGCGCAATGAGCGAGCAAGGCCATGAGACTGGCATTGTCCAGACCGGCGACGAAGGCCCACAGGTCCGCCACGTCGCGGGGCATATCCGACGCCCATCCGGCGTGACGATCCGCCAGCGCCTTCGCGGCGGGCGTGTCCTCGATCCCGTCCGCGTGGGAGGCGAGATAGGCGCTGGTCAACCGGATTTCGAGGCAGGAAGCTTCCCCGCCACGATAGAAGGTCTGCGCCGCCATGGCGTGAACCACGGCGATCAACGCAATATCCGGCTGCTCGCCAAGAGCGAGGCGCAGACCAAGGGTGCGGTGGGCCGTCAGGTCGCGAATGAGAAGGTCCGATAGCGGCTTGCCCGCATCCCCGGCGTCCTCGTCCTCCGTGTGCGGTTCGGCTTCCTCGTCCTCGCCGCTTCCCTCATCCCCGATGATTTCCCCATCCTCGGTGACGGTCACGCCGTCCACGATGCCGGTTTCTTCCTCTGGTTCAGGGGCCTCGTCCTCGGCGCGAATGAAGCCGCGTTCGATCCGGGCGGTGCCGTCATGATTGAGGATGACAAACACGCCGCCCCGCGCGATCTCGTCAGCGTCATAGGCATGACGCTTGGCGTCGATCCGCTCGATCTCCGCTTCCAACTCCCCGAACTGCTGGTCCGCCTCGTCCGGCAATTCGTCATAGCCGTCATATTCGGCGGTCAGACGGTCGTACGCCTCCTGTGATGCGTCATAGGCGGCGGCATCTTCCTCCGACAGGTCCACCGGATGCGGATAGGTGCGGCGCATTCCGTGCGCATGGGGGAAATCGATGTGAACGGCAGTCCACTTCCACCCCTCTGCCGTCTGCACCTCGGCGGCAACGCCTTCCAACTTGTCGATGACAAGCCGGTCGAGCAGCGCGGCATCCTCGAAATAGCCGCCCCGATCCTCGGTGAAGAGGTCGCGGATGATGGTGCCGCCAGCCTCGGCGTAGCTGTCCGCTCCGACGAAGAGGGCGCGCCGGTCGGTCGCCGCGACATTCATCTTGGTTAGATCGCGCCGGATGGTGGACGGCTCACGGTTCCATGACAGGTTCTCATAAACCTGCTCCTGCCGATCATGGTCCTCGGTGATGGCAAAGGCCATCAACTGGTCCAGCGACAAGCCGCCGTCTCGATAGACCTGCATCAGCTTGGGGCTGACGGCGCCAAGGCGAAGCCGCTGCTTCACGACATGGGCCGAAACCCCGAACCGGGCGGCGATTTCCTCCGCGCCCCATCCCCTGCGCTCGGAAAGCTCCCGGAATCGTTCGAACTGATCGGCGGGCGACATGCTTTCACGGGTAACGTTCTCATCAAGGCTGATTTCCGCCGCGTCATTCTCGGTATCCAGCACGCAGCGTATGGCTTCCGTCTTCTTGATCTGCTTGCGCTTCACGCGCAGCAACTGCGCCAGCCTCCGGCCTTCGCCGATGGTCACGAAGTAGCTTCCGGTGGGCTCGCCTTCCGCGTTCGTCTCTGGCTCCACCACCAGATTTTGCAGTATCCCCTTGGCGGCGATGCTGGCCGCCAGCGCCTCGATGTGGGCTTCGCTGTGCGGGGTCTTGCGGGCGTTCTTGGGTGACTTCTTCAACTTGTTCAGCGGCACGAACAGCACCGCGCCGTTTTCAATGGCGGTGGCTTCGGGAACCGTGGTTGTCGTGTCGATGGTGTCAGTCATGATCTTGATCCTCATTGGCTTGGGTTGGAGCGCAGCGCTGCGCTGCAACCCTGGCCGTCGCCGAGACCGGGGGGTGCAAGGTGCAAGGGCGGCCGGGCCGGAGGGGGATCACCCGGCCTGCACGGAACGGCGGAACGACGTGGAGGAAGGCTGGGGATACCGGCCCGGACGAGCGTCAGCGATCCCTTGCGCCGCGCCAGGGGGCAGCGCCCCCAAGCAACCCGTCCGGCGTGAGCGCCAGCGGGAGCCGAGCAAAAAGCTGGATCAGGATGTGCAAAGCCGCTGAACCTGAAATGCGTGTATCCTGATCGCCATCTCCGGCGCTGACGAGATCACGGCTTGAGAAAGGCTGGGCTCAAAAGCGTAGTACTCGGGGAGTGCCAACCGATGACGGTTTCGAGTGCGAGTCTCCTCGGCCTCTGCGCCGTGGTGCAAGCCGGGCTGGCGGTGGCGGGCCTCGCCGCATCGAGTGTGCCGCCCACGCTTAGCGTTGTCGGAACGGCGGAGGGGCTGCCTCCTTTGGAGGCACTCGAGATCAGCATGATCCGTAGCTCTACGTCGGCCGAAGCAGCGGTTTCTCGGCTGGACGATTTCCTCAGAAGGATTTTGCGTGAGCCATAGGAGCGGTTCGCGCGGTGTACCCGCCCTGGTGTCGCCCGTTATTTAAGGGGACTTACAGTAGCTCAACCCCTATTTAAGCCAAGAGCCAATTGCTTAAATAAGACTGCTCGCGCATATTGAGGGCATGTCCGAATCAGCTTCCAACCTCCGGCTAGGCCGCTTTGTCGAGACCCCTTTAGCGGGTGAGATCGTGCGTGCGTTCGTGCCGCCCCCACTGCCGCCGGAACCGCCGATCGACGTGTTGGCCCTTCTGGAGCGGCTAAGTCTGGCGGAACGCGCCTTGGGGCGTCTGGACGGCATCACCATGCTGCTCCCGCGCCAGGAGCTATTCCTTTACATGTATGTGAGGAAGGAGGCGGTCCTTTCATCCCAGATCGAGGGCACGCAATCGACCCTTTCGGACCTTCTCCGCTTCGAGACCGAAGCGCAAGCCGGGCAGCCGATCGACGACATCCGCGAAGTCTCGAATTATGTCGAGGCGATGATGTATGGGCTGGAGCGGCTGGAAGACTTGCCGCTGTCGCTGCGTCTGATCCGCGAGATGCACCAACGGTTACTACAAAGCGGGCGTGGCGGCACGAAAAATCCCGGCGAGTTTCGGCGGTCTCAAAACTGGATCGGCGGCTCACGTCCAGGTAACGCGCTGTTCGTGCCGCCGCCGCCGACGGAGATGGATGATTGTCTCGATGCGCTTGAGCGCTTCATGCACGAGGACGGCTCGCGTCTACCCGCCCTCATCAAGGCCGGACTGCTGCACGTTCAATTTGAGACCATCCACCCGTTCCTTGATGGCAATGGCAGAATCGGTCGCTTGCTGGTGACGTTGTATCTCTGCGTCAACGGTGTGCTGCGCAAGCCGTTACTTTATTTGAGCCTTTACCTGAAAACCCATCGGTCCGACTATTATCGTCTGCTTCAAGAGGTGCGCGAACGCGGGGCATGGGAAGCCTGGCTCGATTTCTTCCTAACCGGCGTTGCAGATACGGCCAATCAAGCCTTCGAGGCTGCTACCCGGATCGTCGATCTGTTCAAGGAAGACCGCGACCGGATTACGACAGAGAGCGACCGGGCAGGCTCGGCGCTGCGTATCCACGATCTGTTTCAGCAAAACCCGTTCCTGACCGCCAACCGGCTTGTTCAGAAAACAGGTCTCTCAGCCCCCACGGTCAATGCTGCGCTCGCCGATCTAGAGCGATTTGGCATCGTCGCGGAAATCACCGGGCGCAAACGGGGGCGCGTGTTCAGTTACCGGCGATATCTCGCCATCTTGAGCGAGGGAACCGACCCGCTCCCCACGACTGCCTGAAAGGGGGAGCCTGTGCCGATAAAAACTATATCCGCCGCACAATTCGCGACCGCCTTCGATCTTAGGCCAAATCTTGTGGCGTGGTTCCTTGGCGCAGGCGCATCGGCCGCATCTGGCATCCCAACCGGCTATGCCATGATCCGCGATTTCAAGGCGCAAATCTTTTGCCGCGAGACAAACCTGTCAAAGCGAGAGATCGATACGGCTGATCCAGTGTGGATCGACAGGATCGATGCCTTTTTCCGGCAAAACTCGCTGTTGCCGCCTGACGGTGATCCTACGGAATATGCCAAGGCCTTCGAAGCGGTGTATCCAGAGGCCCGGCATCGCCGACAATATATCGACGATGCGATCTCCAAGGGTACTCCCTGCTTTGGACATAAGGTGCTTGGCAGTCTTATGGCCGCTGGCAAGGTCCACAGCGTTTTCACGACGAATTTCGATCCGCTCATCGAGGAGTCGGCACATTCGGCAAATGCAATCCTGCCGGTAGATGACCAGAACCGCCCAACTGTGGCGGCGATCGATTCCGCCGACCGTGCCATGCGGTGCCTCAGTGAATCGGACTGGCCGTTGGTCGCTAAGCTCCATGGCGATTATCAGTCGATCGCGATTAAGAACACGGGATCGGAGTTGGAGGAACAGGACGTCCGGATGCGGCATGTGCTGGTGGAATCCGGCAAACGTTTCGGAATGATCTTCGTCGGCTATAGCGGACGCGACGCTTCCATTATGGAGGCGCTGAACACGGTTCTCGATGCGCCGTCGCCATTTCCCAACGGACTGTATTGGCTCACCTCGTCAGCTTCGCGCTTACTGCCCGCAGTAGGCGAATTCCTAGGTCGGGCCGAAGCGGCCGGCGTGGACGTGGCCGTCGTCGAGTGCGCGACTTTCGACGAACTGGCTGCCGATGTCATCAAGATAACCGATCTACCTAAGCCGCTTTTTGATCGGGTAATGGAAGGGCGTCCGACACCACGCCTGGTTCCGGTGCAACTGCCGACGACTGAAGCCCGCAGCTTTCCAGTCCTGCGCTATTCCTCGTTGCTAATCGAAAGTATGCCGCGCGCCGCCCGGCGCATGAAACTCGCGCAAAATGCGACTTCTCCCATAGTTCGCGAGATGCTGAAGGAGAAAGGGGTCAGAGCGACAGTCGCTGCGAACGGGCGGGAATTAGCTGTTTTCGGCAGAGATCAAGAGATCCTCAATGCGCTTGCAACACTTGGAGCGACGCTCGACTGCGAAATCAAACTCGATCCAGCCGCCGACAGTTGGGCCATGGGCCTCATCTATGATGCACTGGTTAGAAGCTTGGCGCGCCGCCTACCGCTTATTCCGCGCTACAAGCGCAGCGGCCATTCCGTAGTTATAGCCCCACCCCGCGATGGAGAGAATCGTGAACAGGCACGTCGGAACGCGCAGGTGCTGTCGAACCTTCGTAACGCCTACAAAAGCGATCTGACAGGCACTGTTCCTGGCCTCGGCTTCCCATTTCAGGAGGGATTGTTCCTGAAGTTGGACCTTATCAACGGGCGCTGGTGGCTCGGCTTTGAGCCCTACACGTTCGTGCACATTCCGCGTGCCGACGCGACCGAGGCTGGGAGTTCGGAGCATACGGAAAACTCCGGCTCCGACCCCATGGGCGCGCGACCTGAGCGCGGTGGTGATCCAGCGGGCGATTGGCGCAGGGAACGCTGGGCGCAGCGCTATAACAGAAACTGGGCAAGCATCATCGCCGCGTGGGCCCAACTTCTCACCGACACTGGCGGCAAGACGAAACGAGCTTTCGGGCTGCAAGACGGGGCGGGAATGGACGCCGTGTTCGAAGTTTCACCAGTCACGGGCTGGAGCCGCCCAGGTCATCACCACGCTTATTTCGACAGGACCACGTAATGAGCAGTTCGGTCCCTTCGACAAAGCTTCCGCCGTTCACGTTGCTCACCGAGCCGGGCCTTTCTTTCTCCCCCTCGGATACAACGCATGTCGACGTCCATCCGCTTCGGGGTCTCGCGAACTTTGGACCTTATTCGAAGGGGTCGTTCGGTGGTTACACCTCACGAATAAGGGTCGCGACAGTAGGGCCGGAGAGCGCCTTCAAACGACGCGGCGAACTGATGCTATTATTGCGGAACGCGCATCGACCGTCCGACAGGTCAGAATATGTTCCACAATATCCCGGCTTCGAGCGTCTTTTCCGCGTAGCTCTCGAAGCAGCACCGCGCGAGGCCCATATCAAATGGCCCGAGCACATTCGCGAGTTGCCCGGAGAGGGCGACCCGCAAGCTCGCCTTTATCACGCGATGGAAGCAGCCCTCCAACGGCTTGACCTGGTGCGCAACGACTTCGATGTTGTGCTTGTTCACTTCCCAGATAGCTGGAGTCCAGCCACACGCAGTAAGTTCTTCGACGCCCACGACGTGCTCAAGGCGCTTGGTGCTCGATACAATATCCCGACCCAGGTGCTGAACGACCGTGTTTTCACTTTCACGCACAAGGCGTCGCTCGCTTGGAGACTGGCAACCGCTCTTTATGTGAAAGCCGCCGGTACGCCGTGGAAGCTGGCACCGCTGAAGGGCGTACCGACCGACACAGCATATATAGGGCTCGCTTATGCTCTGCGGGGCGATCAGCGGGACGCACATTATGTGACGTGCTGCTCGCAGGTGTTCGACATGGATGGTGGCGGTATGCAGTTTGTGGCCTTCGAGGCCAAGGACCCCGTTGCCGACCTTGCCGAGGCGCGTAGGAATCCGTTTCTGAGCCGTGACGACATGCGCGCGGTTCTTGCCCGTAGCCTGTCACTCTACCAAGGCCGCAATGGTGGCAACCTCCCTAAGCGAATGGTCATTCACAAGACTACGGCGTTCAAAGAGAGCGAGATTGATGGGGCGTTCGATGCGCTAGCCGGGGTCGCGGAGATCGAGTGTGTCGAGGTCAGTTCGGCGTCCTGCTGGCGCGGCGTCTGGCTGATCGAGTCCGGCCAAAAAAAGCCGCCCACAAAGCCATCAGGCTATCCCGTGCCTCGGGGAACGATGGTGGTACGCTCCGGCAACTCCGCGCTGGTATGGGTTGCGGGCAATGCGCCCGAAGTATCGACCAAAGGTGATTATTATCAGGGCAAAAAGAGTATACCGCGCCCTCTGCAATTAATCCGTCATGCCGGCAGCGGTCCGCTCGAATTGATCGCCCACGAAGCGCTTGCATTGACCAAGATGGATTGGAACAACGACGCGCTTTATGACCCTGTTCCGGTTAGCATTCGTTACTCGCAGAAATTGGCCCGCACGATAGCGAACGTGCCCGACTTACCTAAAAATGCTTATCCTTATCGGCTATTCATGTGAGCATCCTGCGCCCACATCTTTAAGGGCTTGCACGGTCGGATCGGCGTCCGCTTCCTCAACTTTTTCATCGCGTATCCTTCGCGCCCGCCACCTAGCTTTATTGGATGGGGATCAGCAGGACGCAAACATCGTCGTTGGGCGACATGATCGTCGTGCGGCTCTTCGCGCGGGTCACACTGACGCGCAAATTCTGGCGGGCCTGTGTCATCGCACCTGAGATCACGTTGCCGCCGACGATACGATCAGGGTTGCCCACGATCTCTCCCTTCACACGCTTGGGCCAGCCTTCGAAGATGATCACTTCATCGAACTGCTTCCCCTTGGCCTTGTGCATGTTCATCACGACGACGCCGGACTCAGGCTTGTGCGCCATCGCGAAATGCTCCTGGACGAATGCCTGCCGCGTAATGGCGAGGGCGTTCTTATAACCGCCGGTGTCGCGCCAATCCTGTGAAAGGCTCTGACGGAGCTGCGTACCGCGTTCTAGCAGGCGGACATTGCGGGCTTCCTGCGCCACCTCGGCGAGCCGCGTGCAGGCGCCGGCCTCAAGGACTTCTCGAACCGCAGTCCAGTCGGCATCAGGCTGTCCGGTTAAAGCGATGACCATCGCGGCTTGGTGGACCGCAAACGTGGCCTGGAGGACACTGTTACCCGGCGGTGCCTTGCCCTTGGCGAGGCATCCATTCCACTTTTCCAGCGCCGACCTAAAGCGCGCGGCGTCGGCCAGATGCCCCTTCGTAGGTGCCGCCCCGCCGCGTCCGTCGAAGAAGCTGCAGAGCACGTCGATAAATTCATCGAAGCAGCCGCCGTGACTGCGCTTTTGCAGAAGGAACGCGATCACCTCGGCAGCAAGGATCGGGCCTTCCATATCCACCGCCGCCGTATGCGTGATCGGCGGCACGTTGCCGAACGGCGCGCGCAGATTGTCCGACACCAGTCGCGTCATGCGCTTCGTCGGAACTAGGATGGCGAGCGACCAGTCACGGCGACCGAGCGCGATTACCCGTTGCCGCGCTTGCAGAACCTGCGTGACGAGCGACGCATAGGCTTGATTGGGGTTCGACGCGAACCCTTCATATTCAACGCCCTGATAGGGCTCGTCGCGAAACTTGCCGGAGAGAAGGTGATTGCCAAAGATCGCGATATCGGTGCCCTTGCTCCGGTGATTGTCCCCGGCTAGGTCGTGCTCGGACGGCTTGAACGTCTCCTTGAAGTGGTTCAGCCGCTCGGGATCGGCACCGATAAAATCGAAGATCCGTTGTTCAGGATCGGCCAGCGCGATCAGCGTGCTGCTCTTCCCGATCGCCTCGACCGCGCGCCATTGCTCGGCGCTTGTGTCCTGGAACTCGTCCAGGATGATAAACGGGTACATGGTCGATACGAGTTCGCGAACCTTGGCAGAGCCATGCAGCAGGATGGCCACCCGCTCCGCGAACAGGTCGAAACAGACCTTGCCCTCGTTAGTCGCCAACCGCATGCGCTCGGCCACTTCCAGAGCGGCCTTCTGCGCTTTCTCCTCGTCCGACAACTTGGACGGTGGCTTGAAGCCGCTGCGGACTGCCGACAGCGCAATCGCCTCGTTCGGCGGCGTCAGGATCGTCATGCGCCGCGGAAACCCGACCAGATAGCCGTGCGCCTTGAGGATGCGCCAGAAGAAAGAGTGATAGGTATCCACCTCGATTCGCTTCTTTTCCTCCTTCGTGACCGACTGCTCTTCATCAATCGCCTCGAACACGCGCGAGACGGTCGCGCGCGCGAAGCTGAGAAAAAGGATGCGTTGCCCCGGCCTCAGTTTTTCGCGCGCGATCTTCGCCGCCTTCAAGATCGACACAGTGGTCTTGCCCGAACCAGGACCACCCACGACGAGCTGATGTCCCTCGGCGTTCAGAACATTCTTTTGCGCCGGCGTCAGATCGACCATCGCACCCTCTAAGCGCCCGGCGCGAGAGTTGGCGGCGCAGGCGGCACCGGCGGCGCGGCTGGCGGATCACAGATCGCCTTCAGCGTTATGCAGGCATCGCGGATCCAGGACGGGATTTCGGCCTCGGAGCATTGGCCGAGGAAATCGGCGATGCCCCAATTGCCCTTTGCCCAGCCGAAATACTCTTTCAGCGCCGCGATCACACTGGCCTTCGGATCGGGATATTTCACGAGGATATGCGGCGGCCAGTCGAGTGCGTCGGAAAACCGCTCAAGTGCATCCTCGGTCGTATTCTTGAGAATGAGATCCTCAATCCCCTTTTCCTCGTGCATGAACAGCCGCTCGACCTGCGCTTCGATCGTTGCCTTCGCCGGATCGGTCTGCTTGTCACAAAGCCCGAACGTCCGCTTGCCAAGACCCTTATACAGACCGGCGAGATCGGCGATCTGGGACTCCGTGCCCGCATCGATGATGCAAATGCCGAGCGCCTCAAGCGAGGCATAGGTGGCGGGGTTTAGCTCCGACAACCGGCGCGCGGCCACCGGAAAGGCGCTGGCCTCGGTCGCGCCCTCAGCGATGAGCACGCGGCGGGACAGGAGGCCTTCGCAAAAGCGCGTGCGAAACTCCTGCCGATAGCGCTTGTGCTTTACGCTGTCGGGCAACGCAATCTGCGCTTGGCTGAGCACACCGCCATTGGCCCGCGACAGGATCACGGTCTCGTTGAGCTTGAATTCCTCGAGGACGTAGGGCGAATGCGATGTGACGATCGACTGCGCGGCCAGCTTGCGCAGCTCATGCACGATCCGCTTCTGCGCATAGGGCGGGATCGCGGTTTCGACCTCTTCCATGGCGAAGATGACGTTCTGCTTATCCTCGGCGATCTGCGATAGCATTGCTAGGACCAACATATTGATCGTGCCTGTGCCCTGGCGATAGAAGGGCGCGGCGTGATCGCCATCGCCGGTGGCGATGAAGGCGGTGACGACCTTGCGCAGATGCTCACGCGTGAGGTTCGACACCTTTAGGTGCGGCTTCACACCCCATTCGCGCGGAACATATTTTTTCAGCGACTTGTCGATGCTGTCGAGTACGCCGGAAATGCCGATCGCGGGGTCGCTTGCCACGTCGAAGGCGGCGAGCGTGCCGATCGTGCCTTCCCACATCTGCGGCCGAATTTCCTTCAGCCGCAGGATGATGTCGAGAAGGCTGCCATGCTCAAGGCTCAGCGCGCGAGAGCCGGTGCGCAGGGAGCGCAGGAACAGGAAGCCGCAATGTTGTTTGTCCTTCTTGGAGAACGGCTCGGGCTTGTCCGCCTCCGTCAGGCTGCGCGAATAGAAGGTGTTGCCGACGAAATCGTCCTCATCGGAATCGTAGGCGCCGATGAAGGTCACGCGCAGCGCCGCCTTGATGTTTGCGACATCGACACCCGCCGGGTTGGCCTCGGTGAAGAAATCGCCGGTTTCGACATTGAGCCACTCGATATTGCCGCCGAACCTGGCCTCCTGCTCTTCTGACAGGCCGATGATTATGACTTCGACGGTGATCTTCGGGGCCTCGGCGAGGTTTGCCTCTTCAGCCTCATCGGGTACGGCTCCCTCCTGGGCGGCAGCGGCCACGGGAAGATACTTGCCCTCGAAAAAATCATGCTCATCGACCGGAGGGCGGCGGCTCAGTCTATCCGGCCCGAGTGCAAGATCTATCGCTTCCAGAACAGAGGATTTGCCCGTGTTGTTGTCGCCGATGAGGACAGCATGGTCGGGCAGCACGAGCTTCGCAGATCGGATGCCCCGGAAATTCTCGATCGATACGGCGTAAATCTTCAAAGCAGCCCCCCTGACGCCAAGCATTTTTATTGTTTTGCCTGCTTCACGATTACCGCGAAATCAACGGCACGTCACTCGCCGTGTCAGCGGCGGCCGTTTCCCCGAGCGATCATTCCAGTTGCTAATGGAGCGTGGCGAGAGTGAGAGTGCGGACACGCTTCGCCGTGACCGGCGAAGGAGCGAAGAACAGGCCTTCGATAGGCGGCGAAAACCTGCCGCCAAATGCACGATGTTGCCGTCGTTTGATACGCAAACGCCGCCGAAAGCCGCCGACCGCTGCATAGCGTCGAATATCTGCATATTTGTCAAAGGCTTATCACTATCTCATAGTTCTCATCTTCATCTGGCGCCGCCCGCCAGCCCCGCCGATTCTACGCCATGGCGCGATATTCTTCGCTATGCCTACGCAAACGCCGCCGATAACCGCACGGATTTCCAACGAGGGTTCCGATTCGATCCTCTGCCTGCTGATACACACCGCAGCAAGGCGACTCGGTAGCCTGCCATTGCCTACAGAATTTCCCGTTTCAGGAGTTGCTCGAGCCAGTCTGCAAAGACCTGGAGCCTCCGAGATAGATGCTGACGGTGCGGATAGAGCAGCGTCATGGGCATTGGTTCCGCCTGATGACGAAGCATCACCTCGACAAGTTCGCCCGCCTTGAGATGGCTCTTCACGTCATAAGCAGGGATCTGGATCAGCCCGAGGCCCGCGAGGCAGCAGGCGATATATGCCTCGGCGCTGTTCACGGTGACGCGGCTGCGCATGGGGCGCGTGCGCATCTCGCCATCCTCGATCCACTCCCAATCTTCCACGCGCCCGGTCGATGGGGAGGCGTAATTGACGGCGAGATGCGCCGCGAGATCGCCGGGCGCGACGGGTACGCCGTAGTGGGCGAGATAGCTGGGGCTGGCGACATTGATAAGCGGTAGGTCGCCGATCTTGCGGGCTATAAGGCCGGAATCGCTCAGCGGTCCGACCCGCAACACGCAATCGACGCTCTCCTCGACGAGGTTGATCGCCCGGTCGGTGACGCGCAGCTCAATGTCGAGCTGAGGATTCCGGGCAAGGAATTCCGGCAGAGCCGGCGCGATGATGAGACGTCCGATCCGGCCAGGCACGTCGATCCTGAGGCTTCCGCTCGGCCCGACCGAAGTCTGCCGGAACAGGCCCTCGGTCTCCTCGACATCGGCGATCAGCCGCAGGCAGCGCTCGTAGAAGGCCGCGCCATCCTGGGTCGGGGAGACCTTTCGGGTGGTGCGGTGAAGCAGGCGGGCGCCGACTCGCGCTTCAAGTTCGATCACCGCAGCCGACACCGATGAGCGCGGCATGCCAAGCGTGTCGGCAGCGCGGGTGAAGCTCGCGCATTCGACGACGCGGGTGAAGGTGCGGAAGAGATCGATGCGGTCCAAGGGCGCCTGTACTACTTTATTGGTCGGCATTTCTGACAGGTGATGTCAGAATAAGCGGCTTTATGACAGAACTGTAGACGATATGGTGCGGTGCAGGAAGCGGCCGTTCGGGTGGCCGCCGGCAACCGAAGGAGGCCACGCCAATGACCGATCACAGCATCAAGGGAAAAACCGTTCTCATCGCCGGCGGCGCGAAGAACCTCGGCGGACTGATCGCCCGCGATCTCGCTAGCGAAGGAGCCAAGGCAATCGCCGTGCACTACAATACCAGCGCTACCAAGCCGGCCGCCGACGAGACCGTGGCCGCGATCAAGGCGGCTGGCGCGGACGCCTTCGCTTTCCAGGGCGATCTCACCACGGCGGGCGCGGTGGAGAAACTGTTCACTGAGGCGAAGGCAGCGATGGGCGGGATCGACATCGCTATCAACACCGTCGGCAAGGTGTTGAAGAAGCCGATGGTCGAGATCTCGGAAGCCGAATACGACGAGATGACCGCCGTCAATTCAAAGACCGCCTTCTTCTTCATCAAGGAAGCCGGCAAGCACCTCAACGACAACGGCAAGCTGGTGACGCTCGTCACCTCGCTGCTCGGCGCGTTCACGCCATTCTACGCCGCCTATGCCGGCACCAAGGCGCCGGTCGAGCATTTCACGCGGGCAGCTTCCAAGGAGTTCGGCGAGCGCGGCATCTCGGTGACGGCGATCGGCCCCGGCCCGATGGACACGCCGTTCTTCTATCCGGCCGAGGGCGAAGACGCGGTCGCCTATCACAAGACCGCTGCGGCGCTGTCGAACTTCTCCAAGACCGGCCTCACCGACATCGAGGATATCGTCCCCTACATCCGCTTCATGGTCTCCGACGGCTGGTGGATGACCGGCCAGACCATTCTCGTCAACGGCGGCTACACCACCAAGTAAGGTCGGCCGCGGCGGCCCGTTCTCACGGGCGGCGCCGCCGGCTTCGCCGGAACAGGGGCGCGTTCATGCACATGTTGCTTGTCATCATCGGAGGAGTTGTCCTGCTGGGCGTGTTCGCCCTGTTCGGGAAGCTCTGGGGCGGCGATGTCGCCGGGATCGCAACAGCGGCGAAGGCTTTTGTTCCCACCTGGCTTGCCGTAGCGCTCGTCAACATGTGGGTCGGCGTGACCAGGGCGGGTTATACAGTCGCCCAGGAACTGCCGATCCTGCTCGTCGTCTTCGCCGTGCCGGCAGCACTCGCCGCCATCTTAGCCTGGCAACTGGCAAGAGGCTGATCGATGGCTGCCGAGACCGTCTCGCACGCCGCCGAAGCCGCCTCCCATGGCGGCTTCAATCTCATTCCGGTCGTCGTGCTGCTCGGCGCGGCGGTCATCGCCGCGCCACTGTTCAAGCGGCTCGGCCTCGGTTCGGTGCTCGGCTATCTGGCAGCCGGCCTGGCCATCGGCCCGTTCGGCATCGGTCTGTTCTCCGATCCGCAAGCCATCCTGCACGTTGCCGAGCTCGGCGTCGTCATGTTCCTGTTCATCATCGGTCTGGAGATGCAGCCTTCGCGGCTCTGGTCGATGCGTGGAGAAATCTTCGGTCTTGGTCTGGTTCAGGTCGGCATTTGCATCGGCCTGCTCACCTGTGTCGGCCTGGCGCTCGGCTACCCGGTGGCACAGAGCTTCGTCGCCGGCACGGGGTTCGTGCTGACCTCCACCGCGATCGTCATGCAGATGCTTGAGGAGCGCCGGGCGATGGGCCTGCCGAGAGGCCGCCGCATCGTTGCGATCCTGCTGTTCGAGGACCTGGCCATCGTGCCGCTGTTGGCGCTCGTCGCCTTCCTCGCGCCCGGCGGCGAGAACGCCACGCTCGCCGGCCGGCTGACCGCCGTCGCCATCGGTCTTGCCTCTATCCTCGGCTTGATCCTCGCCGGCCGCTACCTACTCGACCCGTTGTTCCGAATTCTCGGTAAGGCGAAGACGCGCGAGGTGATGACGGCGGCGGCGCTCTTTGTCGTGCTCGGCGCCGCGCTCGCCATGCAGCTTGGCGGCTTGTCTATGGCGATGGGTGCCTTCCTCGCCGGCGTTCTCCTGTCGGAATCCTCGTTCCGTCACCAGCTCGAAGCCGATGTAGAGCCGTTTCGCGGCATCCTGCTCGGCCTGTTCTTTCTCGGCGTCGGCATGTCGCTTGACCTTACGGTCATCGCCGCCAACTGGCGGCTGATCCTACTCGCCGTCATCGCCTATATGGTGCTGAAGACCATCGGCATTTATGTGGTCGCCCGCCTGTTCCGGGTGGGCAACCGCGAGGCGATCGAGCGCGCCGTGCTGATGGCGCAGGGCGGCGAGTTCGCCTTCGTGCTCTACGCCGCGGCGGCCTCAGTCGGCATCATCGACGGTGAAGCCAACGCCACCCTGACGGCGACCATCATCGTCTCGATGGCGCTCACCCCGCTCATGATCATCCTGCACGACCGGTTGATGCCGAAGCCCGCGCCATCGATGGAGGGGGTCGAGGCGGCAGAGAATCTGTCGGCCAGCGTGCTGCTGATCGGATTCGGGCGCTTCGGCCAGATTGTCAGTCAGCCTCTACTGGCCAATGGCTGTTCGATCTCCATCATCGAGACAGACACAGACGCCATCCGGGATGCGCAGGATTTCGGGTTCAAGGTCTATTATGGTGATGGCGCGCGTCTCGATATCCTGCACGCCGCCGGCGCGCACAACGCCCGCCTCATCGTCATCGCTGTCAATGACCGCGAGGCGAGCCTGAAGGTCGCCGAGCTGGTCAAGACGGAGTTCCCGCTGGTTCCGGTGTTGGCGCGCTCCTTCGACCGCGAGCATGCCATCGAACTGATCCATGCAGGCGTCGACTATCAGATCCGTGAGACCTTCGAATCGGCGCTGGCTCTCGGCCAGAAGGCGCTTGAACTGATGGATGTGGATGAGGACGAACGTGGGCGCGTGATGGAGGACGTTCGTCGACGCGATAGCGAGCGCTTCGCCCTCGAGACCGCCGATGGCATCTATGCCGGTCGGGACCTGATCCATGGCAACACACCGTGCAGGGATGTTCCCGCTGGCCCAGGCGCGGCTTGATGATCGCGCGGCGCAACAGGATGCCTTGCGAAGGCGAGGATCGGATCTCGACCGTCACTGGCTTCTGGCTGGAGGCGGGCGGGCAAGACCGCTGGTTCGACAAGGACGCGGGTTTCGATCGCGATTTCCGTGAACGGTTCCTCGATCTCCATATGGAGGTAGCGGCAAGACGGTGCGACGACTGGATCGCGAGTCCCGATGGGGCACTCGCTCTGCTGATCCTCACCGACCAGTTTCCGCGCAACGCCTTTCGCGGGACAGCGCATATGTACGCCACCGACCCGCTCGCCCGTCACTATGCCCGGCTCGCGTTGGACGTGCGGCACATGGCGCGCGTCAAGCCGAAGCTCCGGCTGTTCTTCTGTCTGCCTTTTGCCCATTCCGAGGAAATGGCCGATCAAGAGCTATCCGTGCTGCTCAACGCCGAACTGGGCCAGCCTTGGCTGGCGCATGCCGAGGGGCATCGCGACATCATCCGCCGCTTCGGACGGTTTCCGCACCGCAATTCAATGCTGGGCCGGACCACGACGGCGGAGGAGAGCGCCTATCTCAAGGGAGGCGGCTTTCAAGGGTAAGACCCTCGACATCATCACGTATCGCCGGACGGAGCCTGAATGGATGCTCCAAAATCACTAGCAAGGAGCAATCTGCACATGTCAGCATCGGATCTGAAAATCGAAACACGCACCGGCGTGAAGCGCAAGCCGCGTCGTATCCTGTCGATCGTCTCCAACACGGCTGAGCTCAAGGGCTTTCCGGTCGGCTTCTTCGCCGAGGAGATGACACGGGCCTTCCTGATGTTCACCGAGGCTGGACATCATGTGGACCTCGCCTCGCCGAAAGGCGGCGAGGTGATGTTCGACACCCATAGCGATCCACGCGCGCCCGGCGGCGCCTATGCCGACGATCTCATCAGCCTGGGTTTCGTCCAGCACCCGAAGTTCGGGGCGATGCTGAAGAACACCCTGCCGATCAGCGGCATCTCGGTGGACGACTATGACGCAGTCTGGGTCGCCGGTGGCGGCGGTCCTCTCCTGACGTTCAAGGACGATACCGCGCTGCACGCCCTGATCGCTGCCTTCTACGAGAAGGGCAAGATCGTCACGCTGATCTGCCACGGCTCCTCGCTGCTGCTCTGGACCCGCTTGTTCGACGGCAAGCTGTTGGCCGACGGCAAGAAATGGACGGGCTTCACCGACGAGGAGGAAGAGGAAGTCAACACCGCCTTCGGCATGACGCTGAACGAATACACCATCCAGAGCGAAGCGGCAGGCATCGACAATACGAGCTTCCTCTGCCGTGCCGCCAACGAGCCGTTTGCCATCCGCGACGGCCGCCTGATCACCGGCCAACAACAGTACAGCAGCGGGATAACAGCCGAACTCGTTCTGGAGGCTCTCGACGAAGATTGATGGTCCCATGAACGGCAGAATGATGTCTGATCACCCGATCCAACCGTCTATCGTCCGATATTGCCGCCTTTCGACACACAATCGCCGCTGCGGCACCAGTGCCGCCCATAGCTACTCGCCAGGGTGGATTTGGTGGCCGCAGCGCTTATCCGGGAATCGGGCGCTGTGGCGCACATAGAGTAAGCTGATCGCTCCGAAGATCCGGGCAACCTGCCGGAAAGCCGTAAGTCATCCAGAGGCTGTTCCTGTCCTCGCTACGCACGAATTGGGACCCAATGCGCACGCCGCGGTCGGACTCCAAAGGGCGATCTGAGGGCACTGTCATCATTGACCATCGGCAGTACGAAGGCTGCGCAAAAGCGGTCACACACCCACGGTATGCGCTTCTACGGCTACTTCAGGCGCTTCAGCATCTCCTGGGCTACCGCTACGGCAGAGGCCGGGTTCTGTCCGGTGATCAGTTCCCGATCCGTGACGAGATGGGCCGCAAAAGGCGCTTCAGCCTCACTGAACTTCGCGCCGGCCTGCTCCAGCGCCGTCTGCGGATAGAACTTCATCTGGCCGCCGTTCAGCAATGCCTTGGCCAATTCCTCTTCCCTGTTGCTGAGAACGGTGAGCCTGTAGCCGGCATAAATCCACTTGCCATCGGGTTGGGCGGTTCCGGATATCTCAAGTTGCTTCGTGAAGCCCGGCGCATTCGGCAACGTCGAGAGGAGCGCGATGGGACCATGGCAGGTCAGTGCGGTCGTCTTGCCTGTCTCATGAAAATGCGTCAGCAGCCGGCCGAGCTCGGGGCTGACCAGAAGGTCCTGCATCGGCGCGTGGCCGCCGGGAACATAGATTGCATCGAAATGATCATAGCCGATCTGCTCGATACGAGCGAGGCTAACAACCGGCGACTTCTCGCGCGACAGGAGGCCCAGTTTGGCAAGCTGCGCTTCACTTGTCTTCATCGCCGTTTCGTCACCGCCAAAGTACATCTTGTCGATCGACGTCTTGTCGACGGTCGGCGCGGTGCCCTTCGGGGTGGCGAAGGTGATGTCATGGCCGGCGTCGAGCAAGGCTTGGACCGGCTGCATCAGTTCATTGAGGTAGAAGCCGGTCTCGAACACCTTGCCGTCCCTCAGATCGAGACGGTCGGAATCGGACAGGACCACGAGGACATTTTCGGCATGGGCACCGGTGGCGCTGAAGCCGAGGGCAAGGGTGATCGCGAGGCTGCGTAAGAATCTCATCGATTTGTCTCCGGATGTCGGAAAATCTTGGCGTGGCTGGTGAAGGGTGGGGCCGGTCAGCCCGCGACCTTGGTCAGGCGATGCAGGGCGAAGTCGGCGAAGTAATCGCCCACGCCACTGGCCTGGAAGCGCTGCATGGCGGCGCCGTCCATATGGGCGCGCCACTCATCTTCGCTTGCCCAGGTCTCGACGAAGATGCGGACGCGGCCATCATCGAGCGATTGGTGCAGCTCATAGCGCAGGCAGCCATCCTCGAGCAGCGTCTCGGCGACCAGCTTTTCCTGCACGGCGCCGAGCGCCGCTTCCTTGCCCGGTTTGGCGGTGGTGATGGCAACGATAGTCAAAGGAGATTGGGACATTGAACGATCGCTTTCAGGCAATGGTGTTGACGAGGCCGCCCTCGGCGCGCAGCGCGGCGCCGTTGGTTGCGGAGGAACGCGGGCTGGCGAGATAGGCGACGAGGTTTGCAACCTCTTCCGCCTCCACCATGCGCTGCAGGATCGAAGACGAGCGCGCCGTGGCGAAGAATTCAGCCTCGATTTCTTTGATCGGAGCGGATGGGTCGCTGGCTTGGCTGCGCAGGAAGGTCTCGATGCCGTCCGAACGGGTCGGCCCCGGCATCACCGCGTTCACCGTGACATTGGTACCGCGAGTTAGTTGCGCGAGGCCCCGCGATACCGAGAGCTGCGCTGTCTTGGTGGTGGCGTAGTGGATCATGTCGGCCGGAATGGCGAGGCCGGATTCGCTTGAGATGAAGATGATCCGGCCCCAGTTCCGTTCCAGCATACCAGGCAGATACGTACGCGAGAGGCGCACGCCGCTCATCACGTTCACATCGAACAGATGGCTCCAGTCCGCGTCGGTGATCTCGCCGAACTGTTTGCTCTCGTAGATGCCGAGATTGTTGACGAGGATATCGACCGCCGGGGCGGCCCTGGCGATCAGCGCGGCGCCCTCCGCCGTTGCGGCGTCGACCAGTAGACCACTTATGGCCTTGCCGCCGGACGCCTTGATATTGCCGATCGCCGCATCGAGCCTGGCCTGGTCGCGGCCGGTGATGATGACGTTTGCGTCTTCGAGCGCGAGCGCGCGGGCGATTTCGAGCCCGATGCCCGCGGTGGCGCCGGTTATAAGAGTGGTCTTGCCGTTTAGTTGCAGGTCCATAGAACGTCTCCAGATTGTGTCTGAACGCAATCTATGATTTGAGACCCGGGAGAACTATTGCCGCAGTTAGACATGCACCTGTGAATGAGGATCACCAATGTCGCGTATTCTGATGGAGCGATCAGGCGAGATGGAGGTGTTCGTACGGGTCGTGCAGGAAGGTGGTTTCTCAGCCGCTGCACGCAGCCTCGACATCACGCCGTCGGCAGTCAGCAAACTGATCGCGCGCCTTGAGGCGCGGCTCGGCACCCGCCTTCTGTTGCGCACGACCCGTGCGCTGACCCTGACGGAGGAAGGCGAGGCCTATCATCATGCCGCGCTCAAGATCTTGCAGGATCTGAACGATGCCGATCGGGAAGCATCTGGCGGCTCGGTGCGGGGACGGCTGCGGGTCAATGCCACCATCCCGTTCGGCACGATGTTCGTCGCGCCGGCCATGCCCGCCTTCATCGCCCGCAATCCCGACCTGGTCGTCGATCTGAGCTTCACGGATGGAATCGTCGATCTGGTTGCGGAGAAGACCGATGTCGCCATTCGCATGGGCAATCTGCCGGATAGCGGCCTGATCGCCCGCAAGCTCGGACAGAGCCGACGCGTCGTCTGCGCCGCCCCTTCCTATCTCGCGCGTGGTGGCAGGCCGGAAACGCCCTCCGATCTCGAACGCCACGACTGCCTGACATTCAACTTCCGTCGCACCCGGCCATCCTGGCCTTTCCGGTTCGAGGATCGGGATGTCGCGCAGGCGGTCACCGGTAGCCTTGTCGTGAACAATGGCGAGACCATGAAGCAGATGGTGCTCGCCGGCGCCGGCATTGCGCGGCTGGGCGTGTTTCACGTAGCCGCGGAAATTGCCGAGGGAAGCCTCGTCCCTCTGCTCGAAGAGTGCAATCCGGGCGATTTGGAGCTGGTCCATGCCGTTTATCTCGGCGGCGGACCGCTACCCCACCGCGTGCGCGCCTTCATTGAGCACATGATCGAGACGCTGGATGAAAAACCACTCCTGAAGATGGCATCGTAATAAGCGGTAAGTTCGTGCTGGGATGCCCAGTGACATGACGACCAGCCACAGTCTCGCAGTGGGTACGTGTTCAGCGGGCTGCATTGTGGAGGGCTAGAGGGATATGCGGGCGCCTAGTAAAAACCCGAGATGGCCGTCGTTAGGCACGCAAACGCCGCCGAAACCCGCCGATAGCCGCATAACACGGAGTATCCACATAATCATCAGAGGGTTATGACGATTTCGTAGTGCTCATTTTCATCGGGCGCTGCCCGCCATCACCTTTTCTTGATTGATCCTGCATCGTCTCAAAAGGCGCAGGAATGCGTTATTTCTTGCGTGTCTGCAATCTCCCTGTATCTCATATGTTCTCGTGAAAGCTTGAACGATTCGGGGGCACTGTGGGGGCATCAATTTGCAGGAATGGGGGCACCGGATGCTGACCGACCTGCAATGCCGCAAGGCCAAAGCAGGGGAGAAGGACTACAAGCTCTCCGATGCTCACGGTCTCTACCTGTTCGTTACCAGGACCGGCTTTCGTTCCTGGCGCTGGAAGTACCGCTTTGCCGGCAAGGAAAAGCGGCTGGTGCTGGGCAGCTATCCCGACATGAACCTGAGCGCCGCCCGCGAAGCGCGGGAGAATGGCGCGCGCCTACTCAGGAGCGGGATCGATCCTGCCCTGCAGGCCAAGCAGCTGGCTGCGATACGGCTGGAGGAAGCGGAAGCGACCTTCGAGGCGGTTGCCCGCGATTGGCACGGTCAGCAGTTGGGCGGCTGGGTGCCTCGCCATGCGGCCGATGTGATCAAAAGCCTGGAGCAGGATGTGTTCCCGAAGATCGGCGCCCTGCCGATCAAGGGCATTACCTCGCCCATGGTGCTGGAGGTGATTCGGGCAATCGAGGACCGGCCTTCCATCGAAACGGCAAGAAGGGTGCGGCAGAGGATCTCGGCCGTTTATGCCTATGCCATTGCATCCGGCCTTGCCGATGCCGATCCGGCAGCCCCGATCAGGGCTGCGCTGAAGCCGCTGATCAAGGGACGGCAGCCCGCACTCGCCACGCTGGAGGAAGCCCGCGCGCTGCTGCGGCAGGTGGAGGCCGCACCCGCCCATCCCATGACCAAGCTCGCGTCCCGCATGCTGGCGCTCACTGCTTTGCGACAGGGCGTCCTGCGAACGACAATGTGGTCGGAGCTGGAAGGGCTGGACCCGGACGAACCGGTCTGGCGGATTCCTGCCACGCGGATGAAGCTGAAGCTCGACCGCAAGATCGACCCACGTTTCGATTTCATGCTGCCGCTCTCCCGTCAGGCCACGGAGGTGCTGGACGCTGCGCGGGCCTTTGCACCCCACAGCCGCCTTGTCTTTCCCAGCCAGCGCCATGCACACAAGCCGATCAGCGAAAATGCGGTCGGCTATCTCTACAATCGACTGGTATCCCATGGGCGTCATGTGCCGCATGGCTGGCGCTCGACCTTCTCCACCATCATGAACGAACGGGCACAGGCGCAGGGGCTGGCAGGGGACCGGGCGATCATCGACCTGATGCTGGCGCACATTCCCGAGGGTGTGGAAGCGAGCTACAACCGGGCTGCCTATATGCCGCGACGGCGCGAGATCGTGCAGGAGTGGGCGGACCTGTTGATGAAGGATATGCCGCCGGCCATGGCGCTGCTGGAAGGTCCACGCCGCTAAGGGGCAGTTGGGCTGAAGGAGGCGCCGCATGAGCGCGCGCTCCCTTTTCGAGATCGCCACGGGTATCGAGCACAAGGCGCGGCGGACCTTTCAGCCCGTTCGCCGCAACAGCTATCATGCCGGGGCGCGCGAGGGCCGCTTCTGGCGGCCGGTGAACCCAAAGGACAAATGGGCACATATCCGGGCGGCCGAGGCCTATGATCGCCAGCGCAAACAGGCAGGCAAGCGCAATGGGCCACTTGGTCATATCGCGCTGGAACTGCTGCGCGAGCTTTACCGCATCGTCGACTACAAGACCGGCAGGCTCGAGCCCTCGATCGATTATCTGATGCGGCAGCTGCGCCGATCCCGGGCCGCGATCGTCCAGGCCATGGCCCGATTGAGGGAGCATGGCTTCCTGGAATGGATCCGCAGGACCGAGCCGACCGGCAATGAGGGCTTTGGACCACAGGTGCGCCAGATCACCAATGCCTATCGCTTCTGCCTCCCGGCAGCGGCGCGGCGGATCGTGGACCGGATTGTCGGCAAGGGGCCTGTCCCGGCGGATGATCTCCATCGCCGCGAGACCGCGGCGCGGGAAATGGAGGCCATGCTGGCATCGCTGCCGGCCGACCGGCGTATGCACGCGATGATCGACGACGAGACGCTTGCCGCAACCCTTGGCCGCATCGGGCTTTTGCTGGAAAGTAACGCGAGTTCACCGAGCAGCCAGAATCCTGGCATGGATATATAGAAGGAACGGCTTCGCCGTGCGCAGGTGAGTGGATCCGGTCTCATAAGCGATGGTCCCCGCATAGCTCCCCTCCGGTTGAGAGGCAGGACGCACCGCCCATGGCGGTGCGATTGCTCCCCAGCGGGCGCAAGCGGCTTTGGTGTGCCCCAAAGGCAGCCATTTCCCCTGCCGAGAGCGCGACATGCCTGGGGCGCGCAGCGACCCCCTCCAGGTGCATCAAAATGCATCAGTGCATGGGAACGGGAAATTGCCCTGAAGCGCCCAGCCTGCGCGGCCCCAAAGCCTCTTCGATCGGTGCATCAAAACCGACACGAAAAGCGCGCGGGCGAGGCGGGGGGAAAAGCGCGCTTCGAGGGGTGGCGGGTCCGCGGGCATCGGTCCGATGATCGATTGCTGCGGGTGGAGCCCATGCGCGCGCTGGTGACCGATCTTGAGGTGCGCGACGCAGCACCCGAGGCAGACCAAGCCTGGCTCGACCGGCTGGCTTTGCATGCCGTAGCGCACTGGACGCCGACCGCCTGCGTTTCCGGTGCCTGTGCCCTCTGCGAGAGTTAAAGCGTCCTCCACATCAACTCTGAGGTATCGGACCGTGCTTTCGATCTTCGTGTGCCCAAGTAAAATCTGGACCGCGCGGAGATTCCCGGTCGCCTTGTAGATGCTCGATGCCTTGGTCCGCCGTAGAGAGTGGGTACCATAATCCTCGCTGAGCAAGCCAATTCCCGTGACCCACTCATCGACAAGGCGGGCATATTGCCTTGTGCTTATGTGGGTTGCGTGATCGGTGCGGCTGGGGAATGCAAAATCTTCCAAGAATCCACATCGCAGCTCGAGCCATTTCAGCAGACTGGCGCGAGCATCATCCATCAGTTCAAACTGAACCGGCCTTCCAGTCTTTTGCTGAACGACTGTAGCACGCGTTCGAATTTTCCGATCGCAAACGATATCGCAGCGCATCGCGCTCCTCTTCAGCTTCGCTGCAACGTGGCGGCTCGTCGTCGCGATGCCGATATGGCCAAGACGATCGTGGCTTACCGCTTATTGTCGGCGCGGGATTCGGCGGCAAGCCTGCGCTCCACCGCAGAAGCAATGTCTCGTTGGACCCCCAGGAAGTCGCCGGCTGATCGATCATAGCTTTGCGACCAGATGATGAAACCGTTGTCGGCCTGCACCAAACGTGCGGTGACATGCACCTCGGTCCCTGATCTGCGTACACTTCCATCCAGCACATATCCGACATCAAGAGCCCGGGCGACGGCTACCGGCGTTGCGCGCGTGCCCTTGAACGAGAACGTCGACCGCGGCGGCGCCACCTGAAGGCCAGGCTGTCGACTGAGCAGATCGACGAGTTCCTCGGTCATGCCATCGACAAACTGCTCATGGTCCATCGCATCGGTGAGATCGAGAAAAGGCAGGACGGCAATGGATGCCGTCGGACGGGCCGAGGCATGTGCCAACGGGTCGGGAGCGGGCGACCTGTAAGCCCGCCACAAGAACGCTGTGGACAAGCCAGCAAGGACGAGGAATGCAACGGCGGCAAAGGCGACCCGAGCACGCCTGCGATCGGACCGGATCGAGGCGTGCGGACGGTCCACCGCCGCAAGAAGTCGATAGCCCTGGCGCGGGGCAGTGGCGATGTAGGTTGGCGCCTTAGGGTCGTCGCCGAACTGGCGGCGGAGTTGCGTAACGGCTTGATAGACTGAATCCGGCGCCACCGTGACATCCGCCCAGACGGTATCCAGAAGCTGGTCAATACTCACAATCTCCCCCGGCCGTTCGGCCAGGCAAAGCAGGAGCCGCATCGTCCGGGGATCGATCCGTGCCTCCTCCCGCCCGCGCTGGAGCAGGTTCCTGGCAGGATCCACCTGCCATTCGCCGATACGAAATTGTCCATTGATGGTCTGAATCATTACGCGACTATCGTGCATGGTCCGGAAAAGTGAAGTCCCCCCTCTTCCCGTGAAAAGTCTTCAGCGCAACTTCAGACATGTTCAGATCGATTCAGGCTCCGTTTCAGGACTTCGACGCGCCGGCTCCCCAAGGCTGGTAACTCGGTTCGAGCAGGAGGCTCTTCGAGCATGCCCAACGCCACGTCGAGCCGAACCGACTGCGGGGGAGTTCAACAGCGGTGACCATTTCGATCCGAACGACACCGGCGCTGCCGCTACTGCCACGTCGATCGATCTTCATCTTCGCTCGTTTGCTTGCAGCGCGGACGAGGCGGTCTTGTCTTTGGATTGAGGATCGCCGGCTTCACCGCACGTCCGCCAGGCCCCGCTTCACTGCCGGCCCTGTCTTCACCGCGTTGCCGGCGCAAAAACAGGCCCCATCATCGACAAAGGATTTCCATGCATCGCATCCATTCCATGCCATTGGCCGTCCGGCGAGTTTTTCCGCTGGCTACAGCTTTGCTTATCTGCCTTATCGTGGCCGTAGGCTTTGGCCCAACTCTCGACGCCAGACTACTGCGTCCTCTCACGCCCCGGCCATGGCTCCTTTATGTGCACGTGGCGTTGATGACGGCATGGGTGCTTCTGTTTCTCGCGCAGACAGGGTTGACCTACACGCGTCGTATCTCGGCGCACCGCCGCCTCGGGCTCATGGGCGTTGTCTTGGGGGTGCTGATCCCCGTGGTCGGTATTGCGACGGCGATCGTCATGACGCGATTGCAAGCCGCCGAGGGTGGCGGGGACGGAGCGTCGTTTCTGGTCGTGTCATTTTTTGACCTGCTTGCCTTCGCAGTGACGTTTGGCTTGGCGATCAGGTGGCGCACCCGCCCAGCATATCACGGTCGCCTCATGATCATGGCGTCGTGTTGCTTAGTCGTCCCCGGTCTTGCGCGATTGCCCGAATGGCTTGTGCCATCCAACAGCTGGTATGTCGCTGTCGATACGATGATCGTCGCTGCCGCGATATGGGACCGCGTCGTCATCGGCCGCGTGCATCCGGTCTATTATTATGGATTGCCGGCACTTGCCATCGGCCAGGCGGCGACGATGTGGGTCTACCTAAGCAACGCGCCGATATGGATCGGGTTTGCGCAAGCCCTGCTGAGGTAAGGAATCCGCCGCGACGCCTCGTGGCAATCGGCACGCCCTGCGCCTGCATAAATCTCATTTATGAGCTGGCTGCCGATATGCGGATGCTTGGACAGCCTTCGCTGCCCCTGGGAAGGGCCGCAAGTCGAGCGCAAGCTGGCTGGGCAGCGTCCATCGAGGGAAAAGGTCTAGGCCGGCGTGGACGCGCTCGGTTCCTTAGCCAGGAACACTTGGGGCCGTAAATATCGCCGAGCCTTATGGAGAGCTATCAAGCGCTGTCGCCACGTCAGCGCGGCCGGGGCGGCTTTAGTAGAGAATCGACAAGTCGATAGCTTCGGCCATTGCTGCATAGCCGGCGTCATTCGGATGCAGATGGTCCCCGCTATCGAATGCAGGTTTCAGCCGATTGCCGCCCGGAGGATCCCGAACCGCGGCATGGAAGTCGATTACCGCGTCGAAGACACCGGACGAGCGTATCCAGTGCCGGATCGCCTGCCGCTTCGCCTCACCTGCGAGCGAGCCCGGGATCAATCCATCCTGGCGGATCTCGCGGGGAAGTAGAACACCACCGAACACTTTGAGCCCCCGGGCGTGCGCCCGATCGGCAAGTCTCTTCAGTCCCGCAATGATCTGCTCGGCCGAGACCTGATCCTCGTCGGACCGCAGAAGCTCTGCGCCCGAGACGTCGTTGCTGCCCTGAAGGATCAAGACCCATTTCACGCCGGGCTGCGAGAGAACGTCGCGGTCCAGCCGGTTGAGCGAACTGTAACCCACGAACGGGCGAACGGCGTCGTTGAGAACCCGATTGCCTGCGATGCCGGCGTTCACGACGGCCACGTCTTTCAGGCGGGGATCGGCGGCGATACGACGGGCGAGTTGGTCGGGCCAGCGAAGGTTCGCGTCATCGGTGGAGCCGACGCCGTCGGAAACGGAGTCGCCCAGCACCACGAGGGCCCGCGCGCCCGGAGCAGCCTTCACATGCACGCCCGACAGCAAGAACCAGCTGGAATCCGTGGTCGTTCCCGGCAGCTTCGCAGCGCGTGTGTGATCGCCCGGCGCGAGCCAGACAGTGGCAGTGGCGACGCCGTGGACCGTCGGTGCGGATGCACCGTCGGGCAAATAGAGGCTGATTGCGATTTCCTCGAACGCTGCCACCGGAAAAGTGACCGCGTCGCTCACCACCTCTCCGCCGGGAGACAGGACGACAGTGGGGCGTCCTCGGAAGGTGACGGCCACATCGGTGCCGGTTGCTGTGGCGCCGCGGCCGGCACTGCGCGCCAGCCGGACCGGACCGAGGGTAAGCGGCCCCTTTCCGTACAGATTGGAGAAACGCAGACGGACCGCCGATCCGGCGACTGTGGGACGTACGACCTGACGGATGGTCTGTGCGGCCATTGCCGGCGCGGCCTGGTCCGGCGCCGCAGCCCAGGCCGCGACCCAGCGGGATTCTGTGGCGCCGGCAGGCAGGGCGATGAGCGCGCTCAGGGCGAAGAGGAATGCGAGGATCTTAGGCATGCCCCTGGCTAGGTGCTGGCGCCCCCAAAGTCCTGACGATTGGTCTGAATGCGCCTGAATTGTCCTGAAATCGCGCTCGCACCGAGGCGCGACTCCGGGACTGTCAGGAATTCCGTGTGTGGGCGGGCGGTTGAACATTACGCTGCCATGGCCTTGATGAAGCGTTCTCCGAACAGCACGGCGAACTGGGCCTTGGCCATGGACCACTCACGTGGCGGCATTTTCCACTCTTTCTCGGATCGGTTCAAGATCAGATAGAGCAGCTTGGTCGCTGAATCGTCGCTGGGAAAGTGCCCCCTGGCCCTGACCGCCCGTCGAAGCTGGGCATTCAACGCCTCGATGGCGTTTGTCGTATAAACGATGCGGCGGACCTCGTCGGGGAAGGCAAAGAACGGGATAACCTCGGCCCATGCACGGCGCCAGCTCTGGCCGATCGCAGGATAGCGCCGACCCCATTCGCCGGCCTCGAAGGCTGTCAGGGCCTCCTCGGCAGCGATGGCATCGGTGGCGCGGTAGACGGTCTTCAGTGCACCAGCGAGCGCCTTGCGATCCTTCCACGACACGAAGTCCATCGAGTTGCGCAGCAGGTGGACGATGCAGGTTTGGACGATCGCCTCGGGGAACACGGCGGTGATGGCCTCTGGAAAGCCCTTCAGGCCGTCTACGACGGCCAGCATGATGTCCTCAACACCGCGGTTCCTCAGCTCGTTCATCACCCGCAGCCAGAATTTGGCGCCCTCGTTCTGCTCGATCCACAGGCCCAGGACGACCTTGCCGCCATCGGCACGCACGCCCAGCGCGATGTGGATAGCCTTGTTGCGGACCAGACCTTCGTCACGGATCTTGACCCGGATCGCGTCGAAGAAAACCAGCGGATAGGCCGGATCGAGCGGTCGGGCCTGCCAGGCGGCGACCTCTTCGAGCACGGCGTCGGTCACCGTCGAGATCAGGTCCGGCGAGACGTCGATACCGTACAGATCGCGCAAGTGCCCGACGATCTCCCGTGTGCTCATGCCGCGCGCATACATCGAGACGATCTTGTCGTCGAAGCCCGGAAACCGGCGCTGGTACTTGGCGATCAGTTGCGGATCAAAGCTGGCATGACGATCGCGCGGCACCTCGATCTCGATCTTGCCGGTGTCCGTCACCACCGTCTTGCGGCCATAGCCATTGCGGCTGTTCCCGACCTGCGGGGCATCGCCAAGGTGGTAATCCATCTCGGCGTTGAGCGCCCGTTCGGCCAGCGCCTTCTTCAATGAATCCAGCAGGCCGCCCTGCTGGAGCGCACTGGCGGCATCGCTGCCGGCCAAGAGTTGATCGAGTAAATCAGCCGGGATCGCCGGCTCCTTGCGTCGAGGCATACAGGGTCTCCTTCTTACCCATTATGCCCGCCCACACACGGAATTCCTGACAGTCCCGCGACTCCGGATGGTATTGCACCGTTGGGCGAGAGCCAACGACGTCGCACCTATGACGAAGCGCTTTCCGAGATATTTGCCGTACGCGTGTCGCGTCTTCAGCGACATGACGTTCCAATCAGCTGCCACAATCCCAACATGCAACCAGTGCGATAACGGCATCGCCTCCAGCCCGATCGGACATATCGGTATTTCGAACTCGTTGAAATACCGCACCAGCGCCTCTGGATGGCCGGCTTTCAAACGCTTCCGTTGCCTAGGTGGCGAAGATGGGGCAGCCGAACGACAGACGATCCTGAGGCCGACCCTTTGCAGACTCTCAGCATCCAATTCTTGATCGCCGGTTGCTAACGGTCTGCTATCCCGGCAGTTGTCGACCAACTTGCGCCGTTCTGGAGCAATGCTGGCACATGTCGGACACGCCGAAACAAGCCATTTTTTCGCATGACGACTGTCGAGCAGCGAAGCGCGAGGATGGAGCCGTCTGGAGAAGTTGTCACCACGCTGATCAGAACTGCGCGGACCAACTTCACTCAGGCCGAGCGCTCATTTCTAGCGTGATGATCCCTTGGATAGGGTAATGCGTACCGTGATCACGTCGCCTTCGGCCAGCTTTTCTGCTTTTCTCACGCTCGCCTTGATGGGCAGCATGTAGCCTCGGCGGGCCTTGCTCGGAAAGACCGATGTGCGCCAACACGTTTTGCCGATGCCAGCCTCTACGTAGACCGATCCCCAAGCCGCTGATTGGCCAGACGATGCTACACGGATGGCTTCGGCGACCTCACCGTCGATCGTCAGAAAATGCCACGACATAGATGAGGGCTGGCCATCCTTGCCTTCCCCGCGCCACAACCAGATAGGGCCGACATGCTCCCAAGCTGTTTCGTCAGGTGAGACGTCTCCGCCCAGTTCCTCGCGCAGGAAGCGGATGAGCTCGGGGTCTATTGGGCCATCGTTCGTTTGCACCACGGGATCATTGGCCGTGCGCCCGTTCGATGCAACCCGATCTTGTGCTATCGTTTGCGTCTACGTTCTCTTTCGTTGGGTCCCGCAGTCGACCCATCCCTGCCATTCGACCTCTGATTTTCCGTCGCCAAGTGCTGACCGTCCTCTGTGGATGGCTCCCGCGTTGCAAGTGCAATTTGATGATTTAGCGAATTGGTCGGGTGCAGTCTTCTGTCCGGCCTGTTGATGCAGTCGATAGAAACTGCTGGCCCTTCTGTGGATGGCTCCCGCGTTGCAAGTGCAATTTGATGATTTAGCGAATTGGTCGGGTGCAGTCTTCTGTCCGGCCTGTTGATGCAGTCGATAGAAACTGCTGGCCCTGATGGAGTCCGCGAACAAGGTCCCATTCTGCTTATCAGGCTATGATGCCTTGGACCGTCATCTGGTTTTCCCTGTTCCCGGTCTGACCGGTATCGCCATCACATCGCGTCGCTCCCACAACCTCGTGAAGCTGATTTCCTCAGCTAATCCCTTCCTCCGTCAGGCCGGCAGGATCGGTCGATAGACCTCTGCGCGCGTCATGATTGCCCAGACGATGCGTGCCGTTTTGTTGGCCATGGCCACCGTCGCAACCCTCACAGGCTTCCTGGCCAGCAGCGCCATGAAATGCGGGCTCGCAGTTTCAGGTCTCGATCTGGCGTAACGGACCAGCGCAGTCGCGCCGATAACGAGCAGCTTTCGGAGATATCGATCGCCCATCTTCGTAATGCGCCCAAGGCGCTCCTTGCCCCCGCTCGAATTCTGAAGCGGCGTCAACCCAAGCCAGGCAGCAAACTGGCGGCCGGATTTGAACTGGCTCGGATCTGCCACCGATGCTGCAAGCGCTGTGGCACCGACCGGGCCGATGCCAGGGATAGTTGCGAGGCGCCGTGCAACATCATCGCTTCGCGCCAGGGCGGCAAGCGCTCGATCAATCTCGCGCAATTGCGCATGAACATTGAGGATTTGCTGTGACAGCATATCGACGATCCTCACGGCTGCGATCGGTATGTCTGGCGCCTTGCCATCGACCACCTGCCTCGCCATCTGAAGCGCCCGCTCGATACCTTCCGGAATGTCGATGCCGAACTCAGCCAACAGCCCGCGCATCATATTGATCAGCTGGGTACGTTGCCTGACCAACAGTTCACGGGCGCGATGCATCGAGAGGAATGCCTGCTGCTCGCGCGATTTCACAGCAACGAACCGCATCGTCGGACGCGTTACGGCCTCGCAGATCGCTTCCGCATCGGCAGCATCGTTCTTTCCGCGCTTCACATAGGGTTTGACGTACGCCGGCGGCATCAAGCGCACTTCGTGCCCCAAGGCGATCAGCTCTCGCGCCCAATGATGTGAAGTGCCGCATGCCTCTATGCCGACAAGGCAAGGCGGCAGTTTGGTGAAGAAAGGCAGCACCTGTGCTCGTCGCAGGGCTTTGCGCAAGACAACGGTCCCAGATGCGTCAACAGCATGAACCTGAAAAACACGCTTGGCCAAATCAAGGCCGACTGTGGTAATCTCCATGGCGGATGGCTCCATTGCTCGGGTTTGCCTGATAGCAACCCATCTTGGCACTCAGATGCCGTGAGCGGGAGCCATCCACCTCATCTGCTATCAAGCGGGGAGGGATTACGATGGAGGACAGGATTGCTGTACTGCATTCCAGATGGCGAACATGCTGACTGCCACGATGCAAGGATTGAACTGGAAGGCGCCGCTATCCTCCTCCACAGCCGTGGCGGCGCAACCGGTGGAAGGCCGCCGCGTAACACCGGCTATGAAAAAGCACTGCTGACGATCATCCGGCGCCTACGGGCGGGTGACCATGCCGGTCAGCCCGTTATCGCCCGTGTCCTGCTCGACAGTCGGCCGGCGCGCAAAATGTCGGCCGACAGACGGCTGCTCGTAGAGGCTGCGGAGCTCTCGGGACTGGGCAATGACGAGGCAGTCACCCTGATCAAATCCAGAGCTAAAGACTGGGGTCAGGCGCCGGGGGTGTCAGGAGGCAACTCCACAAAAGCGCTGCGTATCGAGACACAGGGCTGCTCCCGCGAAATCCTCCATGCAATGCTCGGCCTCATGGAGTGGAGGGACAGGCAGCCTGTCGCCAGGCTGAGCGCAGCCGAGCAGAACAGGGTGACTGCCTCCCACATCGATAGGGCGGTAGGGCGTCTGCGGTCCGGCAAGCATGCCCCAAATTTCGACGATTCACGCGACTATGACGTCCTGCTGGACGACGGAACACGGCTTGCCCCCAAAAGGATCTTCGGACTGGCTCTGGAAGAGGCGCTCGGGATCGAGGCGCTCCCGGAACATTTCAGCGCCGGATGGAGCCAGCCATGCTTCCGGATCCTCGAGGCTGCAGGCTATCTGATCGTTCCGAAGGAAGAGCCCACACCTACAGCGGACGAGATCCTGCACGTCCAGAATGTCCTGCCTGGCGCCCGAACCGCCAACAGTGGGTCCGAGGGCGCGCTGCGTCTCGTCATGCACATGCGCAAGGAGCGCGATCCCAAGCTAACCACTGACAAGAAAGCGGCCTTCATCGCCGAACATGGCTTTCTCCATTGTGAGAGATGCAGAATGGATCCGTCCGCGCACTATGAGGCGAGCGTTGCGGCGGCCTGCATCGAGGTTCATCATGCCAGGGTACAGGTGAGAGATATGCAGGCAGGTCACGTCACGGTGATGGAGGATCTGCAGTGCCTTTGTGCGAACTGTCACCGGGTAACCCACCGCGAACTGGCCTTAGCTGCCCGCGAATTGCGCGCGAGGAACAGGTCGCTATCCATCGGCCCGACCACGATATGACCGATCGACGTGGACACCCTGAGGTGGGGCATGCCCCGCGTCAATGAGGCGGTCGCCGAGTGCGCCTCGTCCCGACAAGGAAGTGCCAGAGAAGCTGGCTGTGCTGGCCTGTGTCGCGAAGCTGCTGATCAGAAAGCCGCCTTCCGGCCATATTGCGATACCGAAATGAATGGGTCAGAGGTTTCTTCTGCCAGACACGGAAGAAATGAGAGCGACATGCCCAAATTGAGAGATGCCTACGGAAACTCGAAATCCAGTGGCTACACGATCGATTTCTTTGAACTGACGGCACCGGGTGCAAAATTCGCAATGCTGGCAAGCCCGTTCTTCTCAACCTATGACCCCATCGAGCGGCTCACCAGACGCGGATGCGAGGTGAAGCTGATCGTGCGCCTGTGCTCTGTTACGACGCCCGCCGTCATCGCAAAGGCGCTGGCCGATCCTCTCGTCACCCTCCGTTATTTCACCAGCCGCGAATTCCACGCCAAGCTCTACATCGTTGATGATCAGGCCCTCGTCGGGAGCGCCAATTTGACAGCGGCTGGCCTGATGTCCAATCGCGAGATTTCCATCGTTGTTCGCAAGGACCGGGATGCCGCGTTCGACGAGTTGCCGGGCCTGTTCGAGCTGTACTGGGAAAAGGCCGGTGCGATGAACGGTGAAATTCTCGCGGCTTATCAGACCGCGTTCAGGCATATCGGCAATCCTCGGGAGGAAGCCGAATTTGAACAGCATCTGACGAAGTTCGTCGGCAAGGTCGATCCACCCAGCGCTATGGCGGGAAGCGAGGTGATGTCCAGACGGCGGTCTTTCCTTGAGCAACTGCACCGAAAATATGATGAGCAGGTCATCCCGGCCTTTCAGGAAGTCAGGGACATTATGTCGGAGAGCGGACTCAGGCGGGCCGAGTTTGCTGGTGGCGATATTGAAATCGAGCTCAACCGGTTTCTTGGCTGGACCCGGCTGATCCACGCCCCTGGCGACGCCTGGAAAGAGTCAGCGCTTGCCGACCGGATTGAACGTCGCGAACGGACATTGTCCTATCTCCGAAATTGGGTCGAGGTCGGCGACACCAAAGCAGGCGACATGTACTATGCAGAGGAGGAGCTCGGTAACATTGCGCGCCTCCGCGATGGCCTTTCATCGATCCAGGCCATTCAATCCATGGACTATGATCAAATCTTTGACACCCTGTGCGGCTGTCATGCCTTCTATGACATGCTGCGTTTCGTGTCGGGCGGGCTGAGTGGTCTGAAGGCCGATTTTGCCCGGCGAAATACTCTTTCGGAAATCCAGGATACCGTCATCTATCTGATCCATGGAGACGGCCTGATGCTTGAACGGGCCTATGACTGCATCTTCGACGAAAAATGGAAGTTGGGACGGTTTGGCGAAAACTGTGTGATGGAACTGGTTGGCTGGATGACTCCAGATCGTCCACCAGTGAACGGGCGAACCCTAAAGGCATTAAGGTTTATCGGTCATCACATAGCGCAGTGAGCGTGCGAGTTTGCCGGGAACTGACCCGAAACGTGGCGGGTCCGCCCGATCCATGTCCGTCACTCAGGGAATCATCTTCGCTGCTCAGTTGCAGACTGTGTGGTTTGCGACGGCTGTCGACCACAATACGCCGCTTGAGGGCTTGGACTTGAGCAGCTACTTCGCCTAAGACATCTCTTCGAAAAATTCGTTTTCCCCTGTGATGCATTTTCCGGCTAGAGCGGATGAAAGCTCGATGCGGCCGCTTGTCCCTTTGGAATAAATATCTGAATAAGAACGAAATAATCGAAGGTGCGATCAGCAACCTCGCAAATACCATGAGGATTTACGGGGAGGCCCATTATAGTCATGGAAATTTGTTCAGGATCGACCCCGAGGAGGCGATCGACAATATTGATCGTGCATTCGAAGCGAAGCTCGAGGCGTTTCACACCCTCTATGACGCTTCAAAAGCGATTTTCCCCTATTTCCAGCATGGCGATGCCACCCTGCTGATAGCAGTGCGCAACGCAATCCATCACCGCGACCATCCACTTTTCCACAGCATGCTGCGAACCCTACACCTCGGTGAAGGCGGAATCGGGCGCCTGCTAGGAGCATCTTTCCTGTTAGCAGGTCACCCTTCGCTTCATGGCGCCAGTGTTCGGATGTCCCATCATTTCAGACTAAACGATATCGATGCCCGCCTCGATCCTTCTCTTGCCTCGCCCTATATGGACAGTTTCCTGAAGGGTGCAAAAGCCATTGAGCGTCGCGATCTGATCGACCAGCAACTCGGCCTCCCGGCGATCCGCGAGTTCCGCAGCCGCCATGGCTTCCCTGTTAATCAGACCTATATTGATCTTATGCCGATATTCGTCTCGGCCACTTGCAAGGTGTTCAAGGCGATGGAAGCCGCTGGCATAGCCTTCAAGGGGTTTGATGCCCGTACCTACCGCACGCCCTTTACGTCAGAGCTCGCGATAGATCTGAATAAGCACGAGTTCAGCCAGTTGATTCTCAGAGGCTGGGGACCGCTGGACCTCATTCCAGTCCCTGTCGAGTAAATGCCGGTACCGAGCGGCGAGCACATCAGGCTCTCTCAGCTGATCAGTCAGCAATTCGTTTGGTAGTTGATCGAGATACCTCTGACAGCTTCAAACAGTCGATAACACGTGCCGCACAGCTCAGAACAAAAAATAGTCCTTCGCCGCCGCAACCGACAGGTTGGCCTGATCCCTACCAGTTCATGGAGCGCGAAGCCCCAGTCATCGTCGCCCTGCGGCAAGAGGGATTTGGTGCACGCCCTTCATTTTTCGCTTGACTTACCCCCCCTCGCTCCAGGACACCAGGGCGCCGCAGCTCTTGGTGCTCGGCGCAGTTGGGGGATGCATGGGCACGCAGACATTCATAGACCTGTTTGCAGGTTGCGGGGGACTGTCGCTCGGCCTCCGGAGGGCAGGATGGACCTCCCTATTCGCCGTCGAAGCGCACCCCGACGCCTTCGCTACCTATTCGCACAACTTGATCCGCGAAACCGTCGCATGGCCGGAATGGCTCCCCCAGAAAGCCATGCGCATTGAGCAGCTGATCAGCGACCACCGCCGGAACCTCAAGGAGCTTAGAGGGCACGTAGATCTGGTCGCTGGTGGTCCGCCGTGCCAGGGATTCTCGACCGCAGGCCGGCGTCGGGCTGATGATCCACGAAACCGCATGGTCCGACACTATCTCGACTTCCTTCGCCTCGTCGAACCGCGGCTCGTTCTGCTCGAGAATGTCCGTGGCTTTACGACAATGCAGCACGACGACGCGGGCAGTTATGCTGCGCACGTCACCGAGGAACTCGAGGGAATGGGATATCGAGTCTGGAGCGAGATGCTCGTCGCCTCTGAATGGGGCGTTCCGCAACGCAGGCCAAGGTTCTTCGTGGTTGCCTCGCGCGACAAGGGGTTAGAGGGCATAGACCCGTTCCTGCGCATGCGGGTTGGTCGTCGCCAATTCCTCGGATCGCGCGGGCTTCCCATCGGCAAGGAAGTTGGCGTCGCGGAGGCAATTGGCGACCTCAAGACAAGGGGCACCACCCTCGTTCCCTATCGCGGCGGCGACGGTGGCTTCATGGAAATCAACTACGCAATACCCGATGCTCCGACCGGCTATCTCGCACTAGTGCGGAGCGGTGCGTCCGGTAGTCCGACGGGGCTTCGCCTCCCACGGCATTCGAGGGTCGTCACCGAGCGGTTCAACAAAATCCTGAAGACGTGCCGTCCAGGTGTTCCTCTCTCGTCGGAAGATCGAAGCCGCCTGGGAATGCAGAAGCGCTCGCTCACCTTGTTGGCGGCCGACAAGCCTTCCTGCACGGTCACGACGCTACCAGATGACATGGTACACTATCAGGAGCCGCGCATCCTGACGGTGCGGGAATGCGCGCGCCTCCAGTCCTTCCCTGATTCGTTCGAATTCCTCGGTCCCTACACGACCGGCGGGGATCGACGCCGCGAAGCGTGCCCCCGATATACGCAAGTCGGAAACGCAGTTCCGCCTCTTCTTGGCGAGGCGATTGGCGAAGTCCTACTTGCCCTCCGCAACCTCGCTCAGGACAGCGGAGATCGCAGCGAAGTTGTCGAGATGGCGTGAGAGGTCCTTCCGCATCTTCGACAGCCCGACCTTGTTGAGTTGCTTGCCGCTTGCGTAGTTGATCACCCACCCATCGACATCCCGCGTCTCGACGATATGGCCGAGCGCGTTCCGCGGCTGGATGACTTCCTCGACATAGGTTCCAAGAATGGCGAGGTGCGGCTCACATGCAGGATGGGCCGCAACGACCTTCTGCACCGAGAGGGTCGCGACCTCGTGCAGGATCCCGCTGTTGAGTGCGCGGCTACCCAAGCGACCCTCTAGGTCCTTGAGCTTGCCATAGGCCTTGGCGTGGCTGCCAGCGGCACCCGCGACCTTGGTATCGATGGCAGCAACCAGTTCGGATTGGGCCTCGGCATCCATCTTCGCATGGGCGAGCCGAACCACCTCGCGCATTTGGTCATCCGCCCGTCCGGCCGACACGACAGCCAACCCCCGCATGGCCTCGAGCCGCGAGAGGCGCTCGACGACATGGTTGACATGGTCGATCAGCTTGGCCCGGAGTTCGTTGCGCCGTGCGCAGTAGACGCCATCGATGGCCTGTTCCTTGACCATGTCGCGGAGCCGGTCGGTGGCCTGGCCACTGTAGAAGATGATGTCGGTAAACCCGAAGCTGTTGCGAATGCGCTTGGCGACCTCGTCCCCCTTCGGCTGGCCTTCACCCAGGTCCCAGTCGACGACGACCAAGTCATAGTCGTGGAACTTTTCCTGATGGGCAGACAGCTCATCGAGCCTGGACGCGTCTCCTTGCTGGTCTAGTTCCAGCAACAGTCCATGCTTGGCGAGTTCGCGCCGCATGCCGGTGACGGCTTGCTGGACGCCGTCCATCTGGTTCTCGAACCAGAGTACCTTGAATTCGAGCCGCATCCCCCTCCCTTCCTATCAATCCTTCTGACGCGGAAGCCTGACGATGAATCGGGTTCCCCTACCCTCGTGTTCGGGATCGAGTGCGATCGAGCCGCCCATCTGCGACAGGACCTGGGCCGCATGGTACAACCCTAGACCGGAGCCGGACTCCGCGCCGCTATATCCCTTGTCGAAGATCCGGGCACGATCAACGCGATCGCCAATGCCACGGCCATTGTCCTCGATCAGCATTTCGAGCGCGGGTGACTTGTGGACGCGGCGCACCTCGAAGTGGATTTTGGTGGCCTGCGCCTTGCGCGCGTTGCTCATGAGGTTGTCGATGACGATGGCGATATCGATCGGCTTGAACTTCGATACCATTGCGTTGCCGCCATCATCGAACGTGGCAAATCGCTCGCCCTCGAAGAGCGAGGCAACATTCATGACATACTCCGACATGTACTGGACTATGTCGATGTTCGCTTGGTCAGCATCGAGCTTGAAATTCGCCTGCGTCGCAAATCGCGTAACTGCCAGGATGCGGCTATTCTGGAAGCTGATGTGTTCGAGGTCCGCCGCTAGTTCTACCGGATCTATGGGATCGCCATCGGCAATGGCGCGAAGGTTGTTCGCTACCGCGTCCTGAATGGCAGTCGCGTAGATCACGACTTGGTGGTGGAGGAGCGTGAGCGTCTCGCTATCCCGTGCCTCGAGACTCGTGAGCAAGAGCGATCGACGCTGCTCTTCCTTGAACTTCTGTTCTGCGACATCGGCACGCTTTGCCTCGGCACGAGCCTGCGCCTCCGCTGCAGCGCGCCGGCGCGTTTCCTCCTTCGCCTTCTCTTCAGCTTCCGCGGCGGCAGCATTCAACTCTACATAGCGGCGCCTGGAGCGTTCGATCCGCTCAAGCAGGCGCACGTCGCCGGTGCGCTCCGCTACGACGGAGAGGCCTTCCATTGCCCGCTCGAACTCACCAGCCCGGTCGCTGATGGTATCGATCAGTTCGGTGTCGTATTCGAGCAGCTCGACGCCCTTTCGGCCGACAAGGTTCTTCACGACTTGAATGATACGCGACCGCGCATCGTCGGTTGTCAATCCGCTTGCATCCGAACGCTCAGAATCGAGCGAATCCGCCCAGGTTACATCGACGACATATCGCTCGAGCCGCGTGAGCAGGTTGCGCAGCACGAACTGCTGCAACGCCTCAGTGCGAGGCCCCTCGACCAGCCCGTTGTCGCGGCTCGAGGCTTCCATGAAGAAGCGCTGGGGAGCGACGATGTCGATGCGACCGAGCAGGTCGCGCGTGCCGAGGTAGCGGGCATAGCCTTGCTGCTTGCGCCGATCGATGCCGAACTCGTCATTGCCTTCCTCGCCGATGGGAAAGACGCGAAAGCCATTAAGGAATAGGAATACCGAACCGAACTTTACGGGCTCTATCCCCATCCGACGCGTAAAGGTCGCCTTTGCGCTCCGGTTTAGGTAGAGGAGGTCAGCTGAGACCTGGGCACCCTCCAGTTCGGGGTAGGGATTGTCTTCCTTGACCCTGTAGATCAACCGATCCCGGTCGCGGAGCGTCGAGTGGATGACACTACCCTCCAGTTGCACCGAAAGCTGCGTTGTTTTGCCTTCGAGGATATCGAGGATCGTGTTTGCAACCGGCCCATTGACGATCGCCTCGGGCTTGCCGTTGGCAGCCTTGTCGCCCTCGCGCTCGGCAGGCGCGTGGAGGTACACCTCCATCTCGCCCTTCGGCGCAAAAGGATCGACGAGCTTTGCCAGGTAGTCCTTGAGCTTCAGCAGCTTGGTTCGGTTCCACACCTCCCGTAGCGACGATATCTCGAGGATCGTCGCGCCGTCGCGGGGCAAGAAGACGTCCGGAACCTCCGGCAGTGCGCTGGCAGGTTCCACGGCAACCTCGATCGAACCGAACTCGTCTTGCGGCCGGCCCTCGAAGTCCTCCCAGTTCACGGTTAGCCGGTTGCACCCCCGCGCACCTTCCTGGCGGCTGTATAGGACGAGCGACTTGCCCAGGCGGTCGCAAGAGAATCGCCCGATGCCTTTGTTTCCGGCATATCCGCGCCTTACCGCGATCTTGTCACGGAAATCCTGCGAGAGCCCATCATCTTCCTCGCCCGTCGCTTTCGCAGAGAAGGCAACGAACAACCACTTCTCGAGGAGGTCCGCCTCGGACATACCCTTGCCATCGTCGACGATCCACAGCGTACCACCTGCGAGGACGATATCCACGCGGCGCGCATGAGCATCGAATGAGTTCTTGACCAGTTCGAAAACAGCCACGAAGTCATTCGTAATGAGGTCGCGACCGATGATGTCCTTGAGGGACGAACTGATGCGAAAATGCTTGGCCAACTACTACTCCCTCCCAGCAAAGCCATAGCAGCTACGATGCCGGAGTCGAGCATGGAACCCGAAGCGAAGCGTCGCCTGATGGCGCGCTTCCGCTCGCGGGATACCAAGCCCGAAATCGCGGTTCGCCGCTTGCTCCATCGGCTCGGGTATCGCTTCCGCATTCACGTTGGCCGCCTTCCAGGCAAGCCAGATATCGTGTTGCCCAAGTATCGTGCCGCTATCTTCGTCCACGGCTGCTTCTGGCACCGGCATGCGGGATGCAAGGTCGCAACCGTTCCCAGGACCAGACCAGACTTCTGGCAAGCCAAGTTTGACGGGAATGTCCTAAGGGATCACCGCAATGCCTCCGAACTCGAAGCGATGGGATGGCAGGTCATCATCGTCTGGGAATGCGAGACCCGAGACATCGATCACGTTGCCGAAGCCCTGGAATCCGCACTGGGAGCACGTAGCAATGCCCGCCAGCCCGAGTCCGGAACCGCGAGCGAAGGTGACGGATAGGAGAGCAAAACCATTGGCTGGGAACTCGAACTCATGGCCCGGGAAATTGACCCGATGGCCTGGAACGCGTGGGAAGCCGCGCCCGACATCAAAACGCGAGGGACCATCTCAATCGAGAAGGCAAGGACAGCATTGCGGGGCATCAGCGAGATAGGCGACGTTGCACTGTCGCATGGCACCTCCGCCATCCCGGATGCCGAAGAAACGAGAGCAAGCGAGGTCACACAGGCGACATGGGCCGCAATGGTCGATGAGATCACGGACCTCAACGAATAGGTTCGGCTCCACTAGCGCCGCTACGGCCCGACGTTCATACGCGCGCCGTTCGCGCCTCGACGGTGATCCCCGGAAGGTTGAAGACCGAAACGCCATCGGTATTGCCTTGGCTGAAAGCGCAGTGTGGCGGTCGCGACATCGCGGCAACGAAGCCCTCGCAAGCGGGGTCGCGCACCGCTTCGGTCAAGGCATGCCAACTCGTCCACGAAGCGCGATCGTCATATCGCCTCTCGCCGGCAAATCGACTGGAATGCCTGGCCATCACCAGCAAGCGAGGCACAGCGTCGCCGGCCTCGCCCCACCCATAGGCCTTGGCGATCTCCGCCGAGGTACGTCCGTCGATCCAGGCATGGACCTTCGCGACCCATTCGTTGCCCTTGGTCAGCAGATTGTCTCGGCGGCTGCCACGCTCGGCAAGGCTGAACCCATAAACATCGTACCACTTAAGCTGGACAAACACGACGTCGCCGGTGTCGCGGTCGAGTACGACCGCATCGGCATCGGTTAGCGTCGAACCGTCCTTGCGACGCAGCTTGAGGCCGGTTTCGAGCAACATGTATCGCGGTTCCGGCAGGAGCTGCCGAAGCTCCCTGCGAAATATATCCTCGCGACCGTCGACGATGCTGTCCCAATCGCGCCGATAGTTGCGGCGCAAATGCTCGAGCAGGCCAGCATGGGGATTTATAAACCCGCCGAACATCGGCAGCAGCACGAAATGCTCGCCGGCATCGATATAGTAGGGCAGCGGGATCTCGTGCCGTGCCTCACTGTAGGCGGCTCCATCGGCGTCGAGCGTCAGCCCTTCCATCAGCTGGCGCGCGCGTGCCGCGTCGTTGCCCCGCTCTTCGAGCACATCGACGACGTCGTCTCGTCGCGCATAGACGGTCATGAGGTTTCGCATGTCGAGCTTCGGCTTGCGTCGATGCAGCATGCCGACAGCGTCGATATGGTGGAGGACAGTGCCGAGGGCGGCGGTCGAAGCCTCGGTCCATTCGCCAAATGGCCGACCGCCGATGATGCCGGCCGGCGGCAACGCCTCGGCTTCGACTATTCCAGCCGCCTCTATGCTGGCCTGCGAACGATAGTGGCCCACCAGGAATTCGTCGTTATCGTAGCCGATGAACCATCCCATCGCTGCCTTTCCGTATCGCCTCAGCCTACGCCGAACTTCGGGTAGTTCGCCGGAGAGGTTCGGAAAAAGCGCCCGGGCATCCTCCCGCGCACGATCCTTGGCCGCGTGCCCCAAGGCCACCTCGGCCATCTCTTCATCGTTGGCCACGAACTCGATGGCGATCCTGTCGCTCGCCAGAACCTTCGCAGTCGCAATTCCGTAGCGCTCCATCGCTGCCCAACGGATCGCCACTGCGAAGCGCCCACAATTCAGGAGATGGTTGTCGAATGCGGCAGAAAGATTAGGGTTGCTAGGAAACCATGGGATGCCTCCCGGCATGCCGTGCACGGCTTCGAGCAGTGGACGAAGGGCCGTAGCTGCGCCGCGTAGCCTGAGCCAGGCGTCCGTCGTTTCCGGCCGCCTTGCGTATCGATTGGTATAGGCAGCGACGTCGAGAGCACGGACCAACGATATCAGGAGCTCGCGTTCGCGGCCAAGCCAGCTCGCGGAGACAGCCGCAACGTATCGGTCGCGCTGCTGAATTAGTAGCTTCTCGGCCAACATCGACCAGTCGGATTCCTTTGCATTTAGCAGCCTACTTAATATCCGTTCAGATAAAATAGGAATACGGTCGGATGATGGCTCTTATCTGCCCAAGCGACTTATGTCATCGAACGATAAATTCGGCGGTGATTGAAGTGCTGTAATTAGATGTTTGATCCCAGGCTTTGATGGTGCATTATTCACCACCAGCTGGAAGGAAGCGCTATGGGCCAGATACTCCACGGGTGCGCCACGACGACTGAGGCAGTCCGTCGAGCGATACAACATAGTCAAGAGAGCCTGAGGGCGCTGGCCCGGCGACACGGCATCAACCAGAAGACCGTCGCCAAATGGAAGCGGCGCACCTCCACGGCCGACCTGCCGACCGGCCCCAAGGTCGCGCGATCGACGGTTCTGTCGGTTGAGGACGAAGCCGTCATCGTCGCCTTCCGCCGGCACACGCTGTTGCCACTCGACGACTGCTTGTACGCCCTGCAGGCCACGATTCCTCACCTGACGCGCTCGTCGTTGCATCGCTGTCTGCAGCGTCACGGCATCTCCCAACTGCCCACGATCGAGGGCGATGCGCCCAACAAGCGCAAGTTCAAAAGCTATCCGATCGGCTACTTCCACATCGACATCGCCGAGGTTCGCACCGAAGAGGGCAGGCTCTACCTCCTGGTTGCAATCGACCGCACATCGAAGTTCGCCTTCGTCGAGCTGCACGAAAGGGCCACCACTAGGGTCGCTGCCGATTTCCTCCGGCATCTCATCGCCGCCGTGCCGTACAAGGTGCGCACTGTCCTCACCGACAATGGCATCCACTTCACCGATCCGAAGTACCCGGGATCCGCTGTCGAAGAGGTCAAGCTCGCCATCACGAACGGTGAGCGGTTCCGCTGCCACTCCTTCGCCCTCGCCTGCGCCCAGAACGACATCGATCACCGGCTAACCAAACCTCGCCACCCCTGGACCAATGGGCAGGTTGAAAGGATGAACCGCACCATCAAAGAGGCGACAGTCAAACGCTACCACTACGATACGCACGACCAACTCAGGCAGCATCTTGGCGACTTCGTCGCCGCCTACAACTTCGGTCGTAGGCTCAAGACCCTCAAAGGTCTCACCCCGTATGAAGCCATTTGCAAAGCCTGGCTCAAAGAGCCACACCGATTTACGTCAGACCCGACCCACCAAATCCCGGACCAAACATCTAATCCTGACGGGAAACCGACCGCCCCCTAACCACCCCTGATCGCCGTTCACCGCATCGATGTGTACCAGGCGGATTCCTTTGCAATCGCATAGGACACGGCCCACAGCTGGAAATATGGGGAAAAATAGGCGAAAAAGGAACCGTCAGAAACATCCGCAAAGAAAAGGGCGGAAAAATCCGCCCTTCCTTCTTCATTCATCTACAGAGCCTACCGTAGCTCCGACCAGTATTACATCGTGATCTTCGCCCCGGCATACATGTAGCGGCCGACATAGCTGATCGGATAGTTTGTCGATGCGATCGAGGGCTGCTGATCGAACAGGTTGTTGGCACCGACATAGAGGCGGAACTTCTCATCAATGTCATAGGCGACATAGATGTCGTGCTGCCACTTTTCCTTGTACCACTTATACTTGTCTTCCGACAGATCGGGGTTCGCCGCCAGCTGCTCGATCGTGTAGCGGCGGGTCTTGCTGAACCAGCTGACGCCATAGTTGACGGTCAGCTTGTCCAGCTTCCAGGTGATGTCCCCGGTCGCGTTCCACTTGGGATAATAGGATTCCTCCCGATCCACATCGACCGTGGCGCCGGGGGTCGGGATGAATTCCAGCTTGTCGAGATAACCGCCAACCAGCGAGATCGCGAACGATCCGGCCTTCGCCGTGTCAAAGCCGTAATTCAGCTTGAAGTCCGCGCCGGCGGTACGGAAATTGGCCACATTCTGCGGCTGGACATACCAGCTGTCGATATAGCCGGTGCCCGATGCACGGGTGATATTGCCACAGAAGACATTGTCCAGCGTCGGCTGGTCGACGCAGAGTTCAGCCACTTCCTCGGCGGTCGCGGTGTTGACCGCATTCTTCAGCTTGATGTCATACCAGTCGAAGGATGCGATCAGACCGGGAATGAAGCTGGGACGCAGCACGACACCGGCCGTCCAGGTCCGCGCCGTTTCCTCCTGCAGGTTGCGGTTGCCGCCGGTAAAGCCGGGCAGGCTGACCGTCGCCGTCGGATCATTCTCCGGATTGAAGGCGGCAATCTGTCCGGGCGTCAGGCCCGCCGCCGTCAGCGCCGCCTGGCAATTGGCCGCACGATATTGCGTGCCTTCGTTGATGAAGACCGGGTCGCACGGATCGCTGATGAAGTCATAGCTGCCATTGCGGGGCGCGAACAGTTCCGTGATGTTGGGCGCGCGCACCGCTTCGGACCAGGTTCCACGGAAGCTGATGTCCTTGATCGGCGCATAGGTGGCGTCGACCTTCCAGGTCGTGGTCTTGCCGATGGTCGAATAATCCGACAGGCGGACCGCCGCGCCGAAGTTCAGGGCATAGGCGAAGGGCACTTCCTTCAGCACCGGCACCGACAATTCGCCGAACACTTCCTTCACGTCGAAACTGCCCGATTCCGGCAACTGCAGCGAAAAGTCGGCCAGTGCCCCCTGCTGCAACAGGTCGTCGGGAACGAAACTGCTCTTTTCCTTGCGATATTCGCCGCCGATCGCAAAGCCGATCGGGCCGCCCGGCAGTTCGAAAAACTGCCCAAAATCGCCGGAGATCGATCCGGACACGACATGCTGCTGGATCTTGGCGCGGTTCATGATGTCGGCATTGACCCAGTCGAGCGCCGTCTGGCTGGGCGAACCATTGCCCAGCAGGTTGATCGGCCGGCATCCGCTGCCGGAACCGGGCGTGAAGGTGGTGGCCGGCCCGTCAAAATTGTCCGGGTTGATGTTGCCGGTCGGGTCCAGATCGGAACGACAGACGATATTGCCCGTCGCCGGATCGCGCACCGCATCGATCGCCGCCCAGTAACGATCGGCGATGCGATAGTCGGTCAGCAGCACCTTCGACTTGGTCTGGCCGAAGGTGTAGGACAGTTCATAATGGGCATGGTCGGAAATCGCGCCCTCGAAACCGCCGACAAAGCGCATGGTTTCGCGGTCATTCTTCTCGCCACGCACGCCCATGTCGAAATTGTCGCGCGACACCAGCGCGCCATCCGGCGCCAGTGCGCCGAACCGGTCCTGCAGATAGGCATTGTCCGGCGACAAAGAGGTGAAGAAGTCGAACGACGGCTGCGACACCGTGCTGGTCTTGTTCTTCACATATTTGGCTTCGAAGAAGAATTTCACCGCGTCACTGAAATCATAATGCGACAGCAGGTTGATGTTATGCACGCGGTTATAGGCCTGCAGGTCGCCCTGATAACCGGCCAGCGGCGTGCTGTCGCCGCCCTGGGTCAGGCCGCCCGACGAGGGCAGCAGCGTGCCGCGGTCATAAACGCCGCCCTCGCCCGTGAAGTCGGGGATGCCGTCGAAATCCACGTCGATCGCGCCGCCCAGCGAGCTGTCCGCATAGCGCAGATTGTTGAACGGCAGGCGATCGGGCACATTGGGATCATCCGGGAAATCTGCCGGATTGCGCACGATGCCATAGGTATAGAGCGGATTGCCGGTCCGCTTGCGATCAAAGCTGCTCAGCCGGTCCTGCTCGCGAAATTCGTAAGACAGCGCAATGTTGCCGCGGCCGTCACTGAAATTCTTGCCATAGGTCAGCGATCCATAGCGCTGGCCCGAATCCCCGCGGCTGGAAATGCCGATCTGGCCACTGGCCTTGATGCCCTCGAAATTACGCTTCAGACGGAAATTGACCACGCCGGACACGCCATCCGCTCCATAGATGGCCGATGCGCCGCCGGTCAGAATATCCACGCCCTCGATCAGGTCTTCGGGGATCGTGTTGACGTCGACGGCGGCCGTGCCCGACAGGCTCGCCACATGGCGGCGGCCATTGACCAGCGTCAAAGTGCGGTTCTCGCCTAAGCCGCGCAGGTTCAGCAACTGCACACCCACAGCGCCGAAGCTGGCATTGGAACCGGAGGTCTGCGCGCCGCCGAAGGACGAGATCAGCGCCGGGTTTTGGCGCAGCGTATCGATAATCTGGATATTACCCGCCTGCTCCAACGTTTCCGCGCTCACCGTTACTAGCGGATTGGCGATGTTGTAATCGCTGCGCTGGATGCGGCTGCCGGTCACGATGATTGCATCACTGTCGTCGGCCGTACTCGCGTCCTGCGCCATGAGCGGCGCGGCCCAGATGGTCGAAAGCGCGCTAGCGGCCAAAAGCGCCCGCGCAACATTTGTGCGTATGAACATGCTAATCCCCAGTTTTTCGCCGCCCTCATGGGGCGTAACACGGCAAAAAATCCCGGCCGGCCATGCCAAGTCAATGAAACTTCGATAGTCGCGTCGAAAAGGTAGCGCTTTTATTGCGACCTGTAACATCAGGGCAACATAGGAAATATGCCCCCTTTTCTTTATCGCCGCTGCATTTTCCTATTCGCCGATCGCCTCCGTTTGCGCCTCGGCGATATGCATCGCCTCATTCATCCGTTCCAGAATGAGCAATCTTATTATCGGTATTGTTCGTAATCGAGTGCGTCATACATAAGGGTAAATGACCATAAATGGTCGATGGGCGACCGGGAACTCACTCCCCCTTGAAATCGATGTCCATGCTGGAAGCGGACGGACAGTCATTCACTCCTACCGCCCAGTAAGCCGACATTCCGAAATCGGGTTGGATAGCTGCCCGGCATCAGGCGACCAGTTGCGGATGTAAAATCCTCCCCTGTAAGGGGAGGGGGACCACGAAGTGGTGGAGGGGTGTCCCGCTATCGATAGGGTGACACCCCTCCGTCTGGCCTGCGGCCAGCCACCTCCCCTTACAGGGGAGGATGGAAAAACCCGACCGTCCGCAAACCACCCCTTCTCGCCGTTCTACCATCAAATTTGATGCGGACATAAACCGGACAGACAGCATTGGCGCGACTCGCTACACCTTCCACCCGGCTAAATTGCCAGGATGGGTGGTTTGCGGACTGTCCAATCCTGAGCAAATGGCGACAAAAGCGGACATCGAATCCACAGAACTCAATCTACTACATACGGGGTAGGATTTACGGTGTCCTCGCAAGTTTCCCATTTTCCAGCCTGATTCCGATATCGCCGAACCCTTAGAATGGTTGCCATGCTTTCCAGCCGGCTCTGGATATCGAAAATCGCAATCTGACATATCCCAGATGTAGCCAATTGATTAACGGCGCGACGTAGCGTTTCTAATCCTCCGCCATCGGGAAGGCGCATAGGAAAGAAAGAACCTAAGCTGCCTCGTTCAATACGCTGCGGGTCTGGGTCCATCAGGTATCGGCGGACGTCCTTGACTTCTCGATTGCCGATCATCCAGCGATCTCGCAATCGATCGAATGTAGGCAGCTGTTGCAGCGCAGTGGTCGATGATACGTGCTGCGCTCCTATGGTAAAATCGGCTTCGACAGTCACCAAAGGAGGTCGGATCCAATATGCCACCAACAGGCCATCGACCAGCACTGTCAATCCGAAAATCCCAACTAACACCCTTCTCCTCGGTATCCATTTCAACAATGATATCATGAGGTGACCTTATTGGGGTATTTCACATCTGGCATTCGGCGAGAATCGTGTCTGCTTTCAGGCGGGGACGCAAGAGTAGAAAGGGGCCCAAAATGGTCGGCGGATGACCGGCAGCTTTTCCATCCCCCGTCAGACCAGTCAAACGTGAACGAATGACCGCTTCCGAGAAGAGAAGCTGAGCCACAGCAATGGTCGCTCATCGCGCAAAGCGGCCATGGCGTTCTCGCCTGGAATGTCCGTTATCTTGATGATGCTTCTTCGAAGCTGACCGAACGCAAAATCCCAAGCCCGATCGTTCCAGCAGACGTAGTCAGGCCTTATCAGCTTCCAGACCTTTGTTCACCAGCTGACGGATAGCCTCTGCACGGGATGGAATATCCTGTTGCTTGCGGCGCCAATCATCAATGATCGCGAGCCACTCGGCTGAGACGCGCATCTGGAATGGGTGGTTCTTGTCCCGGGTCATGTCAACAATGTAATTACATTGTTGACCTCAATCAATAGTGCATGTAATTACATCTATGCAGCCCGGATCGATGCTACCAACATCGACCCGGGCCTGACCACATTCGTTTATGGAGAACGATCATGGCTTTTGCCGACATACCGCCACGCCCTCTTGCGATGCAAGAAGGGCTGCGTTCCTACATCGTCTATGACCGGCTGCCGGACAGCTGCATCGCCTTCCCGATTGAGGACGACAGCTGCGAACCACATCTGCACGAAGGCGAATGGGTTGCGGTGGATACAGAGGATCGTAACCCGATGTCGGGCGAACTGTTCCTTATCCGCTGGGAGTCATCGGGCAGACGAGCGATCATGGAATTGTCGCTTCGCGATGGTCATGCCGGAGCGGTTTGGTGGGTCCATAGTTATCACCGGCCGCGGTCTCTAAAAGAGCGCCAGGCGTGGATCAGAATGGGTCGCACAGGCGGGTGGTCTGACGGTCCCTATGCCGCCGATGGTGAGCGTGCGGCCTGTTTTCAGCGCAAGATCATCGGCAAGGTGGTCGGCATCATGAATATCGGCTTTCGACCCGAACGGGCCTGAGAGGCGGGGATGATTGGAACCGACCGTACGACGGCATATCGCGAAACACCAGGCTGTTCGCGCGGCTGTGTCCTTTGTGAGGTTCGTTGCGCTGTGGCCATCAGGATTCGCGACGATATCGCAGCTGAACTCGCGCGTGCTGAAGCGGCTGTGCTCGCCTTTTGCCCTCAGGAGCAATCTATCCGTCATTGACCGCATCGGTTGCTCCGCCCTGGTTCGAGAGGAAAGGACGGGGTGTCTATTACTTAAGCTATTGATTCAGAATAATTCAAACAAAGGGATTATTTCCCTTTTCATGTAGGAAATTCGCTTCTACGCAGGGGCATGGTTTCTATCCTCTTCAACACCGACGGACGTTACACCCGGCAGCAGATTGCTGAAGCCACGGGGGTGGATCGTGAACTGCTTGCCTACTGGACCAAGGAGGGCCTGCTGGTCGCGGCCGAAAGTGAAGGTCTGGGCAAGGGCAAATACCGGCGCTTCGGCTTCGAGGCGATCCACATCGCTGCCCTGTTGAAAGAACTGGGGCTTTATGGTGTCCAGACCGCCGGGCTCAAGCAGGTCGCGCAACTGCTCTGGAGCGTTTTGGCATTTTGCTCCCAGCATCCTGACATCACCGAGGAGGTTCTGTTCCAAGCCGCATCCGTGCGCCGGGCGCGAGCCCGCTATCCGGTTCGGGCATCTGTTGTCCCCGGTACAGAGAACCCCGGTACTGCATTCAGCTGTTTCGAGGATTGGCTGGAAAGTCAGGGCAAAATCTATCCGAAGGCTTTCGAAATCGAACCCTGGTTTGATGAAGAGGCCGAGCTGGCTTTTGCCCTTTACCTCGATTTGTTCACCCCGGCCATTTTCGACAACTTCGACACGCGATGGCTCTTTACCCATGCCGGCAACGAACTGATCGCAATTCCTGAAGATCTGGGGCTGGCATCCATTCGGCCGGAGCATATGCGGAGCTACATCATGATCAATCTGTCGCGCATCATCAGGCCGATCTGGATGCGTTAGCAGACACCATAAACGAAGCGGGTCGGGGGATGCGTCAACATCGTCCCGACCCTCACCACAATCGATCCTGGAGGAACATATGGCTAAGACCCCCCATATCATACAAGCAGATGAACAACAGCCCGCACGCGAGATGTACGTTTTCGGTGGGCGTGCCCCCATGGCGATCCTTCGGCTGCCTGCGGTCAAGGCAAGGACGGGGCTGAGCCGAGCGACCATATACCGCAAGATCCAGAGCTCAGAGTTCCCGCGGCCGCATCAGTTGAGCCAGCGGGCCGTTGGATGGCTCGAATCCGACGTCGAAGCGTGGATTGCCAACTGCATCGCGGGAGGTGCCAATGACCGCTGAGATCGGGGGCATCCTTGGGGGCATCGGCTGTCTAAGGCAAAAAGAATATCATGATATTTCAGTTCACTATGTTGATATTAATGTATCCCTCCCGCTCCGCCAGCCGACCCCTCGCTATAGTCGCGTGATTCATACTTACCTGTCTGTCGACGGATCTTGACCCTGAAATTCCAGATATTCGCGAAAGAAGGGCAGCATGTCGGAATAGACCCTGCCCTGCTTGCCCCAGTGTCGTTCACCCCAGCCGCCGCGATATTCCTCAGCCTCATAGGATATTCCATATTCGTCGAGCGTTCGCGTGAACGCCTGAAGTGAAACGATGTGATCGGGGTTGGCGTCGCCTCGCGCCCAATCGAATTTGAGAGCACGCAGGCGCTGGAGATTCTTCGCATAGCGGCCGACCTGGCGGTCGAGGAAGAAGCTGTCCTGCAACCGCTGCGTCAGGGCAGCGTCCACGTCTAGCCGACCTCCTGTCATACTCGCCGGGCGGGCGAAGAAGAGCGGCGGCCGATCAGGAGCGGGAAGGTGTGCCTGAAAGATCGATGTGAAGATTTGTGAGAATCCGTCGACACGCAGATCGTCCATCGATCGGGCGTTGGCCAGAAGGGTCCAATTCGGTCGTGAGAACATGGTCTGCACGCCCTGGCCGATTCCTATAGGGTGAAGCGCATAGACAGAACCGAAAATCTCAGGATAGCGCATCCCGAAACGGATCGCGCCATATCCGCCCATACGATCACCGGCGACACCCCTGGAATCACGTTGGGCGAGCGTCCGGTAATTGGCGTCGATATACGGCACCAGCTCGCGAACCATGAAATCCTCCCAATTCCCCGTCACGGGAGAATTGACGAACCAGGATCCGCCAGCGGGTGTGGTGAAATCTGCGGTCACGACGATTACGTCACCGATGACCTTTTTCCTGATTGCCTCGTCGAACAAGGTCGCCGCTTCGTGGTTTGCAAAGGGTGCGGTCTCATCCTCGAAGAAGCTCGAAAGGAAATAGATGACCGGAAAACGTCTGGCGTGATCAGCATAGCCGGCAGGAAGATAGATGCCCATCTTGCGGACAGGCGAAATGCCTATCCGGCTCTCTGAGAAAGCGGCCGAATGAATCTGCGCGGAGATCACCCGCCCGCTCTTCGGCGCGGCGATTGCAGACGCCCCCGCCAAGGTCGAGATCAGCAATAGGATTGCCAGCAGCAGTTTTCGCATATCGATCCGCTCCTTCCCGGTTGCCATGTGGCGCCTGGGCCAATCTGAACGAGGCGCTGCCGACGCATATGAAGGCTTTTGGCCGTCCTCGCGCAAGAGTGGACAAGGGGGCATGTTTCCCGACATGCATTGCCTCCATGTGCGTGCGGCCCTGTCAGGGAAATCTCTGGAGGAAGGTCGAGGATACTCATGGCGGGGCGATTGTCTCCTTCACCTCATACCAATCGTCCAAGCGCATAAAATTAAATGATATTTCGTCCGCGACATCCCATCCTTGAGGCCAGGATGCGCTGTCATCATTGTTTCATACATTCGTAACGCTACTGCCTGAGCGGCGCCAATAAACTGTCACTCTCTTCTCCTAAGCGTCTGCGCGAACGTGCAGCTCAGCATGTCATTTAGGGGAATCACAGATGATCGCTCACCCGTCCTCGCGGGGCCGGCTTCTTGCCGGCGCTGCTTTATTGTCGCTGCTTGTTGCTGCGCCGGCCTTCGCCCAGGCGCCTGCGGATGAGGCGTCCGCAGCCCAGTCGGCCGCGCCCGCCAGCGGTCATTCCGAGATCATCGTGACCGGTGTGAAGGCGACCCGCTCGGCGACCGCCATCACCACCACGGAAATCCAGAAGATCCTGCCCGGCGTTGCGCCCTTCAAGGCGATCCAGACGCTGCCCGGCGTCATGTATGTCACCGCCGATCCATGGGGTAACAACGAGCAGAACGCCTCGCTCTTCATCCACGGTTTCAGTGCGCAGCAATTGGGCCATACGCTGGACGGTGTGCCGTTGGGTGACCAGAGCTATGGTAATTTCAACGGTTTGTCGCCGCAGCGCGCGATCATTTCCGAAAATGTCGGCAGCGTGGTCGTGGCCACCGGTGCAGCGGAACTGGGCATCGCGTCCACCAGCAACCTGGGCGGCGCGATCGAGAATTTCTCCAGCGACCCGCGCGACCAAATGGGCGCGCAGATCAACCAGACGGTCGGCAGCTACAACACGTCGCGCACCTTCCTGCGGCTGGACAGCGGCACCTTTGGCAATGGCAATAGCGGTTATGTGTCGGTGCTGCGCCAGAGCGCCCGCGCCTGGGATTTCCGGGGCAAGCAGAAAGGTTGGCAGGCCAACGCCAAGTTCGTTCATGATGACAGCAACGGCAAGCTGACCGCCTATTTCGCCTATTCGGACAAGCAGGAGCCGAACGAGGACGCGACCACCGTCTTCAAGACGCCGACCAATGCGGCGCAGGCCTATCAGCCCTATACGCGCCCCTTCTTCTATCCCGATTTCAACGCGGCGATCGACTATCTGGACGCGAACGGCAACGTGCCTGCGGCGGAAGCGCAGAATTACCGCAACTTCTACAGCGCGGCGATCCGCACCGATTATCTGGGCTATATCAAATATCAGGCGCATCTGTCCGACGCCGTCGACTGGTCGACCCAGGCCTATTATCACCATAATGACGGTGCCGGCATCGTCGCCGGGCCGATCACGGTCGCGGGTTTGCCGAACCTCTTCTCGCTCTATTTCCCCGGGCAGAACCTGAAGCGGGCGACCGGCAATTCGGGCTATGCGATCCGCACCACCGAATATCGCATCGATCGCGGCGGCGCGATCTCCACGCTCGACGCGACGCTGGGCAACCATACGCTTCAGGCGGGCGTCTGGTACGAATATAACAGCTCGGCCGCCTATCGTAACTGGTACGCGCTGGATGTCACCCGGCCGGACGACTACAACCCCTATAACCTGCCGCCCCACGACCCGATGTTCACCCAATATGGCAGCGAAATGCGTACCAATGTGCTGCAATTCCATGTGCAGGACGCCTGGCAGGTAACGCCGAGCCTGTTGATCCAGGGCGGCTTCAAGTCCAGCCTTCAGTTCGCCAGCGGCACCTTCCCGATCCAGCCGATCATCGGATCGCTGCCCGGATCGTCGAGCGCCCTGCCGGAGGGTGAGATCAACACCAAGCGCTGGTTCCTGCCCGCGATCGGCGCGAAATGGAATGTGACCGATCACGAACAGCTTTATGTCAACGTCCAGAAGAACATGCGCCAGTTCCAGCCCTATGGCGGTGGCGGCGTCACGCCCTGGAGCAGCGGCAGCCAGTCGGCGTTCGACAATCTGAAAAATAACGGTCGCCCCGAAAGCGCCTGGACCTATGAAATCGGCTTCCGTACCAGCCGCACGATCGACACTGGATTCCTGACCGGCATCGACGCGCAGGTGAACTATTATCATGTCGATTTCAGCGACCGCCTGCTGGGCATCACGCCGGCGGGCGCGATCGGTGGCATCGGCGGCGGCGGCATTTCGGGCGGCACGCCGGCTGTGTTCAACGTCGGTGACGTAAAGACCGATGGCGTGGACGCCGCGCTCACGCTGCGCTTTGGCAAGCTGTTCTCGCTCTACAATGCGCTGTCCTACAACAACTCCATCTACGACAGCGACTATAGCACGGTGACGGGCCAGGCCACCGACACGCGCATCGGCGGGATCGCGACGGTGGGCGGCGTGGTGCCGACCGGCGGCAAGCAGATCCCGGTCAGCCCCAAATGGATGAACAAGACGGTGGCGACGTTGACCATCGGCGATTTCGACGCGCAGTTCATCGGCGACTATGTCGGCCGCCGCTTTACGACCTTCACCAACGACGCTTCGGTCAAATCCTACTTCCTGGGCAGCGCGCGCATCGGTTATCGCCTGCCGGCGCAGTTGGTCGGGCTGCAGAAGGCGGAGATCAGCCTGAACGTCACCAACCTGTTCGATGAAAAGGGCGCATCGACTGTCCAGGCGAGCGCCAACACGAACAACTACAATGTCTATCCGATCGCGCCGCGCCAGTGGTTCGTTACGCTGTCGGCGATCTTCTGATGCCGGAATTGTGGAAGGATGCCGCGCCCTTTACCCGGCGAGGCCTGCTCCATGGCGGCGCCAGGCTGGCGCTGTTGGGTGCGACTGTGGCAACGGGGGCGGCGGCAATCGCCGCTCCTGCCCGCAAGCGTCCGCTGCTGATCGCGCATCGCGGCTGTTCGGCCCTACGCCCGGAACATACTTTGGGCGCCTATGCCAAGGCGATCGAGGACGGCGCAGACTTTGTCGAGCCGGATCTGGTGGTGACGAAGGATGGCGTGCTGGTGGTGCGGCATGAGAATAACATCGCCGAAACCACCGACGTCGCCACGCGTCCCGAATTCGCGGCGCGCAAGACCAGCAAGACGATCGACGGCGACCAGCAGACCGGTTGGTTCACCGAAGATTTCACCTTCGCCGAGTTGAAGACCCTGCGCGCCAGGGAAAGGCTGGGTGCGATGCGTCCCGAAAGCCAGAGCTATGATGGCCAGTTCCAGATCGTCTCGCTGGAAGAGGTCGCTGATTTCGTGGCGGCGGAGGCTGCCGCGCGCGGCCGCACCATCGGCCTGATCCCGGAAATCAAACATGGCACCTATTTCGCCGGCATCGGCCTGCCCCAGGAACAACGCCTGCTCGATTGCATCGGGAAGAGCGCCTATCTGTCCCGCGCGCCGCTGATTATCCAGTCCTTCGAGGTTGGCAACCTGAAGGCGTTGCGTCCGAAGATCGCGTCCAATGTCCAGTTGATGCAATTGATCGGGGATCCGACCCAGCCGCCTCCCGATTTCGCCGCGCAGGGTATCAAGCGCACATATGGCGATCTGATCGGGCCGGGCGGCTTGGCCGAAATCTCGCACTATGCCCAATATCTGGCCCCGCCGGTGCGAATGATAATTCCCCTGGGATCGGATGGCCGGCTCGCGGCGCCAACGGGCCTGGTCGATGCCGCGCACAAGGTCGGGCTGTTGGTCGGCGTCTGGACCTTCCGCCCCGAAAATCATTTCCTGGCGGCCGATTTCCGCGACGACAAGGGCGATGCCGTTCGCAACGAAGTCGGTAGCATCGCGGAGATACGGCGTTATCTCGCCACCGGTATCGACGCCTTCTTCACCGATGATCCTGGCCTGGGTCGACAGGCAATCGACGCGGCAACCTAGACCGGTCGCGATCCGGTGCGATCCTCTCATCGTCGGGTGATAAAAGTAGCCCCGCCAGAGCAAGCTCTATGGCGGGGCCAAGGTTCAGGGAGGTGTCACTCCAAAGGGGGGAAGGAGTGACAAATCCCGATATAGGGCTGGCTGATGAATGTTCAATGAAGGCCGGTGCATCTTTTCGCATTCCGGCCGGAATTATCCTTCGGATGGATAGGGTCCGAACGGCCCGGAGGACGGGCACGACGCTTGAACAGATGCTCAGCTACTCACCGCATGGACGAACATATAGCCTTCGTTGCGGATGGTGCGGATGATCGGCCCCTTGAGACCGGAGGCGGCGAGCTTGCGGCGCAGGCGGCAGAGCTGAACGTCAATCGACCGGTCGAAATGATCGCTCATCCCGCCATGGACCTGGTCGAGCAACCGCGACCGGTCGAGGACCTGGCGTGGATGTTCGATAAAGACGCGCAGCAACTGAAACTCGCCATCCGACAGCAATATGGAAGTCCCGGTGGGATCAAACAACTGACCGGTCTGCAGATCGACGCGCCATCCGGCAAAGCACGCCGCATTGGCCGGCGCATGGTTCGCCGGTGCCGGAGTCCGGCCGCGCAAGGCCGTCCGGATGCGGGCCAGCAGTTCGCGGGGGTTGGCGGGCTTGCTCAGGCAATCCTCAGCCCCCATTTCCAGCGCGGCGATCATGGTCGCTTCGGTGCAGGCGGTCGAATGCAGGATTACCGGCAACCGGCGTTCCATGACCAGTTCGCACAGCAATGCACCGCCATTATCGGCCTGCACCAGCGGATCGAGCACCACCAGTGCATAGTCCTTCTGCGCCAGCATGATCCGCATCGCGTCAACCGTGGCCGCGCCATCGGTGACAAAGCCATAGCGGGCGAACAGATCGGCCAGATGGGCCGTCAGCGGAGCATCGTCATCGACGATGAGCAAGCGTCTGTGTGGATCGATCATCGTCGGAATGACGCTGCCGCCAGCGGACAACCGTCCCCGATCGATGCGGCGCCCGCAACAAAGCCGACAGGCGGGGACGGTGCATATCTGTATCGTCCCCGCGCCAGGATCAGTCGCGCAGCAATTCGTTGATGCCGGTCTTGGATCGGGTCTGCGCGTCGACGCGCTTGACGATCACGGCGCAATAGAGGCTGGGACCGGGCGTGCCGTCGGGCAGCGGCTTGCCGGGCAGCGATCCGGGGACGACGACCGAGTAAGGCGGCACTTCGCCGACGAAGATTTCGCCGGTGGCGCGGTCGATAATCTTGGTCGACTGGCCGATGAAGACGCCCATCGACAGCACCGACCCCTTGCCGATCCGCACGCCTTCCACGACTTCGGAGCGCGCGCCGATGAAACAGTCATCCTCGATGATGACCGGATCGGCCTGCAACGGCTCCAGCACGCCGCCGATGCCGACGCCGCCCGACAGATGGACATTCTTGCCGATCTGGGCGCAGCTGCCCACCGTGACCCAGGTGTCGACCATTGTGCCTTCATCGACGAAGGCGCCGATATTGACGAAGCTGGGCATCAGGATGACGTTCCGGGCGATATGCGCGCCGGCGCGGGCGAAGCTGCCCGGCACCGCGCGGAAGCCGGCGGCGCGGAATGCGGCTTCGTCCCAGCCGGCGAACTTGCTCGGCACCTTGTCCCACCAGTGGCCGGCGCCCGGACCATTGTCGATCATGCCATTGTCGTTGAGGCGGAAGGACAGGAGCACCGCCTTCTTGAGCCACTGGTTGACGGTCCAGTCGCCGTTCGCGCCGGGTTCGGCGACACGCGCCTCGCCCTGATCGAGCAGGGCGAGCGCCTTGTCGACCGCCTGGCGGATGTCGCCCTGGGTCGATAGGTTGACATTGGCCCGGTCTTCCCAGGCGGCGTCGATAGTGGCGATCAGCTCTTGGCTCATGGTCTTGTCCCCAGAATGTCGGCCAGGAATGGCGTCAGATGGTCGGTTTCGAAATCGATGAAATCGGGATGATGGTCATGATTGCCCGCTTCCGATCCATTGTTGACCCAGATGGTGGTCATGCCGATCGCCTTTGCGGGCTTCAGGTTACGGGCCATATCCTCGAAGAAGGCGGCGCGGGTCGGATCGACGCTGTGAACGCGGCATAACTCCGCATAGCCCGACGGGTTGGGCTTGGGCACATATTGGCAGGCACGGATATCGTGGATCAGTTCGAACGCGCCGGTCAGTCCCAGCCGGTCCAGCACGCGGCCGGCATAGGCGCCGTCGCCATTGGTGAAGATCAGGCAGCGGCCCGGCAGCGCGGCGATATGGGCGTTGAGATCGAGATCGACCTCCAGCCGGTCCATCGAGATGTCATGGACATAGTCGAGGAACGTGTGCGGCTCGATGCCATGATGATGCATCAGTCCCGACAGGGTCGTGCCATGCTCCATGAAGTAACGCTTCTGGGTCTGGCGTGCGATCACCGGGTCGCAACCGAGCAGCGCCTGGATATATTCGCCCATCTTCACGTCGATCAGGGCGAACAGGTCCGCCTTCGCCGGATAGAGCGTATTGTCCAGATCGAAGATCCAGGTGTCGACATGGGCCACATCCGCGCGCATGGCCGCGCCCTAGAGCGGCATGGAGGGAAGGGCAAGACCAGTTCCTCCCCAAGGCAGGCTTGGGGAGGAATGGATCAGCCGCCCGGCGTTTCGCTGTCCTGATAGAAATTCTGCACCGCCGCCCAGCCTTCCTCGGCCGTTTCGACCCAGGTGAGCAGGTTGAGGTCGTTCGGCGAAATCACGCCTTCGTCGGCCAGCGCCTCGAAATCGATCACGCGGCTCCAGAATTCCTTGCCATATAGCAGGATCGGGATCGGCCTCATTTTGCCGGTCTGGATCAGCGTCAGCAGCTCGAACATCTCGTCGAAGGTGCCGAAGCCGCCGGGGAACACCGCCAGCGCGCGGGCGCGGAGCAGGAAGTGCATCTTGCGCAGCGCAAAATAGTGGAACTGGAAGCTCAGCTCCGGCGTCACGAAACGGTTGGGCGCCTGCTCGTGCGGCAGGACGATGTTCATGCCGATCGTGGTCTGCCCCACATCGTCCGCGCCGCGATTGGCCGCTTCCATGATCGAGGGGCCACCGCCTGAGCAGACGACGAAATGGCGAGATCCTGCCGCGTTCACGGGATATTGGGCGGCGATGCGCGCGAGCTTGCGCGCTTCCTCATAATAATAGGCCTTCCTGCCCAGTTGCTCGGCGACCCGCCGTTGTTCGGGGGTGGTCGCGGCGTCGATCCGCGCCAGCACCTGGTCGGGTTCGGGAATGCGGGCGGAGCCGTAGAAGACGAAGGTCGATTCGATATTCGCCTCGTCCATCAGCAACTGGGGCTTGAGCAGTTCCAATTGAAAGCGGACGGGGCGCAGATCCTCGCGCAGCAGGAATTCGGTGTCCTGATAGGCCAGCCGGTAGGCGGCGCTTTGCGTCTGGGGAGTGCCAAGCTGCTTCTTGGCGTCGTCGGCCTCTTCGCGGGCCGGGCGGAATTTGCGTTCTTCAATTTCTTTTTTCGTCATCTCCACGATTTAAGAGGGGAAGGTGACAATGCCAAGTCCGGATCGCCACAAATGCGGCGGATCAATCGGGATGATTCCCATCAAATCCGCAAGAAACAGGCTTCGACAGGCTCGATCCCAACGGGGAGGGGCATTTCGTTCATGTTCAGCGGCAGAAGCCGCCCTTGCCGCCCATGTCGAAATGGAAATGGTCGTGATGCGCGGCATTATAGTCGGGGCTGAGCACGGTCTTGAAGCGCTTGCAGGCGCTGGCATGGACGACGCTCAGGAACTGGCGCGTCTGCTTGTCGCCATTCCAGTCTTTCTGGATGCTGATCCGCCGCCCGTCGGACAGGACGAAGGCGGACACGTCGATCGCATTGCTGTGCGCATGTTCGGAAAGCTTGCCGCTGCCCGCGATCGGCCGGCAATTATAGGTGCCGAACGTTTCGATCTTCGCAATCTCCGCGCCCAGGATCAGGCGCGCGGCGGGTTGCGCGCCATAGCGCGCCCAGGCGGCGAAATTGGCGGCAAGATTACAGGTCATCGCGCCCAGGTTGGTGGCGGGCACGCCGATGTCGAGCAGCTTCACGCTGCCGATCGCGCTGCAACCACCGCCGAAATTCTGGTCGGGCAGGGGGGTGAAGGCGATGGCCTGGGATTGCAGCTTGGCGAAACATTGCCGCGTTTCGAGGGCGGGCTGTACCGGAGCGCGAACGGGCTTGGACGCGCGCGCCACCTTGCCACGCGGCACCAGGTCACCGCCACATGCCGTCAACGTCATCGTGCCTGCGAGTAGCACGGCCCAGGCCGCACCGCGCAGCTTGCCCATCGCCCGCTCTTCCATGAATCAAATGTTTACCACCGGAAATCCTGCTGTGGGTTAACAACGTTAACGGTTCGTCGCGTTTCGACATTCGGCTTGACTCTTTGTTCGATCCCTTTAGGGCGGCCGACGGGCCACGCGGCCCCAACGCCGCGCAGCTCTCTGTAAGGAGAAGCATGACATGACTGATCTGACTGCCGTTGACGCCACCATTGCGCCTGCTGAAAAGCTCGCCATCCGTCCGGCTCAAACCCCTGAACGCCCCTATTTCTCTTCCGGTCCCTGCGCAAAGCCTCCGGGCTGGAGCGCCGACAAGCTGAGCACGGACTCGCTCGGCCGCTCGCACCGCGCCAAGATCGGCAAGACCCGCCTCGCCTACAGCATCGACCTGATGCGCGAGCTGCTGAACCTGCCCGAAACCCACCGCATCGGCATCGTGCCTGGTTCCGACACTGGCGCCTTCGAAATGGCGATGTGGACCATGCTCGGCGCCCGTCCGGTGACGACGCTGGCTTGGGAAAGCTTCGGCGAAGGCTGGGTGACGGACGCCGCCAAGCAGTTGAAGCTCGATCCCACGGTGATCCGCGCCGATTACGGCCAGCTTCCAGACCTCGGCACGGTCGATTTCTCGAACGACGTGCTGTTCACCTGGAACGGCACCACGTCGGGCGTGCGCGTGCCCAATGCCGACTGGATTCCGGCCGACCGTGAAGGCCTGACCTTCGCCGACGCCACCAGCGCGGTCTTCGCCTATGACATCGACTGGGCCAAGATCGACGTCGCCACCTTCTCCTGGCAGAAGGTGCTGGGCGGCGAGGGCGGCCATGGCGTGCTGATCCTCGGCCCGCGCGCGGTCGAACGGCTTGAAACCCACACGCCTGCCTGGCCGCTGCCCAAGGTCTTCCGCTTGATGGCGAAGGGCAAGCTGGCCGAAGGCGTGTTCAAGGGCGAAACGATCAACACGCCGTCGATGCTGGCGGTCGAGGATGCGATCTTCGCCCTCGAATGGGGCAAGTCGCTGGGCGGCCTCCAGGGTCTGATCGCCCGTTCGGACGCCAATGCCGCTGCGCTGGACAAGATCGTCGCGGAGCGTGACTGGCTGGGGCATCTCGCCACCGATGAAGCGTCGCGGTCGAAGACCAGTGTCTGCCTGACCGTCGAGGGCGCCGACGAAGCCTTCATCAAGGCCTTTGCCGCCCTCCTCGAAAAGGAAGGCGCCGCCTATGACATTGCGGGCTATCGCGACGCCCCGGCGGGCCTGCGCATCTGGTGCGGCGCGACGGTCGAGACTGCCGACATCGAGGCGCTCGGGGGCTGGCTCGACTGGGCCTATGCCCAGACCAAGGCTGCCTGAACCCACCCTGTTTTCACCGTCATTCCGGCGAATGCCGGAATCCAGAGTTTCAGAAGGCTGAGCTTGGCCGTTCTGGATCCTGACTTTCGTCAGGATGACGGACTTAATTTCCAAAGGAATCCCAGATGCCCAAAGTCCTTATTTCCGACAAGATGGACCCCCGCGCCGCCGCGATCTTCCGTGAGCGGGGCGTCGAGGTCGACGAAATCACCGGCAAGACCCCTGAGGAACTGATCGCCATCATCGGCGATTATGACGGCCTCGCCATCCGCAGCTCGACCAAGGTGACGAAGGCGATCCTCGACGCCGCCACCAACCTCAAGGTCATCGGCCGCGCCGGCATCGGCGTCGACAATGTCGACATTCCCTATGCCAGCGCCAAGGGCGTGATCGTCATGAACACGCCGTTCGGCAACTCGATCACCACCGCCGAACATGCCATCGCGCTGATGTTCGCGCTGGCCCGTCAGCTGCCCGAAGCCAATGCTCAGACGCAGCAGGGCCTGTGGCCCAAGAACGGCTTCATGGGCGTCGAAGTCACCGGCAAGACGCTGGGCCTGATCGGTGCAGGCAATATCGGCTCTATCGTCGCTGCCCGCGCGCTGGGGCTCAAGATGAAGGTCGTTGCCTTCGATCCCTTCCTGACCCCGGAACGCGCCGTTGAAATGGGCGTGGAGAAGGCGGACCTCGACACGCTGCTGGCGAAGGCCGACTTCATCACGCTGCACACGCCGCTGACCGATCAGACCCGCAACATCCTGTCGAAGGAAAATCTCGCCAAGACCAAGAAGGGCGTGCGCATCATCAACTGCGCGCGCGGTGGCCTGATCGACGAAGCCGCGCTCAAGGAAGCGCTGGATTCGGGTCATGTCGCTGGCGCTGCGCTCGACGTGTTCGTGCAGGAACCGGCGAAAGAATCGCCGCTGTTCGGCACCCCCAACTTCATCTGCACCCCGCATCTGGGCGCGTCGACCGACGAGGCGCAGGTCAATGTGGCGCTCCAGGTCGCCGACCAGCTTTCCGATTATCTGCTTGATGGCGGCATCACCAATGCCCTCAACGTGCCGTCGCTGTCGGCCGAGGAAGCCCCGAAGCTCAAGCCCTATATGGCGCTGGCGGAAAAGCTGGGCAGCCTGGTCGGACAGTTGGAAGGCGACCAGATCACCGGTGTGGCGGTCGAGGTCGAGGGTCATGCCGCCGAACTCAACCAGAAGCCGATCACCGCCGCCGTTCTGGCGGGCCTGATGCGCGTCTATTCGGACACGGTGAACATGGTCAACGCGCCCTTCCTGGCGAAAGAACGCGGTCTCGATGTGCGTGAAGTTCGTCATGATCGGGAAGGCGATTACCAGACGCTGGTGCGCGTCACCGTCACCACCGCCAATGGCGACAAGTCGGTGGCAGGCACGTTGTTCGGCCATGCCCAGCCGCGTCTGGTCGAACTGTTCGGCATCAAGGTGGAGGCCGATCTCGGCGGCACCATGCTCTATATCGTCAACCAGGACGCACCGGGCTTCATCGGTCGCCTGGGTTCGACCCTGGGCGAGGCGCAGGTCAATATCGGCACCTTCCACCTTGGCCGTCGCGACCAGGGCGGTGAAGCCGTGCTGCTGCTGTCGGTAGATGGCACCGTGACGCACGCGCTCAGCGACGATGTGGGTCAGCTTGCGGGCGTGAAGCAGGTGAAGCTGCTGCGCTTCGCTTAACCGGCTCCCTGAATACGTTCGTTCGGTTCCAGCCTGTCGAAAGGCTCGAACCGAATGGATGTGGAGGACTGGCCAAAATCGAATAATCCGGTAAGGGCGTGTCCCATGACCATGATCCCGCCCGGCCTTCTCCCCGAAGGATTGTCCGACCGTCTGCCGCCGCAGGCCGAAGCCTCTGCGCGTTTGGCGCGTCGCGTGCTCGATACGGTCGCGACCCATGGCTATGAACGGGTCATGCCCCCGCTCGCGGAGTTTGAGGATACACTGACCCAGCGCCTCAAATCCATGCGCGCGCAGGATCTGGTGCGCGCCGTCGATCCCGTCTCGCAGCGCAGCCTGGCTTTCCGCCCGGACATGACCGCCCAGGTCGGCCGCATCGCCGCCACGCGGCTGGGCAGCGCGCCGCGCCCGCTGCGCCTGTCCTATGCCGGTCCGGTCATCCGCCAGAAGGCGAACCAGCTTCGCCCTGAGCGCGAAAAACTGCAACTGGGCGCCGAATTGATCGGCAGCGACAGCGCCGCCGCTGCGGTCGAGATCGTCAATGTCGCGATCGAGGCGCTGCAGGCCGCTGGCGTTACCGGCATAACCATCGATTTCACCCTGCCTGACCTGATCGATGCACTGGCCGCCGGTCCGCTGCCGCTTGGGCCGCAGGAGGTTGAGGCGGTGCGCGCCGAACTGGACGCCAAGGATGCGGGCGCGCTCGCTGCGATCGGCCCGGCGGCGGCCGCCTATCTGCCGCTGATCGAGGCGACCGGCCCCTTCCACGCCGCGATGGAGCGGCTGGAGGCGTTCAGCGCGCAGTTGGGCGGTGCGATCGA